>JALOKU010000094.1 GCA_025456345.1 Vicinamibacterales bacterium | reverse complement strand
CGCCCGCTGCGTCTCTTCCCAGTTGTTGTGGTAGCTGTCCAGCATGCAGTCGCTGTGGATCAGGATCTCGCCGACGTGATTCTCCGGCAGCGTCTCCCCCGCGTCTGATCGAATCTCGATCGTGATGTTCGCCAGCGGAACGCCGGCGCTGGCAATGGGCCTCCCGTCGCCGGCGGGGCGGATGCGATGCTCCTTCCGGAAGAGCTCCTGATCCACGGATAGGAACCGGATCGGGCCCTGGCGGGTCGACGTCATCGCAAACGTATTCTCCGCCATCGCGTAGCAGTTCTGGAGGCGGCCCGCGTTGATGCCGGATGCCGAGAACCGCTCGACGAAGGCGTCCACCGTGCCTTTGAGCACCGGCTCCGAGCAGCACACGAGGTGCCTCACGCTGGACAGGTCGAACTCGGCCGGGTCATCTTCGGAGCAGGATCGGGCGAGATGGCCGAGGGCGAAGTTGGGGAGCCAGACGTGCGTGCCTTTCACCCGGGCCAGCCACTCCAGCAGGAGCCGCGGGTGCATGACCCACTCGAACGGCGACATCATGTACACGGGGACGCCCGTGACGAACGGCATGAGGATGCACGCAATCAGCCCCATGTCGTGATAGTGCGGCAGCCACGACACCACCTTGTCGCCCGGGCCGTAATGCACGAACTCGCCATAGGCGCGCACCTGGTTGAGGAGCGCCTTCGTCGAGATCTTGACCCCCTTCTTGGCGCCCGTCGTGCCCGACGAGAACTGCAGGAACGCCTCGTGCATCGGGGCCGGGAAGTCGTCGAGGTTCGACCTGCCGAGCGCCGGCACCTCTGTGGTCTCGTAGAAGCCCACGAATTCCGGGACCGAAATCCGGTGATGGTTCTTGAGGACCGAAATCACTTCCGGGTAGCTGACGATGAGCTTGACTTCGTTGTAGAGCAGCAGCGTGTCGATGGAGGAGAGGAACAGGTCCGCCGACTGCTTGGGCGACGGGTAGAAGTAGTAGGCCGGAAGCGCGCCGCACACGATCCCCGCGAAGAACGCCGCGACAAGATCCAGCGACTCGCGGAGAATGATCACGACTGTGTCGTTCTCGGCCACCCCCGCCGCGCGGTAGAAGGCGCAGTAGTCGTACGTGCGCTCGGCAATCTGCCTGATGGTGAAGGGCGTCGCGCTCTCACCCGAGATGAGCGTCAGCCAGGGCATGTCGGCGCGCGCCTCGAGATGCCCGGCGATGATGTCCCGAAACTCCGGCATGGCGACCACCTTCCGGGCTTCCGTGCCCGCGACGTCCGGCCCCGCAACGCGGTGCTGTTCCTGTGGACCCTGAGTTCCGGTTATACATCAGGTTCCGCCGCCTGGCCTATCGCCGATGAGGAGGCCCTCTTCCTCCATCCGGCCGGAGTTCGAATCCTCCTCTCTGCCATCCTTCACCCCTGCTACAATTACCGTTCGGCTTTCCAGCCGTCCCGTCTCCTGACCGGCCCTGCCGCCTGCGCCCCCGGGTGGCCCGATCGCGAGGCGGACGTCTGACGAGAACTCGTCTTTCCTTTGGGGGCCCCATGCCATCGTCTGTCCCATCGCACACCCACGCCGGCAGGCCGGCGCGCCTCGGCGCGCTTCTGCTGGCGGTCCTGCTCGGAGTCCTGCCCGCCGCCGCCGCGGGCCAGTCGGCCTCGGCGCCCGTGCCGCCTGCCCAGGCGGCCGTCCAGTCGGCCCAGGCGGCCGGCGAACAGGCAAGCACGCCGGCCGACAAGCCGCCATCCAACTTCAAGTGGAGCTGGGGCAATACGCTGACGTATGGCCTTGGGTTCAGGGTTGCCGATCCCGACAAGCGCATCATCGGCGTCGCCGCCGGGGGGACGGCGTTCTCGGTCAATGGCGACGACGGCAACCAGAACTACAAGAAGGGGCTGTTCACGAACGCCGCGAAGATCACCAGCGAGTTCGAGTTCAGCTACAAACAGCTGGTGGGCGGCTTCGTCCGCGGCTTCGCCTTCTATGATTTCGTCAATCAGAACGGCGACCGGGCCCGCACGCCGCTCACCGACGCGGCCAAGGAACGCGTTGGCGCCCGCGCGGAATTCCGGGACGCCTTCCTGTGGTGGCGCTTCAAGGCGGGTTCGCGCGCCGGCGAAGTCCGCGGCGGCTGGCAGGTGATCAACTGGGGCGAGAGCACGTTCATCCAGGGCGGCATCAATGCCGTCAACCCGGTCGATGTCAGCGTCCTGCGCGTGCCCGGGGCCGAACTGCGCGACGCCCTGCTGCCGGTGGGCGCCGTCAAGTTCAGCATCAAGCCGTCCGCCAACACGTCGTTCGAAGCCTTCTACCAGTACGCCTGGGAAGAGACCCAGATCGACCCGGTCGGCAGCTACTTCAGCACGGCCGATTTCGCGGGGGCGGGCGCGTCGAAAGTCATGCTCGGCTTCGGCTCCGTGCCCGACACGGTGGCCGTCGGCCACCCGCCGCTGCCGCCCACGTTCAGCCCCGTCGGTACCGCCGTGCCGAAGCGCAGCGAGGACCTCAAGGCCCGCGACGACGGGCAGTACGGCGTGGCGTTCCGCGGGTTCGCCCCGGCGCTTGGCGACACGGAGTTCGGCCTCTACTTCCTGAACTACCACAGCCGCCTGCCGCTGCTCAGCGCACGGACCGGAACGGCCAACGGGCTGTTCGCGGGCAACTACGCCGCGACGGCCGACTACTTCCTCGTCTATCCAGAGGACATCCAACTCCTTGGCGCCAGCTTCAACACCCAGTTGAGCCGGACGGGCATCGCGCTGCAGGGCGAGGTCTCGCACCGCTGGGATGTGCCGCTGCAGGTGGACGATGCCGAGCTCCTCTACGCGGCCCTGACGCCGCTGCGCCTGCTGCCGCCGCTGCCGCAGCTTGCGCCGCTCATCGGGCTGGGCAATCTGCTGGCGAGAGAGAACCAGGCGGGCGCCTACGGCTTCTCGCAGCAGATCGACGGGTTCCGCCGCTTCGACACCACGCAGTTCCAGGTGACGGGCACGAAGGCCTTCAGCCAGCGCCTGGGCGCCGACCAGGTGGTGCTCGTGGCCGAAGGCGCGTGGAGCGCGGTGCACGACTTGCCGGACCAGAGCGTGCTGCGGCTCGACGGGCCCGGCACCTACACCAGCGGCAATCCGGTGTTCCAGACGGCCGGGATCCAGCCCGGCACCGAGCCCGCCTCGGCGTTTCCGACCTCGAGCGCCTGGGGCTACGTGCTGGCCGGGCGCTTCGAGTACAACAACGCGTTCGGCGCGGTGTCGATGGTCCCCCGCTTCTCGTTCGCCCAGGACGTCTCGGGCATCTCGCCCGGTCCGGGCGGGAACTTCATCGAGGGCCGCAAGTCGCTTACCCTCGGCCTGGGGTTCCAGTACCGCATCAACTGGGAGTTCGACCTCAGCTACACGAACTTCATGGGGGCAGACCGGTACAACCTGATCAACGACCGCGATTTCATCGCGGCCAACATCAAGTATTCATTCTGAGGCAGAGCCCATGCGCAGCACGGCACGACTTGTCGCGGTCCTCTCACTCGTCCTGATCGCCGCGCTGGCGGCGTTCACGGCGGTCCATGCGCAACAGGGCGGGTCCCTTCCTGCCACCCTGACGCCGCTCGGCGGCGAGAAGGCCGGCAATGCCGCCGGCACGATCCCCGCCTGGGACGGCGGCGTGACGAAGCCTCCCGCCGGCTATGTGCCCGGCCGGCACTACGTCGATCCGTTCGCGGCGGACAAGCCGCTCTTCACCATCACGCAGCAGAACGCGGGCCAGTACGCCGCCCAGCTCTCCGAGGGCCACAAGGCGATGCTGAAGACGTACCCCTCGTTCAAGCTGCACGTGTACCCGAGCCGCCGCTCGGCCTCCGCGCCGCAGCGGATCTACGACGCCACGGCCCGCAACGCAGGAACGGCGAAGCTGGTCAACAACGGCAACGGCGTCGACGGCGCCCTGGCCGGCCCGCCGTTCCCGATGCCGAAGTCCGGCTCGGAGGTGATCTGGAACCACCTGCTGCGGTACCGCGGCGAGACCATGGCCCGCTGGCTCACGCAGGCGGCGCCGACGCGCGGCGGCCAGTTCACGGAGGTGACCTTCGAAGAGGAATCGATGGTCGTCTACGCCCTGCCGGCCACGACGCCCGCCACGCTGAACAACCGCCTCGTCTACTTCAAGCAGACCGTCACGGGGCCGGCGCGCCTCGCGGGCGGGATCCTGCTCGTGCACGAGACGCTCGACCAGGTGGCTCTACAACCCGGGACAGCGCCGCGTGCGGCGCGCCCCCCAGGTGGCGTACGACAACCCGGGCACCGCCGCCGACAACATGCGGACCACCGACCAACTGGACCTCTTCAACGGGGCGCCGGACCGCTACGAGTGGAAGCTCGTGGGCAAGCGCGAGGTCTACGTGCCGTACAACAGCTACCGGCTGCAGGACCCGAGGCTGAAGAACAAGGACATCGTCACGCCGCTGCACATGAACCCCGAGCACCTGCGCTACGAACTGCACCGGGTGTGGGTCGTCGAGGCGACGCTCGGGCCGGGCGAGCGCCACATCTACAAGAAGCGGGTGTTCTACATCGACGAAGACAGCTGGTCGGCCCTCGTCGTCGATCAGTACGACAACCGCGACCAGTTGTGGCGCGTGTCCGAAGGGCACGTGATGAACTTCTACAACGTGCCGCTCACCTGGACCTCCGCCGAGGTGCACACCGACCTGCAGGCCGGGCGCTACCTCGTGATGGGGCTCTTCAACGAGAGCCGGCCCCACAACTTCAACCTGAAGCGCACCGAGGCCGACTTCACGGCCGATGCGCTGCGCGTGGAGGGCGTGCGCTGATCGTGCCTGTTCTCTCCGGGCGCCTGACGCAAACGCCGGTGCCGCCGGGCGCGGCGGCGCTGGCGCTGATGGTGTGCCTCATTCCGGCCGCGGCGGCCGGGCAGACCGGCGAAGCCCGCGAACGCGCGGCCAGGGCGCCGCTGGCCGCCTCCTCGCTGCTGCTCGACGCGGCGGCGCGGGACGGCCTCGTGGTGGCCGTCGGCGAGCGCGGGCACATCCTGGTCTCGACCGACGAGGGCCAGTCCTGGCGCCAGTCCGAGGTCGAGACCCGGGCCCTCCTCACGGGCGTGTTCATGCACGATGGGCGTCTTGGCTGGGCGGTCGGCCATGACGAGGTCATCGTCCGGACCCGCGACGGCGGGCTCACGTGGCAGCGCGTGCACAACGCCCCGGAGCGCGAGAGACCCCTGCTCGACGTATGGTTCGCCGACGCGCGGACCGGGCTGGCGGTCGGCGCGTACGGCGGGCTGCTCGCCACACGCGACGGCGGCGACACCTGGGCGCCGAGCACCGTGCACGGCGGGGACGACGCCCACCTGAACCAGATTGCCGCAGCCGCCGACGGCACCCTCTTCCTGGCGGGTGAAGCGGGCCACCTGTACCGCTCCGACGACAGAGGGGCCACGTGGCAACCGCTGCCGTCGCCGTACGACGGGTCGTTCTTCGGCCTGCTGCCCCGGCCGGACGGGTCGCTGATCGCCTTCGGGCTGCGCGGCCACCTCTACCGGTCGGCGGACCGAGGCCGCTCCTGGACGCCGATCGTGACCGGCACCGAGGAAACACTGACCTGCGCGCTCGATCTGGGCTCCGGTCGCTTCGTCGTGGGCGGCATGGCGGGCACGCTCCTCTGGAGCGAAGGAGAGGGCGCCGCGGTCCGCAAGCAGGACCTGCCCGATCGGAAAGCCATCGTCGCGCTGGCCCAGGCAGCCCCGGGCACGCTCCTGCTCTTCGGCGAAGGCGGCGTACGGCGCATCGACATCCCCCGCTAGCCGAGCCACGCCATGCCGAAGCCCACCCTTGCCGCGCGCCTCGAGCACCTGCTGTTCGGCCACCGACCCGTCGTAATCGGCCTGTTCGTCCTGGCGACGCTGGGCTTTGTCTGGTCGGCGACGGGCCTGCACATCGACGCGGGCTTCGCCAAGCAACTGCCGCTCAAGCACCCGTACATGGCCACCTTCGTCAAGCACCAGCAGGAGTTCGGCGGAGCGAACCGGCTGCTGGTCGCGATTGTGGCCCGCGACGGCAATATGTTCACGCCCGGGTTCTTCGAGGCGCTGAAGGGCGCGACCGACGAGGTGTTCTTTCTGCCGGGCGTGGATCGGGCGCGCGTGCAGTCGCTGTTCACGCCGAACGTGCGCTACACCGAGGTCGTCGAGGACGGCATCGCGGCTGGCGATGTCATTCCCGAAGATTTCACGACGACGCCCGAGGGGTTGGCGGCGGTCCGGCGCAACATCCTGAAGGCCGGCATCGTCGGGCGGCTGGTCGCCAACGACTTTTCGGGCGCCATCATCTCGGCAGAACTCCTGGAGTTCGATCCGACGACGCGGGAGCGGCTCAACTTCCTCGCGGTGGCGAAAGACATCGAAACGCGCGTGCGGGAGAAGTTCGACGCCGACGTCGTGCCCGGCTCGGTGGTGGACGTGCACATCATCGGGTTCGCCAAGGTGATGGGCGACATGGCCTCCGGCGCGCAGCGGGTGGTGCTCTTCTTCCTCGGCAGCTTCTTCCTGACCGGCGGGCTGGTGTTCCTGTACGCGCAGTCGCACCGGCTGTCGTTCCTGGTCCTGATGTGCGCGGCCCTGGCCGTTGTCTGGCAGCTGGGCGTGATCAACCTGCTCGGCTTCGGGATCGACCCGATGTCGATTCTGGTGCCGTTCCTGGTGTTTGCCATCGCCGTGAGCCACGGCATCCAGATGATCAGTTCGTTCGGGTCGGAAGTCTTCGACGGCGCCGACCGCATGACGGCGGCGCGCAGGAGCTTCCGCCGCCTGCTCGTGCCGGGCTTCGCCGCGCTGGCCACGGACGTCGTCGGGTTCGTCGCGATCCTGTTCATCGAGATCCGGGTCATCCAGGAGATCGCCATCGCGGCGGGCATCGGCGTGGCGGCCATCATCCTCACCAATCTGCTGCTGCTGCCCGTCGCGCTGTCCTACGTCCAGTTCGATGCGCGCTACCCCGACCGCCTGCACCGGCGGGGGCGCCTGATGGAGCCGCTCTGGCGCCGCTTCTCGCGCGTGGCGACGCGGGTCCCGGCGATCATCATCGTGACGCTGGCCGTCGTGCTCGGCATCTTCGGCGCCTGGAAGGGCGGCCAGGTGCAGGTCGGCGATCTCCACCG
Organism: Vicinamibacterales bacterium; assembly: GCA_025456345.1. Taxonomy (GTDB): domain Bacteria; phylum Acidobacteriota; class Vicinamibacteria; order Vicinamibacterales; family JAKQTR01; genus JAKQTR01. The sequence goes on along the minus strand of JALOKU010000094.1, from coordinate 10,226 downwards.
GGGGGTGCCGGAGCTGCGGGCGGATTCCCGCTACAACACCGACACGGCCGTGGTGACGTCGAAGTTCTCGATCGGCGTCGACGTGCTGAACGTGATTGTCGAGACGAAGCCGCAGGGGTGCGTCGACCACGCCGTGATGACGACAATCGACGACTTCTCGTGGCGCATGGTGAACCTGCCGGGCGTCCAGTCCGCCGTTGATCTGCCCGGCCTCGCGAAGACGCTGAACGCCGGCTGGAACGAAGGATCGCCGAAGTGGCGGGTGCTCGCCCGGAACCAGTCGGTGCTGACGCAGTCGGTGACGTACGTGCCGACGTCGAGCGGGCTGCTGAACGCCGACTGCAGCGTGATGCCCGTCATGCTCTTCACCCGCGACCACAAGGCCGAGACAATCGAGGAGATCGTGGCCGCGGTGAAACAGTTCGAGGCGGAGCACGGCAATCCGGACGTGTCGTTCAGGCTGGCGACGGGGAATGTCGGCGTGATGGCGGCGACAAACGAGGCCGTGGCGGCGGCGCAATGGCCGATCATGGTCTGCGTATTCGGGGCGGTCATCCTGCTGTGCCTGATCTCGTTCAGGTCCGTGCGCGCCACGCTGTGCATCCTGATCCCGCTGGGCCTTGTCTCGACCCTGTCGTATGCGCTGATGACCCTGCTCGAGATCGGGCTGAAGGTCAATACGCTGCCCGTGGCGGCGCTGGGCGTCGGTGTCGGCGTGGACTACGGCATCTATCTCTACAGCCGGTTCCGCAGCTACTACCGGGCGGGCGAGACGGTGCGCGAGGCGTACTTCAAGACACTCGAAGTGACGGGCAACGGCGTGTTCTTCACCGGCATGATCCTCGCGACCGGTCTTGCGACCTGGATGTTCTCGCCGCTCAAGTTCCAGGCGGACATGGGCCTGCTGCTGGCGTTTCTGTTCGTGATGAACATGGTCGGCGCGCTGGTGCTGCTCCCGGCGCTGGCGTATCTCATCCTGCACCACGAGAAGCGGCACCAGTCGTAGCCTGGCCTGCCCGAGATGGTGGTCGACCTGGGAACTTCGTGCGCGCCCCAGAGGCCGTCCCGGATCAGGGCACGGCCGCGGTCAGCCAGGCGGGCGGAGCCTTGGTCATGAACGTGGCGCGGCCGTGCTTGAAGACCGCAACCCGGCGAAAGGGCCGCCGGAGGTCGTCGTTGTCGTACGCGAACACCGCGGGCAGTTCCCGGATCGCCCGTGCCAGATTCGCCATGGTGCGGGGGAACCGCGCGTTCAGCTTGGCCACCGGGACGTCGTGCCCTCCCTGGGAGACGCGCATCGCCACGCGCTGGTCCGAGATTTCCGGCCCCGACAGGCCGATGAAGCAGACCACCACCGTACAGCCGGCACGGCTGGCCTCCTTCAGGAACTCCACCTTGGCCCCGACCGGGTCCGAGAAGACCGTCTCGAACACGAAGCTCTCCCGCTGGGCCAGCAGTTGACGCCGCACGGCCTCCGCGGCGCCGGCCGCGGCGTACGGCTCGAGGCCGAGCTCATCGGCCAGCAGGTCGGCGTTGACCAGGCGGAGGCCGCTCTGGGCGAGGTGGGCGTGGTAGAAGGTGGTCTTGCCGGCGCCGTTCGGACCGGCCAGCGCCACCACGACCGGACGGCGGTCGACGGGCGGCGTCACCGCTTGCGGGTCCTCGCGGCCTGGAAGCGTCGGTTGACGAACCGCCCGACCGTGCGGGACCCGTCAGCGTCGATGCGGACGAGCAGGCCGGGGCGGCCGGGTGCGGTCTCGTAGTGCGGGAACGGCCGCGCCGCCAGGTAGTCGGCCACCCGCCGGCGGCCGGCCGCGCTGTCGACCGACGCCAGGGCGGACGACAACGGGCGGCTGGCCGCGGCCCGGCACAGGGCGAGGGCGCGGGCCCCCTGCAGCAGCGGCTCGATGGCGCGGCCCAGGTTGGCCCAGAACTCGATCTGCCCGGCGATGGATCGTTCAGCGACCTGGCCGGTCAGCCTGGCGTCAAGGACGAGCGCGTCGGAGAGCTTCACCGGCTGGCCCATGCGCGAATGGTAGCATTATGCTACCTCCCGGCGCCACCCTCCGTCCGCCCGACACACATCGTTCCGTCACGGGCGCGACGGCCTCTATGAAGAGACGCCCGGCGCCGCGCAGCGATAGGTCTCGGACGCGAGCTGGTCGAGCATGAACGCCGCCACGTCCGCACGCGGCACGCGCACGGTCCACAGGAGGTTCCCCACGGACCTCCCGTGCCGGACGGCGCCTCGCGCCCGCCCGTTGGTCAGCGCGCCAGGCCTCACGATGATCCAATCCAGGGCGCTGGCCGCGACAATCCGCTCCTGGCGGGTCTTGTCCCAGAAGTAGAACGGCAGGATGAGCGGGATCACGAAGAACGTGTAGTAGAGGCCCATGCGCCCTGCACTGTCGCCAATACCGAGCGACGTCTCGCAGACAAACCGCCGGGCGCCGTGCGCCTCCATCGCCCGGACGATGTTCCGCGTGCCCTCCGACAGGATGCGCGTGGGGTAGAAGAACTTGTTGTGCCCGAGCGCGCAGAGCACCGCCTCCTGGCCCTGCACCGCGCGGTCGACGGCCCCCGCGTCGAGCACATCCCCCTGCACCACCGTCAGGCGCGGATGGCTGATGTGAAGCCCGGCCGGATCCCGGGCGAGGGCCGTCACCTGGTGCCCGCGTTCCAGGGCCTGGGCCACGAGCTGGCGGCCCGTCCCGCCGGTGGCTCCCACGATCAGAAGCCGCGACGGACGCGCTCCTGCCGGTCCGGCGGGCTGCGCGCCCCGCGACCGGTATCCCGCCCTCGCGAGGGCGGCGGCCAGCGCGATTGCGTACGCCACGAACACGAGAAGGAGCTTCACCATACCGTGATGGTACCCGAGTTCCGCATCCGGCGCCCCGCGCGGACTCGAGGGCCGACTCGTGGAGTCAGGCGCGCGGGAGTCGGGCGGGAGTCGGGGTTCCTCGCCCCGCTCGCGAGCTCGCGCCTGGTTGTGCGTGTCATCGGGCCGGAACAAACGACTTCGCCGCTCATCGCTACGGCTGTGGTATTTTGTGATTCATCCCGCAGACGTGCAGATTGCAGCAATGGCGAACGCGCGACGTCCCCGTGCGCCCTCGGACGCAATTCCCGGGCGGATCGTGTGCCTGACGTTCGAGTCCACGGCCGGGCCTTGGCGGCTGTGGCTCTGGACGCCGTCGCCAGACCTTGCTGAGGCGGTCGCCGGGCTGTGGGCCACCGACGCACAGACGTCGGCGTTCCGCGAACGGGTTCTTCCTCGTGAAACCGTAGAGTTGATAATCAACTTCGGCGGGCGGCAGACCATCCATCAGATCGGCCGGCCGCAGGAGCCGCTGTTCTTCCAGCGTTCGTGGGTCTCGGGGCTGCAGACCGCCTGTCTGGAGGTTGAAAGCCCGACACCGGCGAGGCTCATTGCCGCCAGTCTCCGGCCCGCCTACGCGGGACCGCTGCTCGGCGTCTGCGGCCAGGACATTACGAACCGCGTCGTCCCTCTCGACGCGGTCCTCGCCGGGCTGGCGGACGACTTGGCCGGCCGGCTGGAGGGAATTCCGTCGGTTGCCGGGCGATTCCTGCTGTTCGAAGACTTCCTGCGCGAGCGCATCCGAAGCGGCCGGCGGCCGCACCCAACAGCCTGCCGCGCCGCCAACCGGATCTTCCGGACTGGAGGCCAGATTGCGGCGCGCGAGTTGAAGGAAGAGCTGGGATGCAGCGCCAGGTACCTCGAAAAACAGCTCGGGGAGCAAATCGGACTTGCGCCGAAGCAGCTGGCCAGACTCGTGCGATTCTCCCGGTCGGTCGAGCAAATCCGTCGCGCACGCCGCATCGACTGGGGCCGCATTGCCGCCTACTGCGGCTACTACGATCAGCCGCACTTCAACCGGGACTTCAGGCTCTTCACCGGGGCCACGCCGACCGAGTTTCTGGCGCTTCGGGATCCGAGCACCCAGGCCATGATGGTCGAGTAAGTTCGCTTTCGTCCAATCCCGCCGCGGGGCCGAGCCTCTAGGATGGATGCTATCGGAGGTGTGAGTGAGGGTTGAACGCACAAGATTGACCTGGATGTGCGCATTGGCGCTTCTCCCGTGGGTGGGGGCCACAGCGGGCGGGCATTCCGCAGCGGATCCCGCCGACGACTGGCGTCTCTACCGAGCCGCGGTTGCGGCAGCGGACGGCGCCCTGCGTCTGCACGAAACGTCGGCCGCCAGACGATGGTTGGCCGAAGCACCAGCCATCTACCGCGGGTGGGAGTGGCGCTATCTCCAGGCGACGGCGGACCAGAGCCTGATCGAGCGCAGGGCGCACGACGCGCCTGTGACCGGCCTCGCCGTCAGCGCCGACAATCGCTGGCTGGCGACGACGTCGAGCGACAAGACCGTGAGGCTCTGGAATGCCGCGACCGGGGATCCCGGCGCCACGCTTGTGGGGCATGCGGCCACGGCGTGGTCGCCAGCGTTCCGCCCGCGCAGCGCCCAGTTGGCCACGCTGGGATCGGACGGCACCGTCCGGGTGTGGGATGTCGACCAACAGAAGGAGCTGCACCGCTTCGAGAAGACCGGCAATGGCACGGGTGCCCTGGCCTGGAGCCCCGATGGAACGTTGCTGGCGGCGGGAACGTGGACCGTCGAGCCGGGCCGAGGGGTGATCGGCTGGTTGCACCTCTGGAACGTGGATCGGCAGGAGCTGGTCTGGAAGTCGGAGTACGGCGTGAAGCCCATCACCGCCGTGGCGTTTCGTGGCGATGGAAGACAGCTGGCGGCCGGAACCTGGGACGGGTGGATCGGCCTGTTTCCGATACCTGGCGACGGGAAGCCGGCTGCCGAGGTTCGGCTCGGGATGCTCCAGGGAACCTATCCGGCAATGCAGAGCGTGGCGTACTCGCCAGACGGCCAGACGCTCGTGGCGGCGTCGAAGGACGGCATGGCGCGGCTCTACAGCTCCGCGGAGGCGAAGCTGGTGTCCGAGCTCGCCGGGCATTCGCGGTGGGTGAACGCCGCAGTGTTCGATCCGGCCGGCGGGTGGGTGGCCACCGGATCGAGCGACGAGTCGATTCGCCTCTGGGACGCGCGCACTCGTGCGCCCGTGCGCGTGCTGCACGGCCACACGGCTTCAGTGACGGCGCTGGTCGTGACCCCTGATCGAGCCAGGCTCGTGAGCGCCGCGGCCGACGGCACGCTGCGCTGGTGGGACACCGGACTCGCGGACCTGAGCGGGACCGTGTGGAAACACCCCGCGGATGTCTACGGCTTCGACTATTCGCGGGATGGCACCCGGGCCGCGTCCGCTGCATGGGGGGGGCGTCTCACGCTCTGGGAGACGGCTACAGGCCGCCAGGTATGGGGAAGACCCATTCACGACACGTCGGCAAACGCCGTGGCATTCAGCCCCGACGGGCAGCGGCTGGTCTCGGGCGGAAATGACGGCCGGCTGCGGCTGGTCGATGCCCGGACAGGCGATGTCGTCGAAACGTGGGAGGAGGTAAAAGACGGCAGAGCAGCGGGCATTGCATGGAGTCCGGACGGGCGGTGGGTCTTCTGTCCGTCGTCCAGACCGACAGGGAAGATCTGGGACGCGGCGACCGGGCGCCTCATCCACACCATCGCTGGGGGCAAAGGCGAGATTTATGACGCGGCCTTCAGCCCAGACTGCCAGTGGGTCGTCGTTGGCTGGACCGGCGGCGAAGCCCGGGTAATCGATGTCTCGTCAGGCGCCGACGTCGTCACCCTCGGCGGCCACGTGGGCGGCGTGTACGCGGTTGCCTTCCACCCATCAGGGCGCCTGGTGGCCACCGGCGGATCCGACCGGGAGATTCGCCTCTGGGAGCTTCCGTCCGGGAAGCCGCTCCGCGTGCTGAATGGTCACACCGAGCTTGTTTACGGGTTGGACTTCCTGCCCGATGGCTCGCGGCTCGCCTCCGCCTCGGCCGATCAAACGGTACGGCTCTGGCTTCCAGAAAACGGGGACAGCGTTCTGACGATTCCGTTCCCGGTGCAGGTCTATGGCGTGAAGTTCTCGCCCGACGGCCGGACGCTGGCGGCGCTGCCGATGAACGGGACGATCCGACTGCTCCAAACTGAAGGCGGCTGACGCCAGCGCACTTCCAGAAGCAAGCGGGAATCACCACACGGACGGTCCAGTTGCCAAGGAAGACGTGCGCTGAATCATCCGTTTGCTCACGGCGTTTCTGGATGCATGCCTACGAACCGCGCTCGGCAGCGCTGTCGCCCTGACAGCGACGAGGCGCCAGCCTGTCACGGGTTGGTTGAGGTCGATGCTACGGCGCGGGTGGCGGTAGAATCAGGCCGCCGCTGGCGGCGAGGAGGGCAGGGTGATGAACGGCGTGACACGCATTGCGGCGCTCGCTTGTGCAGTCCTCCTCACCGGCACGGCCCCCCGCCAGGAGCAGTCGGTCGAGTTGAGAAGCCCCGACGGGAGGACCATCCTCGTCGCCGGCGTGCTCCAGGACACCGATGGGCACTGCGGCTACGCGCTCGCCCACGACGGCCGGACCATCCTGCTGCCGTCGGCCTTCGCCCTCACCTTCCGTGACGAGCCCGCGTTTGGCGAGCACCTTCGCGTTGCCGCCGTGACGCGATCTCGCGCGGCCGGACAGTGGAACCCCGTGTACGGCGAACGACGCGTCGTCCCCGACTCCTACAATCAGGTGGTGCTGTCGCTCTCGGAGACGCGGCCTCCGCACCGCGCCGTCGAGATGACGTTTCGCGCCTACAACGAAGGCGTGGCGTTCCAGTACGTCGTCCAGCCCTCCGAAGGCCGCCGCGAATCCGTCCTGCTGGAGGAGCGCAGCCGGTTCGTCTTCGAGCAGGACTTTCCGGCCTGGGTGGTGCCGGCCGCGCAGGGACGATACGAGAGGCTGCCCATCTCGGCGATGGGGAACGATCGCGAGCGGCCGCTGGTGGTGGAGATGGGCGCCGGCCTGCACGTCGCCCTCGGCGAGGCGAAGCTCGTCGATTTCGCGCGCATGAAGTTCTCAGCGGTCGCCGGGCCCTCGCCGGCGCTCGAGTCCCGCCTCTCCGGCGAGGTCCGGCTCGCGCTTCCCGCGGCCTCTCCGTGGCGCTACGTCATGATCGGCGCGTCGCCCGCCCAGCTGCTCGAGCGCAACTACCTCGTGCTCAATCTGAACGATCCGCCGGCGATCGGAGATGTCTCCTGGATCAAGCCGGGGAAGGTGATCCGGGACGTGACGCTGACAACGCAAGGCGGGCTGGCCTGCGTGGACTTCGCTGCGGCGCGCGGTCTTCAGTACGTCGAGTTCGATGCGGGATGGTACGGGCCGGAGGATAGCGAGTCGTCGAGCGCCCTGGCGGTCGATGTCGATCCGCGACGCTCTGCCGGTCCGCTGGATCTGCCGCGCCTCATTCAGTACGCAGAGAGCAAGCGCATCGGCGTCATCCTGTACGTGAACCGCCGCGCCCTCGAGCGCCAGATCGACGACATCCTCCCGCTCTACCGGTCATGGGGGGTCAAAGGGCTCAAATTCGGGTTCGTCCAGGTGGGATCGCAGCGGTGGACGAGTTGGGTGCACGAAGCGGTGCGCAAGGCGGCGGCGCACCGGCTCATGGTGGACGTGCACGACGAGTACCGCCCGACGGGCTACGAACGGACGTATCCCAACCTGATGACCGTCGAAGGCATCCGCGGCGACGAAGAGAGCCCTGACAACCGCCACACGCTGATCACGCTCTTCACGCGCATGCTGGCTGGCGCGGGCGACAATACCATCTGCTACTTCGCGCCGAGGGTCCGGACCATGGGCTCGCATGCGTCACAACTCGCGAAGTCGGTGCTGCTCTACAGCCCGTGGCAGTTTCTCTACTGGTACGACCGCCCCGCCGCGTCGCCCCGGCAGGCCGGAGGGGCGGGGAGCAGCGACGGCGTGATTGGAGAGGAGCCCGAACTGGACTTCTTCGACGCGCTGCCCGTGACCTGGGACGACACAAAGGTGCTGGAAGGGAAGATCGGCGAGTACGCCACGATGGCCAGGCGGAAAGGGCAGCAGTGGTTCGTGGCTTCGCTCACGGGCGAGCAGGGGCGGGCGGTCGAGATCCCTCTGAGCTTTCTGGAGGAGGGCCGCCAGTACACCGCGGTGCTGTACTTCGACGATGCGCAGGTTCAGACGCGAACCGGTGTCAGGCGGGAGGAGCGGCGCGTCGTGTCGTCAACGGTGCTGCGGCACGCCTTGGGGAGGAACCAGGGGCTGGCGGTCGTGATCCGTCCCCGCTGACGCCTGGCCGCTGGCGGCACCTGTCATTTCGTGTTGAAGACCACGTTCATGCGCCGGCCGTCGCGAAGGACCGTGATCGTCACCTGCGGCGTTGCCTGCAACTGCCCGAAGAGCCGCATCACGGTCGGCATCCCGTCCAGGATCTGACCATTCACGTCCAGGATCACGTCGCCGTTCCGGAGCCCCAGCCGTTCGGCCGCTCCGGAAGGCTTGACCTGCGTGACCTCGAATCCATCGATCACCCGCTGCCCGCCCTCGACATCCCGGTACCGCGGGACCGCGAACGCCGAACTCAGAAGCTCCGGCAGGTTTGCGATGGCGGCCTGGACCGCTTCTGTCGGCACGGCAACCTGCAAGGGCTCCGGCGGTGGCGCAGAATCAGGGACCGGCGCCGGCGCGCGCGGCGGCGCGGCAGCCCGAGGCGTCACGCGCGGAAACGCAAGCAGTTCCAGTGTCTTCGCTTCGAGATTCTCGATGACGACGGCATCCTGCCGGACTTCGCGGATCTCAGCCACGTCGCAGGCGCGATCGCCAACGGAGAAGATGCCCTGCCGCCCGGGCTGAGCGACGCAGCGAATGAGGCAGGCCGACCTTGCCGGTTGGCCCTGGTCGTACAGGATCCCGGTCAGGCGGAGCGGAAGCGCAGATGCGGGGAGCGCCGCCTGGTACGACGGGGCCGGCGCGCCGGCGGCGACGAGGGCGACCGCCGATGCGGCGAGGGCCGTTGCGAGCCCGTTCATGAGCGCGATTGTAGTCCCTTGGCTGGTCCCGTTCGACAACGCCGACTCGGCGGCACCCGGACGCCCGCCTGGAGCGCCGGACGAGGCAGGCGCGCACCAACTGCTGACGGCGCAGGCCGAAACCGCCGATAATCACCCGGGAGGGTTGCGCATGAAGCGCCGGGATTTCCTGAAAGCGTCGCTCATCGGGCCGCTGATCGCCTCATGCGGCGGCGACACGGGCGTGAGTCCGACCCCGGCCCCGACGCCGACGCCGGCCCAGGCTCCCCAGCCCCCGCCCTCGGGCAGCGTCGTCTTCCACCTCCGTGGCGTGCCCGACGAGCCGTTCACGGGCGCCGCGAACCACCACGCCGGAGTCGACGCGCTGCTCCTGCTCATGGGGCGCTCCGGCCTCAAGTTCCATCGCTCCGCCACGGCCGGCGACACGAGCGGGCCCGCGGGCCTCATCGCGGCCGGCGACGTCGTGCTGCTGAAGGTGAACGCGCAGTGGAAGTACCGCGGCTGCACGAACAGCGACGTCGTGCGGGGGCTCATCCAGCGCGTCCTCGAGCACCCCGACGGCTTCGCCGGCGAGGTCGTGATCGTCGAGAACGGCCAGGGGCGCGGCAGCCTGCGTTGCGACACCGCGAGCAGCTACGGCGGCGACACATCGGTGCGCGCCAACGCCAACGACGAGAGCCACAGCTTCGTGTATCTGGTCGACCAGGTCTTCCGAGACCGCCGGGTCTCGGCGACGCTGCTCGACCCGATCCGCGCCACGTTCATCGGCGGCGGCGACCATTCGACCAACGGGTACCGCCGCATCCAGAACGTCTCCTATCCCTGCTTCACCACGGCGGGCGGACGTCGCGTGGAGCTGCTCGAGGGCGTGTGGACGGGGGCGCTGCACGAGCGCAACCTGAAGCTGCTGAACGTGCCGGTGCTCAAGCACCACGACACGGGCGGATCCGAGATCACCGGGGCCGTGAAGCACTTCTATGGGCTTGTCTCGATGTCGGACGGCAGCTCCGCCGCGCGCCACTACGCTTCCCTTGGCGAGACTTGCGGCCGCATGATCGCCGCGGTCCGCCCGCCGGTGCTCAACGTGATGGACGCGATATGGGTCTCGCACAAGGCGCTCGGCGGATACCCGGCGAGCGCCACGCACCGCGCGAACCAGCTGCTGGCCAGCCAGGACCCGGTGGCCCTCGACTGCTGGTCGGCCAAGTCGGTCCTGTATCCGGTGG
>JALOKU010000206.1 GCA_025456345.1 Vicinamibacterales bacterium | reverse complement strand
GGTGATCGGCACGCGCGGGTCGGTGCCACAGCGCGTCTGGCGTCTCAGCCGGCGGCTGCGGGCGCTCGCACCCGACGTCGTCCACACGCACAATCCGCAGGCCCACCTGCACGGCGCGTGGGCAGCCAGGCTTGCGGGCGTGCCCGCGGTGGTGCAGACCAAGCACGGACGCGACCATGTCGCTCGCCCCGTCCTTGCGGTCCTTGGCCGGATCGCGACGGCCTGGACCGACGGCTTCGTTGCCGTGTCTGACGATGCGGCCCAGGTCGCGCGCGACCAGGAACACGTGCCGCCGGGAAAGCTGCTGGTCGTCCACAACGGCATAGACCTCGAACGCTTCGGCGCCGTCTTGCGGCAGCCGGCGCTTCCCCGGGGCCGGCTCGTCACCGTTGGCCGGCTGGACCCGATCAAGGACCAGGCGACAATGCTGCGTGCGGTGAAGATGGCGGCCGGCAAGATCCCGGCTCTGCGGCTCGACATCGTGGGCGACGGCCCATCACGCCAGGATCTCGAGGCGCTCACCGCCGACCTCGGGCTGGAAGGCCGCGTGACGTTCCTCGGATACCATGCGGATGTCGCGCCGTTGCTTTCCGCGGCGGACGCGTTCGTGCTCTCGTCCATCAGCGAGGGCGTGTCGATTGCGTTGCTGGAGGCGATGGCATCGGGCCTCCCCGCGATCGCGACCGACGTCGGCGGGAACCGGGAGGTCATCGTGGACGGCGTGACGGGAGTGCTCACGGCCGCCGGATCGGCTGAGGCGATGGCCGAGGCGATCGTGCGTCTCGAGTCCGATCAGGGCGTCCTGGGGCGCATGGGGCTGGCGTCGCGGCGGCGGGTCGAGGAGGAGTTCAACCTCCAGCGCGTCGTGGCGCGCTACGAGGCGCTTTACCGCCGCTGCCTGGCTGAGCACGCGAGCAAGGCTCGCACGAAGGGATAGCGGCCGATGGCGTACGTTCTCTGCCTGATCTACGTCGCCGTCAGCTACATCCGGCCGGCGGAGCTGAATCCGGCGCTCATCCCCTACCGCCTGGCTGAAGTCACGGGAGTCCTCGCGCTCGCGGCCGCCCTGTTCTCGGTCATGCTCCGGCCCAGGCCGGTGCTCAACCTGCCGATTGACTGGTGCTTCCTCGGGTTCATCGCGGTGGCATTCGTGGCCGACCCGCTGGGGGCGTCCGTCGCACGACTGGGCCTGACGTCGCAGGTCCTCCTGCCGCTCGCGGCCTTCTACGTGCTCATCCGGGTCACGGTGGAAACCCGGCTCCAGATGCGGGTGTTCATCGTCGTGCTCTGCATGCTGGCCGTGTTTCAGGCGGTCAGTGCGGCCGCGGGGTACTCAACGCTGTCTGGCGACGGAGAGAGCATCGACGCGCAAGTGTCCACCGGCGAGTACGGAGAAGAATCGCAAACGGACCAGGCGGCGACGCGCTTCGTGGGGACGGGCATGTACGGCGATCCGAACGACCTGGCAACCAGCCTGCTGATCGTCGTGCCGTTCCTCTTGAGCGCCGTGCTGTCCGCAGGCTCAGGCGTGGTGCTTCGACTCGCCGGACTCGCCGCCCTTGGCGCGCTCGGCTACGCGTTTCAGCTCGCGCAGTCGAGAGGCGGGTTCCTCGCCCTGGCCGCGCTCGTTGGCGCCTACGCGTACCGCCGGGTAGGGCGGGCCGTAGCCGTTGTCGTGCTGGCGGTGGTCGTCGTGGCCGGGTTGGCCGTCGGCCCGAGCCGTCTTCAGAACATCGACTCCCAGGAGGCCTCGGCCCAGGGCCGCATCGAGGCCTGGGCGGCGGGCCTGCAGATGGTGAAGTCCAATCCGATACTGGGCGTGGGGTACGGCGAGTTCTCGCGCGTGCACGTGCGCGTGGCGCACAACTCGTTCGTGCACGTCCTTGCGGAACTCGGGTTCATCGGCGGATACCTGTTCATTGGCGTGTTCTACTGGCAGTTCGCCTCGACGAGCAGGACGAGGAACCTATCCGGTGCCGCATCGTCAACCCTCGCCAGCGATCTGTTCGCCAGCGGCGTCGGGATCGTGACGGCCGGGGCGTTTCTCTCGCTGCAGTACGTTCCGATTCTCTTCGTGCCGGCGGTGCTTGGCGCCGCCAGGGTGGCCATCGAGCGGCAGCCCGACGTGCCGGAACCGGTGTCGCACGGGTGGGACTGGGTCCTCATCGGACTGCTGTCGGCCGCGACCATCGTGGCGACGTGGGTGGCCGTCCGAATGCTCGGGTCATGGGCTTGACGATTGACCCGGCCCTACCGGTCTTCCGCCTTCTGCCACACGACGTCCTGAGAGCCCCCCAGGAAGCGGTACAGGCCGACGACGGCCGCCCAGTTCATGACGCAGAACATGTGCGGCACGTCGAACACGCGGATTGGTCTGCTGGTAAACGCCCCCGCGAGCGCACACAGATAGAAGGCCGCCTGCGCGGCGAGCGTCGCGCGGTAGAACGCGGAATCGAGCAGGAACAGGTTGGCGCCGAGCAAGGCGAGCAGGCAGTACGGTACGAACAGCCGGAGCACCTTGTGCGAGAAGAACTGCCAGGCGACGAGCCCGTTGAAAGGGTTGACGGCCCACGGAAAGTGACGGAGCAGCTGGAAGTTGCCCGCGAGGGTGCGGGACTTGCGGGCGAACTCGGCGCGCGCGTTGCCGGCGATGCGGTCGTAGATCCGGGCGGCGGGCTCGAAGATCGCCCGGTACCCCTGCTCCACGACTTTCAACGGGATGAACACGTCGTCGAGGACCAGGCCCGGCGGCACCGGCGTGAACAACTCCCGGCGGATGGCATAGAGCGCGCCGGTGGCGCCGAGCATCGAGCGCAGCCTCGACTCGCTCCTGCGGATGAACTTCTCGTACTCCCAGTAGAGGCCGACCCCGGCCGGCTTTCCCGAAACGTCTTCGAAGAGCAGTTCGCCGCTGACGGACCCGATTCCGGGATCTTCGAAGTGCTTCGCCAGTTCGCGGAGGGCGCCGGCGTCGAGGCGCTGCCTCGCGTCGGTGAAGATCAGCAGCTCGCCGGTGGCCATCGGCGCGAGCGTGTTGAGCATGGCGGGCTTGCCGGCCCGCTGGTCCCGGTACACCACCGTGATCGGGTGAAGGGCGGACTCCTGGCGAAGCACGTCGTTGGTGCGGTCCGTCGAGCCGTCCGATCCGATGATTATCTGGACGAGGTCGCGCGGATAGTCGAGGGCACGAAGGCTCTCGAGTTTCACCGGAACGTTCGCCTCTTCGTTGTAGAGGGAGATCAGCACGGACACCGCCGGTTCGAACGGCCCGTCCGGCGCACGTTCGGGCCGAAAGCGGGACGCCACGTAGACGGCCGCGGGATAGCCGAGGTACGTGTACACGACAATCGCCGCCGCAACCCAGAAGAGCCCCGCCATGGGCTCATTGTACACGGCGTCTCGGGCACGCTGGACGGGGCCGTGTGCTAGCATCGCGTCAGTGCGACGCGTGCCCGCTCGCCGCTGCAGGCGGCGGAGCGGGCTTTGCGCCGACACCAGCATCGTGACACCGATGAAGCTGCGTCCCGAGAGAGCCAGGGTCTTGTCGTCGCTCGACTGCGCGCCCGGAAGCGGCGGGCCGCCGTTTCGGGTGGGCGTGGCGTTCGACAGTCCTCGGCCTTCACGCTGGGTGGCGGCCTTCGTCGAGTTCTTGAACGATCTCCCTGGCATCACCGTGGACGCGCTCCCCGTCGCCGGGCCGGGCTCGCCGCGTATGAAGGGTCCGTCGGGCCTGATGGGAGCCCTCTACGCCAGGAGCCGGCGTACGTTCGACCCGTTCGGCGAGGCAGACGCGGAGCGGGGCGGTACCGCGGCATCGGGTCCGGTTGCGCTCGAGGCGGCCGCCGGCCTGAATCTGGGGCTGCTCATCTGGCTGGCAACCGGCAG
>JALOKU010000205.1 GCA_025456345.1 Vicinamibacterales bacterium | reverse complement strand
ATCGCCTTCGTGACCTGCGCGCGCACGGCCGGCGCCGGCGTCTGTCTGGCGAGCTGGGCGTCGAGCGCGGCCAACTGGCCCAGCATCGCGTCGACGCGCTCGATGACCGTGTTGACCCTGGCGGCCAGCGCGAGGGCCTGGAACGACGCCTGCGCCTGCGCGTCAAGCTCGGCCGCTGTCGCCTGCACGCCGGGATCGAGCGTCACCCTCACGGTCTCGCTCATGGTCCTGCCGGCGGCTTCCACCTTGACGGTGTACTCGCCGGGCGCGACGGCCGGGCCCTGCGGTGCGCCGCCCCTGCCGCCCGCAGGCGGCGCCGGGGCGAGGGGACCGGGCCCGCCGGCCGGTGCGCCGGGCAGATCGTGGCGGAGGTTCCAGACGATTCTGTTCACCCCGGCCTCGCCTCGCGCGCGCAGCGTGCGCACGGTTTTGCCGGCCTTGTCGGTGATGGTCACTGTCACCGGTGCCTTCGGCGCGTTCTTCAGGTACACGTTGATCCACGCCCCGGCCGGCGGGTTCGGCGCGATCCAGTCGCGCTCGTTTGCGCGGAACGTGCCCGACCCCCCCGCCCAGCGGATGGCCGGCCGGATGGGGAACAGGTACGCGTCGCTCTGCACGGCTTTCCCCATCAGCTGCAGCGGCGCCGCATCGTCGAGGATGTAGATCCCGCGCCCGTGGGTGGCGACAATGACGTCGTTGTCGCGCGGGTGGATGGTGATGTCGCGCACGGCCACCGGGGGCATGTTGTTGCGGATCGAGGTCCACGCGGCGCCGTCGTTCCAGGAGGCGTAGAGGCCGAATTCCGTGCCGGCATACAACAGGCCGCGCACCTTCGGGTCCTCACGGATGACGTGCGACCACCCGCGTGACGGCAGCCCGGCCGTGATCTTCGTCCACGACTTCCCGAAATCCGACGTCTTGTAGAAGTAGGGCGCGTAGTCGCCGTCCTGCCAGTGGCTGGCCGAGACGTAGGCCGTCCCCGCGTCGAAGTGCGAGGCCTCGACCTTGTTGATCCAGGCGTGTGGCGCGAGTCCGGCCATCGCCTTGACGGTGTTGGTCCACGTCTTCCCGCCGTCGCGCGTCACCTGCACGTTGCCGTCGTCTGTGCCGGCCCAGATGACGCCCGGGTCCACAGGGGACGGGCCGATCGAAAGGATCGTGCAGTGGAACTCGGCGGCCGTGTTGTCGGTGACGATCGTGCCGCCCGACGATTGCTGCTTCGCCTTGTCGTTGGTGGTCAGGTCGGGGCTGATGACCTCCCACGAGTGGCCGTAGTTGCTTGTGCGGAACAGGACGTTGCCGCCGTAGTAGACGGTCTTGGGATCCTGGGGCGAGGCGACGATGGGCGCGTTCCAGTTGAAGCGGTACTTCTGCGGCGCCATCCACTGCCCGCTCGATCCGATGCCGCCCGGGTAGGGGTTGATGCCCCACGACACGCCCGTCTTCCGGTTCGTCAGGCTGATCACGCCGCCCTGGAGGTTGCTGTAGACGAGCTCGGGGGTCTTGAGGTCAGGCACGCCGAAGAAGCCGTCGCCGCCGCCCACGTTCTGCCACTCGGGCCGCGTGGTGCCCGGCGCGCCGGGCGTCTGGCTCGGGCCGCACCAGGTGCCGTTGTCCTGCAGGCCTCCGCACAGGTGGTAGGGGACCTGAAGGTCGTACGCCACGTTGTAGAACTGCGTGAAGGGAATGTTGTTGAGAATGTCGAACGTGCGCCCGGCGTCGTAGGATATCTGGAACCCGCCATCGTCACCCAGCAGGATGCGGTTCGGGTTCGTCGGGTCGATCCACATCGCCTGGTGGTCGCCGTGCGTGCCGGTGCCGATCCGGGCGAAATTCCGCCCGCCGTCCTCCGACTTGTAGAGGCCGCCGGCCAGCGCGTACACCGTGTTCGGGTGCTGCGGGTCGACGCGGATGTCGGCGTAGTAGAACGGGCGGAAGTTGATGTTGCGGTCGCGGCTCACGGTCTGCCACGTCGCGCCGGCATCATCCGAGCGCCACAGCTCGCCTTCGTCGGTCGTCTCGCTGATCACGTAGACGATGGCCGGGCTGCTCCGCGAGACGGCGACGCCGATGCGGTCCATCGGCCCCTTCGGCAGCCCGCGGTTCGCGTCGGGACCCGAAAGGCGCGCCCACGTGGCCCCGCCGTCGAACGACTTGTAGACGGCGGTCTCTCCCCCACCCGATTCGGTGTACCAGGCCCAGCGGCGGAACGTGAACATGCCGGCGTACACGATGTTGGCGTTGGTCGGATCGATGTCGACGTCCGAGCAGCCCGTCAGGTCGTTCCTGTAGAGGATCTTCTTCCAGCTCTTCCCGCCGTCGACGGTCTTGAACAGGCCGCGCTCCTCGTTCGGGCCCCATTCGCGTCCGAGCGCGCAGGCGTACGCGACGTCTGCGTTTCTCGGGTCGACGACGAGGCGGGCGATCTTCTCGCTGTCGGGCAGTCCCACATTCGTCCAGTGCTCGCCGGCGTCGATCGACTTGTAGACGCCGTCGCCAATGGACGCGTCGTTGCGCGGGTTGCCCTCGCCAGTGCCGACGTAGATGACGTTCGGATCGGTGGGCGCGATGGCGATCGCGCCGATCGACGCGACCGGCTGGCCGTCGAAGACGGCCTTCCAGGTGACCCCGCCGTTGGTCGTCTTGAAGATGCCGCCGACCGCGCCCGCCACGTACATCGTGTTGAGATCGCCGGGCAGTCCTACGAACGCCGGCACGCGGCCCGCCTGCACGGTCGGCCCGATGTTGCGCCATTGGAGCGCCTCGATCGCGTCGGACACGGCGGGAGCCGCCGCGCCCTGGGCGGACAACGCCGGCAGGCGAACCGACACGATGCCGGCCGCCAGACAGCAAGCCAGCAGGAGGGGCCTCACGACTCGCGCGCGCCGGGTGTTGGTCATGGCTGCACTCCGTCCTTCTTGCCGCCTGTCTCTCCCGCCGGCGTGCCGGCGAGCAGGCCTTTCAGGATCTTTTCGGGCACCGGCACCACCGAGCCGTGCCTCGCGCCGGGAGGCATCTCCAGCTCTGCGCCCAGCGGCGCCCAGGCCTTGAGGTCGCGCGATCGCACGCCTTCGTAGCGCTTCCGCGTGTACGCGTCGTAGAGGACGAACAGGTCCAGGCCCGCACGGAACGCCGTGGGGCCTTCAACCCAGTTCTCCGTCGAGACGGGAGCCGGGTTCACCAGGTACGGGCCGAGCGCATGGTCGGCCACCGCCATCAGGATGTGCTTGCGGGCCTCGGGGCGCAGGGTCTCGTCCTTCAGGAACATGAGGAAACGCGCGCCGTCTTTGACGATCGTGGCGTCGATCACGTTGAACCCGGGATCGAGGAACAGCTCCGCCCGCGAGTACTCCTTGAAGTCCCGCGTGGTCGTCCGGTAGATCCGGTGGTTGAGCGCGACGCCGGCCTTCGACGCGCTGCCGCTCTCGTCAGTGGCGGGAAACCGCCCCGGGATCGTCGTCGCCCAGAAGATGAGGTACTGCGACGTCTCCTCGTCCCAGAAGATCTCGGGCGCCCAGGCGTTCGCGGCCTTGCGCTCGTGGACCATCACCGGCAGGAACGCCGCCTCGCCCCAGTCAGCCAGGTCGCGGGAGTGGGCGATGCCGATGCCCTGCTCGTACCAGCCCGTGGTCCACACGGCGTGATACACGCCGTCCGGGCCGAGGATGATGCAGGGGTCGCGGATGAGCTTGCCGCCGACCGTGGGCGCGAGGTACGGGCGGCCGCCGCCGAGAGGCGCCCACTTCAGCCCGTCCCGGCTGTAGGCCAGGTGCAGGCCATCCTGGCCGTTGTCGAGGAAGTAGCTGAAGACCCACGGGCCCGCGCCCCTGGGCGCCGCGTGCGCCACGGCGAGCGCCAGGACGGACAGGCACACGAGGACCAGCGGCAGC
>JALOKU010000093.1 GCA_025456345.1 Vicinamibacterales bacterium | reverse complement strand
AGTGAAGCGTGGCACCGTACGGCGAGCCAAGCGCAAGCGGCTCCTGTCCCGTGCCAAGGGGTACTACCTCAACAAGAGCAAGCTGTATCGCGAAGCGAAACAGGCCGTCGACAAGGCGCTCAACTACGCCTTCGTCGGCCGCCGCAACAAGAAGCGCGATTTCCGGCAGCTCTGGATCGTCCGGATCAACGCCGCCGCCCGCGAGAACGGGTTCACCTACCGCGAGCTGATGCAGGGCCTCCGGCTGGCCAACATCACCCTGGACCGCAAGCACCTCGCGGACCTGGCGGTCAACGACGCCCCCGCGTTCACGAAGGTCGTCGAGCAGGCGCGCAGCGCCGTCGCCTCGGCCGCCAAGGCGTAGCCGGGCGACTGGCATTCGGGAGCACGTATGCTGAAGACGGCACGGCCGGTCGACACCGAAGCCCTCGACCGGCTGGAAGACAAGGTCAAGCTCCTCGTGGCTCTCATCGGCCGCATGCGGACCGAGCAGGCCCGGCTGGCGGAAGAGCACCAGAAAGCCAGCAGGGAGCTCGAAGCCGCCCGGGCCCGGCTGCAGGAGGTGGAAGGCGCGACCGCCGAAATCGCCACCTTGAAAGACGAACGCGACCTCATCCGGGCCCGCGTCAGCTCCCTGTTGGAGCAACTCGAGGGGCTCAGCCTGTAGCGCCCGATCATGGCCGAGGGGCTGGTGCCGGTGCAGATCTTCGGTCAGCGCTATCCGATCAGGAGCGCGCTCGATCCTCAGTACGTCCAGGAGCTGGCCAGCTACGTGGACGAGCGCATGCGGGCGGCAGCTGACCAGTCGCCCGCCGGCGACTCGCTCCGGCTGGCCGTCCTGGCGGCCCTGAACATCGCCGACGAGGCGTTCCGCATCCTGGACGCCGAGGACGGGCGGCCCGCGTCGCTGGCCGCCCGCCTGTCTGCCATCGAGCGCCTGCTCGACGAGGCGCTGGCCGGAAACCCGGCTTCGCTTGACCCACCCCAGCCCACGTTCTAAGATCAGCCCGAGAACAGTTACGGTTCCCTGCTTTGCCCGTGATGGCGCGGAGGCTCGTTTGAGCCAATGCTAAGTCAACGGAGCTGCGACGCCGTGCGGTGTGCATGCCTCCGAGTCGAGGAAGCCTGAAGCACGGCTAAACAAGCGGTTCCACCTGCTGTCGCAGGTTCATCGACCTCCCCACACGGCAAAGCGGGGCCTTATCCGGCGGCCTGCCTGCCGCCTTTTCCCGCCTTCGGCGGCCTCGGCTGCCGAACCCGGTCGGCTGGTGTCTACGCGGCCCCGGGCCGGATGCCAGTGCGTCGAAAGGACGCGGCATGACTGGAACAACCTACCTGGTTTTCATCGCGAACGCCCTCATCACGGCCGCTGTCGGCGCGGCCGTGCTGTTCTTCTGGCTCGCCAACCGCAAGCGCCAGGCGCAGGAAACGGTCGGGCGGGCCGAGGAGTTCGCCGCGCGGATGGCGAAAGACGCCGAGCGGGACGCGGAAACCAAGAAGAAAGAGGCGCTGCTCGAGGCGAAGGAGCGCGCCCACGAGCTGCTGGTGGAGGCCGAGCGGCAGGCCCGCGAGCGGCGTCAGCAGCTGAACGCCCTCGAGCAGACGCTGACGCGCCGCGACGAGAAGCTGACCGAGCGCCTGGGCGCCATCGAGCAGCGCGACAAGGAGTTTCGCGCGCAGGAACAGGCGCTCGGCAAGCGCGAGAAGGCCTCGACGGAGGCGGCCGCCAAGTATGAGCGCCTCGTCGCCGACCAGCAGCGCGAACTGCAGCGGGTCGCGGGCATGACGGCCGACGAGGCCAGGGACTCGCTGCTCAAGCAGATGGAGGCCGACGCCCGGCGTGACGCGGCGAACATGGTGAAGCGCCTCGATGCCGAGGCCCGGGAGACGGCCGCGCAGCGCGCCCGCCAGCTCATCACGGAAGCCATCCAGCGTTGCGCGGCCGAGCACACCACGGAAACCACCGTGTCCGTGGTCGACCTGCCCAGCGACGACCTCAAGGGGCGCATCATCGGCCGCGAGGGCCGGAACATCCGCGCCCTCGAAATCGCCACCGGCGTCGACCTCATCGTCGACGACACGCCGGGGGCGATCATCCTGTCGGGGTTCGATCCGTACCGGCGCGAGATCGCGAAGCAGGCCATCGAGCGCCTCATCGCCGACGGCCGGATCCACCCGGCCCGCATCGAAGAGGTCGTCGAGAAGGTCAAGGCGGAGCTCGACGAGGAGGTGCGCAAGCAGGGCGAGGCGGCGGCCTTCGACCTCGGCCTGCACGATCTGCACCCGGAAGTGCTCAAGCTGATGGGCCGCCTGCGCTACCGCACCAGCTACGGCCAGAACGTCCTCAACCACTCGAAGGAGGTGGCCTTCCTCGCGGGCATCATGTCCCGCGAGCTGGGGCTGCAGGCCAACGTCGCCGTGCGCGCCGCGTTCCTGCACGACATCGGCAAAGCGATCGACCGCGAGATGCAGGGCACGCACCTCGAAATCGGCCTCGACTTCCTGCGGCGCCATGGCGAACAGCCGGCGGTGCTCGACGCGGTGGCGGCCCACCACATGGACATCGACTGGCCGTCGCTCGAGGCCATGATCGTCCAGGCCGCCGACGCCATCTCCGCCGCGCGGCCGGGCGCGCGCCGGGACATTCTCGAGTCGTACGTCAAGCGCCTCGAGAAGCTCGAAGGCATCGCCGACTCCTTCAAGGGCGTGTCGAAGGCCTTCGCCCTGCAGGCCGGCCGCGAAATCCGCATCATGGTCGAAAGCGAGCGGATCAGCGACGAGGAAGCGATCTGGCTGTCGAAGGACATCGCCCGGCGCATCGAGAACGAGCTCGAGTACCCGGGGCAGATCAAGGTCACGGTGATTCGCGAGACCCGCGCCGTTGAGTACGCCAAGTAGCGTGGCCGACGTCGGCGAGCACGCCCTCATCGCGCGGGTGCGCGATCGCGTGCCCCCCGCGCCCGGCTGGGTCGCGGTCGGCCTGGGTGACGATGCCGCGGTCATCGTGCCCGAGCGTAACGCGCTCGAGGTGGTGACGACCGACGCCCTGGTCGAGGGCGTGCATTTCGACCGCGCCTTCACGCCGCCGTCGGCCATCGGCCACCGCGCGCTGGCGGTGAACCTGAGCGACCTGGCCGCGATGGGCGCGGCCCCGCGCGCGGCCCTGCTCTCGCTCGTGCTGCCGCCGGGGCTGCCCCTGGCGGACTTCGAAGCGATGGTCGACGGGTTCATGGCGCTGGCGGCGGCCCACGGCGTGGCGCTCATCGGCGGCAACATCACGCGGTCGCCTGGCCCGCTCATCGTCGACGTCACCGCGATCGGCACCGCCCGTCCGCGGCGGGTGCTCACCAGGTCCGGCGCCCGGCCGGGTGACGAGATCTGGGTGAGCGGCGACATCGGCTCGGCCGCTGCCGGGCTGCAGTCCCTCGCGGCGGGTGCGTGCGAAGGCGGGCGCATGGCCGCGTGCGAATCGGCATTCCTCGAGCCGCAGCCGCGCGTCCGCCTCGGCACGCTGCTCGGCCGCAACCGGGCGGCCAGTTCGTGCGTGGACTTGAGCGACGGCCTCGCCGATGGCCTGCACCAGCTGGCCGACGCGTCCAGCGTGGGGCTGGAGGTGGAGAGCGCCGCCGTGCCGGTCACGGCCGAAGCCAGGAGCTGGTTCGAGGGCCGCGGCCTGGACCCGGTCACCGCGGCCCTCACCGGCGGCGACGACTACGAACTCCTGTTCACCGTGCGGCCGAAAGGACGGTCGCGCTTCGAGACGGCCCGACGGCAGGCCCGCGGCCTCCGGCTGACACGGATCGGGACCGTCAGGCGCGAGCCAGGCCTCAATCTGATGCGCGGAGGGATCGCCGGGCCGGTGCCAGCCGGCTACGTTCACTTCCAATGATCCACCTGACGCGTTCGCTCGTGCGGAGGTGGCTGGAGTCGCTGCTCCACACCCACGATTCGCCACGGCGCACGGCGGCCGCCTTCGCCGTGGGCGTCTTCGTCTCGTTCTCCCCGGCTCTGGGCCTGCACACGCTGCTGGCGCTCATCGTGGCCGGGCGGACACACCTGCCCCTCCACGGGCACCCGCACCGCCATCCCCCGGAGGCGCCATGACGCAGGTCACGGCGCGGTGGCATCACGTCGTCGCCACCGCCATCGGAGCGATCGTGATCGCCCTGCTCTACCAGGTGACGGCCGTCGACTCGCGCTACGCGGCCCGGCAGGCGGTCTTGCGGGAAGCCTCGGCGGTGCCCTCGCCCGGCGCGCGGCTCCGCTTCAGCGCCACCGCCTACTGCAAGGGCGAGGTCACCGCGTCCGGCGTGTGGCCGCGGACCGGCGTGGCCGCGGCCGACCCGGCGCTGCTGCCAGTCGGCTCGGTCATCCAGGTGATCGGCCAGCCCCAGTACACGGGCATCTACACGATCATGGACACGGGCCCCATGGTCCAGGGGCGCCACATCGATCTGTACATGTGGAGCTGCACCGAGGCGCTGGCGTTCGGCCGGCGGGCCGTCGACGTGACGGTGCTGCGGCTCGGCTGGAACCCGCGGACCAGCACGTCGGGGCTGCTGCCCTCGCGCCCGCTGCCGCAGACGACGCTGCCCACGCCCGGCGGCCCTGCGGCGAGGTAGCCGGCCGCTGGCGCCAGTTCGCCGCGGCGATGTCCCCTCAACGCGTCGATCGCACGCAGGGTCGGTTTCTTGCGGCGGATCCTGCCGGGCGGTATAGTGCGTGACCATGCTTGGAAGGTGGCTGGGCCGAGCCGTTGGCGTCCTGCTGCTGGGGGCGGTGTGCGTGGGGTACGTCATGGCACTTCGAGCCGGGATGTGGCCGCCCAGCCATCCATGGTCAGGCATTTTCCTTGTTAGCGGGGCTCTCTTGAATCTCGGCCTCCCGCATCCCCGTGGTCGGCGGAGCCTGGGGCTGTGGATCATCGGCACAAGCCTGGCTGCTGCGGGAGCCCTTCTATGGTTGGCCGCTGTACTGATGCGAGCCCAGAAGCGACCGTGACCGCAACATTCAAAGACGCCCCACGAGTCTCGCTCAGGGTGCCGCCACGAGGCGATCGGCGTCACACAAGCGCTTGCAGCCGACGGCGCTCGGGGCGATCGTGGGCGTGCCGCGGCTGAAGCGCAGTCGGGGGCGGGCGAATCCTCATGTGGACGCATCTGTTCGGCCTTCTACTCGCTGGTGCTGCCGCAGTGCAAGTGCCCGCGTCCGATCGTGAGTGTGTAACGTTCGCATCTCACGGGCGGCTGCAGCACGGACTGGATTTCTCCGTACCTCTGCCGCGCGGGCTTGAGCTTCGACTCAGTTCCGAACGCGCAGTTGACGATCTGTCAGATTCATGGGACATCCTGGTCAAAGAGGCACTCGGCACAGAAGACTTCCTATGGGTGGTGTCACCTCCTTTTCGAACCGCACCGCATCGCATGATCGGCGCTGGCTATGGGTTGACGGCGCGAGAGTCAGTCCAGATCCAGCGAGACCTTCGATTCGTGCTCAACAGGGCTGCCTACGAGGCGGCCGTGAAGATCGTCGAGACTGAGCCCGCGGGCACGGCAAAGATGGCCGCACTCGAGCGGCTGGGCCAGGGGACACTCACGGTGCGAATCACGGGTTACGAAGTGCACGAAGGCATCAAGCATTCGTGGGGCACGTCTGACGGGCTTGAGTGGATCGAGTTTGAGGGCCGCGCTTGCGTGCCGCGGTAAGCCGAGTAGAGTCTCGGGCTAGCGGCACCGAGGCGAAGTAGCCGGCCGCCGGCGCCAGTCCGCCGCGGTGAAGTCCCCTAACGCGTCGGTCGCACGCAGACACAATCGCTTGCGGCCTACCCTACCGGGCGGTATAGCGCGCGTCGTCCGGGACGGGATCGCGGGAGCGCGCCCACTCGCGCGTGCCAGGGCCAGCCGCTTGGTCCCGTCCAACAAAAGAACTCGGGACCAAGAATCGAAATCGGGATCGAAATCGGGATCGAAAGGACATGGGGCTCGGACACGAACAGCTGGACGTTTATCGCCTCTCGATCGGCTACGTGGCTTGGGTCTACGAGAAGGCGGAGGGACTGCACGGCGTCCACCGGGCGGCTCGGGACCAGTGGTTGCGCGCCAGCCAGTCGATTCCGCTGAACATTGCCGAAGACAATGGGAAGACAGCCGACGCGGACCGGCGGCGCTATTTCGAGATCGCTCGGGGCTCGGCTTTGGAGTGCGCAGCGATTCAGGACGTCCTGGTCGTCGGCAAGGCCTTGGACGACGCGGAAAGCCAAAGCCGGAAGAACGAACTGGATCGCATGGCGGCCATGCTCAGTCGGCTGGGCGGCCGAGGATATAAGGTTGCAGAAGATCATGCCACGTACGGCAGCCCTGCGGCCGATGCCGATACCGATTTCGATTAAGCGAAGAGGATGACCCTCGCCGTTCGCCGGACTGCTCGAGCACGCGAACCAGTCGGCGTGCCCTGGCGGCCGTCAGAGCACCATCACGTCGAACTGCTCGTGGTGCAGGTGCGGATCCGATCTGATCGAGACGCGCCTGCCGACGGCGGTCTGCATCTCGGCCAGCACCGCCCACTCGTCTTCGCGCAGCGCCCGCGCGATGTCCGGGTTGACGCGCACCTGGACGCCCGGACCGTCGACCTCGGCGGCCACTTTCCGGACCTCGTCGAGGATCTCGTAGCAGATGGTGGCCGCGGATCGAATCACCGCCGTGCCGGAGCAGTAGGGGCACGGCTGCGTCATCACGCGCTCCAGGCTCTGCTTCACGCGCTTGCGCGTGATGATGATGAGCCCGAAATCCGACACCTGCACCGCCTTCGACGGCGATCGGTCGCGGGCGAGTTCCTGGTCGAGGGCCTGGGAGACCTTCTGGCGGTTCTTCCGCTCCTCCATGTCGATGAAGTCGAGGACGATGATCCCGCCGAGGTCGCGCAGACGGACCTGGCGCACGATCTCCTTCACCGCCTCGATGTTGGTCTTGACGATCGTGTCCTCGAGGCGATCGTTGCGCTTCCCGACGAAGCGCCCGGTGTTGACGTCGATGGCCACGAGCGCCTCGGTCTGGTTGATGACGATGTACCCGCCGGACTTCAGCCAGACCTTGCTGCGCAGCGCCTTGTCGATCTCCGACTGGACGCCGTACTCCTCGAAGATCGGGAAGTCCTTCGTGTAGTGCTTCACGCGCGCCGCCAGCGCGGGCATGAAGCGCTGCACCATCTCCTTCACGCGCCGGTACTCCGCCTCGTCGTCGATCCGGATGGCCGAGTACTCGACGGTGAGCAGGTCACGAATGAGCTTGGCCACCAGGCCCTGCTCGCGGTAGACGGCGGCCGGGCACGGCGACGACTCCACCTTCCCCCGGATCTCTTCCCAGATGCGTTTGAAGTACACGAGGTCGGCGACGATGTCGGCCTCGGGCCGCGTGGCGGCCGCGGTCCGGATGATGACGCCGCCGGTGAAGCCTTCCGCCTCGCGGAACTGCCGGACCAGGCCCCGCAACCGGCCCCGCTCCTCGCGCGCCTCGATCTTCCTGGACACGCCGATGTGGTCGACCGTCGGCATGAACACGAGGAAGCGTCCCGCCATGGTCACGTGCGAGGTCAGCCGCGCGCCCTTGGTCCCCAGGGGCTCCTTCACGACCTGGACCAGAATCTCCTGGCCCGCCTTGAGCAGGGTCTCGATCTTGGGCTGGTCGCCCTTGGCCTGCCCGCCGACGGGTTCCGGCGCCTCGCTTCCGCCCTCCTCGCCCTCCTCGTCGCCGCCTTCCATGCGCTCGAAGGTGTCCATCGTGTCGATGACGTCGGTGACGTAGAGGAAGCCGTCGCGCTCGAGGCCGACGTCGACGAACGCCGACTGCATGCCGGGCAGCACTTTCGAGACGCGGCCCTTGTAGATGTTGCCGACCGCCGCGCGCTGGCGCTCACGCTCGACCGAGACCTCGACCACCTGGTCGTCCTCGAGGATGGCCACCATGGTCTGGTGGCCGTTGGAGGTGACGATCATTTCCTTGTTCATCAGTTTGTGAATCTCCGCATCCTCACGTTGAGGACGAGCCCGATGCCGGCCAGCGACGCGATCACCGATGAGCCTCCGTAGCTCATGAGCGGCAGCGTCAGCCCCTTGACCGGGGCCAGCCCCGCCGACATCGAGACGTTGTAAAACACCTGGAACGTGAAACTCGCCAGGGCCCCGACCACGAGGAAGGTCCCGAGCCGATCCCGCGCGAGCCGGGCGGTTTCGATCGTCCTGAGCACGACGAAGGCGTACAAGCCGAGGACGGCGAGCACGCCGATGAACCCGTGCTCTTCCGCGAGCACGGAGAAGATGAAGTCGTTGTGCGCGACCGGGAGGAAGCCCTGCTGCCCCTGGGTGCCCTTCATGAATCCCTTGCCCCACAGACCGCCCGCCCCGACCGTGATCCGCGCCTGGATCTGCTGGTAGCCGGCGCCGAGCGGATCACGCGACGGGTTGACGAAGGTGAGCACCCGGCCCTTCTGGTAGTCCTGCAAGCCAACGGTCCACACGATGGGCGCCGCGACCACGGCAACGGCGAGGAGGATGCCGGCCACCTTGAGCCGCATGCCCGCGACAAACGCCACGGCGAGCAGCACGGGCACCAGCGTGGCCGCGGTTCCGAGATCCGGCTGCCGGGCGATGAGCAGCAACGGCAGCGCGGTGAGCGCGCCGCCGATGGCAAGGTCGCGGGCGTTCGGCGTCCGGTTCCGGCTGTCGCCGAACAGGCGCGCCAGGACCAGCGCGAGCCCGATCTTCATGAACTCCGAGGGCTGCAGGTTGAACAAGGGCAGCGCGATCCAGCGCCGCCCGCCGCCGCGCACCACGCCGAAGATCAGCACGTACACCAGGAGGAGCACCAGAAAACCGTACAGCAGGTGCGACCGGTCGGCGAGGGAGCGGTAGTCGATCCCCAGGCACACGAGCAGCGCCACGGTGCCGAGGGCGATGGCCGCCAGCTGCGTGAGATAGAGGCGCGCGCCGCCGCTGGCGCTGTAGATCATGACCACGCCGATCGCGCACAGCAGGTACACGGCGCCCAGCAGCAGCCAGTCCACGTGAAAGTAGAGGCGGCGTTCGAACATCTCACCCCAGATCGCTCATCGGTCCGCGATCCCCGCTGGGGGCACGGGCCGCGCGGCCGCAGGAGCCGCCGGCACCGCCGGCGGCGTGAACACGGGGTAGGGCTTGAGCCCGGCCTTCTTCGCGAAGTAGGTCTCGATCACGTGCCGCGCAATCGGTGCCGCCGCGCTCGCCCCGTGCTCGCCGTGCTCGGCGAAGACGACGCCGGCGATCTCCGGGTTGTCGCGCGGCGCGAAGAAGGCGAACCAGCCGTGGTCGCGCAGGTCCATCTCGGTCCGCCCGGCGGCCGCCTTGCCGCCCTGCAGCGAGATCACCTGGGCCGTGCCCGTCTTGCCAGACACGTCGCGGCCGGCCACGCGCGCGCGTCCACCCGTGCCGGCGCCGTTCACCACCAGCCACAACCCGTCGTGGAGCGCCGCGATCGTCTCCGGCTTGAGCCGGACGCCCTGCGGCGCCGGCGGCTCGACGCCTTTCCACCCGCCGCCGTCGTTGGTGGCTCTCAGCAGGCGCGGCGGGTAGTGAATCCCGCCGTTCCCGACGGCCGCGTAGAGCGACGCCAGCGCCATCGGCGTGACCGACACCTGGCCCTGGCCGATCGCCACGGAAATCGTCTCGCCCGCGTACCACTTCTCCCCTGTCCGCGCCTTCTTCCAGGCCGTGGACGGGACGAGGCTCTCGGACTCGTTCGGCAGGTCGACGCCGGTCCGGCCCGTCAGGCCCAGCGCCGTGGCCCACTTGTTGATGCGATCCACGCCGACCATGTTGCCGATGGTGTAGAAGTACGTGTTGCACGACTTCTCGATCGCGTGGCGCAGGTCGACCGTGCCGTGCCCGCCCTTGAGATGGCACTTGAAGAAGCGGCCGAAGAAGGTCCCGCCCCCGCGGCAGGTGACTGTGAAATCGGGCGTGATGACTCCCTCTTCCAGGGCCGCGACGGCCACCACCACCTTGAAGGTCGAGCCCGGGGAGTAGCGCCCCTGGATCGCGCGGTTCTGCAGCGGCCGGAGGCGGTCGGTGTTGAGCTGGCTCCACGTGGCCCGGTCGATCCCCGTCGCGAAATCGTTGGGATCGTAGGCAGGCAGGCTGACCAGCGCGAGCACCTCGCCGCTGCGCGGGTCGAGGATGACGGCCGCCCCCTCGTATCCCAGGCCGTGGAAGGCCTCCTCGGCGGCGCGCTGCAGATCGTAGTCGATGGTCAGCCTGACGCGCTGCCCCTCGGACGCCGGCACCTCGTCGAGCGTGGTGATCTCGCGGCCGACGCTGTTCACCTTGACCCGGCGTTCGCCGTCGACGCCCATCAGCATCTTGTTGTACGCCTTCTCGATGCCGGACTGCCCCACCACCGACCCGCTCCGAAGGCCGTCGGCGGCCATCTGCGCCTCGCCGATCTCGCCGACGTAGCCGAGCACGTGCGCGCCCAGGCCGACCGAGGGGTACCGCCGCGTGGGCACGCGCTCGACGACCACGCCCGGCAGCTCGTAGTCGAGGCGCCGAGCCAGTACCGCCGACACCTGCGCCAGCGTGGCATCGTCGATGACCACGATGGGCCGGTAGCTCGGCTCGCCGCGGTGCCGCCGGATCGTCTCGCGGACCTGGAGCTCGTCCACGCCGGCCGCGGCCGACAGCCGGTGAATCGTCTGGTCGAGGTCGGCGCTGTGCTCGCGAAGGATCGAGATCGTGAACGCGTCGCGGTTCTCGACGAGCAGCGTCCCGTCCCGGTCGAACAGCACGCCGCGCGGCGCCCGGAGCGAGAGCTTGCGGAGGTGGTTGTTCTCCGCCATGCGGCGATAGGTGGCGTTCTCGACCACCTGGAAGTACCAGAAGGCCACGGCGAGGGCGCAGAAGGCGGCGACCACGACCGCCGACAGCACGGTCAGCCGTATCGCGGCCGTTCGCCGATCGATGGCGGGCGGGCCGGCCATCAGTGATACCGCCGTTTCCGCCGGCGCTCGAGGACGGCGCTCCACTGCTCGCGGATGGTGGGCATGAACTCGATCACGTAGAACAGCAGCACGCCCGCCGCCGCGTTGACCGCTGCCTGGGTGACCACCTCGAGGGCCGGATTGTCGTAGCGGCGCAGGCCGAGCAGCGCGGACAGGCCCATGAAGCTCGCCGAGTTGAGGAGGCTGGCGCCGAGGAACAGGAACCCGCGCGACATCCACTGCGTCACGATGAACTGGGTGCCGGCGACGCCGGCCAGGTAGCCGGCCACGCACTTGCCCAGGCCGCTCACGCCCAGCATCCCCCCGCCGAGGGCGTCCTGGAGCAGACCGGCGGCGGTCCCCGTCAGCAGGCCCGCCAGACGGCCGTGGAGCAGCCCCACGGCCACGACCGCCACCAGCACGAGGTCGCCGGGCGCGCCGCCGCCGGAGCGGGAGAGGGCGCCCTGCAGCAGGACGGCCGCGACGACCAGCGCCGCCATGCGGAGCGCCGTCATCGATCCACCTTCCGCTCCGGCGCGGTGAGGGGCGGCGCCCACACCGGCGCCGGCGCCACCAGGACCAGCACCGTCTCGAGGCGCGAGAAATCGGCGAACGGCCGGACGACCACCTTGCGGTAGGCCGGCCCGGCCCGCTCGACCCGCTCGACCCGGCCGACGCCGAGACCTTGCGGGTAGATCCCATCGATGCCGGCGGTGACCACCGTGTCGCCTTCCGCAACCTCGGCGGTCGCGGAGAGGTACTCCAGGCGCAGCGTCCCGTCGCCGTTGCCCAGCGCGATGCCCTCGGTCCGGGTGCTGTCGATCCGCACCGCCACGGCCGCGCTCCGGTCGATGATGAGCTGGACGGTGGCCGTGTTCCCGGCCGGCAGCGCGACGCGGCCGAGCACGCCGGCCGAGTTGATCACGGGCATGTCGCGCCTGACGCCGTCTCCGAGGCCCTTGTCGATCGTGATGGCCCGGTAGTCCGGCGACAGGCTGCCGGCGACCACCTCCGCGCCGGTGGTTGTCCACGGCAGGTGCGGGCGCAGGCCGAGCAGCGCCCGCATGTCGCCGGCGCCGGCCGCGTCGGCCCTGGCCTGCTGCAGCTGCACGCGCAAGTCGGTGTTCTCCCTGGCCAGCCGCGCGTTCTCGTCGCGCACGCCGCGCAGCGCGGCATATCCGTCCCAGACCGTGTGGATGGCGCCGGCCACGAGCCAGCTGAACGCCTGGATCTCGGTGACCACGGCCACGACCGTCGTCCGCAGCAGCGACGGCCCGCCTGGCGTCGCGACCTGCGCGGAGATGAGCAGCACGTGGCCCAGCACCACCGCCACCAGCAGTGAGCGGGTACGTCTGCCGGCATCCGCGCGAGCCATGTGTCAGTCGATGGAGATCTTGCGCAGCAGGTTGAAGTCGGCCAGCATCTTCCCCGCGCCGAGCACGACCGACGACAGGGGATCCTCGGCCATGGCGAGCGGCAGCCCGGTCTCCTCGCGGAGGCGCTTGTCGAGGTTGCGCAGGAGCGCCCCGCCCCCCGACAGCACGATCCCGCGGTCGACGATGTCGGCCGAGAGCTCGGGCGGCGTGCGCTCGAGCGCGACCCGCACGGCGTCGACGATCACGTTCACGGTTTCCGCCAGCGCGTCGCGGATCTCCTCGTCGGTAATCGTGATGGTCTTGGGCACGCCCTCGACCAGATGGCGGCCCTTGATTTCCATGGTGAGCCGCTGGTCGAGGGGGAACGCCGACCCGATCTCCATCTTGATCTGCTCGGCGGTCCGCTCGCCGATCAGCAGGTTGTGGTTGCGCTTGATGTACTGGATGATCGCCTCGTCCATCTCGTTGCCGGCGACGCGCACGGCCTTCGAGTAGACGATGCCGGCAAGCGAGATGACCGCGATGTCGGTCGTGCCGCCGCCGATGTCGACGATCATGTTGCCGGTGGGCTCGGTGATCGGCATCCCCGCCCCGACGGCGGCGGCCATGGCCTCTTCGATCAGGTAGACCTCGCTGGCCTTCGCGCGGTACGCGCTGTCCTTGACCGCGCGCTTCTCGACCCACATCGCGCCGTTGTGGGCCTGCTTGATGAAGTAGGTCAGCATCTTCTCGGTGACTTCGAAGTCCGCGATGACGCCGTCCTTCATCGGCTTGATCGCCACGATGTTGCCCGGCGTGCGGCCGAGCATCTCCTTGGCGGCCTTGCCGACCGCCTCGACCTTGCCGTTGATCTTGTTGATGGCGACAATCGACGGCTCGTTGACCACGATGCCCCGCCCGCGCGCGTACACGCAGGTGTTGGCCGTGCCGAGGTCGATGGCCAGGTCACTGGAGAACAATGAGAAGAGGGAACGAAACGCCAACGCCGTTACTCCTTGCGGCCCGCGTCACGCGCGCGTGGCCAGGCTGAAATCATTCTTGCCGCGTTCCTTGACGCGGTACATCGCCTCGTCGGCGGCCCGCAGCAGTTCCTCGGGCACCAGCGTCAGATCGGGCAGGGTCGCGATGCCCACCGACGCCGTCAGGCGGACATCCAGGTGCAGCGCCTGGAGGAACGAGAAGGCCGCCAGGCGGTCGCGCACGCGCCGCGCCACGACGATGGCACCCGCGCTGGCCGTGTCGGGCAGCACCAGGACGAACTCGTCGCCGCCATAGCGCGCCACGACGTCGCTCTCCCGCGCGCACGAGCGGATGATGGTCCCGGCCTCCACCAGCGTCCGGCTGCCGCACAGGTGGCCGTGGGTGTCGTTCACCCGCTTGAATCCGTCCAGATCGATGAAGAGCACCGACAGCGGGCGCCCGTAGCGCACCGCGCGCTTCGCCTCGCGGTGCAGCGCGTCGCGCAGGAAGCGCGAGTTGTGCAGCCCCGTGAGGTCGTCGGTCACCGAGAGCGCCTCGGCCTGCTGCAGCAGGACCGCGTGGTCGAGGGCGAGCGCCACCACGCCCAGCAGCGAGCGCAGGAGCGGCCCCAGCCCCGCCACCAGCTTCGGCGCCTTCGCGCTCGGCCGGCGATCGAGGCCGACCAGCGCCATCGGGTGCCGCCCCCGCCCGCCGAGCGGGATCGCCACGACCGACGCGGGCGAGGCGGCCCGCACCCGCCCGTCGTCGTGAATGTCGGCGGAGAGCAGCTCGCGGCGTTCCGCCATCACCCATGTGGCCACGGCCGACAGCGCCGTGTCGTCGGCGTCGGCGCGGCCCCGCGCATGCAGCAGCGTGAGCTGGCCCGTCCCGTCGGTGGCCAGCAGCGCCCAGGCGTCGAGCGGGATCCAGCCCGCGGCGTGATCGACCAGCAGGCGCGCGATCCGGCCGGGGTCCATGTCGACGTACGCCTCCCGCACGATTTCCTCGAGCGATTCCCGCCGGCGCAGCCGTGCGCGCAGCGCAACCCCGGCGAGCCGAAGCCGCTCGGCCAGGTCGAGCGGCTCCTCGCTCGCGCCACGCGGAATCCTGTTGGCGGACACGCCTGCCATTCCCGCTAAGTTCCTCAGTTCTCAGCAAATATAGCACAGCAAAACCCGCGCCAACCGGGCGATTGCGGCCCCGGTTGCCTGAGGCGTCGGGCCGGCAGGCGGCCGGCTCGAGCCGGCCCGTGGCCCAGGGTGCCGCACGGGCGGCCAGTTGCCATCGCGCCGCGGGGAGAGCTAGACTAAGGGTTTGCACTCGATGGAGAGGCAGGCACCATGACGATGCTCGACCGTATGCGGCGTCACAAGAGCTGGCTCAAGTGGAGCCTCGCCCTTGTGGTGGTGGCGTTCATCCTGCTGTACATTCCGGACTTCCTCCGCGCGAAGGACCCCGTCTCGGGCGCCCTCCCAAGCGATCAGATCGCGCAGGTGAACGGCCGGGGCGTCAGCGTCCTCGAGTACCGGACGGCCTATCAGCGGCAGGTGGCCGCGTACCGGCAGGCATACGGCGCCAACGTCAGCGAGCAGCTCCTGAAACAGCTGGGCTTCGAACAGCAGGTGTTGCAGCAGCTCATCACCGAGGAGGCGATGGTGGCCGAGGCCGGCCGGCTCGGCATGACCGTGACCGACGGCGAAGTCCGGCAGCGGATCCTGGCGATGCCCCAGTTCCAGCTCAACGGCCAGTTCATCGGCGAGGCGCAGTACCTGGCGATGCTGAACTCCGCGCGGCCGCCGATGACGCCCGGCGAGTTCGAGGCGAGCCTCCGCCGGCAGCTGCTCGTCGAGAAACTGCGCGCGGTCGTCACCGACTGGGTCGCCGTGACCGACGCCGAGGCGGACGCCGAGTACGCGCGCCGCAACGAGAAGGTGAAGGTCCAGCTGGTCCACGTTCCCTCGTCGGCCTTCCTGGGCCAGATGACCGCGACCGACGCCGAGATTGCCGCGTACTTCGACGCGAACAAGGAGACCTACCGCATCGGCGAGCGCCGCAAGGTGCGGTACGTGCTCGTCGACGTGGAGTCGCTCCGCGAGGGCATCGTCGTGCCGTCGCGCGAAGTCGAGCGCTACTACAACGACAACATCGAGATGTTCTCGACGCCCGAGCAGGTGCGCGCCAGCCACATCCTCTTCAAGACCGAGGGGAAAGACGAGGCCGCGGTCAGGGCGGCCGCCCAGAAGGTGCTCGAAGAGGCCAAAGGCGGCGCCGATTTCGCCGCACTCGCGAAGAAGCACTCCGAGGACGAGTCGAACGCCAAGCTTGGCGGCGACCTTGACTACTTCACCCGCGGCCGGATGGTGCCGGAGTTCGACGAGGCGGCCTTCGGCGCGCAGCCGGGCCTGCTGCCGGAACTGGTCAGGACCGGCTACGGATACCACATTCTCAAGGTCGTCGACAGGAAGGCCGGATCGACGCGCACCTTCGACGAGGTGAAGGCGCAGATCCGCGAGCAGATCGTCGGGGAGCGCGCACAGCGCCTGGCCGACACCCGCGCCGAAGAGGTGGCCACGGAAATCAAGGTGCCCGCGGATCTCGACAAGGTGGCGAAGGCGCGCGGCTGGAAGGTTGAGGAGACGGGGTTCTTCGCCGCCGACGAGCCGATCCTCGCGCTCGGGGCCTCGCCGCAGGTCTCAGCCGAGATCTTCGCCCTGAAGGAAGGCGACGTGAGCAGGCCGTTGCGGGTCGGCCGGGGCTATGCCATCGCCGCGATGTCAGGCCGGCAGGATCCCGCCCTCCCGAAGCTCGACGACGTGAAGGACAGGGTCCGCACCGACCTTCTCCGCGACAAGGCCGGCAGGGCCGCGTCAGAGAAGGCGGCGTCGGTGGCCGCGTCGGTGAAGTCGGCGTCCGACTTCGCCGCGGCCGCGAAGAAAGCCGGCTTCGAGGCGAAGTCGAGCGAACTGGTCGCGCGCGGCGCGGCGCTGCCCGTGGTCGGCGTGAGCGCCCCCATCGAGAAGGCCGCGTTCGCCCTGGCAGCCGGGGCAGTGAGCGACCCCATCGCCACGGCCGACGGCGCCACCATCGTCAAGGTGGTCGAGCGGCAGGACGTGAAGCCGGCCGAGATGGCCGCCGCGCGTGAGTCGGTGCGGCAGGATCTGGTGGACGAACGCCGGACCGAGTTCTTCACCGCCTACATGGCGAAGGCCCGCGAGCGCATGAAGATCGACCTCAATCGCGAGGTGCTCAACAGCATTCTTGGCTAGGCAGGGGCTAGGGGCTAGGCGCTAGGGGCTAGTGGGACGCGGCTGTCGCCGCGTGGCAGAACACTGCAGCTTGGCTGACTAGCGCCAAGCGCCTAGTCCCAAGCCCCTAGCGGATGTACCCGAACGGCATCAGCGCCAGCAGTTCGCCGCGCCGGAAGAGGCGGACCGGCGCGGTCAGCGCCCAGAGGGCCCGCTCGTCGCGGATGCCGAGCAGTGCCGCCAGCTGCGCCCGCTCGTCCATTCCGGTGAACGACGACATCAGCAGATCGTACAGGCTGCGCCGCGGCGGGTAGACCACCAGTTCCACCTGTTCGCCGGCGGGAATCTTGGCCCGCTCCTTGGCGATCGCGACGGCCTTGTCGAGACCGCCGAGCACGTCGACCAGGCCGAGGTCCTTCGCCTGCCGGCCTGTCCAGACCCGGCCCTGGGCAATCGCGTCGATCTCCTCGGGCTTCTTGTGCCGCGAGGCGGCGACTTTCTCGATGAACTGATTGTAGAACGCCCGGAGCTGCTCGTCGAGCTTCGCGCGGTCCTCCTCGCTGTACGGCCGCGCGGGCGAGTTCATCTCGGCGTGCTTGCCGATGCTCACCGCCTCGATGTTCATCCCGAGCTTGGCGTACGTGCCCCCCGTGACGATCTTGCCGCCGAAGATGCCGATGGACCCGGTCAGCGTGCCGGGCTGCGCGACGATGTCGGGCGCGGCCATGGCGATGTAGTAGCCGCCCGACGCGGCCAGGTCCGACATCG
Organism: Vicinamibacterales bacterium; assembly: GCA_025456345.1. Classification (GTDB taxonomy): domain Bacteria; phylum Acidobacteriota; class Vicinamibacteria; order Vicinamibacterales; family JAKQTR01; genus JAKQTR01. The sequence continues at coordinate 5,570 of JALOKU010000093.1, read as the reverse complement.
ACGCCACCAGCGGCCTGGCTCCCGGGCCCGTGCTCGCCTGCACCAGCTCACGCCAGATGACGTCGGATGCCACGGTGGATCCACCGGGGCTGTCGATGTGGAGGACGATGGCCTTGATCGACCGGTCCTTCCTCGCCTTGCGGATGTACTCGACGAGCGTGTCGGAGCCGACCACGGCCCCGTTCAGCGGATCGATGCCGCTCCGGCCTGAGTTGATCACGCCGTACGCGTTGATAACGGCAATCCGCGACCGGCCGCCCAGGCCGATCGACGCCGCGCCGACCTTCGAATAGTCGTCGTCCTTGAGGCGCACGCCGGCCTTCGCGCCGGGCCTCACCTTCGCGTCCAACTGGTCGTCGTACGCCAGATCATCGACGAGGCCGGCGCGGACCGCATCCTCGGCGAGGAACGGCCCCTCGTCCACGAGCCGGCGGATGTCCTCCGGCGTCTTCTTCCGGCCGCTGGCCACGGCCTGCACGTACTGCTCGAACAAGTCGCGGTTGAGCGACTCGGCCATCTCGCGATGGGCCGGCGTAAACGTCTTCTCGGTGTACTGGTTGGGCGCGGTCTTGAAGTCGCCGATGTGCAGGAAGTCGGGATAGGCGCCAACCTTGTCGAGGGTGCCCCTCAAGAAGAGCACGTAGCTCGCGAAGCCGCTCATGTCGAGGGGGCTTGTCGGCTGCAGGAAGACGCGGTCGCATGCCGTCGCGACGAAGTACTCGCGGTCCCCGCCATACTCCAGGTGCGCCACGATCGGTTTGCGCGAGGTCTTGAAGTCGAGGATCGCGTCGCGGACTTCCTGCACCCGCGCCCAATAGGCCGTGCTCAGGCCGAGGGGCCGGACGATGACGGCCGAGATCCGGGAATCCGCCTTCGCCTTGCGGAGGTTCTCCACGATGGCCCGGGTGCCGTTGCGCCGCGCGCCGAGCACGGACGCGAAGATGGTGTCGGACGCGGCGTCGGCAAGGTCGCCTTCGACACGGACGACCAGGACGGAGTTGGCGGGAACCGGCGGCTCCCGGCCCACGACGAGCGCCAGCACGACCATCGCCGCCATCGACACCAGAATGGCCGCCAGGAGAATGCCCAGCACCAGACCCAGACCGCGCCGTGTTGCCACAGGATGTCCCCCCTCTATATACAGGCGCGAGTATATCAGCCCGCCTTCCGCCTGCGGGCCGCCTGAGGGGTCGGGATCAATTACGATCACCGCGCCTCGGCCGGCGACAATTCCGTCATCGTCGGCCTTCGAACCCCGCCGAAGCCTGGACCGTCCAATCCAGTGAATGGCCATGCCGGCGCCAAGATCCGGCCCGGCAATCTGCGATTCCCGCGTTCCCGCGAGGCGACATGCTCAGCAACCCGCCCACCGCGCCCCCGGACAAGCCGCTCTGGGACACGCTCAAGCAGGACTGGCGCTACGTCCGCGACGACGTGCGCCCGGGCTGGCGCGGGATGCTCCGGACGACGATGGCGGAACTGAAGGAGTTCTACCTCACACCGGAGCACCGGCAGCGGCTCGCCGGGATGGGCACGATCCGGCGCGGGTTGTGGCTCGCGGGCTGGCTGCTGAAGAGCCTGTTCCTGAAGCTCACGCCGCTCCGGCGGTTTGCCTTTCTGGTCGCCCTGGTCCTGCTCCTCTCGTCGCCAAGGTTGGTGACAACCGGCAATGGCACCAACGTGGGCGGCGATGGCAGCATGTTCGGGGCGTTCCTGCTCGTCTGCCTGCTGCTGCTCGAACTCAAGGACAAGTTGCTGGCCCGCCACGAGCTCGAGGCGGGCCGGTCGGTCCAGCGCGCGCTGATGCCCGACCGCTGCCCCAGCCTCGGCGGCTGGGACGTCTGGCTCTACACGCGGCCGGCAAACGATGTCGGGGGCGATCTCGTCGACTGCCTCGAGTTGGGGCCCGGGCGCGTGGCCTTCACCCTTGCCGACGTGGCCGGCAAAGCCCTGCCGGCGGCCCTGCTCATGGCCAAGGTCCAGTCCACGCTGAGGGCGCTGGCAACCGACGCGCCGTCGCTGAGCCACCTGGCTGCGAAGACCAACGACATCCTGTGCCGGGACGGCCTGGCCAACCGGTTTGCGACGCTGCTCTACTTCGAGCTGCGGCACAACGACGGCGCAGTGGGCCTGGTCAACGGCGGCCACATGCCGCCGGTGCTCGTCTCGGCCGGCGGGTACCATGAACTGCAGCGGGGCGACATGGCGCTCGGCATGATGCCGGGCGCCGCGTACCGCGCGCAGCACCAGGACGTGCAGCCCGGAGAGATGCTGATCGGGTACTCCGACGGCCTGACCGAGGCGCTGAACGCGGCCGGCGAGTTCTTCGGTGAGGATCGGCTTCGGGCGGTCTTTCCAGGACTGGCGCCCCTCTCGGCAAAGCAGGCAGGTGAACGGGTCCTCGAGTCGGTCGATGCGTTCATCGGGACCACGAGGCCGTACGACGATCTCTCGCTCATCGTCCTCAAGCGTCTGTAGGGGTCGGGACTGATTACGTACAGGCGGCCCCGCCGACGACAATTTCGTCATCGGCCTGTCGATATTTCAATTCCGTCAGCCGGTCGAGAGGCGTTGCGTAATTAGTCCCGACCCCTGCTCCTCGGGTTAAGATGCGCGCCGGAGGCGCATCGATGCGGCACAGGGTGACGGCGAGTCTGGTGATCGGGCTAGGGATGGGGCTGGCATGGGCAAGCGGGGGCTCCGGGCCCGCCGCGCAGGCGCCCGCACCCCTCGAGTGGCAGGATCCTGCGATCGTCGGCGTGAACAAGGAGCCTCCCCGCGCCACGTTCACGATCTACCCGGATGAAGCGCTGGCGAAGGCTGGCAAGCGGGAGGCCTCTCCCTTCTACAAGTCGCTCAATGGCGACTGGAAGTTCTTCTGGGTGCCCAAGCCGTCCGACCGGCCCGCGGATTTCTACCGCCCCGGATTCGACGACGCCGCCTGGAAGACGATCCGCGTGCCGTCGAACTGGCAGTTCGAGGGATACGACGTCCCGATCTACGTCAACATCAAGTACCCCTGGGGCGTGCCGGATCCGCCGCACATTCCCGCGGACAACAACCCGGTCGGCTCCTACCGCACGCGCTTCACCGTGCCGCCCGCGTGGGCCGGCCGCGACGTCTACATCACCTTCGACGGCGTCGAGTCGGCGTTCTACCTCTGGGTCAACGGCGAGCGCGTCGGGTACAGCGAGCGGCGAGAATCTGCTGGCGGTGGAAGTCTACCGCTGGTGCGACGGCTCGTATCTGGAGGACCAGGACTTCTGGCGCCTGAGCGGGATCTTCCGCGACGTGACGCTCTGGTCGGCCGGGCCGCTGCACGTCAAGGATCTGCAGATTCGGACCGACCTCGACGCCGCCTACACGAACGCCGAACTCAAACTCGACGCCCAGGTCCGCAACGGCTCGGCCGCCGCGGCGTCATTGACCGTGCGCGCGGCGCTGCTGGACCCGCAGGGCGTGGAACTGGCCCGCGCGACCGCCACGGTCGGCAGCGTACCGGCCGGCCAGACGGTGACGGCGGCCATGGTGCAGGCGATCGGCGCGCCGAAGAAGTGGACCGCCGAATCGCCAGCGCTCTACACGCTCGTTGTCTCGCTCCTTGACGCCGGCGGGCGCGTGGTGGAGGCCATTCCGCAGACAGTCGGGTTCAGGAAGGTGGAGATGAAGGGCGGCCAGCTCATGGTGAACGGCCGCCCGATTCTCATCAAGGGCACCAACCGCCACGAGCACGACGCGGACACGGGCCACGACGTGACCGTCGAACAGATGCTGCGCGACGTGCGGCTGATGAAGCAGCACAATCTCAACGCGGTGAGGACCTCGCACTACCCGAACTCCCCTGCCTGGTACGACCTCTGCGACCAGTACGGCCTCTACGTGATAGACGAGGCCAACATCGAATCGCACGGCATGGGATACTCGCCGGCGCGCACGCTCGGCAACAACCCGGCATGGAAGACGGCGCACATGGACCGGACCGTGCGGATGGTGGAGCGCGACAAGAACCACCCGTCCATCATCATCTGGTCGCTCGGCAACGAGGCCGGCGACGGCGTGAATTTTGAAGCGACCTACGCCTGGGTCAAGCAGCGGGATGCCTCGCGCCCGGTGCAGTACGAACGCGCGGAACTGCGGCCGCACACCGACATCTTCGTGCCGATGTACATGCGGCCCAAGGCCGTTGCGCAGTATGGGTCGACACCCCAGACGCGGCCCCTGATCGAGTGCGAGTACGCCCACGCGATGGGCAACAGCACCGGCAACTTCCGCGAGTACTGGGACCTCTTCTACAGCAACCCGCAACTGCAGGGCGGCCTCATCTGGGACTGGGTCGACCAGGGGATCCGCACGCGCATCCCGCCGGCCGGCGCGCGCCAGGCCCGGCCGGAGCGGACGCTGCTGGCGGGGCCGGAGTTTCAACTCGGGTTCCGCCGCGTTGACAAGGCCGGCACGTACCTCGCGTACGGCGGCGATTTCGGGCCGCTCGACGTCCCCACCGACTACAACTTCTGCATGAACGGCCTCGTCTCTGCCGACCGCGAGCCGCATCCTGGCCTGCTCGTCGTCAAGCGCAACTACCAGTACGTGCACGTGAAGCCGGTCGACCTGGGCGCCGGCACAGTGCACATCACCAACTGGCACGATTTCACGCCGCTCGACCAGGCGCTCGCGGGGCGATGGGCCGTGCGGGCCGACGGCACGACGATCGCGAGCGGGACGATTCCTCCGCTGAAGCTCGGGCCCCGCGAGAGCAAGGCGATCACGCTGCCTCTGCCCGCCATCGCGCCCCAGCCCGGCGTGGAGTACTTCCTCGACGTGTCGTGGACGCTGAAGGCCAATGCGCCCTGGGGCGGCCGCCTCGGCGACGAGATGGCGTACGACCAGTTCAAGCTGCCGGCCGGCCGTCCGGCCAGTCCGGTTGCCCCGGCGCCTGGCGCGACGCTGGCGCTGGTGGACGGCCCCGACGTGGTCACAGTCACCGGCCAGGCGTTCACGGCGCGGTTCGACAAGGCTGCGGGCGCGATGACGTCCCTCACGTACCGCGGCACCGAACTGGTGCAGCAGCCGCTCATGCCCGACTTCTGGCGCGCCTGGACCGACAACGACCGCGGCGCGACGCTGCAGACGAAGCTCCACGTGTGGCGCGCCGCGAGCGAATCGTGGGCGGTCCGGGCCGTGCAGGCCACCCAGGCGGCCAACGGAGCGGTTCGCGTCGAGATCGATGCCGTCATTCCCGTTATCTCGTCGAGCTACAAGGTCGCCTACACCGTCTTCCCGTCCGGGGACATCTATGTAGACGCCTCGTTCGCGCCAGGGCTCGGCAACCTGCCGATGCTGCCGCGTTTCGGCATGCAGATGGCGATGCCGGCCGGCTTCGAGCGTGTGTCGTGGTTCGGTCCCGGGCCCGAAGAGACATATGCCGACCGCAACGAAGCCCGCGTGGGCCGCCACAGCGGGACCGTGGACGCGCAGTGGACCGAGTACTCGAAGCCGCAGGAGAACGGCAACAAAGTGGATGTGCGGTGGATGGCGGTCACCAACAAGGCGGGCATCGGCCTGCTCGCGGT
>JALOKU010000092.1 GCA_025456345.1 Vicinamibacterales bacterium | reverse complement strand
ACGGCGTCCGCGATTCTCCCTGCCGCGTCTTCGCAATCTCCAGGATGCGGGTCGGCATGAGCATGCCGTCGAATGTCTTGAAGTCCCAGTAGTAGCGGCTGCCTTGCGGCGTGGCTTCCAGGAGCAGGCGAGCCGATTCCTGGTCGATGTGCAGTTCGCGGCGTTCCGTTCCGACCGTCGCTGCAATCACCCACACCTTGCGCGGCGAACCTGGGCCCGCGGGTGTCGCCGGCGGCGGCCAATCGATGGTGCCCTCGGGCATCAACTCGAGCGTCACGCCCGGCCTGGCGTAGAAGGCGATCCCATAACAGTGATCCATCCAGCGCTGGATGCGATCCGCCTCGAGCGTGCCGGGGATGAGGTTGCGCCGGCTCCAGGCGACGCCGCCGTTCAGGAAGTAATCGTAGAACGCGCGCCCGCGGTCCGCGGTGGCGTCGTGCTCGACGCGAAGGCGGTCCGGTGCCTTCGCGAGCAGCGTGTAGGCGCCGGTGTAGGCGATGCCGTCCTGCATGACGACGGTGCCGGTGATCTTCAGCGTCTGCCACGACGTCAACGCGTCACCGCCATGGGCCTTGACCGATCGCGCGACGATCTCGGCCGCCGTGGGTTGGGCCAGAGCCGGCGCGCTCAGCCCCACGCCGAGCACGGCGGCCACGCACGCCATCCGCAGTCCTGTCACGTTCCCCTCCTGCCCAGAGGCAGTCCTACGCGAACCGCAGCTGCCGGTCGGCCTCCGACAAGCGTTCGCGCACGCGGAGGCCATACGGGCACGCGGCTTCGCAGGGCGCGGCGCAGCCGGCGCAGCGCGACGGCCGGGTGGACGCGGGCACGAGCCCGTACCGCTGCATCGCGAACTTCTCTTCGCCGTAGTCCTCGAAGTACATCTTGTAGCGGAGGATGTCGGCCACCGGAACGCCGTGCGGGCACGCCCCGTGACAGGCGCCGCAGCCGGGCCGGCAGTAGCGGGGCCCGACCGCCGCGGCCACGGTCCGCAGGTACCGCTCGTCGCGGGCCGTGAGGCTCGTCGTGCCCGACACCGCCAGGTACTCGGCCACCCGGTCGTAGTTCGGCATGCTGACCACGAGCGTGTCGAACAGATCCGAAGCGAGGATCCACTTGAGGCACGCCTGCCTCGCGTTGGTCTGCTCGTTCTGCAGCGCCTGGATGTTCAGATCCGACTTGTACGTCGTCATGGTCTTCATGGCGATCGTGCCGACCCCCTTCGCGCGCGCCTTCTTGAGCAGCGGCTCGGCGCCGTGCGTCAGGAAGTTCGCGCCGATGAGGATGAGGTCGAACCGGTTGTTGTCGAGGCCCCAGTTCATGTCCTCGATCATGCGGACGCCGTGGCTCGAGGCGCCCGTGAACCGCACCTTGCCGAGGCGCTTCGCTTCGTCCCAGGCCTCGTAGATCGCCGGGTTCTGGATGCGCTCGAGGCCGCCGTAGCGCGGGTGGCCGATCGAGTGGAGCATCATGCAGTCGACGTAGGTCGTGTTGAGCCGCTGCAGCGAGACGTCGAGGGCCTCGAGCAGCGCCGACTTGGTGACCGTGGCCGTGACAAGCGGCGGGTCCCACTTGTCGAGCACGAACACCTTGTCGCGCCACTTCGGCAGGACCTTCCCGACGAGTTCCTCGTGACCGGCATATTGAAAGCCGGTGTCGATGAGATTGATGCCGGACTCGAAGATGTAGTTGAGCACGGCGGGATCGCGCTGTCCGGATCCGGCCGACACGTCGCCGACTCTCCAGCCGGTCTTGCCGAGAGGCTTGAAGCGCCGCACGCGCCCGCTGTCCGGCGCATCCTGTGCCGGTGCGGCGATTGCCGGACGAGTCATCGCGGCGGCCGCGACCGCCGCCGACGCGCGCACGAACCCGCGCCTGTTCATGCCCTTCACCAGGAGCCTTCCTTCCTGGGCTGGCCGGCCTGCACGGTGCCGAGCCGCTTGACGATGTCCGAGACCATCGCGGCGGCCCGTTCCTCAGGGGCGCCCAGCGAGATCACCAGCCTCGACCCGGCCCTGACGGCCAGAATGAATCCCTGGAACGAATCGGTGGCCGAGAACCCGCCGTCCCCGGGCGACGCCACCTTCGTCTTGCCTCGGGCCTTCGCGAGAAATGACTCGTAGCGGGCGAAGGCGGCAGCCGCGTCCTTGTCGCTGCCGAACGGCACGACGAGCGCCGTCGCCGGTTCCCCGGGATTCTCGTACTTCGCCTCGAACGCGTTCGCAAACGCCGCCTGGCCGAGCGCGTCGGCGGGGATGAACTTGACCGAGTCCGGCAGCTGGCCGGCTGTCGGGAACCAGCCGGCCTCCACCGGCATCGCGCCCGGCGCTCCGAGGCCTTTCGCGATGGCGGCGCCGAGCGCTTCGAGTTCCGGCATCCGCCCGCCGCCGGGCGGCGTCGTCAGCTTGACGTAGAACTCGCCGGTCCAGAACCTGATGGTGTTGCTGCTGGCGCGGCCCTCGACGCCGAGCGGCACGGCCCGGGCCTTGGGGCTGACCTCCTGTCGGTAGATGCCGAACGCGTTCACGGCGCCGGCCATCCGGTAGACCTCGACCACGACGACCGTGCGGGTCGTGCGGTCGGTGTACTGCGCCGTGGCCAGGTCCTGGAACCCGTACGTCAGATACTGCTCGGCGGCGCCGTTGATGTGCTCCCAGAGATCGCCGGGGTTGAACATCTGGATCTGCGCCGCGCGAGTCCAGTCGCCCGACCGATCGGGCAGCGCCCGGCCGACCGAGTAGGGAATCGATCTCGCGACGCTCCGCTGGCCGGTCTGACGGGCAACACCGGTGTCAACCGTCAGCGTCACGAGCATCAGTCCGGCGGCGAGCCATCGCATACGCGACTCCCTCTCGGTTGCGCGCCGGGGCTTCAGCCCCGGGGTTCTATTGCAGCGCGATTGTCTTCTGCGCTGTTCCGCCCTTCACACTCGCGTACTTCACCGTGATGCTGCCTGCGCCCTTCACCAGGTACTGCACGGTCCTCGTGGACCGGCCGGGCTGCCCGTTCCGGATCATGATTCGCGTGAGATCCTTCTGGTCGATCATCGGCGCCACGGCCGGCCGCCACTTGTTCGGCACCCAGCTGGCCGACAGCACGTCGACGCCCTTGCCGTCGAGCGTGAGCAGGTCAGGCGGCACCACGTTGTTCGCGGCGGCCTTCGCGAGGATGGTCGGCGTGACTTTGTCGTTCACCAGGTCCACCCAGACCCTGAAGATCCCGTCCGCGAGCTTCTCGACCTTGGCCTCGCCGATCGACATGCGCGGCATTTCGTCGGCCTGGTAGAGCGTGAAGGCCATGTTCCGGTGGCAGAGCTCCTCGTTCATGAACCGCGGCGGCACGCGGCCGAACGTCTTCCTGAACGCCCCGCCGATTTCGACCTCGCCGTACTGCGGATGCGTGAACGGCTTCCATTCGGTGAGCTGGTCGCCGAACTCGAGATGGTCGTTGAAGAAGTAGTTCGCCACGCGCGGCGCGATCGGGCTTTCGGGATCCTTCTGCTGCTCCTTCAGGTCCGGGCTGGTGAAGTACTGCCCGCCGTTCCACAACTCGTTCGAGAACGACAGGACGCCGAGCGTGTCGTTGCCCCAGTCCGTCACCCCGCCGTGCACGGTGTAGAGCCCGCTCCAGATCACCAGGTACCGGTAGAAGGGGAGCATCCGTTCGCCGTTCTTCCCGATCTCGTCGTAGACGCGGACATCCGACGCCGGGTACTCGCCCGTCTGCTCGGCGCCGGGGCTGCGCAGGATCATGCCGCCGCTGTTGTGGTAAGTCTGCAGGCCCGCGACGTTGGGGTGGGCGATCAGAAAGTCGTTGACGGCCTTCGCCTCGGGAAGCTGGAACGGGTAGTCCATCGCCCCGCCCTGGACGTAGTTGGGCTGCCAGTCGGCAGGGTAGTTGCGGTTCGGGTCGTAGCTGCCGTAGCCGTCCTCGCCGACGCGCCCGTCGCCGTCGTGATCGACGCCTTCCTGGCCCAACAGGACGTAGTCGCCGGTTTCGCCGGGCCTGACCGGCTCGAGCGAGCGCGGGTCGGCGGCGCTCCTGCGATGGGTGCCCTGGCCGGGCACGTACTTGCGGATCTGCTCGATCACGCCGTTGCCGTTCAGGTCCGCAGGCCCGTCTTCGTCGAACTGGTAGTCGTTGTCGTCGTCCACGGGCATGTGGCCGGTGCGGGCGTTGCCCCCGGGGCCGCGCATGAAGTAGTCGCGGCCGTCAGGGTTGATCGTGGGCACGATGTAGAACGCGCGTTCGTCGACAAGGCGCGTGATCGCCTCGATCCTCCCGTAGTGCTCCATCAGGTACCAGATGGTGTAGAGGCAGACTTCTCCGCCCTGGATCTCGTTCCCGTGGATGTTGGCCTCGATGTACATCGCGGGCTTCGTCGTATCGGCGCCCGTGTCCGGGTTGTTGACGACCATCAGCGCGAGGTCGCGCCCGCCGTAGCTCTTGCCGAGCGAGCGGTACTTCAGGAACTTCGGGTACGCCTTCTCGAGCGTGCGCATGTCGGCCTGGAGCTCGGCGACGTCGTGCCAGCGGTTGAAGTCGAGCCTCACCTTGAACGTGCGCTCAGACGACGGGCCGCTCGCCCAGTCCTGGGCCGGGCGCACCGGCCCAGGCTGGGGAACCGGCGCGGCGCCCGCGGACGGTTTCCCCTGCGCGGATATGGCGGCCGACGCGAGCACCGCCAGCGCCGTCAGCAGGGCCGAGGTCGCGATGAGTCTGAAGATCCTGGTCGTCATCGTTAACTCCCTGTGCTGTGCTGGCGGTTACTGGAGTGTCAACGTGGCGGTGTCGGTGCCGCCCTTCTGGGACACGGTCTTGAGTGTCACCGACGATCCCGGTTTCCCCTTGATCACCCATTCGAAAGACTGCCGGCTGCCGGAGCCGGCGAGCGCCGGAATGAAGCTGGTCTTCTCCGATCCCGTGATGATCGACTCGGGCGGCACGCCCAGCTGGACCATCACCGGCTTGACGGAACGCGCCGTCACGCCCTGGGCGAGCGCCGTCGGCAGGAAGCCGGCGCTCTCGACGTCCGCCCTGATGCGGTAGAGCCCGCCGCCAAGGGCGGTCACCTCGGACTTGGCAATGGCGATCCTCGGAAAGAGCGACGTCAGGTAGAGCACGAACCTGGCATGTGCGGCGCCGAGGTCGGCGATCTTCGAGGCCGGGGGGTTCACGGCGGCGTACGGCTTGAACCCGCCGATTTCGATCTCGCCGAGCGCCGGGTGCTTGAACGCCGTCCAGGTGACGAATCCGTCCACCTTCTCGCTGTCCATCCATTGCAGCAGGCGCAGGTCGATGCCTTCCCCGGCACTGCCCTCGACGCCGGGGCCCGCACCGCGGCCCGCGCCGCGCTGGCCGGGCCCGCCAGCCATCCCCGCCATGGCGGGCATGCCGGCCGGAATGCCTGGTGGCCTTGCCGCCGCTTCACCAGACGGACCCGCGCCGCCGCCGGGGCCGGCAGGCCTGCCTCCGCCCGGCAGGCCCCAGCCCGGCGTCGAGAAGGACGGTACGCCGTACTGGAAGTAGCCGTACTCGAAAAACGCGCCGGCTGGTGCCCGCAGGAACCCGCTGCTGCGCAGGCCGGTCAGTTCCCGGTACTTGGCGCCGATCGCGGTGAAGTACTCGAGGTCGGCCGCGTTCACGGTCGTCGCAGGCTGGACGCCGCCTCCGCCGCGCCCGGCGGCCTGGGCCTGTGCGCCGCGCCCGGCGGGGCCGCCCTCGTCGCCGAACATGAACATCCCGCCGCCGCGCCCGAAACCCCGGCCCCCGGCTCCGCCGAAGTCGGGCATCATCCCGACGCGCCGCGCCGGCGCGTTGGCGGCTTCGGCGAAGTCGACCAGATGCAACCCTGCGGTCGCGGCCGGCCGTCCGCCCGCCGCGATGAGGTTGTCGCTTTCGCCGAAGGTCAGGATGGCCGCGATGTTGCGGTGCGCGAGGACGTAGTCCAGGAGTGCGCGGGTCTCCGTTTCACTCACCATGTACCGGCCCGCGTCGGGCGAGAAGTACGGGTACTGGTGCATGAAGTTGCGGTTGAGGTCGACGCCGCCCGGGCCGTCCTCGTTGTAGAAGCCGTCGCCGTCGTTGTCGATGCCCTCGGTGTAGAGCGCCCAGCCGCCCGACTCGCCCTTCGACGGATCGGCCCGCTTCATCAGCCGCGCATCCTCGGGGCTGACCATGTACGGCCCCTTCGGGTCTTTCACGCGCATCACGGTGACGACGCCGTCCTTGTTCAGGTCCTCCGGCCCGTCCTCGTCTGTCCGGCCGTCGTTGTCGGCGTCGAACGGCGTCGCGTTGGTGCGCCGCAGCGCCTTCACCGGCGCGAACATCTGTTCCGCGCCGTCCGCGTTCACGCGGGGCACCACGTACACGACCGATCGCTCGAGGCGCTGCTTCACGGCCGGGTCGGTGGCGTACGCACTGAGCAGGAAGTCGATCGTGTAGAGGGCCAGCTCGCTCCCGATCACATGATCACCCTCGAAGTTTGCCGCGATGAGCAGGCCCGGGCGCGAGTCCACGGGCGGTCCCGACGGCTTCGCGATCTCGACGGCCCAGATGTCGCGCCCCTCTCTCGTCTTGCCGAGCGAGACCAGCCTGGCGAGATCCGGGTGGGCCGCCACGGCGGCCTTCAGCGCGGCGGCCAGCTCCTCGTAGCTGTGATACGTCGTGAACTCCGCCGGGGCCGCCCGCAGCGGGAACCGGCCCCCGGATGCGATCGCGACGATGACGGCACAGAGCAGCGCGAGGCTGAAACGCAGGCGAGTCGTGCGCACGTGGGTTCCTCCTGGCAGACGGGCAGCGGGCAGTACCGGCCGAAGGCTACCACAGCGGGGGCCTTCCGCGCCGCCGAAATCCCCGGTAAACACCCCGTGCCGGACGTCGTAGATACGCCCGGAAGGGTGCAGAGGGGGTCGTCATGAAACGGCTGGTTGCGGCACTCGTCGTCATCTCGGCGTGCGGCTTTGCGCTGGTCCCGGCCAGCGGCCAGGGCGCGGGTGGATCGGACCATCTCGAGGCGCGCGTGAAGGCGTTCTTCGACGCGCGTCGCGGCGACTGGCGCGACATGAACGTGCCGGAATCCGACGGCCAACTGCTCCACGACCTCGTCGTCAAAGGCGGCTTCAAACGCGCCCTCGAGATCGGCACCTCCACGGGCCGATCCGGGATCTGGATCGCCCTGGCCCTCTCGAAGACGGGCGGCAAGCTCACGACGATCGACATCGATCCGGGCCGGCACAGCGAGGCCGTGCGGAACTTCAAGGACGCCGGCGTCGCCGCGCTCATCGACGCCCGCCTCGCCGACGCGCACGAACTGGTGCCGAAGCTGGATGGACCCTTCGACTTCGTGTTCATCGACGCCGACAAGGAGTGGTACACGAACTACGTGAAGGCCGTGATTCCGAAGCTCGCCGTCGGCGGATGCATCGCGGCGCACAACGTGTACCCGGGACGCGGGCGCCGCGGCGGCGGGATGACCGGCGACTACTACGAGTACGTGTCGGGGCTGCCGTTCCTCGAAACGACCGTTACGCAGGGCGGCGTCGCCATCAGCTGTAAGAGGCGGGAGAAATAGAGCACCCAGCGCACCAGGGTGCGGGATCCGGGACTCGGGATTCGGGGTTCGGCCATCCGCCGAACGGCGAGGCGAGCTCATCTAACACGACGCCTGAAAGGGATTACGTCACGCTGCCTGAGCGGAGGTTTCGCAGCGCGCGGCCGGTGTGCGAGGCGTCACACGACGCGACCATCTCGGGCGTCCCGGCCGCCACGAGTTGCCCTCCGCCGGTCCCTCCCTCGGGGCCGAGGTCGATGACCCAGTCGGCCCGGGCGATGACCTCGAGGTTGTGCTCGACGGCCAGCACGGTGTGACCCCCGTCGATCAGCCGGTCGAACACGCCCAGCAACCGCTCCACATCGTCCGGATGGAGGCCGGTGGTCGGCTCGTCGCACACGTAGAGCGTTCGCCCGGCGCCACGGGCGAGGAGCGCCGTGGCGAGGGCGAGGCGCTGGCGCTCGCCGCCTGAGAGCGTTCGCGCCGGCTGGCCAAGTGCGAGGTACCCGAGACCGACGTCGCGCAGAGCGGCGAACGCCTTGCGCATCGACGCAGCATGGTTCGAGGCGAGGCCCTCGGCCCACGATTGAGCCTCGTCGACGCTCATCGCGAGCACGTCCGCGATGGAGCGCCCGCCCGCCACCGACGTCAGGGCGGCCGGCCCGTAACGAGCCCCGCCACAGTCCTCGCACCTCACCCACACGTCAGGGAGGAAGTCCATCCCGACGCGCGTCTGCCCCCGGCCCTCGCACGCGTCGCACCGGCCTCCCGGGCCGGACGTGGAGAAGTCCTGCTTGCGCAGGCCGAGAGAGGTGGCCTGCGGCGAGGCGGCGAACACGGCGCGGATGGCGTCGAAGCAGCCGACGAGCGTGGCGGCGTTGCTCCAGGGCGAGGACGACAGCGGAGCGGAGCCGACGGCCGCAATGGACTGGAAGGCGTCCCGCAGGACGAGCGCGCCGCAGTTGACCGCGGCGCTAGCCGGCGCAGCTCCGGCCGACAGCGCGCGTTCGAGCGACGGCGCAATCACGTCGAAGACGAGCGACGACTTGCCGCTGCCCGAGACTCCCGTCACCACCACGAGGCCGCCGGCGGGCACCTCGACGTCGAGGCCGCTGAGATTGTGAACGGCCGCGCCGCACACGGTGATGCCGGGCGAGAGGGCGCGCCTCGGCGCGTGGGCATGCGGCGCCAGCCTTGCCTGGAGATGCGGGCCCGTTCGCGAGGCCGCGCACGACGCCACGTCCGCCGGCGCCCCGCTCACGATCACGCGCCCGCCGTGCGGCCCCGCGCCGGGCCCGATCTCAATCACGTGGTCGGCGGCCGCGATGACGTCGAGATCGTGTTCGACCACGACCACGGTGTTGCCGGCATCGCGCAGCCCGCAGAGGAGGCCGAGCAGCCGGCTGGTGTCCCGCACGTGAAGGCCGGCGGTGGGCTCGTCGAGCACGTAGGTGATGCCGGTCAGGCCCGACCTGAGCTCGGCGGCCAGGCGCACGCGCTGCGCCTCGCCGCCCGAGAGCGTCGACGCCGATCGGCCGAGGGCGAGATACCCGAGCCCGGCATCGCGCAGGCTCGACAGACGGCTGATGATGTCGAGCCCGAGATCGGCGCTGAGGAACCGATCGCGATCGTCAACGGCCGCGCGGCCGTCGTCGACGCCGGCGAAGAACGCGAGGCTCTCGTCCACGGTCCTCGCCAGCAGTTCGTGGATGTTCACGCCGCCGACGCGTACCGCGAGCGCCTCCGGCTTCAGGCGCCCGCCGCCGCACGCGCGGCAGGGCATGGGCGCCATCAGCGGCGCGAGGGCCTCGCCGCGCCGATCGGCGTGCTTGCGCTCGTACTCGAGGCGGACCAGTTCGAGCAGGCCCGGCCACGCCGACGTGAACCGGTGCGCGCCCGCGCGCGCGCCGCGGCGGTACTGCCACTCGACGTCGAACATGCGGCCGCCGGTGCCTCGCAGGGCGACGTCTCTCGCACGATCATCGAGCGCCTCCCACGGCACCGAGAAATCAAGGCCCAGCGCCGCCCCGGCGGCGGTGAGCGCCGCCATGTGCTGTCCATGAGGATCGCCGTAGAAACGGCCGGCTTTGTGGCCGTCCATCGCGCCCCCGGACAGCGGCTTCGACGGGTCGGAAACGAGCGTCGCCGGATCGCACTCGAGGGCGTATCCGAGGCCGCGGCACTGCGGGCACGCGCCAACCTCCGAGTTCGGCGAGAACATCGACGCCGTCAGTGGGCGGGCGCCCTCGAACCCGCACGAGGGACACCGCCCGTCGTCCAGCCCGGTGCTGCAGTCCGGGCAGGCCCTCGTTCCCATCCGGGAATAGAGCAGCCGGTAGGCGTCGTGGACCTCGGTCAGCGTCGCCACCGTCGAGCGCGGGTTCCGCGACGGCGCCTGTTGGCGAATCGCCACCGTCGGCGTCAGCCCGGACACGGCGTCGAATCGTGCGTCCCCGTCCTGCTGCACGAAGCGCCGGGCGTACGTGGAGAAGCTGTCCGCGAACCGGCGCTGGCCCTCCGCGAAGATCGTGTCGAAGGCCAGCGAGGACTTGCCGCTCCCCGACACCCCCGTGATCACCGTCAGGCAGTGCCGCGGGATCTCCACGTCGATGTGCTGAAGGTTGTGCGTGGAGACGCCGGTGAGCCGGATCGGCGCGGCTGCCCGGGTGGCGCGCACGGCAGCCGCCTCGGCGTCCTGTGCGGCCAGGGCCACCGGAGACCAGGGCCCGGTAGCAGCGGCCAGCGCGTCGCCGAGCGCGGCGCCCGTCAGCGAGCCCGGCGTCGCGGCCACCTCCTCAGGTGTGCCGGCGGCAATCACCCTTCCGCCCCTTGCCCCGCTGCCGGGCCCGAGGTCGATCACCCGGTCGGCCACCTTGATGACGTCGAGGTGGTGCTCGATGACGATCGCGGTGTTGCCGCGCTCGATCAAGCCGTCGATGGCGGCGAGGAGCCGTACGATGTCGGCGGGATGGAGCCCGGTCGTGGGCTCGTCGAGGAGGTAGAGGGTACGGCCCGTGCCGGGCCTCGCCAGCTCCGCGGCGAGCTTCACCCGCTGCGCCTCTCCGCCGGAGAGCATCGTCGCGGGGTGGCCGACGCGGAGGTAGCCGAGTCCGAGCGCGTCGAGCGTGCCGAGCGGGCGGGCGATCGCGGGCTGATCCCCGAAGAAGACGAGCGCGTCCGCGATGGACATCTCGAGCACGTCGTGGATGTTCGCGCCGCGGTACCGCACCTGCAGCGTCTCGCCGTTGAATCGGCGGCCGCCGCACGCGCCGCACGTGACGGCCAGCGTCCCGAGGAACTGCATCCCGATCTGCCTGACGCCGGCGCCCTCGCAGGCGCTGCAGCGGCCGCCGTGCACGTTGAACGAGAAGCGGCCCTTGCCGAAGCTCCGGCTGCGCGCGTCGGGCTCCGCGGCGAACAGCGCGCGCACGTGATCGAACAGCCCCGTGTACGTGGCCGGGTTCGAGCGGGGCGTGCGCCCAATCGGTGACTGATCGATCTCGATGACCTTGTCGATGCGGGCCGACGTGCGCACCGACGCCGGGCCTCCGGGCCCGCCGCCGCCGAGCAGGCGTCGCGTCTCTTCGACCAGTGTTGACTTGCCCGCGCCCGACACGCCGGTCACGACATTGAGGGCCCCCAGCCTGAACTCGGCGCCGACGCCGTGAAGGTTGTGCCGCGTGACGCCCTCGACCACCAGGGCCCCGGAGCCTGCACGCCGCCGGGAGGGAAGGGCGATGCGCTCCTCTCCCGTCAGGAATGCCCGCGTGCGGCTCTCGGCGAGGCGATGCGCGTCACCGGACGGAGGCGTCTGGGTGAACGCCCGCGCCGGCCCGCTGAAGAGGACCTCGCCGCCCGCATCGCCTGCGCCGGGCCCGACATCGAGGATCCAGTCGGCCTGCAGGATCGTCTGGTCGTCATGCTCGACCACGAGCACGGTGTTGCCGCGATCGCGTATCGCGCGGAGGACGTCGAGCAGCAACCTGGTGTCGTGGTGATGCAGGCCGATCGACGGCTCGTCGAGGACGAAGAGCACCCCCTGGAGGCCGATGCCCGCCAGCGCCGCCAGGCGCACGCGCTGGGCCTCTCCCGCCGACAGTGTCGTCGACTCGCGGTCCAGCGCGAGGTAGCCCAGGCCAAGGCGCTGCAGCGTGTCGCAGCGCTGGTCGACCTGCGTACGTATGTCGGTGAACGGGGACCAGGCCCCTCTCCTGTCCGCGCTTACCCTCTCGAAGAACCGCCGCAGGTCGTCGACCGAGAGTGCCGCGGCCTCGGCGATGCTCGCCCCGTGGAACGTCACCGCCAGGGCTTCCGGCCGCAGGCGCGTACCGTGGCACGCCCGGCAGGGCATGGAGCGCACGAAACGCAGAATGTTGGCGTTGCGCTTCTGCCGGAGGATCTGCTCCATCACAGGGAGGATGCCTTTGTAGACGCCCTCCTCCCTCGGCTTCGCGGTGATACCGGTCCAGCGCATGCGCGACTCGAGCGGATGCTTGCCGAAGGGAATGCGGATTCGATCGGAGCCGTTGAGAATGACATGGCGCTGCTCCGGCGTCAGCGCGTTCCACGCGAGGTCGACCGAGAAGCCGTGCGCGCGGCACACCTGGTCGAGGACGTCGATCGTGACCTGCGAGTAGATCAGGTAGCCGGTCGGCGTCGTGATGCGCAGCGCCCCGCCGCGCACGGTCTTCGACGGGTCGGAGACGAGCAGGTCGGGATCCAGCCGGTCTTCGACGCCGATCCCCTTGCAGGCCGGGCACGCGCCGTGCGGTGAGTTGAACGAAAACAGCCGGCGTTCGAGGCGGGGGCCGCCGGCGCCTGCGGGCGCCGACCCGAGCCGCGCCCAGCAGAGCCTCAGCAGGTCATAGAGTTCGGTCATCGTGCCGACGGTCGACCGCGGATTGCCGGCACCTGTGGCTTGTTCGACCGCGACCGTCGGTGAGAGGCCGGCGATCTCGCGCGCGGCGGGCCTGGAGAACGCCCCGAAAAACTGCCTCGCGTAGGACGAGAACGTCTCGAGGTACCGGCGGCGCCCTTCCTGGGCAATCGTGTCGAAGGCGAGCGAGGACTTGCCCGACCCCGACACCCCGGTGACGACGGCCAGCACGCCGTGCGGGATGCGGACGTCAACCCACTTCAGGTTGTGCTCGTGCGCGCCCTTCACGACGACGGCGTCGAGGGCGGTGCGGCGTGTGTTGTCAGCGGGCACGAGTGTCGTACGCCTCCATGGCGTGCGGGCGCATGGTGGCCCCCATCAATACCGGAGGCGCAGCAGGAGGGGTGAGGACGTGTCTCCCGGAATCACGAGGAAGATATTGTCGTACTCTGCCTTGGCAATCGTGATCGCCTGCGTGCAGCCCAGCGCCTTCAGCAGTGCCGGCACGGTGTCGCTGTGGCCGGCCACGAGGACGCGCGCCTTCGGGCCGGTGGCGCGGAGCCTCTCGAGGAGTGCGCCCATGTCGTCGGCGCGAACCACCGCCGGCGTGAGGCCGAGGCGCTCCGCCAGCGGCGCGGCTGTCTGCGCGGTGCGCTCATACTCGGAGACAAAGACGTGGGTGATGCCCGCATCCCGCAGCATGCCGGCCAGCCGGGCCGCCCGCGCATGGCCTTCCGGCGACAGCAGCGACAATACATGGCTTCCTGCGCTGCGGCGGCCCGGACACAAGGCCCGGCCAGCGCGGCGCCGACCATGACCAGCGCGCCAAAGGCCAGAATTCTCGCTCGCATGCGGCCTCCTTCGTCACCCGATGATCCGATGATACCCGCGGCCGTTGCGAATTGCGCCGACCGGCTATGATGGCAGGAGTGGAGGATCCCGTGCACCCTGTCGCCCGCCGCCTCGTAGCCGTCCTGGTATTGCTCATCGCGCTCGAACGGCGAGACGGGCCGCGCGCTCGACGAGTATCTCTCGCGGCTCGAACGGTTCGGGTTCAGCGGCGGGGCGCTGGCCGTTCGCGGCAAGGACGTGCTGCTCGAGAAGTCCTACGGTCTGGCTGATCGCGCGCGCCGCATCCCGCTCACGACCGACAGCGTGTACAACCTCGGCTCCATCACCAAGCAATTCACCGCCGCGGCCATCCTGACCCTCGAGACGCAGGGCAAGCTGGCGGTCACCGACCTGGCGAGCAAGTACCTGGGTCCCGTGCCGGACGACAAGTCCGCGATCACGCTGCACCATCTCCTGACGCATTCATCCGGGCTCGAGTCGGACTTCAGCCCGACCGACTATGACCCTGTCGGGCGCGAGGAGTACGTGCGCCGCGCGCTCCAGTCGAAACTGCTCTTCAAGCCGGGCGACGGCTACGAGTACTCGAACGCCGGCTACAGCCTCCTGGCGGCGATCGTGGAAAAGGTATCGGGCCAGCCGTACGAGGTGTACCTGACCGAGCGGGTGCTGAAGCCGGCCGGGATGCGCGAGACGGGATACAAGCTCCCGGCGTGGGCACCCGATCGGATCGCGCACGGCTATCTCGACGATGGCGAGGACTGGGGCACGATTCTCCAGCGCATCCAGGAGCCGGACGCGCCTTACTGGACGCTGCGAGGCAACGGCGGGCTCCACACGACGCTCGGCGACATGCTCGCCTGGCACCGCGCCCTCGAGACCGGCGCCGTGCTGTCGAAGGAAGCGCGCGCGAAGTACTTCACGCCGTATGTCGCGGAGGGCCCGCGCGGCCTGTCCCACTACGCCTACGGCTGGGCCGTGAGCAAGAGCGCGCGCGGCACCACCGTCGTGCAGCACAACGGCGGCAACGGCGTCTACGTCGCGGAGTTCGTGCGATTCCCGGACGAGGACGCGATGCTGTTGCTGACCTCGACCGACACCACGCTGACAGCCACGCCGGTGGTCGAGGTGCTCGAGCAGATCCTGTTCGGCGGCAAGGCGGCCCTTCCGCCGCGCGTGGTTGATATCGCGCCGGAGCGCCTCCAGGCCTTGGCGGGCGAGTGGCGCCTGCCGCAGGGGGGCACGCTGACGTTGTTGGCCGATCGATCAGGCCTGGCGGTGACTCCAGCAGGCCAGGAGGCGTTCTCGGCCCTTGCCGCGGCGGCGCCTGCTCAAGCGGCGCGGCTGGCGGACCTTTCCAGGCGAACGGCGGAGATTGCGGCGAAGTCCTTTGCCGGTGACGTCACCCCCCTGCACGAAGCCATGGGCGGCGGCATGACGCTCGAGGAGATGCGCGCGCAGGAAGCGGACATGATGCGCGATCGCGAGTCCAGGCTCGGCAAGTACAAGGGTTCCGCTGCCGTTGGCGCGATCCCGCGCGATGCGGACACGGTGCGCGTGTTCGTGCGCCTCGACTTCGAACAGCGGTCCGTCTACAACGTCTACCTCTGGGGGCCGCAGCGCATCCTCGGCCTCCGCGGAACCCCTGTGCTGCCCGCGCTACGCTACCTGCCCACTGGCGAGCGCGAGTTCGCCGCGTTCTCCCTCGACGGAGCGGGCATCGAACGCCGGCTGCGCTTCATCGAGCGTGACGGGCAGATGCGGCTCGTCCTCGGCCCTGCCGACGCGCCCGTGGAGGCCTCGAAAACCGACAGGGGTCGGGACTAATTACGAGCAGGGCTTCCGGCTGGGCACGGATTTGTAATCAGACAAGGCCGCGTTCAATTTCGTAATCCGTTTGACCTGCTGTACCTAATTAGTCCCGACCCCTTTGCTGCGGGAGGCGCCGAGCAGAAACAGGTTCGAGGACAGGCGGCCCGATATCTGCGCCACCGACCCTGCCACGACGCCAATCATCCCGAGCCAGCCGATGCCGACGAAGAGCAGCAGCGCGATCCCGGCCACTTCAATCGCGGTGGCCACGGTAATCGCGCGCGTCTGGCCGTTCAGGATGAACCGTGACCGCTGGTACGACAGCCAGTACTCCATCGCCGGCAGGAGCACCAGCAACCGGGCCGGCGTCAGGGCGAAGGCGGCGAGACCGGGCGGCAGGCCGGATACGCGGAGGAACCAGACTTCGGCGAGGGGCGTGAAGAGCACCACGGCAAGCGCGACGGTCGCGCCCGACGCCAGGATGCGCATGGCGCGGGAGATCTCGGCCCGGTGCTCGGCTCCGCGCCCGAGGAGCGCCACGCCGACTTCCTGGAACGCCACGCCACCGCTGCGGAAGAGGAACACGAGCGACTGCACGACGGGCAGCACGGCCAGCGACTCGATAGGCTGACGGCTCCGCCCCATGAAGAAGGTGAGCAGCGGCCCGGTGATGAGCGAGATGACCGACGTCAGGGCGAGCGGGTAATAGAAACGGGCAATGTCGCGCTGCGTCA
>JALOKU010000091.1 GCA_025456345.1 Vicinamibacterales bacterium | reverse complement strand
GATCCGCACGTACAATTTCCCGCAGAGCCGGATCACGGACCACCGGATCAACTTCACCACGCACCGGCTGCCCGACGTGCTCGACGGGAACGTGGCCGAACTCATCGACGAGGCCGTCTCGTTCTTCACCGCCGAGCGGCTCAAGGAGGCGACGGCGGTCGGGAGCTAGGGGCGGGCGACTCGGACGGCCAGGAAGCTGTCAGTAGTCGGTAGCCAGTAGCCAGTATTGTAGCCAGTAGCCAGTATTCAGTAGAAGTGCATTGCCCGTCTCGCAGCGACGCTCTGGCGCCCTACTGACTACTGGCTACTGACTACTGAAGGGTGCGAATGGTCCACACCGACACGATCCACCGCCGCATTCGGGAGGCCAGACGCCGGTTCGAACAGGCGGGCATCGAACCGGACGAGGCCGCCATCGACGCCGACGTGCTGGCCCGACAGGCCCTGGGGGGCTGGGAACGCGGCCAGTTGCTCGTGCGGCAGCACGACGCCTGCCCGGCCGGCTTTCCCGGCGTCTTCGAGGCGCTCGTCCGGCGCCGCGAACAGCGCGAACCGACCGGCTACATCATCGGCTACCGCGAGTTCTGGAACCTCGACATCGAGGTCAGCCCCGGCGTACTGATCCCCCGACCGGAGACCGAGTTGCTCGTCGAGGAAGCGCTCGCGCGCCTGAGCCCGGAGGGCCCCGAGCGAGGCGGGCGGCCCGGGCCGTGGGCCGCGGCCCCAGCGGCGTCTGTGCGCGTCGCCGACGTGGGCACCGGCTCGGGCTGCATCGCGGTGGCGATCGCCCGCTGGCTGCCGTCGGCTGAGGTGGTCGCGATCGATGCGTCAGACGAAGCGCTCGCCGTCGCGCGGCGGAACGCCACGCGCCACGAGGTGTCGGCCCGGGTGCGATTCCTGAAGGCGGACCTTCTGGCCGGTGTGGCCGGCCCGTTCGATGCCGTGGTCTCGAACCCGCCGTACGTGCCGGCCCCCGACATCGCGGGCCTGCAGCCTGAAGTGCGCGATCACGAACCGCTTCAGGCGCTCAGTGGCGGCATCGACGGCCTCGATCTCGTCCGGCGCCTGGTCCCCGATGCCGCCGCCGTGCTGCGGCCGGGGGGCTGGCTGCTATTCGAGTTCGGGTTCGGCCAGGCCGGCGCGGTGGGCGCGATCATCGCGGCCGAGCCGAGGCTGGAGCTGGTGGACATCCGCGACGACCTCGCGGGCATTCCCCGGATGGCGATCGCGCAAAAGCGCGAGAGCGGCTGGTGATCCGGACTAGCGCCCAGCCCCTAGCCCCTGGAGGTCCTGTCTTGAACTGCCTCTTCTGCCGCATTGCCTCCGGAGAGCTGCCCGCGAAGCTCGTCCACGAAGACGACTATCTCGTCGCCTTCCACGACATCAACCCGCAGGCTCCCGTGCACGTGCTCATCGTGCCCCGCCGCCACATCGCCACGCTGAACGAAGTGTCGGCCGACGACGACGAGCTTGTGGGCGCCATGCTGCGCCGGGCCGCCGTCATCGCACGCAATCTGGGCATCGCGGAGCGGGGCTACCGCACGGTCTTCAACTGCAACCGCGAAGCCGGGCAGACGGTGTTCCACCTGCATCTGCACGTGCTCGGGGGACGGCCCATGCACTGGCCTCCCGGTTAGCCCCGGAGCGGTTTCCGCTAGTTGACCACCGTCCGGACGTCGAAGGCCGGCGGGTGCTCGAGGTGCTTCTTCACCGCGCACTGGTCCGCCGCGCGGATGAGCGCGTCGTGATACTTGGCCGGGAAGTCCGCGGGCACTTCGATGTCGAGCCCGATCCTGCTGACGAGCCCTGTGCGCGGGTCCCGTTCCGACCGCTGCACGATGCGGATGCCGTCCGTCGACAGGCCACGCTGTTTGCAGAAGCCCAGCACGTAGATGCCGGCGCAGGTGCCGATCGACGCCAGGAACAGCGTGAACGGCATGGGCGCCGAGCCTTCGCCGCCGCCCTGGGGCGGCTGATCGGTGCCGATGGTGAAGGGGCCGACCTCGGCGTCGACGCGCGCGCCGCCGGGAAAGGTAATCGTCATGTCCATGAGGCCAATCTCCAGGATGATCGCGGGGGAATCCGTCGTCGATGCTCGGCCCCGCCTTCTTCAGAGATGCGCGAGCGCGGCACTTGGTGACGCCGCGAGGCGCGCCGCTCAGGTCGAGGCCGGCCCCGCCTCGAGCAGGTAGGTCCCCCACTCGGCCCCGGGCGCGAATGCGAAGTCGACAACCCGGTAGCCGCGCGACAGGCAGGTCGAGAAGATCTCGCGCGAAGCCATCCGCCAGGCATGCGCCGCGTCCGGCTGACGCACGAGCATCTCGGTGAAGCGCGCCGGTATCGTCACGGCCAGCCTCGGCTCGCGCCGATCGAGGTCGACGCCCGCGCAGGCCAGCCACTCACCCCGGCGCTCGACCTGGTTGACCAGCGGCACATCGCGGCCTGCCGCTGCGGCGCCCGGCGCAAGGGCCCCGCTCAATGCGGCCTCCACGCGCGGCGAGCGCATCCACCATTGCGCGATGAAACGGTCCGTCGGCGCGCCCTTGTGCAGCGGGCTCGTCGACTCGCCGTAGACGTTCACCACGTAGTCGCCGGCCACCGCGCCGAGGCGGCGGAGGTTCAGGTGGGCGTTCACCGCGACCAGCGGATCGAAGGTCCATTCCATCAGGTCGATCCCCATGGCGAGGCTGACGCGCCGCTGCTCGAGCTTCAGCGCCCGGCCGATGCCCGACGTGCGGAACGCCGGCCTCACGCCGAGCATGTGCGACCACTGCATGGGTCGCCCGTCCTTCACGCCGGGGAACGAGTACACGAAGCCGACGAGCTGCGCGCCGTCGCAGGCCCCGAGCAAAATGGCGCCCCGTTTCAGGGTCGCGACGAACAGCGGAATCCCCACGGCATCCTCGGGGACGGCCGCTCCCCAGATCTCCTGCTCGAGGGCGATGACCTCGCGGAACTCGGCGATCGTGTGGAGCGGGCGGATGGTCGTCACGATCGGGATTCGGGATTCGGGATTCGGGATTCGGCAGCCGCTGATCGGATCTGGCCACCTGACAGGATGAGCGCGGGCAGTTCCGCCAGCGATCCGATGACGGGGACGTCGTCGTAGCCGGGCCCGAGGACGTGCTGCAGCGGGCTCGAGAGCCCGGCGCCGGTACGCCGGACCAGCACGGCGCGCATGCCGATCTGCCGGGCACCCTCGATGTCGGCCTTGACGCTGTCGCCGACCATGACGGCCGCGCCGGCCGGC
Organism: Vicinamibacterales bacterium; assembly: GCA_025456345.1. Taxonomy (GTDB): domain Bacteria; phylum Acidobacteriota; class Vicinamibacteria; order Vicinamibacterales; family JAKQTR01; genus JAKQTR01. The sequence goes on along the minus strand of JALOKU010000091.1, from coordinate 10,510 downwards.
TCGCCGAGGGCGGCCAGGGCCGCCTCGAAGATCGCGGGATGGGGCTTCAGGTAGCCGAGTTCAGCCGACGAGATGGCCGCCGAGAAGATGTGGTCGAGCGCGAAGTGGGCCGCGAATTCGTCGAGGGGGCGCTGCGTGTTGGAGATCAATCCGATCTTCAGACCGGCGCCCGCCAGCGTCCTCAGCGCCGGCTCCACGTCATCGTAGAGAAAGAAGTGATGGCAGGCCGCCCACTCGTCGTAGATGTCCCTGGCGGCGAGGTGCGTGCCGGGCCCGCGGCCGCCCATGTGCTCGATGATGGCGCGCGTGTAGTCGATGAACAGCTGCGCGTCGTAGTTGTGCGCCTTCACTTCGTCGAGCACGGGAGCCGCCCTGCCGACCGCCGTCCGGAAGAGCGCCGTGTCGACCATCACGCCGTGCCTGGCGCAGAAGTGCCCGTAGCCTTCGCCCTGGAGACTCGGGCCGGGGTAGATGAGCGTGAAATCGACGTCGAAGAACACGGCGCGCGTCATCATGTGGTCCGCCGGGCGTGGGGCCTGAGCGGCGCTCATTATACCGGCCGCGCCGCCCGGACCGGCCGGCGTATAATATCCACATCCCGCTCACGAACCGGACCGGGTCTGCATCGCGAGGAGACGTCACATGGCTAGACGTGTTTCGGCGCTGTTCCTTCTCGGCATCCTGATGGCCGTCACGGCGTCGGTCGCGGCCGCCGCCCCTGTCACCATCGTCCTGCGATCCGGCGACCGCGTCACTGGCGACCTGATTGACCTGAACACCGGCGGATTCGTGGTCCGCGTGGGCGGATCCGAACGGCAGATCGCGGCGCGAGACGTCGCGGTCATCGATTTCACCGGTGCGCCGTTCCGTCCGGCTGAACTCGAGCGCGTCCGGCAGGGACAGGCGATTGCGGTGTTTCATTCGGGCGACGTGTTCGAAGGGCGGCTGGTCGACATCGGGGGCGCCAACCCGTTGCGCCTGACGTTCAGCACGCCGGGCGGCAATCGTGACGTGAACGCCAGTGAACTGTCGCGCGTGTTCCTGTCGCGCTGGCGGGGCATGCCCGAAAGCGTCGGGGCCGTGCAGTTGCCGGGCCAGGTGGGCCCACCGCTCGATCAGGGCGGCGAGGGGATGGCCATCCCGGCCAACCCCTGCTGGACCAACACCAGAAGGTCCGTCCGGCAGGGCCAGCGAGTCACGTTCAACGGTTCCGGCGAGATCCAGTTGAGCGCCGACGGGAACGACATCGCGGGCGTGGCGGGGTCGCGCACCGGCCGGACCACGCCGAACGCCCCGATTCCGGGCGCGCTGGCGGGCGCCCTTATCGGCCGCGTCGGCAACAGCCGGCCGTTCGGGATCGGCGATCAGCAGTCCGCGCTGCCGATGCCCGCCGCGGGCCAGCTGTGGCTGGGCATCAACGACGACAACTGCGGCGACAACCGCGGCCAGTTCAGGGTGCAGATCAATATCCTGAGGTAGGCCGCCGCGGCTTCGGCCCGGATCCCTCGGCGGGAAGGCCCGGCGTGGCGCGCGACGGCGTGCCGCACCGGGCCTTTCCGCGCTTTCGGGCTACAATACGAGGATCACCATGGCCGACTGGAAAGACACCCTCAACCTGCCGAAAACCGGCTTCCCGATGAAGGCCAACCTGCAGGCCACCGAGCCGCAGATGCTGGCGCGCTGGGACGCCATGGACCTCTACCACAAGCTCCGTGAACGGCGCCGCGGAGCGCCGGTGTTCATCCTCCACGACGGTCCGCCCTACGCCAACGGCAGCGTCCATCTTGGCACCGCCCTGAACAAGGTGTTGAAGGATATCGTCGTGCGATCGCGGTCGATGATGGGCTTCGACGCGCCGTACGTGCCGGGCTGGGACTGCCACGGCCTGCCCATCGAGCTCAAGCTGCTCAAGGAGCTCGGCCCGAAGAAGAAGGACATGAGCGTGGGCGACCTGCGGCGGGCGTGCCGTGCCTACGCCGCGCGGTTCGTCGATGTGCAGCGCGAGCAGTTCAAGCGCCTGGGCGTGCTCGGAGACTGGTCCGATCCGTACCTGACCATGGACTACCGGTACCAGGCGGCGATCGTGCGCGCCCTTGGCCGGTTCGTCGAGCAGGGCATGGTCTACAAGGGGAAGAAGCCCGTTCACTGGTGCATCCACTGCCGCACGGCGCTGGCGGAAGCCGAGGTCGAGTACGAGCCGCACACCTCGCCGTCGATCTACGTGGAATTCCCCCTGGACCCGGCGAGCGCCGGTGAGCTGGCGGCGCGCGTCCCCGCGCTCGAAGGCCATCCGGTGTCGGCCCTCATCTGGACGACCACGCCGTGGACGATTCCGTCGAACCTGGCGCTCGCGTTCCACCCGGACGCCTCGTATGGCGCGTACCTGGTCGACGGGCGCGCCGTGATCGTCGCCGAGTCGCTGGCCGACCAGTTGTCCAAGGAGCTGGGGCGCCCGTTCGATCGCCCCGTGACCACCGCCAAAGGGTCCGCCTTCGAACACCTCCGCTTCCGCCACCCTCTGTACAGCCGCGACTCGCTGGGCGTCCTCGCCGACTACGTGACACTCGACACCGGCACGGGCGTGGTGCACACGGCGCCGGGCCACGGCAGCGACGACTTCCGCACCGGCGTGCGCTACGGCCTCGAGATCTACGCGCCGGTCGCGGGCGACGGCCGGTTCGTCGAGAGCGTCGAGCGCTTTGCCGGCCTCACCGTGTTCGACGCCAACCCGAAGGTCGAGCAGGCGCTCTCCGAGGCAGGCCGGCTGTGGAAGGCCGACCGGTTCGAGCACTCCTACCCGCACTGCTGGCGGTGCCACCACCCCGTGATCTTCCTCGCTACCGCGCAGTGGTTCATCGGCATGGACGACACCGGACTTCGCGCCAAGGCCACGGAGGAAACGGGCAAGGTCCAGTGGGTGCCGTCCTGGGGCGGCGACCGCATGCGGAGCATGTTCGAGACGCGGCCCGACTGGTGCATCTCGCGCCAGCGATCGTGGGGCGTCCCTATCCCCGCCGTCACGTGCGCCGCCTGCGGCACGGCCACGCTGACAACGGCGCTGGTCGCACGCGCGGCGGACCTGTTCGAGCAGGCGGGCGCGGAGGCCTGGTACGAGCGGCCGATCGGGGATTTCCTGCCGGCCGGGTTCGCCTGTCCGTCCTGCGGAGGGTCGCAGTTCGAACGGGAGCAGGACATCCTCGACGTCTGGTTCGACTCGGGCTCGAGCCACGAGGCCGTGCTCGCCGTGCACCCCGAACTGCGGTGGCCGGCGGACCTCTATCTGGAGGGCAACGACCAGTACCGCGGGTGGTTCCAGAGCTCGATGCTCGTGGGGCTGGGTACGCGCGGCCGCGCGCCGTACCACCAGGTCGTCACCCACGGCATGGTGGTCACCGAAGCGGGCAAGAAGATGTCGAAGTCCCTCGGGAACGACGTGCCTCCCGAGGACGTCATCAAGCAGAGCGGCGCCGAGATCCTGCGGCTGTGGGTGGCCAGCGTCGACTTCCGCGAGGAGGTGCGGTTCGGCCCCGAGATCATGGCGCGCGTGGTCGAGGCGTACCGCAAGCTCCGCAATACGCTGCGCATCCTCGCGGCCAATCTCTCGGACTTCAACCCGGCCGCGGACATGGTGCCGCCGCTGCTGATGGACGACGTCGACCGGTTCGCCATGGCCCGCTACGGCGAGCTCGCGTCGAGGATCATGACCGCGTACGAGCGGTACGACTTCCCGGCCATCTTCCAGGCGCTGAACGCCTTCGTCGCCGTCGACCTGAGCGCGTTCTACGTGGATGTCACGAAGGACCGGGTCTACACGCTGGCGGCCGGTTCCCGCGGCCGCCGGTCCGCGCAGACCGCGATGTTCGCCATGGCCGACGGCCTCGCGCGGCTCATCGCCCCCGTGCTGCCGGTGCTGGCCGAGGAGTTCTGGTCCCACCTGCCCGGCCCGCGCGAGGAGTCGGTCCACCTCGCCGCGTTCCCGAAGCAGGTGCACCTGTTCAGGAACGACGAGCTCGAGGCGCGCTGGTCTCGCCTGCTGAAGCTGCGCGCGGCCGTCAACGCCGAGCTCGAGCAGCTGCGCCAGTCGAAGGTGATCGGCCAGTCGCTCGAAGCGGTCGTCCACCTCGGCGCCGCCGGGCCGATCGCGGACCTCATCGCGCAGCACCGGGACCAGCTGCCGGGGCTCTTCATCACGTCGCAGGTCGACGACCTGATCGACCCGCCGGCGGCCGGGCAGGACCCCTCCGCCGGCTCCGTGTATCTCGAGGGCGACGGCAGTACGGTCCGCATCGTGGCCGAGAAAGCCGGCGGCATGAAGTGTGATCGCTGCTGGCGCTACGTGCCGGCGGTGTCGGGCGCCGCGGGCCGCGAGGGCGTGTGCCCGCGGTGCGACGACGCGCTGGCGGCGATCCGATGACCGACGCGGCCGGCGGCGGCAGCGCTCAGGGCGGGACGCCGCCGCGCCGCTACCTGCTCGAGATCTCCCTCATCGCGGGCATCGTCGCGTTCGATCAGCTGACCAAGCTGCTCGTGCGGGCCTGGATTCCGATCCACGACAGCGTGACCGTCGTCCCGGACCTGCTGAACATCGTGCACGTGCGCAACACGGGCGCGGCCTTCGGCTTCCTGAACGCGGTGGACTTCCCCTACAAGGCGGCCGTCGTGGCCCTGGTCGCGACCGCTGCCCTGATGGCCATCACGCTCTACGCGGCGCGGCTGTCGTCGCACGAGCGCCTGGCGCGCGTGGGGCTGGCCCTCATTCTGGGCGGCGCCATCGGCAACCTCATCGACCGCCTGGCGCTCGGGTCCGTCGTCGACTTCGTCGACGTGGTCCTCGGCGGCTGGCACTTCTGGGCGTTCAACGTCGCCGATTCGGCCATCACCCTCGGCGTGGTGGCGATGCTGGCAGACATGATCGGATTGGACAGGCATGTTTCCAGTACTGTTTGAGCTGGGCCCGATCACGGTGTACAGCTACGGCGTGCTCCTGGCGTCGTCGTACCTGCTGGCCCTCTACTACGCGGTCCGGCGGGCGAGGCGCTTCGGCCTTGACGCGAACCGCGTGCTGGATCTCGGGATCTACATCATCATCTCGGCCCTGATCGGCGCCAAGCTGCTGCTGCTCATCGTCGATTTCGACTATTTCCGGCGCCAGCCGGCCGAGCTGTGGACGCTCGTGCGGTCCGGGGGCGTGTTCTACGGGGGCCTGGTTCTCGCGTTCCTGGTGGCCCTCTGGTACGTCCGCAAGCACCGGCTCCCGGTCTGGCCGATCGCCGACGCCGTGGCGCCGAGCATCGCGCTGGGGCACGTCGTCGGGCGTTTCGGGTGCCTGCTCGCGGGCTGCTGCTACGGGAAGCCGACGTCGCTCCCGTGGGGGATCACCTTCACCGATCCCTTCGCCGCCAGCAACGTCGGCACGCCCCTGCACGTGGCGCTCCACCCGACGCAGATGTACGACGCCGGGGCCGAGTTCCTCATCCTCGCGCTCCTGCTCGCGACGGAGCGGTTCTGGCGGCGGCACGCGGGATGGACGTTCTGGGTCTACATCCTGCTCTACGGGGTCTCGCGGTTCGCGATCGAGTTCTTCCGCGGCGACCCGCGCGGCGCCAACATGGGCTTCTCCACGTCCCAGTGGATCTCGATGGGGCTGGTGCCGCTGTCGCTCGTGATGCTGTTCGTCCTGTCGCGGCAGCGTCCCGATCCGGAGCCGGCGCCGGCCGGAGCGACGACGGCGCCGGCGCGCAGGAAGAAGCGCGGCCACTGACCGGCGCGACGCCATGGATCATCACGACCTGCGGGTGAGCGCCGAGCAGGCGGGCGTCCGTCTCGACCAGTTCCTGGTGGGCGAACTGCCGGGCCATTCGCGCTCGCAGTTTCAGCGCCTCATCAAGGAGGGCCTCGTCTCGGTGGCCGGCCGGGAGGCGAAGGCGAACTACGTCGTCAGGCCCGGCGACGCGATCACGGTCGAGGTCCCGGAGCCGGCGCCCGCGACGCCCGAGGCCGAGCCGCTGCCGCTCGACGTCCTGTTCGAGGACGCCGACATCATCGTCGTCAACAAGGCGGCCGGCATGGTGGTGCACCCGGCACCGGGGCACGGCGGCGGCACGCTGGTCAACGCGCTGCTGCATCATGTCGACGACCTGAGCGGCGTCGGCGGCGAACTGCGCCCCGGCATCGTCCATCGGCTGGACCGCGGCACGTCCGGCGTCATGGTGGTCGCCAAGCACGATGCCTCGCACCGGGAGATGGCGCGGCAATTCCACGATCGCGAGGTCGAGAAGGAGTACGAGGCCCTGGTGTGGGGCCTGGTGCACCAGGGCCGCCGCATCGACGCGGCCATCGGGCGCGATCCGAACGACCGGAAGAAGATGTCGAACCGCGCCAGGTACGCGCGATCGGCGGCCACGCGCGTCACCTTTTCGCGGTTCCTCGACGGCGTCTCGTACCTGCACGTGGCGATTGCCACGGGCCGCACGCACCAGATCCGCGTGCACCTCGGCGGCATCGGCCACCCGATTGTCGGCGACACGGTCTACGGCGGCGTCAGGCGGCTCATGCCGGCCCACCTCCGGGCGGTGCTGCGTCTCGAGCGTCCGTTCCTGCACGCGCGTCGCCTGGCGTTCGTGCATCCCGCGGACCCGGAACGGCGGCTCGAGTTCACCGCCCCACTCCCGGACGATCTTCAGAGCCTGCTGGACGAGCTCGTGGCGGGGGCCGAGGCGAGAAAGACAGACAAACGATGACCGAACGCGGCGGCACACGGCTGTCTTCGACCGAGTCCTTCAAGGGGCGGATCTTCACCGTCACCGTCGATCGCGTGACCGTGCCGAACGGCCGGACCGTCACCCTCGACATGGTGCGGCACCGGGGTTCCGTGGTGCTTCTCCCCATGCAGGACGAGGGGCGGATCGTACTGATTCGCCAGTACCGCTATGCCCTCGATCGCTGGATCTGGGAACTGCCGGCGGGAAGCCTGGACGAGGGCGAAGACGCCGCTGCGGCGGCGGCGCGCGAGTGCGAAGAGGAAATCGGCCTGGTTCCCGGCCGCGTGGAATTCGCGGGCGCGTGGTACCCGACCCCGGGCTTCTGCACGGAAGTGATGAACTACTACCGTCTTGCCGGCCTGCGCGCGCCCGCACCAGGCGGCCCGCAGGCGCACAAGGACGAGGACGAGGACATCCGCGTCCACGTCTTCACGCTCGACGAGGCCCGCGCGATGGTCCGCCGAGGCGAGATCGTCGATCTCAAGACGGCGTGGGGGCTGACACTCGTCTGAACCCGGAGCCCGCTGCACTTGGGGGCGTCCGCTCTGGCTCGCGCAGGCTGAAGCCTGCGGGCTCCATCCCGGCGCATCACCGACGGAACCGAGCGCCGGGTCTCGGCCTCGTGAGGGTCCGGAAGGCCGCCCCCGGCGCGCTGCTGCCAATCGGGTAATCCTGCGACGGATCGTGTAACGGCCCCCGTCAGGCCGTTGGCTCCTGCGGGCGCAGCGGTGCCGCGATTCTCCCCAATTCCGGCCGTTTCGGCCCCGGGAACCCGCGCGGCGATTGTGGATCGGATGTTGCGTCTCACCTGCCCGAGATCGGCGCATCTGGAGCCGGAATCGGGAGGACATCATGAGGCACCTGCTGGCAGTCGGAGTCGTCCTCGCACTCGCGGGAAGCATCGCGTGCTCCGACACGTCCCCGGCGGCGCCGACGGCGCCGCCTGAATCCGCCACGTCCGCCGTCCCGCCGGCGCCGATTCCTGGCGCAGCGGCCGGGGCGAGCATCAGCGGCACCGTCGCCGCTCCCGGCACCCTCAGCGCCGGCTACGGCGCCTTCACGGGCACCTTGTTGATCCAGGTGGTCGGCTCCGATGTGTCGTCGCTGGTCTCGGCGAATGGCTCGTTCGAACTGAAGGGCGTGCCCGCAGGAGAGGTCGTCCTGAGGATCAGCGGCGGCGGACTCGACGTCACGCTGCTCGCGGGCTCGGTCGGCTCTGGCGAGTCCGTCCGGATCGTGATCGTCGTGGGCGGCGCCGTCCCGGTCATCAACTCCGACTCGCGGGTGAACGCCGGACAGAAGAAGGAACTCGAGGGCACGATCCAGGCGAAACAGCCGCCGGCACGGCTCGTGGTGAACAACCAGATCGTCGAGGTCGCGGCGGGATCCACGTCGATCAAGCACGGGAGCGCCTTGCTGACGTACGAGGACCTCGCGGTCGGGCAGCGAGTGCACGTCCGCGGCACGATCAGCGTCGCCGCCGGGACCACGGCGCTCGTCGCGGACGTCATCGAGGTGCAGCAGGCGTCGCCGCCGTCGGCCGAAGTCGTGGTGCGCGGCAAGATCGCATCCCTTGCCGAGGGATCCTGCGACGCGAGGAACCTGGCGTTCACCGTCACCCCGTCCAGCGGCCCGGTCCGGATGATCCGTACGAACGAGGCCACCGGCTTCTCGGCGCCGTGCGCGCTCCTGAAGGTCGGCACGGAGGTCGAGGTCAAGGGCACCGAACCGGCCGGCGCGGGCGCCGTGCTGGCCGCGAAGATCTACTTCGACCCGCCGACGGTCAGCGTGTCGGGTATCGTCGCGGCGGTCACGGCGGGCTCGTGTGGCGGAAAGAACCTCGAGTTCGACGTGGCGGCCACCGGCATCACGGCCGCCACGACGCGCGTCACGACAAACGCGTCGACGGTGTTCTCGTCGTCGTGTTCGGAGGTCGTCGTCAACGCCAGGGTCGCCGTCGAAGGCGAGGCGCTGCCCGGCAGCAACACGATCACGGCCACGAAGGTCACCGTCAAGGAGGTGCCGTCGGCGCCCATCTCATTCGTGGGCATCGTCTCGTCGGTCAAGTCGGGCTCGTGCGGATCCGCGGGGGTCCTCTTCGAGGCGACCGTCGCGGCGATCAATGGCGGCACGACGAAGCGCGTCCAGACCGACGCCGGCACGGTGTTCGCTCCGTCGTGCGGCGACGTGAAGGAAGGCGCGAAGGTGCTGGTGGACGGCCAGACCCGCGGGACGAGCGACGTCGTCTTCGCGACGAAGGTGACGGTGACGCTGCCCGCGCCGGCGTCCGTCAGCTTCACCGCCACCGTGGCGCAGATCGCGGGCGGCTCGTGCGACGCGAAGGACCTCGTCTTCAACGCCACCGTCGTCGGTATCGTCGCCGCCACCAAGCGGGTGCAGACCTCCGGAGACACCCTGTTCGCGACGCCCTGCAGCGAGGTCAAGGTCGGGGCGAAGGTCTACGTCGAAGGCGGGATTCCGGCCGGCGGCGACACCGTGTTCGCCTCGAAGGTCAAGGTGACGCAGGCGGCCGGGCCCATGAGCGTTGCCGGCACGATCTCAGGGCTGTCGAGCGTCGCGGCGTGCCCGCTGGTCACGTTCGCCGTCACCGCCCAGGCCGTCACCCCGACGTCGGTGTCCGTCCAGACACAGGCCAGCACCGTCTTCTCGCCGGGCTGCAGCGCGCTCAAGAACGGCGATGTCGTGAAGGTGGAAGGCACGACACAGGGAAACACACTCGTCGCCACGGCCGTGAAGAAGTAGCCGTCAACCCACCCGCCGGTTCACCCGGACTCACGCCGCCGCGCGGGCCGCGCCCGCCGCTGCGGCGCGCGCTGTTGTTTCGGGTCGACCAGGCGTATCATGGTGGGGACTTCCTCTCCCTGTCTGCCGGAGTGGTGAGCGGACCGGAACGCTGACTGAAGGCGGCCGGCTCCAGTGGATCTTCAGCAAGGAATCCGTTCGATGCAGCACCCAGCGCAGCAGCATCCCAAGGGCACCGGTGCGCGTGTCCTCCTCTCTTCCGTGTTCGGGCCGTACGCCCAGGACGACGAGTTCGGCAGCCGGTCGATCAACCCGATGGAGCTCTACCACAACCAGGTGACGCGCGAGCAGGGCCCGTTCTCGCTGCGCATGTTCCACCGCTCGTGGGGCATCATCTTCATCCAGCACAACATCTCGGCGCCCTGCGCCGTGCTCGACTTCCCCACCCGCGAGCGGTTCATCAAGGAACTGACGGCTCAGCAGTACGACATCGTCGGCATTTCGGGCATCATCGTGAACGTCGGCAAGGTGCGCGAGATGTGCCGCCTCGTGCGCGAGCACTCGCCGCACTCCACGGTGTCGTCGGCGGGCACGTCACGGCGATCCCGGGCGTGCAGCACATGATCGACGCCGACCACGTGGTGAAGGGGGAGGGCGTGTCGTGGTTCCGCGAGTTCCTGGGCGAGCCCGCGGACGCGCCGATCCAGCACCCCGTGATCCCGTCCTCGTTCGGGTTCCGCGTGATGGGGCTGCACGGGCCGAAGGGCGGCGGCAGCCCGGCGGCGACGATCATCCCGTCGGTGGGATGCCCGATGGGGTGCAACTTCTGCACGACGTCGGCGTTCTTCGGCGGCAAGGGCAAGGTGGTCAACTTCTTCGAGAAGGGGCAGGAGATCTTCAACGCCATGTGCGACGCCGAGAAGCGGCTCGGCGTGAAGTCGTTCTTCGTCATGGACGAGAACTTCCTGCTCTACAAGGCGCGCGCG
>JALOKU010000204.1 GCA_025456345.1 Vicinamibacterales bacterium | reverse complement strand
GGCGCCGATCCGGTCCTTGAGCGGCGTGATGATCTTGCCGCGCGCGGTGTAGTCCTCCGGGTTCGCGGTGAAGACCATCATCACGTCGAGCGGCAGGCGCACGGGATAGCCCTTGATCTGGACGTCGCCCTCCTCGAGGATGTTGAACAGTCCCACCTGGATCTTCCCGGCGAGGTCCGGCAGCTCGTTGATGGCGAAAATGCCGCGGTTCGCCCGCGGCAGCAGGCCGAAGTGCATCGCGAGCGCGCTGCCCAGCTGGAGCCCGCTGCGCGCGGCCCGGATCGGGTCGATGTCGCCGATCATGTCGGCGATCGTCACATCGGGCGTCGCGAGCTTCTCGACGTAGCGGTCCTCACGATGCAGCCACGCGATCGGCGTGGCGTCGCCTTCGGCCGCCACGCGCGCCTGCGCCGCGGCCGAGAGCGGCGCGAGGGGGTCGTCGTGGATCTCGGACTCGGCGACAATGGGCAGCCACTCGTCGAGCAGCGTGGTCAACGCCCGGAGGATCCGCGTCTTCGCCTGGCCGCGCAAGCCCAGCAGGATGAAGTGGTGGCGGGCCAGGATGGCGTTCACCAACTGCGGGACCACGGTGTCGTCGTAGCCGATGATGCCGGGAAAGAGCGGTTCCCGGCGCCGGAGGCGCTCGGACAGGTGCTCGCGGGCTTCTTCCCTGACGGAGCGCCGGCGGACCTCGCCGCGCGCCACGGCCGCCTTCAGCTGGCCGAGGGTCGAGACAGGAGGATGTGGGGGCATACGGACAGTATGACGCGAGAAGGGCCCGCGCGGACCCCGCCGGGTGCCCGGAGGTCCGCGCCCGGCGCGCAGACGGGCGCCGGCCCCTCGGCTGCAGTCCGGAGTCACCGATGAGCGTCGTTCCCGGGACCCGCTTCAACTCGTACGAGGTTGGCGCCGCGCTCGGGGCAGGTGGGATGGGCGTCCGGATACGTGTCATCGTGATAGAATCATACGTATGCAGAAGCTGACGCTCAGCGTCGAAGGGCGGGTCGTCGAGCGCGCCAAGCGGTATGCCCGGAGCCGGGGAACCTCGGTCTCCAGGCTGGTGGAAACCTACCTGGGCATGCTGGCCGAGCCCGCAGGCACGGGCGGTCGCCGTCGGCCCGTGCTGACGCGCCTGCGAGGGTCGATGACCCGAGGCAGCCTCACCGACTACCACCGGTACATCGAAGAGAAGTACCGGTGAAGCGCCTCCTGTTCGACATCAACGTCATCCTCGACGTGCTGCTCGATCGGCTGCCGCACGCCGACGTGGCGTCGGACGTCTGGGGCAGCGTCGAGGATGGCCGCGCCGCCGGTCTGCTGTCGGCGCACGCGGTCACCACGCTCCACTATCTCAATGCCAGGGAGGTGGGCCCGCGACGCGCGCGCCAGACCACCGATGCGATTCTGTCGGTGTTCGACGTGGCCACCGTTGATCGGCACGTGCTGCATTCGGCGCTCGCGCTGGGATGGACGGACTTCGAGGACGCGGTGACGGCTGCCGCGGCACAGCGCGCGAAGTGCGACGCGCTGATCACCCGGAATCCAGCGGATTTCAAGGGTTCTCCTGTTCGGGTTCTGACCCCGGCCGAGGTGCTGCCGTGGCTGAACCCCGCCAGGCCGGATGCCGCCTCCGTGTTGCGGTCGCGACGACCCCGATCGTCGCGGTGATCGCCGCCGGCTGTCAGCAGCCGGCACCATCGGAGCCTCGGCCCGCCGCTGCCGGGGCCAAGGCTCGGGCACAGACGGAATCCGGCCTCGCCCTCTGGTAGGATGACCGTCCATGAGGCGGAACATCCGGCACCTGCGTGGACATCTCGGGCAACTCGTGGCGGCCGTCATCCTGGCGACGGGCATGATCGGGCTTGTCGCCGCCCAAGGGGGCGACCAGTTCCTCGACGGGATTGGCGAAACGGCGCTCGTCGCACGCTATCTCTTCAACGGCAACGCCGAGGACTCGTCCCGAAACCACTTTCACGCCACGCTCGTCGGAAGCGGGACCGCATACGTTGACGACGCACGCTTCGGCCGGGCCCTGGAGCTCGCGGGCAACGGCAGTCACGCCCAGCTTCCGGGGAACGCGCTCGCCGGCGAAGACACGATCAGCGTCACGGGCTGGCTCTACCTGCCGACCGGCGCCTCCGGGCCCGTCTTCGGCTTCGGACGGAATGCGTCGAGCCGGCTGTTCGCCACCGTGAGCGTGGCCAGCGGTTTCAGCGCCGGCTTTGCCGCGGGCGGGTCGCGAGGCGGGACGGAACCGCGAGCGGTTCCGGTGAACCAGTGGGTCCACCTGGCCGTGGTGCTGGACCCTGCGAACCGTCTGCTGACGACCTACGTTGACGGCGCCAGGGCCGCGCAGGCGGCCAACGTTGGCGTCAACGCCGCGCAGTTGATCGGTCAGGGCCCAGCCGGCGCGAACCGCCTCTACATCGGCCGATCGCAAGACGAAGGCGCGGCGACGCTCCACGGGAAGCTGAGGGACGTCCGCATTTATCGCGTGGCGTTGACCGACGCCCAGGTGGCCGGGATCTTCAACGCGGCGTCAGGCCGCCAGGGAGGGCGCGGCCGAGCAGGAACGCCGCCGCCGGAGATCTCGACCGCCGCGATTGCCAGGGAATCCCCGCTGGCGACGCGGCTCGAGCGGGTGCCTGACATTCAGGCCGAGACGACCGTCGGTCACCTCCCGCGGCTGCCGCGCGAGATTCCGGCGGTGTACCGCGACAGATCCACGGGCCCGACGGTCCGCGTGATCTGGCCGGCGCCGAAAGACAGCAGCCAGGTGGCCGCGCCGGGCGCCTACACCGTGACAGGCAGGATCCCCGGCACGGCGTTCGAGCCGAAGGCTACGGTGACGGTCAAGCCGGCCAGCCGGGCGGCACCGGCGCCGGTACGAACGGTCGAGCCCTTCCCGCTCGGCCGGGTCGCCCTCAACCAGGACACCCAGGGGCGCGACACGCCGTTCATCAAGAACCGCGGCAAATTCACCAAGGGACTGGCCGCGACCAGTCCCGACAGCTTTCTCTACAACTTCAGGGACGCCTTCGGGCAGCCGCAGCCCGCAGGCGCGACGCAGCTCGACGGGTGGGACAACCAGACGACGAGGCTGCGCGGGCACGCGAGCGGCCACTACCTGTCGGCGATTGCGCAGGCCTATGCGGGCACGACGTACGACGAGGCGCTCCGGGCCAACTTCCTGCAGAAGATGAACTACCTGATCGACACCCTCTACGACCTGTCCCGGAAGTCGGGCCGGCCGGCATCCGAGGGCGGCCCGTTCAACGCCGATCCGACGAGGGTGCCGCCCGGGCCCGGGCGCGCCGCCTATGACTCCAACCTCCGGGCCGGGGCGATCCGGACCGACTACTGGAACTGGGGGAAGGGTTTCATCAGCGCGTATCCTCCCGACCAGTTCATCATGCTGGAGAAAGGCGCCACGTACGGGACGCAGGACACCCAGATCTGGGCGCCGTACTACACGCTGCACAAGATCCTCGCCGGCCTGCTCGACTGCTACGAGGTGGGCGGCAACCGCAAGGCCCTGGAGATCGCGCAGGACATGGGCGCCTGGACGTACGCGCGGCTCCGGGCCCTTCCGGCCGAGGCCCGCGTCAGCATGTGGAGCCGCTACATCGCCGGCGAGTACGGCGGCATGAACGAGGTGATGGCGCGGCTGTCCCGGCTCACCGGCGACCGGCAGTTCCTCGAGTGCGCGAAGCTGTTCGACAACGTCAACGTCTTTTTCGGCAACGCCAGCCACGACCACGGGCTGGCGGCCAACGTCGATACGATCCGCGGGAAGCACGCCAACCAGCACATCCCGCAGATCACGGGCGCGCTCGAGACCTTCCGCGGCACCGGGGAGCTGCCCTACTACCAGATCGCGGACAACTTCTGGGACATCACGACCAACGGCTACATGTACGCCATCGGCGGCGTGGCCGGCGCGCGCACGCCGAACAA
>JALOKU010000024.1 GCA_025456345.1 Vicinamibacterales bacterium | reverse complement strand
GTGTTCGATCGCGGCGGTGGGCGGAGCGAACCAGCACCTGAAGCTGTTCATGAGCCTCGACGCGGGCTACAGCCAGGGCGATGCCGCGAGAATCATCTCGCTCGTGCTGGGATTCAGTATCGCCGGCCGGCTGCTGATGGGCTGGCTGGCGGACCGCATGCCGAAGAAGCACGTGATGCTGATCATCTACCTGCTCGTGGCGGCGGCTGTGCCGTTGCTCTTCTTCGCGTCATCAGGCCGCGCGATGGTGCTGTTCGCCGCGATCTTCGGCATCGGCCTGGGCGGCGAGTACCTCATCATCCCGCTGATGGCGGCGTGATGGGCATCATCGTCACGGCCGACGGCGTTGCGGAGGCCGTGTCGCCGATGCTTGTCGGATACCTTCGCGATGTCACCGGCAGCTACCGCGCGGGGTTCACCTGGCTCATCGTCGTCGCGCTGCTTGGTGCCGCCGCCATTGCGATGCTCCCGCGCGTTAGGGGTCGGGATCCCACGACCCCTACTTCGCGACGCGCAGCGTGAAGGCGTCGGGGTCCCACTCGAGGTGGAGCGTGCCGGCGGTCTTCACGCCCAGGTAGGCGGCCGGGTTCGTGGAGGCCATGGCCAGCGCGTCGTCGAGCGACACGCCGGCGAAGCGGACGGTGTTCGCAACGGCCCGGTCCATGGCCAGCGCCGATCCGGCGAGACCTGGCGAACCCGGGATGGCTACCCGCCCCGTCTCGTCCAGCCGCACCTTGACGCTTCCGAGCTGATACTCGCCCGGCGCCTGGCCCGCGGCGGCAATCGCGTCGGTCACCAGAATCGTCCGCCGCACGCCCTTCGCCCGGATCATCGTCTTCACCGTGGCGGGCGGCAGGTGATGCCCGTCCACGATGATCGAGGCCATCATCTCGTCGGCGGCCAACTGCTCCCAGATGAAGTTCGGGTGCCGCGGAATCATCTGCGCCGCTCCGTTGCCCAGATGCGTCGACAGCGTGGCGCCAGCCTTGATGGCGTCGCGGATGATGTCGGCCGACGCCGCCGTGTGGCCGATGCCCACGCGGATGTCATGCGCCCGCAGGTGCTCGATGAGCGGCAATGCTCCTGGCACCTCGGGCGCGAGCGTCACCAGGCGGATGTGTCCGCCGGCCGAATCCTGCCGCCGCTTGAAATCGTCAATCGAGGCCGACGCGGTGAACTCGCGCGGATGTGCGCCGCGCGGGCCGTCCTCCGGCGAGATGTAGGGCCCTTCCATGTGGATGCCGGCGATGGCGTCGGACTTCACGCCGAGCACGAGCCGCGCACACTGGTCGAACCGCTCGGCGGAGCTCGTGATGAGCGTCGGCAGGAAGCGCGTCACGCCGTGCGATCGCAGCACGCCCAGCGCGCGGTGCAGGTCGTCCGCCGTCGTCGCCGGGTCGTTGAAGTCGACGCCCGCGAACCCGTTGACCTGCAGGTCCAGGAAGCCGGGTGATGTCAGGCGGCGGACCTCGCCTGCAGTGCCCGCTGGCAACGGCGACGCCCCGAGCCGCACCGCCGTTGACGCCGCAGCCGCCCCGGCCAGAGCAAGGAACTCGCGGCGAGAGGGTTTCATGCTCAGCTCCACGCCGTTCTGAGGAAGCGCAGGAAGTTGCCGCTGGACACATTCTCGACGTCATCGGCCGAATAGCCGCGCGCGGCCAGCAGCGCCGGGAGCTTCTGAAGATCCGCAATCGTGTCGATGTCGGCAGGCCCCTGCTCCGTGCCGAACGCGCCGTCGAGGTCCGATCCGATTCCGGCGTGGAGCGCATCGCCGGCCACCTGGCAGACGTGATCGATGTTGTCCGCGACCTGCGCCAGCGTGACGCCCCTGTTCTGCGGCGTCGACGACCCGCGCACCCAGTCGGACACGAGCATCCAGGCGTCGAACACGACGCCGACGACGGCACCTCTGGCGACGAGCGCCTTCAGTTGATCATCGGAGAACTGGCGCCCGTGGGGCACGAGCGCCCGGCAGTTGTTGTGGCTCGCCCACACGGGTCCGCGGAACACCTCGAGGCTTTCCCAGAAGCTCTCGTCGCACAAATGCGTGGCGTCGAGGATGATGTTCAGCCGCTCCATCTCCCGGAGCAGCGCCCGGCCCTTCTCTCCGATCCCGCCCGTCGCGTTCGTGCCCTGCGCGTACACGCCCGGCCCGTAATGCGCGGGCCCGACGGCGCGCAGGCCCTGTGCGTACGCCCGCTCCAGGTGGTGCAGCGTGACGATCGAGTCGGCGCCTTCGAGGCTGAGCACGTAGCCGATCGGCGCGTGCTCGCTCGGGTACCCGGCTTCCGCCGCGCTCCAGTGTTCACGATGGCGCTCCAGCGCCGCCGCGTCGCCGATGTGCGTCAACTCGCCGGCCTCCTCCATGGCGCGGTACCAGGCCAACTGGCCCTGCGTCTGGGCCCAGGCCTGCTCCTGGGAATGCCAGCCCGGAATCGGGCTGCCCCGCTTCACGTATCGCGCAATCTGCGTGGCGACGCAGATGCCCACCCGGCCGCGCCGCATCGCGTCGAACGAGACGGTGCCGTTCCCGCGATCGGGCCGGTCGGTCATGCCCTGTTCCGACTCCCGGATCTCGGCCACCGTCCACCGCAGGTCGCGGTTCCACTCGAGGGCGTTCATCGAGAGGTCGAGGTGCGCGTCGAAGATCAGCGGTGGTGTCATGTGCCGCTCAGATCGTAATTCGGCGACTTCTTGCCGCGATAGGCCATTCGCCCATACACCGGCCGCGCTCGACGACGCTGGCGGACTCGTACCTCGCCACCGTCGGGCAGATGTGAATCGGGACGCCGTAGACGACGTCTCCGACGCGAAACCGTCCCGGATCGTCCGGTTCGATGACCAGGTGCTCCTCGTTGTGCCCGGCGATGCGATAGCCGCCGATGTCGAGGAGCGAGATGCGCGGGTGCGGCATCTCGGATGCGAGCGCCTTCGTCCCGAAGTCCAGACATACCTTGCCCGGCGCGGGCTTGCTCACGACCCGTCCCACCAGTACTGCCGCCACGAGGAAGTCGAGGTCGGGATAGGAGGCGGCGTAGCCCGCGTCCCAGAGCAGCGGCGTGCCCGGGCTCAACTGGACACCCGCGCGTGTCGCGTGTACCGGAAAGGTGGGCGATCCGCCTGCGACCACGGCCGGCACGTGCAGGCCTGCCGCGTGCAGGCCGTGGATCATCGCGTCGACCGGCGCGTATTCATCGTCGCATTGCCTGGCGCGTGCCGTCAGGTCGGACTCGTGAATGTGCCCGTCGTAGACGTGCAGGCCGCCGGCGGTCAGTCCGCTCGACTCCTGGATGAGCCGGTAGAGCCGCACGGCCTCGTCGCCCGGCGCGATGCCCGTCCGGTTCATTCCCGAGTTCACGTCGAGCCACAGGCGGGCTTCCGCTCCCGAACCGGCGGCCGCTCTCGCCATGTTGACGACGACTTCTTCCGAATCGACGACGGCGCTGAACGAGGTGCCCGGGAACTTCAGCTTCAGCGCGAAGAACCGCGCGATCGCCGGCCCGACCGGCTGCATCGCCAGCAGCACGTCCGGCGCACCAGCCGCCGCCGTCATTTCGGCTTCGGCAATCGTGGAGCACTTGAAGCGGGTGATGCCGTGCTTCAACTGCAACTGCACGATCTCGGGCGTCTTGTGCGTCTTGACGTGCGGCCGGAGGCGGCCGGCGCCACCCGCGATCCGGATCATCCGCCGGATGTTCTCTTCGATGCGCTCCGGGTAGAACGCCAGCGCCGGCGACGCGATGGCGTCGACGTTTGCGATCTCGTACCAGCGGTTAGCGGTGCCTGCAGCCAGAGTCATCGCCTGTGTCCTTTGTCCCGGGGACTGGGCATGCCCCCAGCCCCCAGCCCCTTGCCCCTTGCCCCTTGTCCCTACTATACGAAGTAACTAAGCACGAAGACGCCGGCCAGCCCCGCCACCCCCACCGCCGTCTCCATCATCGTCCACGTCTTGAACGTGTCCTTGATGCTGAGGTTGAAGTACTCCTTCACCAGCCAGAACCCGCCGTCGTTCACGTGCGCCAGCATCAGGCTGCCCGACCCGATCGCGAGCACCATCAACTCGCGGTTCACGTTCGAGATCGTCACGAGCGGGAGCAGGATGCCAGCGGTCGTGATTCCCGCTACCGTGGCCGAACCCACGCACACCCTGAGGATCGTGGCGATCAACCAGCCCAGAAACAGCGGCGACAGCGACGACTGGCTCAGCAGTTCGCCGATGTACTTGCTCACGCCGCTGTCGATCATGACCTGCTTCAATCCGCCGGCTCCCGCGATGATGAGCATCACCATCGTGAGGCTCGAGATTGAATGCGTCAACGACGCCATGATGTCCGTCATCGTCCTGCCCCGCGCCACGCCGAGCGTGTAGATGGCGAGCAGGAGCGACAGCAGCATCGCGATGGGCGGGTTCCCGACCCAGCCGAGGGCCCTGCGTACGCCATGGCCCTCGGGCAGCGCGTAGGCGGCGACGGTGGCCGCGCCGATCAGCACGACCGGCAGCAGTGACGAGACGACGCTCGTCCAGAAACCGGGCATGTTCTCGGGAGAGGCCGGCGGCGCGCCGGTGAACTCCTCCATCGGACGCGCGTCGACCTTCTTCAGCCCCTTCGAGAGAATCGGCCCGGCGAGGATGATGGCCGGAATCGCGATGACGATCCCGTAGATGAGCGTCTTGCCGATGTCGGCGCCGAACGTGGCCGCAATCGCCGTCGGCGCGGGGTGCGGCGGAAGATACCCGTGGGTCACCGAGAGCGCGGCCAGCGTCGGCAGCCCCACGTAGAGCAGCGGCACCTTCGTCGACGCCACGACGGCAAAGACGATGGGCATCATGATGACGAAGCCCACGTCATAGAAGAGCGGCACGCCGACGATGAAGGCCGTGAGCATCAGCGCCCACTGGACCCTTCCCATCCCGAAGAGCCCCACCAGGCTCGACGTGATGCGCTGGGCGGCGCCGCTGTCGGCGACGAGTTTGCCCAGCATCGCGCCGAGGCCCAGGATGAGCACCAGGATCCCGAGGGTGTCGCCGATCCCTTTCTCGATCGACAGCACGGCGGCGTTGAGCGCCATGCCCTCGCCGAGCGCCACGGCCAGCGACACGATCACGAACGCGACGAACGAGTTCAGCTTGAACCCGAGAATCAGCACCAGGAGGAGCACGATCCCCAGGACGACGATCAGGAGCGGCATGGTGGGGGATTGTACCCGGAATCCCGGTGCGTCACGGGGCGATGCCTGCGCTATAATTCGCGCCTTACCCGCTGTTCCCGGAGGCAGTCGCATGAAGCACGCACGTCTTGTCGGCGCCGCGCTCACGTTGGCGATCGTGATGGCCGGCGCCATGGTGGCCGGAGGGCCGAATCAGGCGGCCCCGCCAGAAGCCGCGAAGCCGGCCGGCGGACCGTTCGATGCGCTTCACTTCCGCCCGATCGGGCCGGCGTCGATGTCGGGCCGCATTTCCGATGTCGCCGTCTACGAGGCCAATCCCGCTATCTACTACGTGGCGACGGCGCACGGCGGCGTCTGGAAGACCAGGAACAACGGCACGACGTTCGAGGCCCAGCTCCAGGACCAGGGGCTGATGTCGGCCGGCGACGTGACCATCTCGCAGAGCAACCCGGACCTGGTCTGGGTCGGCACGGGCGAGTCCAACAACCGCCAGAGCACTTCGTGGGGCGACGGCGTCTACAAGTCGGCCGACGGCGGCAGGACCTACACCAACATGGGTCTTCGCACCTCCCGCCACATCCACCGCATCGCCATCGACCCGCGCGACAACAACATCGTGTTCGTGGCGGCCACCGGCAGCCTGTGGGGGCCCGGCGGCGAGCGCGGCGTCTACAGGACGCTCGACGGCGGCAAGACCTGGAAGCAGGTACTGAAGGTCGACGACGACACGGGCGCGAACGACATCGTGATGGACCCGGCCAACAGCCAGATTCTCTACGCGTCGATGTATCAGCGCCGGCGGACGGCGTGCTGCATGAACGGCGGCGGCCCCGGCAGCGGCCTCTTCAAGTCGACCGACGGCGGCGACACGTGGACCCGCCTCAAGGGCGGCTTGCCCGAGGGCCCTCTCGGGCGCATCGCCGTCGATGTCTACAAGCGCAAGCCGAGCATTCTCTACGCGACAATCGAAGGGCCCGTAGCGGCCGGGACGGGCGGGCGCGGCGCGGGCGGCGCGGCGCCGCCGGGCGCCGAGGCCGGCCCGGGTGCGGCAGCCGGAGCGCAGGCTGGCGGAGGGCGCGGCGGCCAGTCTCCGCTCCTCAACACCCAGCCGACCGGGCTCTATCGCTCAGACGATGCGGGGGCAACCTGGCGCAAGGTGAACAACGCCAACCCGCGCCCGATGTACTTCAGCAAGGTCCGGATCGACCCGAACGACCCGGACGTTGTCTATCTCGGCGGCGTCGGCCTCCACCAGACGCTCGACGGCGGCAGGACCATCGCCACCGACGTTGCGGCGTCGACGCACGATGATGTGCACGCGATCTGGATCAATCCGGCGAACTCGCACCACGTGCTGATCGGCAACGACGGCGGTCTCGCGGTGTCGTACGACATGGCGAAGACGTGGGCGTTCCTGCCCAACCTGCCCGTCGGCCTCTTCTACCACGTGAGCTACGACATGGCGGTGCCGTACAACGTGTGCGGCGGCATGCAGGACAACTACAACTGGTGCGGCCCGAGCGCGGTTCGCGGCGCCGCCGGCATCGCCAACCACCACTGGGCCACGCTGCAGGGCGGCGACGGCTTCGTGGTGCTGCAGGACCCGAACGAATACCGCGTCGTCTACAGCGAGTCGCAGGACGGCAACATGGTCCGCGTGGACCGGATCACGGGCGAGACGATGTCGATCCGGCCGCAGCCTGCACCCGGCGAACCGGCGTACCGGTGGCACTGGGACACGCCGCTCATCCACTCGCCCCACGACTCGAGGGTGATTTTCGCGGCAGCCAACAAGGTGTTCCGGTCGCCCGATCGCGGCCTGTCGTGGACGGCGATCAGCCCCGATCTCACCACCAATGCCTCTCGCGACGCCATCGTCGTGATGGGCGTGAAGAACAGCGAGACGCAGATCGCGCGCAACGACGGCATCGCCGCGTGGCCGGCCATCGTGGCCCTCGCCGAGTCGCCGAAGCGGCCAGGCCTGCTGTATGCCGGCACCGACGATGGCGTGCTGTCGGTGACCAAGGACGCCGGGAAGACGTGGGCGAACGTGTTCGGCAGGATCCAGGGCGTGCCGGCGGGGATCTTCGTGTCGGAGGTTGTGCCGTCGCGATTCGACGAGAACACCGTCTACGCGACATTCGACGGGCATCGGCAGAACGACTTCGAGACGTACATCTTCGCCAGCACCGACGCCGGCCAGACGTGGGCGTCGATTGCCGCGAACCTGAAGGGCGAGGTGGCGCGCACGCTCACGGAGGACCTGAAGAACCGGGACGTGCTGTATCTCGGCACGGAGACCGGGCTGTTCGTGACCGTTGATCGCGGGAAGAGCTGGGTCCGGATCAGGGCCAACCTGCCGACCGTCCGCATCGACGAGATCACGCTCCATCCGCGCGACAACGCGATGCTGCTGGCCACGCACGGGCGGGCGATCTGGATCCTCGACCACCTCGCGCCCATTCAGGAATGGGCCGCCGCTCAGGCGGCGGAGGCCACGCTGTTCTCGCCGGCCCCGGCGGCGATGTTCCGGCGCCCGGCGCGCGATCGCAACTATGAGTTCTGGGGCGACCAGACCTTCTTCGGCCAGAACCCGCCGCAGGCGGCGGTGTTGACGTGGTTCCTGAAGCGCCAGGCCGACAGCGTGGCGCTCAGGATCACCGACGCCGCGGGCCGCCAGGTGCGGGAGATCTCCGGCCAGGTGCTCGCCGCCAGCAACAAGGCCGGCATCCAGGCCGCGTGCTGGGATCTGCGCGTGCAGCCGATCCCGGGGCCACAGATCGGCGTCACGCCTGGCGGCCGGGGTGAGGGTCAGGCCGCGGCTGCTGGCCAGGCGGCACCGGCAGGACGGCCGGGTGCCCCGGGCGCCGGCCCGGGCGCTGCGCAGGCAAGCCCGTTCGGCGCGGGATGCGGCACGGGTGGAGGCGCCTTCGGCGGAGGCGGATTCGGAGGCGGGGCGGCGACGGCCGGTCCGTATGTGCTGCCCGGCATCTACAACGTCTCGCTCGTCGTCGGCGGCAGGACGATTGAGACCAAGCCGCTGCGTGTGGCCGCCGATGCGGAGGTGGCGCTTTCCGAGATCGAGCGGAAGCGCATGTTCGACATGGCGATGGAGATGCACGAGCTTCAGAAGCGCGCCACGGAGGTGCAGACGGCGCTGCGGCCGTTGAACACGAGGATGGCGGAACTTGCGAAGGAGATCGCCGGCCGCAACGACGTGTCGGCCGACGTGAAGGCGAGTTTCGAGGCGCTCAACAAGGACCTCGCGGCCTTCGCGCCGAAGTTCGCGCCGGCGGCGTTCGGCCGCGGCGGCGGGGCTGGCCCGGCGGCGGCGCCCGCGGCGGCGCCCGCGGCAGCCCAGCCGGGGCAGGCGGCTGCAGCGCCAGCGCCAGGGCCTCCGGTTGCCGCGCCGACGGTCAACCTGTTGACGCGGATCGGTCAGGCCAAGAGCGGTCTGATGGCGACCATGCCGGTGAGTGAGCAGACAACGAAGGCATACACGGAGGCCAGGGCGCAGGTGCCGAAGGCCATCGCGGACGCCAACGCCCTGTTCGCCCGCTCAGCCGCCCTCAGCACGGCCCTGGCGCCCTACAAGCTGACGCTTACCGCGCCTTCGCCAGTGAAGTGAGGAAAGGATGATGTGGGCCGGGGCTTCAGCCCCGGCAAGGCTCAGGTACGGAGCCGCCCGAGGAGGCGGAGGAATCCGATCACGGGGTCGGAGAGGTCGCCGAAGAGCAGGTCGACGGCGGCAGGGCGGCGGGTCGAGGCAGGCGAATCGGCGAAGGCCCGCTCGGCGCGCAGGCGCTCCATGGCGAGCGACACGGGGAGCGTGGGGTCCACGCCCTTTTTCTCCTCCGCCGCCTCCTTCAGCTGCGCGATGGTCTTCCTGACCTGGTCGGGATCGATGATGGCGAGGGGCGTGCGGCAGAAACCGCACACCGCGTTGCGCTCCACGTTCACGGGCGCGCCGCAGTTGGCGCAGTTGATCTGCTGAATGTGGTCCCGCAGTTCGCGTACTTCCTCTTCGCCGAGCGGGCGCACGAAGTCTTTCGCGCGCAGGAACTGGTAGTAGGTGATGAAGCGCCCATGCCCCTCGGGGCACCGGTAATAGGTGAACCGCGTGTTGCGCTGGATGTCGTGCGTCTCGGCCAGCGCGCGCGAACAGCGCGGGCACTTTGGCGCAGCCGTCCACCGTTGCCGTGCCGTTCCCTTGTCCTCGGCCACGGACGCGACCAGTTGCAGCGTCGCGCCGGGCGTCATCTGCAGGAACTCCTGATCGTCGAACCACAGGCACTGGCAGTGATGACAGACGTCGATGGTCAGCAGGCGGCCGTACCGCCGCTCGAACGACGGCGCCTCCATGGCCGACCCGCACGCAGGACAGTTCACGCGTTTCCCCCTTCGAACCCGCAGATCGGCAGGATATCATCCCCGCCGGGTCTGACCGCCTCCGCCAAGGCTGCGGCGAGTCCGCCGGAGCTCCACGCGAAGGCGGAAGACCCGGCCTGCACGTGGACCCGGCCTGCAGGCGACCCTCCGAGGTAAGATGGTGCCGAGGATTCCATCGATGAGACATTGCCGTTACGCGAGCGTCTGGATTGTCGTCGCGGGGCTGCTGCTCGGCGCCTGCGGAAACGCCAAGGCCCAGGGCATCACCGCCCAGCAGGCCGAGGAAATGCTGAAGGAGCTCCGCGCGATGCGGCAGGCCCTCGAGCGGGTCACGCCGCCCGCGCCCGCTCAGGCGCAGGACCAGCGCGTGAAGCTGACCGACGTGCGCGGTTACGCGCTCGGCCGCGCCGACGCCCCGATCACGCTCGTTGAGTTCACCGACCTGCAGTGCACGTTCTGCAACCGCTTCACGACGCAGGTCTTCGGGCAGATCAAGGCCGCCTACATCGACACGGGCAAGGTGCGGTTCGTGACGCGCGACTTCCCGCTCGATTTCCACGCGTATGCGTTCCAGGCGGCCCGCGCCGCCCGGTGCGCCGGCGACCAGAACAGGTTCTGGGAAATGCGCGACGCGCTCGTGCGCGGCTACAGCCAGCTCGGCGACGCCTTCGTGACGTCGGTCGCCCAGGGCCTGAAGCTCGACATGATCTCGTTCAACGCCTGCGCGGCCAGCACGAAGCACGACGCCGCCATCAAGGCTGACATGAGCGACGGGCGGGCCGCCAACGTCGAGGGCACGCCCTCGTTCGTGCTCGGCCCGACATCGGCGCAAGGCCTCGAAGGCGTGCTGATCGTCGGCGCCCAGCCGTTCGCCGCGTTCGACGCGAAGATCAAGGAACTGCTGGCGCAGGCACGGTAGGCGCGAGCGTCAGCGTCAGCCGCGCCAGTGAAGCGCGAAGGAAGCGCCTTGCTGGTCCATCCCGACCGCAATGCGCCCGCCGCCGGGAATGTCCATCGGCGCCACCATCAGCGTGCCGCCGTTCTCCTTCACGCGGGCGACGGCGGCGTCGAGGTCCGCCACGTGGACGTAGTAGAGCCATTGCGGCGGCCCCGGCATGTCGGCGGTCTTCTTGTAGATGCCTCCGAGCTCCAGTGACGGCGCGCCGAACATCTGGTAGGTGCCGGCCGGCCCCATGTCGAGGCTGCTGGTCTTCTGCCAGCCGAACAGGTCGGCGTAGAACGCCCACGCGGCATCGACGTCCGTCGTAATCAGCTCGTGCCAGACGAAGTCGCCCGGCTTCGCGTCGGCCGACGGCTCCGGCGGCTGGTTCAGCGGCGAGTAGGCCGCAAACAACGCCCCCTGCGGATCCTGAATGACCGAGAAGGTGCCGACGGTGGGAATCTCCATCAGCTTCACCCACACTTTCGCGCCGAGCTGCTCGGCGCGCGCCGTGGTGGCTTTTACGTCAGGGGTGCCGATATAGCCCATCCAATGCGGCGGCATCTCTGCCTGGGGCGGCATCTTCATCAGGCCCGCGATGACGGCGTCGCCGTTTGCAAACATGTGGTACGGCTCGCCCATCCCCGCCCACGACTGCGTATTCCAGCCGACGACGGCCCGGTAGAACGCGATCGCCGCGTCAACGTCCTTCGTCAGGTTCTCGTACCACACGAAACGCCCGCGAATGTCCGCCATGGTGCCTCCTCCTCCGAAAACGGCGAGAGCTTCGCCTCGCCGCGGGGTCGATGCCGGCTGTCCTGTGAATTGCCCGTGAGAGCATAGACGGAAGTCGGGGCTCTATCGTTCCGCTTTTCGAAGCGTGCGGGTGACAGCTCCGACGGGGACGCCATCGAGGCTGACGACGGCCCGGACGACGAGGTCGCCGGGAGGGAGTGAACCGATGGGGATGCCTCCAAGGGCGACGTGCTGTCTGTCGGAGGGCTCGCCGGTGATCCGCATGGCGCCGCGCACGGCGGGCGGGCCGCCTTCGGTGCCCGCCAGCTGGAGCTCGGCCGAGAGTTCGCCCTTCGGCACGCCGTAGATCTCCAGGTACGCAACCGCTGTCGGCTCGTCATGGAACTGCATCCGGCCGGCGAACCGCCCCTCCACGGCCACGCCGAGCACGAGCGAACTCAGCGTCAGCGCGCCTTCGCCGGTGAGCTGCACGTCGAGGGCGCTGTCGACGGTCCCGGCCCGGCCTGCCGCGTCGGTGGCGGCGACCCGCAGCCGGTACGTCCCCATCTTGGCCACAATCGCGATCATCGGCGGGCTGCGTGCGAGGCTGTCCTGGTCCGCGGTGGCCTGCACGACCAGCTTGCCCTTCGCGTCGTACAGCGCCACCGCAGCAGCCTTCAGCGATGCCGTCGCTTCCATCGGCTCCAGCATGACGACGACCCTGGCGTTGTCGGTCGAGCCCTCGCGCGAAATGTACGCGGCCGCGCGCAGCGGAAGGTCGCGGTAGACATCGCCCACGCGGAGCATGTCGCGCGGCGTCGCGCTCTTCGCAGCGGATTTCGCGCCGCGGGCAGACGGAATAAGGACGCTGGGACGAGTCGTCACCACCACGTCCGGCCGGTTGACCTTCAGGCTCACGGGGTGCGTGAGCCCGTTGCGCTCCGAGTCTGCTGGCTCGAACGTGAGGCGATAGTAGGCGGAGGTGGACGCCGCAAGCCTCGCCATCGCGGCTTCGCTCGACCCGACCAGGCGAATGATTCTGTTGCCCGTGATGCCGGCCAGGTGCTCGAGGCCCTGCACCTGGCTCGTGGATGCCGCGGCGCCCGAGCCCGTGGGATCCGGCACGTGAATGACACTGACGCTCACCGGCGCGCCAAGCATCACAAGTTCCACTTCCTGGTAGTCCTTCCCGCGGATGTCGCAGAGGCCCACCGGGTTCGACATCCTCGTCACATCGTCGAACATCGGCGGCGTGAGTCCGCCTCCGAAGACGATGATCGTGGCCGGCGGGTTTCCGGCCGCGCCCCGGAACACGTTCATCAGTGCATCGAGCACCTGCCGTGTCCGGCACGCGGCATCCGCCTCGCTTTCGTTGCGCGCCGCCCGCCCGCTCACTTCCGAGATGGCCGAGTGGATCTTCGCGCGGTCGGTGGTCAGGCCGACATTCACGCCGCCGCGCGGAATGGTCACCAGGCCGACGCGATCCTGCGGCGCAAGACGGCCGATGAACTGCCGGGCCGCCGCCTGGACGGCCTGCGCCATGCTCGCGCCGATCGACTCGTCCTCGACGACGAGGATCGTGTCCCGCAGCGCGGCCCCTCGGAGGTTCGTGGCAAACGGCGGAGGCACCTCCGCCCGCGCGGCGGCGGTTTCCCCGCTGCCCGGCTGCACGAACTGAAGCGAGCCCGGCGTCCGCACCCGGCCATCCACCTTCAACTCGACGTCCTCGAGCCTGACGTCGGCGAACGGGCGCCCGTCGGCGAGCAGCGCACGGAACAGCACCGTCACGGCCTGCGGTTCCGCCGGCCCGGCCTGCTGAGGCGTCGGCGGCGTCTGAGGCGCCGCTGGCAGGGCGGCGGTACCGAGCACGCTGGCCGCCACGAGCACCGCGGCCGAGCCGGCCGCGAAGAAGAGCGACGAGCCGCTGACTTTCACGTGCAGAGCATACCTCGCAATCCCGCCACGGTGGGGTATGATGCGGACTCGGTTTTCGGCCGCGCGATCTTCGCCGCCATACGGCTCTCCGGTCCGCGGATCTTGCGCTCACAGTGATGACACTCCGGCACGGCCTCGCCCACGCGAGGCTGTCTGGTTGGCAAGGGGCTCATCATGCGTCGATTCGCCCTAGCTCTCGCGTTCGCGCTCGTCGCCGTGCCACTCCCCGCGCGCGCCCAGGATCCCGCTGCCGCGACCGGCAGCCCGGCCGCCGTCTCGACGTTCTCCGCGGCCCGCGAGCGGCTCGACGAAGGTGCGATCAGGGTGTTCCTGGACTGCAAGGACCACACGCCCTGCTTCTTCGACTACGTCAAGACCGAGATTGCGTACGCGGACTTCGTCAACGTGCGCGAGGCTGCCGACGTCCACGTGCTGGTCACCTCGCTCGGCACGGGCGCGGGCGGCCGCGAATTCACGATGAAGTTCGTGGGCCTGGGCGCGTTCGCCGGCCTCGACGACGAGGTGCTGTTCGTCACGCTGCCGACCGACACCGAAGACCTCGCGCGGCGGGCCTTCGTGCGCACGCTCAAGCTCGGCCTCGTGCGGTACGCGCTGCGCACCGGCCTCGGCGGGCAGTTGAACCTGACGCACAAGCCGCCCGACGCCGGCCAGAGAGCCGCCTCCGCGTCGCGCGCGGGGAAGGACCCCTGGAACTACTGGGTCTTCCGCGCCAGGGCCAACACGAGCGGTGAGTTCGAGAGCGCAAGCGAATATCGGCAATACAACGGCTCTGTCTCCGCAAGCCGCGTGACCGACGCGTGGAAGTTCGGGTTCGCGACCTACCAGGACTACCGCGACAACGTCTACACCTACAGCGACGGCAGCACGTATACCAGCGTCCGCCGCAGTTACGACGCGACCGCGCAGGCCGTGAAGAGCCTGACCAGCCACTGGTCCGCGGGCGCCAAGACGTACGTCGCGGGCTCGACCTATGAGAACAAGGACCGCGTGCTCAACGCCTCGGCCGCGATCGAGTGGAATTTCTTCCCCTACTCGGAATCGACCAGGCGGCAATTGACGCTCCAGTACATCGTCGGCGTCACCAGCTATGACTACATCGAGGAGACGGTGTTCGAGAAGCTGGAGGAAACCGTCGGCAGCCACATGTTCCGCACGTCGTTCGACATCCGCCAGACGTGGGGATCGATCAGCGCCGATGTCGATTTCTCGCAATACCTGCACGACACCGCTTTGTATCGGCGGTCGATTCAGGTGGAGGGCGACGTCAGGCTCTTCAAGGGATTCGCCCTCAACTTCAACCTCAGGACGGCCGGCATTCACGACCAGATCTACCTGCCGAAGGGCGAAGCCACCGACGAAGAGGTGCTGGCCCGCCAGCGGCAGCTGGCCACGTCGTTCCGGCACTCGTTCCGCGTCGGCATCAGCTACACCTTCGGCTCCATCTTCAGCAGCGTCGTCAACACGAGACTCTCCAACTTCGTCGGCGGGTAAAACGAGGGGTCGGGACTAATTAGCGCGCAGACAAATCTGTAATACGATTTTGTCGCGATCGCTAATTAGTCCCGACCCCTCATGTCAGCGCTTGATGGGGTAGGGCGGCGGGGGCGGCACCGGGATCGGCTTCGACTTGATCAGTTCCTGAAGGTGCCGGACGGCGGCGTCGAGTTGCGCGTCCTTGCCGCCGAAGGTCTCGTGCGGCAGGTTGTCGACGACGATGTCTGGGTCGACGCCGTGGCCCTCGATGAGCCACTGTCCTTCCGGTCCGTAGACGCCGGTCTCGGCGGCCGTGGCGATTCCGCGGTCGACGAGGGTATTGCTCTGGCTGAGCCAGACCTCGCCGCCCCACGTTCGCGTGCCAAGCACCTTGCCGAGGCCCAGGCGGCGGAACCCTTCCGCGAACGCCTCGCCGTCCGACGCGGTGTTCTGGTCCACCAGCACCACCATGTGCCCGCGGAACGCGAACTGCATGTTCCACGTCGGGTGCCCCACGCGCGGCTGCCAGTAGAACCAGGCCCGCCTGAGCAGCCGGCCCAGGATCCAGCTGTCGATGTTGCCGCCGTTGTTGTGGCGCACGTCGACGATGAGGCCGGGCCGGTTGAAGACCGGGTAGAACTCGCGCATCCACTCGGCCATGTTGCCCGCGCCCATCGCGCGCAGGTGAACGTAGCCGACCTGGTTCTGGCCCGCCTTCTCGACCGCCAGCCTGCGCGTGTACTCCCACTCGTCGTAGCGGAGCCCGTCCTCGACCTGCGCGGTGACC
The DNA here is from genome assembly GCA_025456345.1 of Vicinamibacterales bacterium. Lineage (GTDB taxonomy): Bacteria > Acidobacteriota > Vicinamibacteria > Vicinamibacterales > JAKQTR01 > JAKQTR01. Next base: position 24,554 of record JALOKU010000024.1, on the reverse strand, counting down.
GGCTGGACGATCACGTCTCGCGCCGGCCCGCCGGCCTTCGGCTTGACGCGCAGCAGAACCTGCCTGCCTGCCTGCCCGCGCAGCAGCGCCGGCAGGTCGGGGGCGGAGAGCGCCGCCACGCCGTTCACGCTTTCGATGAGGTCGCCCTCACCGACATCGACGCCGGGCTGCGCGAGCGGCACGCGGCGATCCGGGCGATCGGGATCGGTGGTGATCACATGCGTGATTCTGAACCCGCCGGCCTTCTCGTCCCGCACCGCCTGCGCCCCCAGCGACGCCGGCCACGCATCGTCGCCCGCGTCACGCAGGTCTCCGCCGCGGACGAAGATGTGCAGCGCGGAGAGCTCCGCCACCATCTGGGCCAGGACGTCGCTGAGTTCGGCGCGGTCGGTGACACGCTCGACGAGCGGCTGGTACTTCTTGCGCATGGCCAGCCAGTCCACGCCGTGCATGCCGCGGTCGTAGAAGTAGTCGCGCTCGAGTCGCCAGGCCTCGGTGAACATCTGGCGCCACTCGAGGCGCGGGTCGAGGCTGAAGATCCAGTCTTTGAGCGGCACGGCCGACTTCGAGAGATCGGCGGGCGCCTTGGCGCCGGCGTCCACCACGTAGACGTCGCGGCCTTTGCGGAGGAGGATCTTCTTGCCGTCCTGCGAAAGCTCGTAGCTTTGCAGCTCCTCGATGAAGGTGTCCGGGTCGGCCCTCTTGTTCTCGAGGGCCAGCGTCTTCAGCGCCACCTTCCCGTCGCGCCCGGCCGGCCGCGAGACGAAGTAGAGGCGCTTCGCATCCATCGAGAGGCTGCCGTAGTTGCCGGCGGGCACAGGCACTTCGAGGAGCCGCGTGTCGAGACCTTCGACGTCCACGACGACCGCGGGAATGGCGGGCTTCTCCGTGGCCGGCTTGTCTGTTGGGGCCTTCTCTGGCGCGGCCTTCTCTGGCGCCGGCTTCTCCCCGGGTTTGTCCGCGGCCGGCTTCTCTCCCGTCTTCACGGGCTGCAGTTCATCGTCCTGCTGGAAGGGAGAGCGCTCGCCGCGCTTCAGGGCCACGTGGTAGATCTTCGTCTGCCGATCCCAGAACGGCTCGGGCTGCCGAGAGCCCCAGGGGCTGCCGACGAGCGACTCGAAGTTGCGATCCGAGAGGAAGTAGAGCCACTTGCCATCCGGGCTCCACGCCGGGCTGCCGCTGTCGAACCGGTCCGACGTCGCCGGCACGATGCGCGCCGTCGCGATCTCGTAGAGGTAGATCCGCGTCAGTTGGTTGGGCCCTGGCGCCGCGTACGCCAGCCATTTCGAGTCGGGGGACCAGCTCAGGTCGTCGAATTCGCCGTCCGCCGAATCTGCCACCTTCGTCTGCGTCTTCTTCGCCACGTCGAAGATCCAGAGTTGCTGGTTCTTGTCGTGGTGGGCGATGAGATGGCCGTCGGGCGACGGCAACCCGTCCCAGCGCAGGACCGACCCGTCGCGGCTGAGCTGCGTGGCCGCGCCGATGCCGTTGGCGGGGACCTGCCAGAACTCCACCTCGTCGCTCTCGTCGGAGAGCGTCAGGATCGACTTGCCGTCGGGCATGAACCGCGCGTTGCGGTGGCGGGCCAGTTTGTTGCGCGTGGCCTCGACGAGCCGGCCCTGGAGCGCCGGCGCGACGAACACCTGGCCGCGCGCCGTGATGGCCACGCGGTCGCCCGACGGCGAGAGGTGCGCCGACGAAATCCAGTCGACCGCGTTCTTCACCCAGCGTTCGCGCAACTGGTCGAAGTCCGACATGAGGGTGATCGGGACGGCCCTGTCCGAGCCCGAGGCAATGTCGAAGACCCGGATGTCGGCGCCCTGCTGATAGGCGATCCGGCCGTTCGAGAGCGACGGCGACTGCACCTCGAAGTCGCGGTGCCTCGTGTGCTGCTTCAGATCGCCGCCGCGCTCGTTCATGGACCACAGGTTCATCACGCCGTCGCGGTCGGATGCGAAGTAGACGCGGCCCTTCCACAACATCGGCGTCTTGCTGGTGCCCGGGTAGTCGGCGGTCAGCGCGACGGCCTCGGAGCCGGCGCCGTCGAAGCGCCACAGGTTCTGGGCCGTGCCGCCCTTGTAGCGCCGGGTGTGGCTGCCCTGGAACGCGAGGCGCGTGAAGAACAGCGTGGCGCCCGCCGCGTCGAACGAGCCGTCCGAGGCCTGGGCCAGGGCGACAATCGTTCGTGCGTGAGTGGAGGGATCGAGGCGGACCAGTTGCGCGTTCGGCAGCGTGGAGTGGCGGCGGGTGGCGTAGAGCACCTCGCCCTTGGGCGTCCACGAGAGCCACGCCGGGCGGGTGGCGTCCCAGGTCTCTCTGGCTGGCGCCCCGCCCTCGAGGGGGATCGTGTAGACCTCGCCCGGGCCCTCGTAGGTGGCGGCGTAGGCCACCACCTTGCCGTCGGGCGAGATGGCCGGCCGGCTTTCCTCTTCCGGGTGCGTCGTCAGGCGTTGCGCGGCGCCGCCGGTGACGCCGACGCGCCAGAGGTCGCCCTCGGCCACGAAGACGAGCGTATCGTTCCATATCGCGGGCTGGCGATAGAAGCCGAGTTGGGATTTCTGTGCCGCCAGCGGCGCGCACAGGGCCACGACCACGACGAGCGCGAATCCTCTCAACCGTCCAGGCAACATATGTCCTCCGACTAGGGGTCGGGACTGATTAGCGTACGGAACAGAACTGTAATCCAAAATTGTATGCGCCGTAATCAGTCCCGACCCCTCATTTCGGCGGCCCGGGGAGAAACCGGCGAGGCGGGCTGGTCGTCCAACCTATTGACACCCGCCCCCCGGGCCCCGATATTAGGGTCGACGAACATGTCGATGGCGCTGCCTGTCGGATCGCGGCTCGGGCCGTATGAGATTTCCGCGCTTCTGGGCGTGGGAGGCATGGGCGAGGTCTACCGCGCCCGCGACACCCGCCTCGGGCGCACGGTGGCCCTGAAGGTCCTTCCAAGCGAGGCCACGGCCGACCCGGAGCGCCGCCAGTCGTTCGAGGAAGAGGCTCGCACGGTCGCCGCGCTCAATCACCCCAACATCTGCGTGCTCTACGACATCGGCGAAAGCGTACCGTCGGGGCTGGAGGGACTAGCGCCTAGCGCCCAGTCCCTAGCGCCTAGCCCCGTCCACTACCTCGTCATGGAGCACCTCGACGGCAAGTCGCTCGCTGAACGGCTCGTGCAAGGCCCGCTCCCGCTGGAACAGGCACTCGACGTCGCCATCCAGATGAGTGACGCGCTCGACAAGGCGCACGACAACGGCGTCGTGCATCGCGACTTGTCGCCGGCCAACGTGATGCTGACCAAGAGCGGCGCCAAGTTGCTCGACTTCGGCCTCGCCACGCTGGTTGCGCCCGAACCCGGCCATGATCCCGGGCGGATTCGCACGCACCTCGACCCGCTCCGCCACCGGCTGATCGGCACGCCGTATTACATGTCGCCCGAGCAGGCGAAAGGCCAGCCTGCCGACTGCCGGTCCGACATCTTCGGGATGGGCGTGCTGCTGTATGAGATGGTCACGGGCAAGCGGCCCTTCGACGGCACCAACCTCGTCACGATCCTGGCGTCCATCCTGCGCGACACGCAGGTGCCGGTGACGCGCGTCGACGCGAGTCTTCCGCTGCAGCTCGGGCCGATTGTCGACAAGTGCCTCGAGAAGGAGCCCGCGCGCCGCTGGCAGACGGCGGCGCAGCTGCAGCACCGCCTCGAAAGCCTGCGCGCCGACCTGCAGTCGGCCGTCCGCGCGAACCGGCGGTCCATCGCGGTGCTCCCGTTCGCCGACATGAGCGAGGCCCGCGACCAGGCCTACCTGTGCGAAGGCATCGCGGAGGAGATCCTGATCGCGCTCGGCCGCGTGAAGGGCCTTCGCGTGGCGTCGCGGGCGGCCGCGTTCCGCTACAGGCGCGCGGATGCCGACCCCATGGAGATCGGCGCCACGCTGCAGGTGAGCACGCTGCTCGACGGCACGGTGCGCCGCTCCGGCGACCGCATCCGGATCACGGTGACGCTGGTCGCCGTCGACGACGGCTTCAGCCTGTGGTCCGAGCGCTACGACCGCGACGTCCGCGACATCTTCGCGCTGCAGGACGAGATCGCGCGGGCCGTGGTCAATGCGCTCGAAATCACGCTGAGCTCGGCGGAACGCGAGGCGGCGCATCGTCTCTCGACGCCGAATCTCGACGCGTACGATGCCTACCTGCGCGGCCGCAGCTACTTCTTCAAGTTCGACAAGCGCAGTGTCGGTTACGCCCGTGAGCTGTTCGAGCAGGCGATCGCGGTCGACCCGGCGTACGGCCGGGCGTATGCCGGCATCTCGGATTGCAGCGCGTACCTCTACATGAATGTCGGGCGCAACCCCGCGGATCTCGAGCGCGCCGTGCAAGCCGCGGAGGCCGCGCTGAAGCTCGCGCCCGACATGGCGGAGGCCCAGTCGTCACTGGGCACGGCGCTCTCGCTGCTCGGCCGCCACGCTGAAGCGGAGGCCGCCTTCCAGCAGGCCATCGCCCTCAACCCGAACCTCTTCGAGGCGCACTACTTCTACGCCCGCGATTCCTTCGCGGAGGGCAAGCTCGACCAGGCCATCCGCGAGTACGAGGAGGCCAGCCGCGTCAGGCCCGAGGACTACCAGTCGCCGCTGCTCGTCGCCCAGAGCTACGAAGATCTCGGGCACCCCGACCTGGCGCGGATGTCGCGGCTTCGCGGCGTGGCCATCGCCGAGTCGCACCTGAAACTCACGCCCGACGATGCGCGCGCGCTATACATGGGCGCGAATGGTCTGGTGGCGTTGGGAGAGGTAGAAAAGGGCCTCGAGTGGGCCACGCGGGCCGTCGGGATGGGGCCGGACGACCCGATGCTGCTCTACAACGTGGCGTGCATCTTCAGCATGGCCAACCGCGTCGACGAGGCGCTCGGGTACGTCGAAGCGGCGGTGGCCGCCGGCATGCGTCTGCGAGGGTGGCTGGAGCACGACAGCAACCTCGACAACATCCGCAACACGCCGCGCTTCCAGGCCGTGATGGCGAAGCTCTAAGCCACCGGCAATCCGGGGAACGGGTCGTCGATGGACGGGCTCTGCGGCGTGAACAGTTCCGCGCCGTGTTCCGTGATCACCATGTCGTCTTCGAGCCGGATGCCGAACTCGCCTGGTATGTAGATGCCCGGCTCGTTCGTGAAGGTCATCCCGGGCCTGAGGACGACGGTCTTCGTCCATCCGAACATGTTGTTTTCGACCAGGTACGGCCACTCGTGCCCGTCCATGCCGAGGCCGTGGCCGAGGCGGTGCGTGAAGAACGTGAAACCTGGGCCGTAGCCTTCGGCCTCGGCCAGCTTTCGCGCGGCCCGGTCCAGCGTGTCGAGCGTCACGCCCGGCTTCGCCGCGTGGATCGCCGCGAGCTGCATGCGCCGCACGAGATCGAATACCTTGCGCATCTTGTCGCCCGGCTTGCCGAACACGAACGAGCGGCTGATGTCCGAGCTGTAGCCTTCCACCGAACAGCCGCCGTCGACGAGCACCATCGCGCCCTCGCGAACCACCTGCGGCACGACGGACCCGTGCGGATACGAACTGTTCGGGCCGATCTGGGCGCCGCCGCCGCCCGAAAAGCCTTGACGCTGATGCGCAGCCGACGTCAGGGCGCCGTACTCGGCCGGCGTCATGCCGTCGCGCAGCCCGGGGTACGCCGCCGCATACGCGTTGAGCGTCACCTTCGACGCCAGGCGCATCAACTCCAGCTCGTGGGCGTCCTTGAACATGCGGCAGCCGGCCGTCACCGGCGTCGCGCTCACGAACCGGATCGCCGGCGCCGCCCGCGCGATGCTGTCCGCGAAGACGAACCGCACGGTCTCCTCGATGCCGACGCGGCCTGTCGCCACGCCGCGGGCCTTCAACGCGCGGGCGGTCAAGTCGAACGGGCTCGCGGTCTCCTCCCAGGTGAGCAATTCCGCGCCTGTGGCCAGCGGGCTCGTCTTGATCTGCTCCCCCGCCCGATCGGCCTCGAACGCCGGGCAGATGATGGCGGGGTTGCCCTTCGCCGGAAGGACAACGGCAAACATGCGCTCGCTGTGGCCCCAGCGCAGGTTCGTGTAGTAGACAAGCGACGTGCCGCCGGTGAGGACGATGGCGCCAAGACCCTCTTTGATCATCAGTGCCCGGGCCCGTTCGATCCGCGCCAGACGCTCGTCATTGGTGATCGGGCGGGCCTGCCCTTTCAGCATCGGCAGCGCGCTGAAGGACTGGGGCTGCGGAACCGGCGAGGTTTGCGGCGGCGGCTCGACGACGCCGGACGCGACAGACGGCAATGCGGACGCCACACCGGCGATCGTGGCGCTCTGGACGAACTGGCGGCGATTCAGCATGAATGGCTCCTCAGGGCTCATCGCATGCCTACGATACCCGAATCCGGGGGATGCTGGTGCTGGGCGGAGTTGATTGGTCCCTGGCGGCCTACGCTCGCGGCACCGGTTCCTGACGGTGAAAAGCGCGGTTCGTCCTGGCGCCACCGATGATCTTCCGGACGGCCATCCGGACGGTGCGACGGCCCAGCCGCCGGGTTCGGAGCAGTTCCGCGCCCACCTGGAACACCGCCCCGGCGCCCGCGCGCGGCTGACACCTCGCCACGCGGACATCGTCGATCCGCATGAGCCCGTGCAGTTCGACGGCAAGCTGGCCGCTCACGCCAGCGCCGATCCGGCTGGTGGACTCCAGGCGGCAGCCCCCTCGGCTCACCTCGATCAGGCGGACTGGAACCACCCGCACGAGCATGGCCACCGCCTCGTGCCCTTCGTCGTGGTGATGCTCGCCCTGGCCACTGCTCACGATTCAGGCCCTCCGCTGTGAGCAATGCCCGGACCTGGGGCTTCAATGGACAATACCAGCCGATAGCGAATCGCGCCGTCGTCGCTGACCGCCGCCCTGCTCTCCGACACCTTGACGTTCAGGCGGGATCGTGTCCCGCCCGGGATCTCCAATGCCAAGCGCTCTTCGGGCTTGAGAGGCTCAGGCGACAGGACAATTACCTCCCCGTCGCCCCATCGCTCGATGGCCACCTCTTCCCGCAGCCGCAGGCTGGCATCGACCGGCTCGGAAAGAAGGTACCGCTCGTGTTTTCTGCGTCCCAGCATCGTCAGGTCCGGATCCAGTACATCTGCGGTCAGGGCCAAGCAACAAGGATGCCGGAATCCAGAGCCGTCGCGTGGTGAATTTGCGCGCAAAAACACGCGGCCGACGGCCCAGGCGGCTCGGGTTTCTGGCCCAAGCCAGACAATCGGCCTTCGCCGGGCAGACACGCTGACCCCCGCCCTGAGGCCTCGGCGCGTTCAACGCGCCCGGCATAGATGAGTGCGTCTTGGCCTGCGCCCTTTGCCAGCCGGCTGGCCAAGGCACGCCGGCGCGCGCAGTGAAGGCCCTACTTCCGCTGGCCCGGCCTGCCGCTTCGCGGGGGACTGGCTTCCGGCGGAACCGGGGCTCTCGCCATCTCCCCTTCGTGCGGCGCCGGTGACCTGAACTCACGGAAATCCACCACGCAGCCGTGCGTGCCGAGGAAGTTCAGGAACCGCTTGTAGTCGGTGTCGGGCATGCCGAAGAGCCGGACGACGGCCTGGTAGTTGCCGCGCGTGGCAGCGAGGCCCCTGCGCACGAGTTCGCGCAGGTCGTGCCGGGTGAGATCGCGATCGAGGAACAGGGGGTGGACATGCTCCCAGAAGTTGAACGAGCCTTCGGTCAGCGCCTTGAACAGGTCGTCGGCACGCTGCCGGCGCCGCTCGCGCGTGGGCAGAATCGTCTCGCTGCGCCCGGGCAGCAGGCGCGGCGGGAGATCCTCGATCGCGACGGTCTCGTTCACCGACGTCCAGATGAGCCGTTCGATCACGTTCTGCAGTTCACGCACGTTTCCGGGCCAGCGATACGTTTCGAGGGCGTGCAGGGCCTCTTCCGTGAGGTTGATCGGGCGCTGGGCCCGTGTGAGGTGGTGCTCGATGAGCGCGCGGACGTCCTCGGCGCGTTCGCGCAGCGGAGGCACGCGGATGTGCACCACGTCGAGACGGTACATCAGGTCCTCGCGGAAGTTGCCCGCCGACACGGCGGCCATGAGGTCCTTGTTGGTGGCCGCGATCACGCGCACGTCGACCTGGGTCCTGACCGTCTCGGAGCCGACCGGCTGAATCTCGCCGTTCTCGAGGAACCGCAGGAACATCGCCTGCATCCGCAGGCTCATCTCGGCGACTTCATCGAGGAAGATCGTGCCGCGATGCGCCTGCTGCAGCATGCCGATCTTGTCGCGGTGGGCGTCGGTGAACGAGCCCTTCACGTGGCCGAACAACTGCGACTCGAGGAGCGTCTCCGGCACGCCGGCGCAGTTCACGGCCACGAACGGCTGCCGGGCGCGGCGGGAGCAGTGGTGGATGAGTTGTGCAATCAGGTCCTTGCCGACGCCGCTTTCACCGGTGATGAGGACCTTGGCGTCACCTTCCGCCACGCGCTCGGCAAGCCCGCAAATCGCCTGGATCGCGGCGCTGCGGCCGATAATGAGCGGCCGGTCGACGATGCCCTGGGGGTCGGGCGAGGAGTGAGGGACACGGCTCGGTCCCATATGCCCTTTGCAGCGGTGCCTGCCACCATCCCCGGATGTTCTAACATCCGGGTCGGCAACAGGTTACATCACCGCCGTCCCGATGGGTGTCCAGGGGCCCCAAGGCACCCGTCTTTGTGTATCAAAAATACACCTGAATGGTTGGTTGTCAAGCCTGAGCCAGACTTCCGGATGAGGCTGCGCGGCGGCCATCGCGAGAGCGGCGCCCTTTGCGGACGGCCCCTCGACGGATAACTTGTCGGCCGTTTCTGGCAGGCCCGATATAATTGAGAGGAATGTCCATCGACTGGAACGCCTGTCACCGTCGCCTCCACGAAGGCGTGACCTTTCGATTGCGGACCTTCGCCGGCGGCCGGCTTGCCCATCACTGCCGGCCCGCATCGGTGATGATTCTCCTCACCGAGCTGTGCAACGCCCGGTGTGTTCACTGCAACATCTGGCAGAATCGCGGGAAGGAAGACAGCCCGACGCTCGAGGAGTGGAAGGCGATCGTGACCGATCTCCGGTCGTGGCTCGGACCTGTCCACGTCGTGTTCACCGGCGGCGAGGCGCTGCTCCGCCCGTTCACCCCTGAGCTGACCGCCTACGCCAGCAGCCTCGGGCTCTTCGTCGAGGTCCTCACGCACGGCTACTGGGACGACTTGCCGCGCATGGAGCGGCTCGCGCTCGCCAGGCCCGGCCGCATCACCATGTCGCTTGACGGGATCGGCGAGACGCACAGCCTCGTGCGCGGCCGGCCCGGCTTCTGGGACAAGAGCCACCGGAGCCTGATGCTGTTCAAGCGCCTGCGCGAGGAGCACGCCCTTCCGTACGCCATCCGCCTGAAGACGGTCGTCATGTCGCACAATATCCACGACGTGGCGAACGTCGCGAGGTTCGCGGCGGAGCACGGCTTCGAAGTGTTCTACCAGCCGATCGAGCAGAACTACAATACGCAGGAAGACCCGCGCTGGTGGGAGCACACGGAGAACTGGCCGAAGGACCCTGCCCGCGCCGTCGCGGCAGTCGAGGAACTCATCCGCCTCAAGCGCGAGGGCCTGCCGATCGCCAACACGCTCACCCAGCTCGAGGTGATGATCCCGTATTTCCGTGATCCGGACGCCATGCGCGTATCCGTCCAGTCGCACACGTCCCACGAGCGGCAGCAGAACTGCGTGGCGCTGACGACGCTGCAGCTGCAGGCCAACGGCGACGTGACGATCTGCAGCAACGCGCCGCGGGTCGGCAACGTCAAGCGGGCGCCAATCCGCGAGATCTGGGAGCACCGGCCCCGCTACTGGGAACAGGGGTGCTGCCTGGAAACGAGGCGCTCAGATGCCGAGAAGCTGACGTTTTCGGTTTCCCCCTGATGCCCAGCCACGCGCCGGCGGTTCTTTCGCTCTTCAGCATCCATCCTACGAGGATTGGAGGGACGGAGACCTTCGCGCGCGAGCTGTCGGCCCAGATCGGCGCGGCCGGCTGGCAGAGCGTGCTGAGCACGCTGAGCGCTCCGCCGGAGCCCGTCGCGCGGTTCCTGGACTTGCCGAACGTGCATTGGGAGACGTGCGCCTGTTCGTCGGTGACCGCCCAGTCGCTCCGGCAGCTGGCCCGCATCCTCAGGCGCTACCGCCCGCGCATCCTCCATCTGCACTACATGGGCCTGGTGACGCCCTACCCCTGGCTGGCGCGCGCACACGGCGTCGAGCGGATCTTCATCACCGATCATCACTCGAGGCCCGAGGGCAGCGTGCCGGAACCCAGCGCACGGTGGAAACGCGTACTGCGGCGTCTTGCCAACGTACCGATCACCGGGATTGTCTCGGTGAGCGACTCGAATCGCGCTTTCCAGGCCACCCTCGGAGCCGTGTCGCCCGGCAGGATCGTGCGCGTGTACAACGGGGTCGACTTGACCCGGACTCACGACGCATCCCAGGCGGAGGGGTTCCGGCGCAGGCACGGCATCCCGGCAGAGCGCCGTCTCGTCGTGCAGGTGAGCATGGTCATCCCGGAGAAAGGCGTTGGCGACCTGCTGTCGGCGGCGGCGGTCGTGATCGCGCAAGAACCGGCGGCCCACTTCGTGTTCGTGGGCGAGGGTCCCGCGCGCGCCTCCTATGCCCAAGCCGCGAGACAGGCCGGGATTGGAGACCATGTCACGTTCACCGGGCCGCTTCTCGATCCGGTCGCGGAAGGCGTGTTCGCCGAGGCCGACGTGGTTTGCCAGGTGTCGCGTTGGCAGGAGGCGTTTGGCTGGACGATCATCGAGGGCATGTCGTTCGGCAGACCGGTTGTCGGCACGCGCGTTGGCGGGATCCCCGAGCTGATCGAGGACGGCGTGACGGGCTACCTCGCCGAGTGCGGCAATGTTCAGCAGATCGCGTCGCTCGTCCTGTCGCTGCTGCGCGACCCCGCCGCCCGCGGCCGGATGGGGCTGGCCGCCCGGGCAGCCGTCGAGGCGAAGTTCGATCTTCGCGCGAACGTCCGTCAGTTGGTCGATCTCTACGGCATCTCCGGGTAGGCTCCCTCCCCACGGTCTTCCATGGACAACGTGTTTTCTCCGTTGACCCGCGCCCTGCTCCACAACAACCTCCTCGGGCTGCTGGCTGGAGTGCTGGCCATCTCGCTTCTGCTGACCAACAGGGTCCGGTCCAGAGGCGAGAAGTGGGTGACGGCCGCTGTCTGGCTGTTGGTGGCCTGCCGCGGCGCCATTTTTCTCTCGTCCGCCGAGTGCTGGGATTTCCGGGTGTTTCATTCAATCGGCCGGGCATTCTGGTCAGGCACGGACGTCTATGCGGACGTCATGATGCAGAGCCCGCCAACGGCGGTTCCGTTGTTTGCCCTGTTTGCGCTGGCCCCGTTGTGGGCAGCCTCGGCTGCCTGGTTCGCGTTCAATCTGGCCGCCCTCTTCGGTCTCGTCGCGATCGCGAAGCGCGTGCTGGCGACGCTTCAGCCTGGGAGCGTCTCCACCGCGTGGCACGGCGAGGCGGGCGTGTCGGTTGCCGTCGTGCTGTCAGTGGCATCCACCTGGGGCCTCGACGCCGGCCAGTTGTCCGCCTGGACGACGCTGTGGATATACCTCGCGCTGCTTGCCCATGCCAGCGGACGAGCCGCGACGGCCGGGTTCTGCCTCGCGCCTGCCTCGGTGAAGATTGCCACCGTGCTGCCGTTCCTGATCCCTTCGCTCGCCTGGCGTCAGTGGCGGACGTGGGCGGCCTTTGGCGTTGCCGTGATCGCGCTGCCAATGGCCTGGCCGTCCGACCTGATGTCCATGGCCGCCAAGGAGCTTCGGAACATCGCAGCCGCACGCCAGCCCGGCCTGGTGAACGACTACACGTTCGCCGGGCCCTTCCACGACGACATGCTCGGACTGGAGCGCTGGCTGTATTGCCTCGGGGTCAGGGGCCCCGCGCTCATCGGGGCCATCCAGTTCGCCCTGCTGGCCGCAATCACCGCGCTGCTCGTCTGGCGGTTCAGCCGCCGCAGGCAGCCGGCGGATGTCGCGCAGCTGTTCGCCCTGTCGTGCACGCTCTCCTGCCTGTTCCTCTACCACCGGCTTTACGACACCATCATCCTCGCCCTGCCGCTCCTCTATTGCGCCGCGGGCGCGCGACGGTCCGGGGGCGTTCGGCGCATGGCGTACCTCGCCGTCGCGGTCAGTTTCGTCCTGGTGATGAATTTCCCGAGGGGCTGGCGGATGTGGACGCTGGCTGAGTGGTCGGTGCACGCGGGAGTGGCGGGACGTCTCGTCCAGGTCCTCGTGTTGCCCTACCCGGTCTGGCTGCTGATGGCGTCCGCGGCCACGATCGTCGCACTCGGCCCCGAACCGGCGGAGAGGCTCAGCGACTGAGCGGTGCGCATCCGAGCGCCTCGAGTTCGGCGCCCAGCGCGCCACCGCCAGCCTGGTCCCGCGGAACGTGCACCACCCATCGGGGCCCGGGCGAACAGAACGGACGATAGGCGACCGCGATCGCCTCCCAGACATCGGGCGGCACGCGCGGCACGCCCCGGTAGTAGTCGAGGGCCGCGTCTGTCACCACGGCCTCGAACTCCCGGCGCTGAATCCGTTCGCGAATGGGTTGGGTGTCGAACGTCCCCGCCCGCTGGCCGTAGGCCAGCAAGTACGGCTCGATCATGATCGGATCGTCGGTCAGGAAAGCGACGCCGGGCACCGTGGCGAGCACGTGGTGGCCGGGCAGGGCGTCTCTCAGCATCTCGACGGGCCCCCGCTCCGCGCTCCGGCCTGCGGCAGACAGCCCATGGCGGGCCGTGAGCGCCGTGGCGGCCAGGCCCGGCAGCGCGACGGCCGACACGAGCAGGCCGGCCGCGAGCAGGCTCGCCGCCGGCTGGAGATGCTGTCTGCGCCCCGCCACACGCAAGACGCCGATCGCGGCGATGGGCGTCAGGCCCAGGAGGCCCTCGAAGAAGTAATTCGAGTTGCCGCCGGCCTGGAGGTTCGCCGTGGCTCCCACCGCGAGACTGATCGCGCCATACAGGGCGAGCAGCCACCAGCGGCTTCGGCCCCTCCTGAACAGGAAGGGCAGCGCGACCAGCGCGAGGAGGAACACAGGTTCGCGCAGGACCTCCATCAGGAGATGCGCGGCCCCGGGAAGGTTGCGCACGATCGGATAGGCATAGAAGAGCCTCGACCATAGCTCCGGCTCACGAGACGCGACATAGAGCAACGGGCCGACGGCGCACACAGCTCCGGCCGCGACGAACCACGCGAGGTCGCGGAAGCGCCGCCGGGCGAGCAGCCAGAGGGCCCCCGCCGAGAGCGCGGCGACGAACGTGATCTTGAACTGGAACGACACGCCTGCCGCCGCCCCCGCCATCAGCATCGCGGCCGGGCCCCGGGCCAGCAGCAGCCGCACGGCCAGCAGGCCGAAGAGGGCGCCCGGGAAGTCTCCGCGCAGTTGCAGCACCCAGGCCGGCATCGTGCTGATGCTGGCGGCAAGCAGCAGGCTCCACACGGCCGCGCCCCGGACCCGGCTCAGGGTGCTCGCGAGGTTGACCGTGAGCGCCACGCACCCGGCGAAGGCGAGCAGCATCAGCAGGCGCGGCCCCAGGAAGGGGTTGGCGGCGTCACTCACTCGACCCGGCAGCGCGAGCAAGGCATAGACCGCCGGGCTGTAGATGCCCGACGGAAAGGGCGGTGCTGCCGCGTCGCGATAGAACGTGCCGCTCTGGCGGTAGTGGTCGGCGTCGTACAGGACGTAGCTGTCGGGATAGGCGACCTCTCCGAGTTTCGGGAAGTCGACCGCGATGCGCACGGAGAACGCGGCCGCCCCGCTCAGGCAGACCAGGATCAGCGCAGAGACCAGCGCGAGGCGGGCGGCCGATCTAACCCCCCGGTCCATTCCTCTCCTGCCTCTTCTCGGACGGCACCACGATGATCGGCGGGATGCCGGCGTCGGCAACGGCCTTGTTCAGCGCGCCGAGGTCCTGGCCGAGCGTTGCGTCGAGCCGCCCCAGGAGTTGCTTCAGCTGCCCTTGCAGCTGCTGGTGCCGTGCGAGCGCCGCGGCCGTCGGCTTCGCGTCCGCCGTGTCCGACATGCCGCCCACGCCCGCGATCTGGAAGTCGAGCTTCGGCAGGAAGTTCAGCGAGTCCTGGCTCGTCTTCAGGTTCGGGTTGTACAGTTCGCCGGCGATATCGGAGAGCGTCTTCGTCAGGGCGTCGGTCTTCGGCTTCAGCGGCGCGCCTTTGCCGATCGCGTCGGCGCGCTTCTGCAGGCCGGCCAGCTGAAGCTTCACGTCCTTGATGCGGCGCACGGCGGCATTCACCGTGAGGAGGTCGTCCCGCACGGCGTGCAGGAAGTCGGCCTGCGCCTTCAGGTCCTCAGGCGGCACCTTCAGCGACGGGTTCGACTGGACTTCGAAGGGCACCTCGCGCGTCTCCGCACCGGCCTTCAGCCGCACCCGGTACTTGCCCGGCGTGATTCGGATGCCGTCGGGGGGGAAGTCGCCGTAGGTGTAACGCGGCCTCACGAGCGTCGGCGCGGACTGCCTGAGGTCCCACACCGCGCGGTTCACGCCGGCCACGGGCTCGAGCGCCTTCTCTTCGTCGTCCTCGCCTTCGTCGCCGGCTTCCGCGAGCTCGTCGGGTTCCGCCTTCTTCTCGGCGCTGGTCAGCGTGCGCAGGACCGTGTTCCCTTCGAGGAACTCGATGGTCACCGGCGCGCCGGCCGTCGGCTTCTCCTTCAGCCAGTAGTTCACGATGAGGCCGTTCGGGCGGTTCCTGCCCGCGTCGGGCCTCTCCGACACGCCGCCCGGCAGCCGGTGCGCGACGCGCGGATCGAACAGGTGCACGGCCTGCGCCGCAATCTCAGGCTTCCACTGCCGGAGGGGCGTGAGGTCGTCGAGAATCCAGAAGGAGCGCCCCTGCGTCGCGACGACCAGGTCTTCCCGCTTGATCGTCATGTCGGTGATCGGCACGACCGGCAGGTTGCGCTGGAACGGCGCCCAGTTCGCTCCATCGTCAAAGGAGAGGAAGAGGCCCGATTCGGTTCCCGCGAAGAGCAGCCCGCGCCGGCCGGGATCCTCGCGCACGACGCGCGTGAACGCCTTGTCGGGAATGCCGTTCACGATCTTCGTCCACGTCTTGCCGTAGTCGCTGGTTTTGTAGAGGTATGGCCGGTAGTCGTCGAACTGGTACATCGTCGCGGCCACGTACGCCGTGGCCCTGTCGTGCGGCGACACGTCGATGGCGTTGATGCGGATCCACTCGGGGATGCCCTTCGGCGTCACGTTCTCCCACGTGCTGCCGTTGTTCCGCGTGATGTGCACGAGCCCGTCGTCGGTGCCCGCCCACATCGTGCCCTTTTCGTGCGGCGATTCGACGACGTAGAAAATCGTGCCGTAGGTTTCAACGCCCGTGATCTCGCGCTGAACCGGCCCGCCGCTGTAGCCCTGCTTGGTCTTGTCGTTCCGCGAGAGGTCGGGGCTGGCCTCCTCCCACGTCTGCCCTTCGTCTCTCGATCGCAGCAGGTGCTGCGCCGCGTGATAGAGCGTGCCGGGCTCGTGCGTCGACAGGATGATGGGCGCGTTCCACTGGAAGCGGTACTTCAGATCGCGCTGGGCGAGGCCGTCGACGACCTGCGGCCAGGCGATGATCTCGCGCGTCTCGCCCGTCTTGTGGTCGTAGCGCGTGATTGACCCGCCGTAGCTGCCCGCGTAGACGATGTCGGGATTGCGCGGGTCGGGGGCGATCCAGGCCGACTCGCCGCCGCCCACGTCGTGCCAGTGCGCCTGGGTGATCGCCCCGTCGCGGACGCCGCTCGGAATGGCGACCGTCGTGTTGTCCTGCTGCCCCGCGTAGACCCAGTACGGGAAGCGATCGTCGGCGATGACGCGGTAGAGTTCCGCCGTCGGCTGGTTGTCCTGGGTCGTCCACGTCTGGCCGCCGTTGTTCGTGATCTCGGCGCCCCCGTCGTCGCCCAGGATCATGCGCTCGGTGTCGCCGGGGTCGATCCAGAGGTCGTGCGTGTCGCCGTGCCGGACGCGGATGCGCGAGAACGTCTTGCCGCCGTCGATCGACTTGAGGAAGTTGATGTTCGTGACGTAGATGGTGTCGGCGCTGCGCGGGTCGGCGAAGATGCGCGAGTAGTACCAGCCGCGCTGCGTGATCCGGTGCGAGCCGTTCACCAGCGTCCACTTCTCGCCGCCGTCTTCACTGCGGTAGAGACCGCCCTTGTCCGCGTGCTGCACCATCGCCCAGACGCGCGAGGGCCGCGACGCCGACACCGCCACGGTGACCTTGCCGACGACGCCCTCGGGCAGGCCGGTGGTGAGCTTCTTCCAGGTGTCGCCGCCGTCGATGGACTTCCAGATCCCGCCGCCGGGCCCGCCGTTCTCGAGCGACCACGGCTTGCGGTAGACCTGCCAGAACGATGCGTAGAGGATGCGCGGGTTCGTCGGGTCCATCACCAGGTCCGACGCCCCGGTCTTGTCGTCAACGAACAGCACCTTCTTCCAGGTCTTGCCGCCATCGACGGTGCGATAGACGCCCCGGTCGGCGTTCGGCCCCCACACGTGGCCCTGCGCCGCCACGTAGACGATGTCGGGGTCCTTCGGGTGGATGCGGACCCGGGAGATCTGCTGCGTGTCCTGCAGGCCGACGTTGGTCCAGGTGGCGCCCGCGTCGGTGGACTTGTAGACGCCGTCGCCGTGCGAGGTGTTGCCGCGGATGGGCGCCTGCCCCATGCCCGCGACGATCACGTTCGGGTCGGAGTCGGCGATCGCGACCGCCCCGACCGACGAGGTCTTCAGGAACTTGTCGGCAAGCGGCTTCCAGGTGGCGCCGCCGTCGGTGGTCTTCCAGAGGCCGCCGCCCGTGGCGCCGAAGTAGTAGACCAGCGGCTCATCGGGCAGGCCGGCGACGGCCGTCACGCGCCCGCCCCTGAACGGACCGATGTTCCGGAACTCCAGGCCCGGAAACTGGTCAGAGAGCGACGGCGGGACGGGCTTCGCGGCCTGGTCGGTTTGCGCGGCACCCACTGCGGCGAGCGCTGTGATCACGCAGGTGAGAACGAGAGCGCTGGAACGAGCCATTGGCTGCTGCCTCCCTCGACGGCTGCTGAATTCTAGTCCGATCCGCGCCGCCGTAAGGAGACCGCGGACTCCTACCGCAGCACCGCGCGGTCCAGCACCTCGAGCGTCTCGGGGTTCACCGTTTCGAGCCGCACCTTCAGGCCCTCGACGCTGAGGAGGCAGATGGCGTGCTGGGTGGAGAACCCGCTCACCGCGGCCGACCAGGGCGTGTCGTCCTGCGCGTAGTACGGCGCGCCGGCGGCGCCGTTGTTGATCTGCCAGAACGGCCGCTTCAGTTCCACCTTCGGCTTGTCCCAGTTGGGCGGGTAGATGGGCACCGTGGCGTCGAGGCGCGTCTTGTTGTAGTTGTGCTCGTCGCCGGTGAACACCGCCAGCACCTTCGGGTGCTGCTGGATGAGCGTGAGCAGGTCGTCGCGCCGCTCGATGATGCCCTTTGCCACCGGCTTCCCCGCAACCGTGGCTCTCGGCGTGTTGTTCCCGCTGTACCACATCGCGTCGCCCACGTGCCCGCCGTTGGGGAAGAGCGGCGTGTGCACCGTCAGGAACACGTGATCGATCGTCTTGTTGCGCTCGAGCTCGCCGAGCGTCTTCTCGAGCCAGGCGATCTGCTGATCCATCAGGTAGCCGTGCAGGTTGCCGCCCGACTCCGGCACCGTCGCCACGGAAGGCGTGTACCAGTAGTCCGAGTTCAGCACCACCATGGCCGCGTTGTCGTACTGGTACCAGAACACGTTGCGGCGGTACGGGGGGAAGTCCGTCGCCAGCGGGTCGGGGTCGTACGCCGCGCCGTCCTCGCTGGCCGGGCCGTTCTCCGGATTCACGAGCTCGCGCGCGAAGACCGCTTCGGACGACTCGGTGTCGTAGGGGAAGCGGGCCACGCGCACCGACCGCGCGCCGGCGCCCGAGAACTCCCGGAGGATCGCTTCGTGGTTGCCAAGGCCCGTGTACACCGGCATCCAGTGCGCCTGCGGCTCGACGGCGCGCTTCCAGTTGGCCAGCTCGTAGATCAACTGATCGGGGCTGATGACATACCCGCTCACCAGGTCGCCCGTGAACTGCATGAAGGCGGCTCCGCGCGACGCGGTGACGGCCATCAGCCGGCGGATGATGTACGCGTTGGGCCCGTTGAAGTTGCGCTCGCCCCCGCCCTGGCCGCCGCGCGAATCGCTCGCGTACGCGAACACGAACGGCTTGCGCGTGCCCGGCAGCGGCGCGGTGCGGAAGCCGTAGGTTTCCTCGTTCTCGCCGTACCGCACCGTGTAGGCGTAGTCCTTGGCCGGCTGGAGCCGGTCGATGACGATCTCCTGCCGCGTCTCGCCGACCTTGCACGGGACGGTCCGCTCGGCGACGACGACCGCGCACGGTGACGGCCGGTCGAGCTGGAACGAGATCACCGCCTGCCGCGGCTCCACGTTCCCCACAAACGGCCCCTCGACCATCGTCACGTCGATCTCGAAGGGGCCGAATCCCTTGAAGCGGACGCGGCCGTCGTAGATCATGCCGCCGGTCTGCGAGACAACGCGGTAGCCCACCACGCCCGTCCCGGACTTCTGCCAGCCCACCATGTCGTAACGATCGGTGATGCTGGTCTTGATGTTGATTTCAGCCTTGCCGGCGGCGATGGGCACGCTGGTGCGGTAAACCGGCTGCGGGTACTTCGTGTCGCGGTACGGGATCAGGCCGAAGATGAGCGTGCCCGCGAAGTCGGGTCTGGCGAAGTCGAGGGCGATGCCGTTCTCCGTGCCGCGCGGGTTGCCGCGGACCTGCGCCATCGTCCAGATCGGCGGCCGATACGCTTCCAGCGCCGGGGCCTGGCCGGGAATCTCAAACACCAGGCGGCCCTGCGGCGTCTTCGTGATGCCGGCAACAATCCTGGGTACAACGGGGCCCGCGCTGTGGCTCGGCACCGGGGCCGTGATGGCTTGCTGAGGGTTCGCCTGCGCCGCCGGCTGCACGGCCTGCTGGGCAGACGGCCGCGCCGCCGTGAGCAGGGCCGCGGTGAAGAGGATGGCGGTGCTCGTGGCCAACAGACGTCCGAGGCTGCGGTTCGGTATCATCAGATGAGCCTAGCCCATCCTCGCGCGCCGCGTCCACGGTCGGGACTCGGGATTCGGGATTCGGGATTCGGACAAAGTGCGGCACACACCTATTGAGATGGAGGCCGGGCTTCTCGAACAGGCGTTTCAGTTCTGCCGGCGACCACTCGCCTTCCCGCGCAAGTTGGTGACGTTCAACCCGCACGCGGCGGCAAGCCGGCTCTGCCGGGTATCGAGCGTCACAAACCGCGGGCAGGACAGTTCGAGCGCTGCCGCAACGTGAAGTACATCGAGGCTTCGGGTCAACAGCCGCCGGGAGTGGCGCTCCGACAGTTCCTCGGCCCGTGAGAACACCGCGTCGAGACTCACGTGCATCTGCGCCAGCCTGCCAGCGTCGATGTCCTCCTCCAGCCGGGACAGCACGGCCGCCAACTGCCCGGCTGTCATCCGCTTCCAGGCGACCAGCAGGCGAAACGCGTTGCGCACCTCGAGGTGGTGAAGGGCCGTATACGGCACCACGGGCACCCCTGCTACCGCTTTGCGGGCAGCGGCAGAACACGGCTCAGCGAGGTAGAACGCCGCCAGGACGCTCGAGTCGAAGAAGGTGGTTACCATCTGCCGCGGGCTCTGAGCAGCAGGGTCGAGCCGGCCGGCTTCATGATGCGGTCGCCGAAGATGGAACGGGCCCGCGCTTCGAGATCGGGCCATGGCGGCACGGGCCTGACCTCGGCCGCGGGCACGAGGCGGGCGACGACACGCCGCCGCCGCGTGAGCTCCAGCGTTTCTCCGCGTTCGACGCGCCCGATCACCTGCTTGAGGTTCTGCTGCAGTTCTCGCATGGAGACCGTGACGGGTTTCATGTACTACATAATGTAGTACGTCACGTCAGCCGTCAATCGAAATGGGACTCTGCACGCCTTGTGCCACCGGCCGCCCCGGTCATTCCGCCGGATTTCAATGCGAATCCGGCAGGTTCCAATTGGCCGTGGCAGAAACTGCCACACGTGCTCCCTCCGGACGATGCTGAGACTGCACACGGACCAGGTCCCCTTACAATGCGCGCATGGGACCTTCGACACCGACGCTCATCGGCGTCCCCTGGGACGTGCATTCTTCGTTCATGCGCGGAGCCGCCAAGGCGCCGCCTCTTGTCCGCCAGGCCCTCTTTTCGCCGGCGTCCAATTTGTGGAGCGAGCTCGGGGTTGATCTCGGCGCGCCGGGGCGGATCGCCGACGCTGGCGACCTCACTCTTCCGGATTCAGCCGGCGCGATCGGGATGATTGAGGGCGCGGTCCGTTTGTTGATTGCAGACGGCGGCTCGCCCCTCGTTATCGGCGGCGATCACGCCGTGACGTATCCCGTGGTGCGGGCGGTCGCGGCACGCCATCACGGGCTGACGATTCTCCACATCGACGCCCACCCCGATCTGTACGACCAGTTCGAAGGAAACCGGCTGTCGCACGCCTGTCCGTTCGCCCGCATCATGGAAGAGGGTTTGGCGGCGCGCCTGGTGCAGGTGGGCATCCGGACGATGAACGGGCACCAACGCGAGCAGGCGCGGCGCTTCGGCGTCGAGACCATCGACATGCGCGCGTGGGCAGCCGGCTCCCGCCCCGAGGTCACGGGGCCGGTTTACGTGTCCATCGATCTCGACGGGCTCGACCCGGCATTCGCCCCGGGCGTGTCGCACTGCGAGCCTGGAGGCTTGAGCGCGCGCGACGTCATCGGCCTCGTGCACGCGCTCCCCTCTCCTCCCGTCGGCGCCGACATCGTCGAGTTCAACGCGAGTCAGGATCCGCTCGGGCTGACCGCCCACGTCGCCGCCAAGCTCCTCAAGGAACTCGCCGCGCGGATGGCGAGCGCGTAGTTATTTCTTCCACACGGGGAGCCCGCGGCCGGGCGTCCACGGGGCGCCGGCTGTCTCCATCGCCGTCCCCAGACTGCGGAGGTCCCGGTCGATCAGTCCGCGCAATTTCTCGAGCACGGCGACGAAGCCGTCGGCTGCGATCGCGTAGTCGCGCAGCACCGTCTTCGTGACCGGCCCGGTCGATCCCGTCTGGGTGCTGACCCTGTCCATCAGCGACGGCAGTCTCGCCTCGCTCCGCCGGCCGACGGTCGAATCACCCGCGAGTTCCCGCATCGCCGCCTGGATGCCGGTCTCGATCGCGCGCGCCTGCTCCATCAGCGCCGGATCGGCCTTCGGCGTGTCGAGCAGCGCCTTGCGCATGTAGGAGAGGCTCTTCAGCGCTTCCCCGGCGGCCGCCACGGTGCCCATCATGGCCCGCTGAAGCTCGCCGGCCTTCTTCTGGTACGCCAGCAGCGCGGCCTTATCTTTCTCGGGCAGCGTGGCGAGGGTCAGCGACTCGACGACGAACGTCTTCGGTGAGCCGAGCGGCGCCAGCACGCCATCCACCTTCTTCGCCAACGTCACGGTGAAGGTGCCCGGGACCGCCAGCGGCCCCTGCGGGGCGTACTCCCACGACTCGCGCGCAGGCGATTCCAGCTGCGTCGGGTCGACCGCGGGGTACCGCAAGTCCCAGGCAACGCGGTGCAGGCCTTTGCCCGCCGGCCCGGTGATGCGGCGCACCACCTGGCCCGCCTCGTCGGTAACGGTCAGCACGATTTCCGGCTTCACCTCCTGCTCTTCCTTGCGCAGCGCGTCCCAGCCCGGGAACGTCACGGGCTTCCCGTCCTTGGCGAGCTTCTTCTCTGCCTCGCGGCGCGCCTCGGCCGCCGGCATCAGGCCGTCCTTGAGGTAGTACGTGAAGATCGCCCCGAAGGGCGGATTCGGCGCGAGGTAGAACGTCTCGCCCAGCGAGTTCTTGCTCGACGAGTCGATGGGCCGCAGCGGGATGTAGGACAGCGCCTTCTTCACGGGGAACAGGATCGCCGGCGCAGCCAGGGCCGCCTCGTCGATCTGGCGCAGCGGCGAGTAGTCGTCGAGGACGAAGAAGCTGCGCCCGAAGGAGGCGCCCACCAGGTCGTTCTCGCGCTCGTGGATCTCGATGTCGCGGAACGAGATCGTCGGCACGCCGCCGCCGAGCTTGTGCCAGTTCTTGCCGCCGTTGAGCGTCGTGTAGATCCCGAACTCCGTTCCGGCAAAGAGCAACTCGCGCTTCACGTGGTCCTGCGCGACGGCCCACACGAGCGTGCGCGCCGGCAGGTCGCCCGCGATCGACGCCCACGTGCGCCCGCGGTCGTCGCTGCGGAGCACGTAGGGCGCATAGTCGCCGGTCTTGTGGCTGTCGACGGCGGCGAACACCGTGTCCTTGTCAGTCTCCGACGCCCGTATCTTGTTGACGAAGAAGTTGTCGGGAACGCCCGGCAACTTCTCGACCTTCCGCCAGGTCGCGCCTCCATCTTCCGTCACCTGGATCAGTCCGTCATCGGTGCCCGCGTAGATGAGCCCTTCGACGAGCGGCGACTCGCTGAGCGTCGTGATGGTCGAGAACATCGACATCGCGCCGTGGTCCCACAGCGCGTCGGCGCTCCACGTGCGGCCCATGATCGGCTGCGTAAGGCGGAAGATGTTGCGCGTGAGGTCGGGGCTGATCGGCGTCCACGAATCGCCGCGGTCGTCGCTGCGCCACACGTATTGGGACGCATAGTAGATGCGCGTGTGCGCGTGCGGGCTCACGATGACCGGCGAGTCCCAGTTGAACCGCAACGGAGGGTCGCCGGGGCCGGGCTTCGGGCTGATGTAGACGGTCTCGTGGCTTTTCCGGTCGTACCGGAGGAGGTTGCCTTCCTGCCACTCGAGATACACCGTGTCGGGGTCGGTCGGGTCGACGGCGATGGCGTATCCGTCGGCGCCGTAGGTGATCGTCCAGTCGAAGTTCGAGATGCCGTTCGCGTTGAGCGTGCGCGACGGCCCCATCTGGCTGCCGTTGTCCTGCGTGCCGCCGTGCACGTTGTAGAACGGGAGCGCGTTGTCGAGGGCCACCTTGTAGAACTGCGTCACGGGCAGGTTCTCGAAGAACCGCCACGTCTCGCCGCGGTCGTGGGTTTCGTACACCCCGCCGTCACTGCCGTTCAGGATGTAGTCGGGGTCGCCCTTCACGAAGGCCATCGCGTGGTTGTCGCCGTGTTTGTTCTTCTCGGGCACGCGCACGAACGTCTTGCCGCCGTCGCCAGTCACCATCAGGCCCGGGTTCATCTGGTAGACGCGGTCGAACGTGTTCGGGTCGGCGAAGATCTCCTGGTAGTAGTGCGGGCCCGTGCCGCCGCTGATGAACGGACTGCGCTTTTCGAAGCTCTCGCCCTTGTTCGTGGATCGGTAGAAGCCGCGCTCGTCGGGTGACGCCTCGACCGTCGCATACACGACGCGCGGGTCGATGGGCGACACCGCGAGGCCGATCTTGCCGACGTCGCCCTTGGGCAGCCCGACCTCGAGCCTGCGCCACGTCTTGCCGGCGTCTTCACTCTTGTAGATCGCCGACTCCGGGCCCCCGCCCACGAACGCGGCCACCGTGCGCCGGCGCTGGTAGGCCGCCGCGTAGAGGATGTCCGGGTTCGACGGGTCCATCTCCGCCGAGGTCACGCCCGTGTCTTTCGAGATCTCGAGCGAGATCGCCCACGTCTTCCCGCCGTCGGCGGACTTGTAGAGGCCGCGCTCGCCGCCCGGCGACCACAGCGGCCCTTCCGCGGCGGCATACACGACCAGCGGGTTGCGGGGGTCGACGAGGATCCGGGCAATGTGCTCCGAGTTCTTGAGCCCCGTGTTCGTCCACGTCTTGCCGCCGTTCAGGCTCTTGTAGACGCCGTCCCCGTAACCCACATGTCGCCCGCTCACGTTCTCGCCCGTGCCCACCCACACCGTCTCCGGGTTGGTCGGGTCCAGCGTGATGCTGCCGATCGAGTAGGCCCCCTGCGCGTCGAAGATCGGCGTCCACGTCGTGCCCGCGTTGTCGGTCTTCCACCGCTTCGGGTGGATGACGATATCGCTGATGCGGCCCGACATGATCGCCGGGCCGATGTTGCGGAACTCGAGGCCCGCGAGGAGGTCCGCCGTGATGAGAGGCGCCGGCACGACTGGCTTCACCGGTGTCTGGCCGGCCTTTGGAGCCTGCTTCCCCGCCGCTGCAGCCGTTGCGGGCCGGGCAACGGCCGGAGCCTGTGGAGAGGTCTGCGCGAGGGCATCTGGCAAGGGCGGCAGCAGCGCAATCAGGAGTGCGGCGGCGAGCGTTCTCATGGCGTCCTCCGAGGTCCCGCGCATCATACCGCGCGGCGGACGTGCCGGGATGAGGCATGAGATACTGCTCCGGCATGGGCACGTCGGGCCCTTCAGCGGGCCGCATGTTCCGGTGGACCGCTGCGTTTCTGGCGGTGGCGTATCCGCTGGCGCTCGGCCTCGTCATCCTGGCCTTGCGCGTGGTGGGCGAGCGCTGGTGGTTCACGCTGGCGGTGCTCTACCTG
>JALOKU010000090.1 GCA_025456345.1 Vicinamibacterales bacterium | reverse complement strand
GGACAGCTTCATGCACATCGCCGTGGCCGTCAGCCCCAGCTGGGCGCCGGGCGAGGCGTATCTGGCCGACCGCAAGCGCGCCAAGGCCGAGCGGGCGGCGAAGCGGCAGCGGGGCACGACGACGCCCCACGAATGAGCCCGGGCCTGCCTGTCCTGAGCGAGCGCCCCCGTCGAGGGCGAGTCGAAGGAAAGACCCGGGGCTCCATGGCGTGAAGGCGCGGGGACGCGGTCCCTGCCAGAGTTCGGGCGGGGCGGGTGGACGGATACCGGATGGGGGCCCGGAATCCTGAAGCCCGCGCCGCCCGTCTCCTTGTGGATCGAGTCGCGGGGCCCGCCGTTCAGGCGCCGCGGCGGCGATGCAGCAGACGGATCTCGCGCCGGCGCGCCGCATCACGGAAGCGCCGCTTCTCGACGGCGGTCACGGGTCGTGCCGGCGCCGCCACCACCGGCCGTCCCTCATCATCGATCGCGACGAAGGTCAGATACGCCGTGTTGGTGTGCGTGCGGTCGCCGGTCAGCGTGTTCTCGGTGGTGACGCTGACGCCGACTTCCAGCGAGGTCCTGAAGACGCGGTTCACCGACGCGCGGAGCACCACCACTTCGCCCTGTTTCACCGGGTTGTGGAAGTGCAACTCGTCCACCGAGGCGGTCACGCAGACCCTCTTGGTGTGACGGGAAGCGGCGATGGCGGCGGCGATGTCGATCCAGTGCATCAGCCGGCCGCCGAGCAGGTTGCCGAGCCTGTTGGTGTCGTTGGGCAGCACCAGTTCGGTCATCTCGACCTGGGATGCGCTCACCGGCCTGATCGTCGTCTGCGCCATCTGGTCCTCCCTGAGCACACGCTATTCCACGGCTTCGACCGCGCTCGGATCCGTCCGGTCAAGGATGCGCCCGAGCCCTTCGATGGCCACCCAGCACTCGGCGGCCACCACCAGCGCCGCGATCATCGCGGGTGCGACCACCAGCACCGTGCCGGCAATCAGGTAGACGACGGCCGCGAACGCTGCCGCCGCCGCGACTCCCGGAAGGAGAGACACGAGCAGCGTGAACAGCATCCCGGCCAGCAGCAGCATGCGCTGCCCCACCGCGTCGATGCCGCGCGCACGCGTGGCGCCGATGGCCGCCCACGCCGGGAACAGCACCGCGAGCCCGTTGTGCGCCACCACCTGCGCGGCGACGACGGCCGGCGCCAGGATGAAGGCCGCCGCGAAGATCGAGGGCCGGGACTCTCCGATGGCAGCCCAGGCGCCGCCGGCCCGCTCGCCGGCGCCGAGTACGAAGGCGAGCAACAGCGCCAGCCACGCGATGGAGGTCGCGATCACGGTCGGGGCGAGCACCTCTCCGCGAATCAGCGCCGCGCCGCTCACCGGCCAGGTCTTGAGGAGCGGCAACCGCGCCAGGTCCTGGCGAAGGTCGTTCCGCAGCATCTGAGGCCCGAGCAGGACGGCGATGGCGGCAAACGGCAGCGCGGCGGCGCCCATCACCGCCGCCACCCCATGGCCGGCGCTGCCCCGGGCGGCCACGGCCAGCAGGATCACGAGCGGCAGCAGCCGCAGCGCAGTCCGCAGCGACAGGTAGCGGCCGACGAGGATCAGGTTCTTCCAGAGGATCGCCGGTTCCGGCCGGCCGTCGGGCGCGAGCGAGAACGGCGTCGCGCCCGCCCCCTTCACGGCGGCTCGGGGCGCTACGCGGGCGCTCGCCTGCCGCTCGGCGTGCTCCGCGGAGGCCTCCTCGAACGCCGCATCCGAACGCAGCACCCACGCGTAGTTGAGCGCGAGCAGCAGCGCCGCCGCCGGGAGCGCGGCCAGGAACTCCCCCGCCGACGCCGCCAGCGGCAGGCGGACAAGCGCCGCGAACGGCCAGAGCACCACACCGGCGGCCCCGTGCGCCGTGATCGCCTGCACCGCCGCGAACACGCCGGGGCCGTCCGTCAGCGCCCGCAGCGACGGCCATGCCGCGGCCACGGACCAGGCCAGCACGCCGACGGCGCCGAGCACCACGGCCACCGGCAGCCACTGCCGCGCCAGGCCGGCCGCGCCGTGCGAGGCCACGCTGAGGCGGCGGAGCGCGACGCCCATCAGGTGCAGCCGCAGCGTCATCAGGACCACCCAGATCCCCGCCAGCAGCGTCCACCCGCCCGCGAACGACCCCGGCCTCAGCACCAGTGTGGCGATGGCGCTGCCGAACAGAATGGCCAACTGCGATCGCCAGAGCATGAAGTGGACCAGCTGGCGGCGCGTGACCGGCGCCGTGAACAGGAACTGCACCTCCGCGCGGCTGAACTGCAGCGGCGGCCGCGACGACGGCCACACCCAGGCGACGACGGCCGACGCGAACAGGAACAGGCTGCCCAGGAACTGCACCGCCGCGGCCGCGGCTCCCATGGCGGCGGCCGTCACCTGACCGCCTGCCCGGCGGCGGCCCCGCCCCCGAAAGAACACCAGGTAGAAGTACGCGAGCCCGACGAGGAGGCCGACAAGGTACCTGGGCTCGCGCAGCCGCTGCAGGCGGCGCCGCAGGCGGTTCCTGAACGAGCACGCCGTCAGGTAGAGAAACGCGCCGATCATCTACGGCTCGCCAGCCGTCGCGGTCAGGAAGATCTGCTCGAGCGAGGACCCGGCCGCCGCCAGTTCGGGGTGCGCTTTCAGTTCGGCGAGCGTCGCGTCCGCCACCTTTCGGCCGTGGTCGATGATGACGATCCGCGTGCAGATTTCCTCGACCAGGTGCAGCAGGTGCGAGGACACGATCACGGCCGCGCCCGCGCGCCCGCGCGCCACGATCGTCTCCTTCATGTGCCGGATGCCCAGCGGGTCGAGGCCGGTGAGCGGCTCGTCGAAGAGCAGCGCCTTCGGGTCGTGCAGCAGGCCGCACGCGATGGCGACTTTCTGCGTCATGCCGCGCGAGAGCTCCGCCGGGATCGCATGCTCCTTGCCGGTGAGCTGCAACTCCGCGAGCAGGTCCCGCGCGCGCGCCTCGACGTCGCGGACGCGATAGAGCCGGCCGGTCAGCCGCAGGTGCTCCATCACGGTGAGGTACTCGAAGAGCTGCGGTTCGTCGGCCATGAAGGCGAGCAGGCGCTTCGCCTCGACCGGCGCGCGGACGATGTCGTGGCCGCCGATCGTGATCGTCCCCGCCGACGGGGCCTGGATGCCGACGATGCAGCGGAGCGTGGAGGTCTTGCCCGCGCCGTTCGGGCCGATGAGGCCGACGACCTCCCCCGGACCCACGCGGAAAGAGAACTCGTCGACGGCCTTGAAGGAGCCGTACGTCTTGGTCAGGTGCTGGACGTCAATCACAGACGGGGAGTCTACTCCGGATTGGTGACGACCTTGCGCTTGCGGTTGGAGAACTCGGGGGCCTCCAGGACGCACGTGCCGAGGACGCTGAAGGACTTGGCGAAGGCCTTCGCGCCCATGCGGCTGATCTCGGCCGGGGCGATCCCGACGTCCGGATAGCCGTTGGCATCGGCTTTCGGCGCCGCGCTCTCCCAGTTCTGGAACAGCCGGCCCCAGTCGCTTGCGAGCACGCCCTTCATCATCCGGTCGGCATTGCGCGGGTACCAATAGGTGTCGTGGAACACCACGCTGGCGATGTAGGACCAGGGCGCCAGCACCGTCTTGAGGCTCCACTCGATGGGCTTCTTCAGGGGGCCCCAGTAGATCTTGTGCTGCATGCTCGACGCGAAGGTCATCTGCTTGAACGGCCCCACGAAGTTCCAGTTCTCCTTCGCCGCCGCCGCGTCGCCGACGATCTCGATCTCGCGCGGGTCGCCGCAGCCGAGCCCGGCCTCGTGGGCGAGCCGGATGAACTTGATCGAGAGCGGGTCCATCCCCATCAGCTTCGCGGCCACGGCGTCGATCGCCACCTGATCGGCGCTGGCGAGGATCACGTTCTTGACGTGCGGCATCATGCAGCGCGGTCCGGGGCCGTCGCCCGCGAAGGTGCCGTCCATCACCGCGAAGACGCCCCGGTGGATCTTCTTCTGGATCATCAGCAGATCCACGAGCGTCTCGTGGATCACCGGGTGGGTCCAGTGCCGCCGCTCGTTCAACAGGCCGCCGAAGGCGTTCTTCATCGCGCCGGTGGTCGTGGTGAACACGTGCGTCTTCACCGTCGGCAGGTGAATGATGTTCTCGCCGATGAAGCGCCTGGGGATCAGGAAGCCCTGGGGGTAGACCTCGTTCAGGCACAGGAACTTCTTCGTCAGGTCGCCGACCGCGTCCTTGATCCCGATCCATTCCTCGCCTTCGTAGAGGTGGACGTTGCGCAGGCCGTGGGCCTCGACGACGTTGAGCTGCTTGTTCTCGCGCTCGCCGAGGTGGGCGTCGATGACGACGGTGCGGTTGTGGCAGGCGTGGATGAGGTCCGGGTCGTACCCGTCGGCCTTCAGTGCCCGGATCACGCCATCGAGCTGCCACGGCACGGTCGAACTGCCGGGGAAGAAGAAGTGCCAGGAGATGTTGACCTTGAGGGCCGTGTCGGCGTCCTTCGCGATGACGTCCTGGTAGCCCGCCAGGTTCATCACCTCGCGATAGTCGCGCAGGACGGTGCCGGGCGTCGTACGGAGGATGGCGACGGTCGACTTCATGGGGAAACCTCGATCCCTATCTTACCGGCACCGACCGGTCGTGTCGCCAGAGCATCCACGAGAAGAAGAGGCCGAGCAGGCTCAGTCCCGACAGCAGCCACATGCCGGGGTTGTAGCCAGCCGGGTTCGAGGCGCTGGCCGACGCCGCGTCGTTCAACCGCCCCAGCGCCCAGGCCATCGAGGCCCACCCGATCTGCTGGCAGAGCGTCATCAGGGCGTACGCGGTGCCGAGCCGCTTCTCGTCCACCAGGTAGGCCACCGACGGCCACATCACCGCGGGAATGAGCGAGAACGCTATCCCCAGCATCGCCACCGGCACGAAGATGGGCATCGTCGTGTGCGCGAGCAGCAGGAACGTGGGTGCGAAGATCGCCGACCCGAGGGCCATGAGCAGCGCCCGCTTGCCGATGCGGTCGGCCAGCAGGCCGAACAGCGGCGTGGCGATCATGGCCGTGAGCGGCAGCAGCCCGTTGAGCCAGGCGGCGGTTTCCGGCGAGGCCCCGCGGGCGTCGGTAAAGAAGATGTTGGCGAACCGGCGGAACGGAAAGATGGCCGAGTAGAACGTGACGCACAGGCCGACAATCCACCAGTACGACCGGCCGAACTTCAGCAGGTCGCCCAGCACCAGGCGGTCGACCTCGCCCGCCCTCCCGAGGTCGTAGGTGCGCTCGGCGTGCCGCTCGAGCAGGAAGTACACGAAGCCGGCCAGCACGGTGATGCCCCCGATGCCAGCCGCCAGCATCAGCGGCGGCTGCCATCCGGTGAAGAACGACGACGCCCAGTTGGGCGAGTTGTCGGCGGCGACCGAGCCGAGGCGGCCGAGCGTCAGGTTGATGGCCAGCGCGAACGAGAGCTCCTTGCCCTTGAACCACCTGGCCGCCGCGGTGGTGATCGCGACAATCAGCGGCTCGGATCCCATGCCGAGGACGAACCGGCCCGCGGCCATGCCCCGGTACCCGCCCGGGGAGAACGCGATGAGCAACCCGCCCGCCGCGGCCACCACGCCGAACGCCACCAGCGCCCGTTTGGTGCCGACGCGGTCGATGATGACGCCGCCGATGAGCAGCACGATCAGCGCGGCGATGTTGTACACCGAATCGAGCAGGCCAATCTGCGCCTGCGTGAACCCCAGTTCCCTCTCCAGGTGAGGCCCGACGGGATTCAGCGCGTCGAAGACATAGTAGTTGGCGAACATCGCGGCGCTGATGAACAGGAGCACCAGCCAGCGGTACGATCGGGGCGGCGCGGGGCGGCGACTGGCGTCGGTGTGGGTCATGGGCGGCCTCGGCCCGGCATCATACACCCGAGGCGCGCCGCGGCCCACCGACTGCGGCTACAATGCGCAGGACCTGGGCGCCGACAGCCGCGCCCGACTTCGGCAGGAGCCCTTCCCGATGATGAAAGTGGGATTCGACAACGAGCGCTATCTCGCCCAGCAGTCTGCCGCCATCAGGACGCGCATCGAGGAGTGCGGCAACAAGCTGTATCTCGAGTTCGGCGGGAAGCTGATGTTCGACTTCCACGCCGCGCGGGTCCTGCCGGGGTTCGACCCGAACGTCAAGCTGCGCCTGCTGCAGAAGCTGGGCGACGACGTGGAGGTGCTCGTCTGCATTTACGCCGGCGACATCGAGCGGCGCAAGGTGCGGGCCGACTTCGGCATCGCCTACGACTCCGACGCGCTGAAGCTCATCGACGACCTGCGCGTCTGGAACATCCAGGTGTCGGCCGTCGTCATCACCCGCTACGACGAGCAGCCGGCCGCGCGCGTGTTCAAGAACAAGCTCGAGCGGCAGGGAGTCCGCGTGTATACGCACGGGTTCACCACCGGCTACCCGACCGACGTCGACACCATCGTCAGCAGCCGCGGGTACGGGGCCAACAGCGTCATCCCCACCACCAAGCGCCTGGTGGTGGTGACGGCGCCCGGTCCGGGCAGCGGCAAGCTGGCCACGTGCCTCTCGCAGCTCTACCACGAGCACCTCGCGGGCACGACCGTCGGCTACGCGAAGTTCGAGACGTTTCCCATCTGGAACCTGCCGCTCAAGCACCCGGTGAACATCGCGTACGAGTCGGCCACCGCCGACCTCCGGGACTTCAACCTCGTCGACCCGTTCCACCTCGAGGCGTACGGGCAGGCGGCCGTCAACTACAACCGCGACGTCGAGATCTTCCCGGTGCTGCGGCGCATCCTCGAGCGGATTCTCGGCAAGGCCCCCTACAAGTCGCCGACCGACATGGGCGTCAACCGGGCCGGGTTCGGAATCGTGGACGACGAGGCCGTGCGCGACGCGGCGAAGCAGGAAGCCATCCGGCGGTACTACCGGAGCGCGTGCGAGTACCTGATGGGCGTCGTCAACACCGACACCGTGCAGCGCACGGAGCTGCTGATGGAGGAAATGGGTGTGGGGGCGCGCGATCGCGCGGTCGTCCAGCCCGCGGCCGGCGCCGCGAGGCGGGCCAGGGACACAGGCAAGGGCAATGACGGCATCTATTGCGGGGCGGCCATCGAGCTGGCCGACGGCACCATCGTCACCGGCACCAACTCGCCGCTGATGCATGCGGCGTCGAGTCTCGTGCTCAACGCGGTCAAGCACCTGGCGGGCATCCCCGACGCGATCCACCTGCTCTCGCCCTCGACGATCGCCGCGGTGGCGCACCTCAAGCAGAACGTCCTGTCGTCGCGTACGATCAGCCTCGACCTCGAGGAAACGCTCATTGCCCTGACGGTGGGCGCCTCCACCAATCCGACGGCACAGCTGGCCATGGAGAAGCTGAAGGCGCTGGCGGGCTGCGAGGTGCACATGACGCACGTGCCCACGCGGGGCGACGAGGCCGGGCTGCGCAAGCTCGGCGTGAACCTGACCACCGAGCCCGTGATGCCGAGCCGCAACCTGCTGGACGGGTAGCCGGAAGGGGGAGAGGGGAGAGGGGAGAGGGGAGAGGGGAGAGGGGATAGTGATGCGCAACCGGAAACATCGGCAACAGAATAGACCGGTTACATCGGTAACACTCTTCAGTGACTTAGCGGGGCGCTGGCCCGCCGCGTCGGTGGCGTGCCGGCGTAACTGACTAGCGCCCAGCGCCCAGTCCCTAGCCCCTGATCGTGATCCGCCGCCGGCGTCATTCGCATCCGGCGGATTCCCCAGTCCAGCAGTACGTGCAGAGCTGCTCGCGCGGCAGCCCGATCGCGGCGACCATGTCCTCCAGTGTCTGATACTGAAGGGTTGTCAGGCCCAGGTTGCCGCGGATCCAGTCCACCATCGCGTGGTAGCGGTCCGTCGACGGATCGGCGTAGTCGTCGAGGCGGGCGTTCGCGTCGCCCTCGAGGGCCTTCACGGCGCGCCGGGCCGCGAGGTCGAGCTCGGATTTCGACTGTGAGAAGTTGAGGAACCGGCAGCCGTGCACGAGGGGCGGGCAGGCCGGCCGCATGTGGACCTCGCGGGCTCCCGCATCGAAGATGCGGCAGATGAGGTCCTTCAGCTGCGTCCCGCGCACGATCGAGTCTTCGCAGAACAGGAGACGGCTGCCGTCGATGAGCTCGCGGACGGGGATGAGCTTCATCCGCGCCACCAGGTCCCGCACGCGCTGCTCCTGCGGCATGAAGGACCGCGGCCACGTGGGCGTGTACTTCACGAAGGGCCGGCGGTACGGGACGCCCGCTTCGGCCGCATAGCCGATGGCGTGCCCGATTCCGGAGTCCGGGATGCCGGCCACCAGATCGGGCGTCGTCGAATCGGCACGCGCCAGGGCGGCGCCGCAGCGGTTGCGCGCGATCTCGGTGTTGACGCCTTCGTAGTTCGACGCCGGGTACCCGTAGTAGATCCAGAGGAACGCGCAGATCTGCATCCGGTCGCCGGCGGGCGCGAGCGTCTCGCACCCGTCGGGGGTCACGCGCAGGATCTCGCCCGGCCCCAGGTGCCGCTCCACTTCGTAGCCGAGGTTCGGCAGCGCGCACGTCTCCATGGTGACGGCCCGCGCGCCGTCCTTGCGGCCGAGCGTGACGGCGGTGCGCCCCAGCCGGTCCCGCGCCGCGTACAGCCCGCCGTCGGCGAGCAGCAGAATCGAGCACGATCCCTTGATGCGCTCCTGCACGTGCTGCAGGCCGGAAAGAAGCGTGTCCTGGCCGTTGATCAGGCTGGCGACCACCTCGGTGGCGTTGAAGGTATTGCCTTTCAGTTCCGAATAGTGGGCCCCGCCGCCGTTGCCGAGGGTCTGCCGGGCCAGCGCGTCGGCATTCTCGACGCGTCCGACGGTGACGATGGCGTAGGAGCCGTGACGGGAAGCGATGAGCAGCGGCTGGTCCTCGGTGTCGCTGATGACACCGAGGCCCATGTTGCCGCCGTACTTGACCAGATCATCTTCGAATTTCGTCCTGAACGGCGAGTTCGAGATGTCGTGGATGTTGCGGCGGAAGCCGTGGCCGTTGCGGACCACCATGCCGCCCCGCGCCGTCCCGAGATGCGAGTGGTAGTCCGTGCCGTAGAAGAGGTCCGCCACGCAGTCCTCGCGGCTGACCACGCCGAAGAAGCCGCCCATCCGTCCCTCCCGCGCGTCAGCCCTTGAGCGCCGCGAGTTCCTTCGCGCTTTCCGCCTCCACGTCCTTGTGCAGGCTGTTCCCGCTCGCATCCATGGTGACAATCGCGGGGAAGTCCTTCACGTGCAGGTGCCACATGGCCTCGGGCACGCCGAAGTCGAAGAGCGAGACGCCGTCCACGCGCTCGATGCAGCGGGCATAGAACTGGGCCGCGCCGCCAATGGCGTTCAGGTAGACCGCGCCGCACGCCTTGAGGGCCTCGAGCGTCTTCGCGCCCATGCCGCCCTTGCCGATCACGGCCCGCACCCCGAACTTGCGGATGACGTCGGCCTGGTAGGGCTCTTCGCGGATGCTCGTCGTCGGGCCCGCCGCCTTCATCACCCACTGCTCGCCCTCCTTGATCGCGACCGGACCGCAGTGATAGAGCGCGGCGCCGTGGAGGTCGACGGGCGGATCGTGTTTCATCAGGTAGGCGTGCACCGAGTCGCGGCCGGTGTACATGCGGCCGTTCAGCAGCACGATGTCGCCCACCTTCAGCGCCCGGATCTCGGCCTCGCTGAAGGGCGCGGTGAGCACCACCTCGCGGCCCGTGCGCTTGAAGCCTGCCTGATCGGCCATCGGCACGACCGGGCTCGACGGGTCGCGGTACTGCCACGCGGTGATCGCGCCGGTCGCGGCGTCGAGCACCACCCCGAGGCGGCGGAAGGCCCAGCAGTCGTACGCCACCGACACGAAGAAGCTGGCGGGCAGGCGGTTGAGCGCCCCGACCTTGCACCCGATGAGCGTCGTCAGGCCTTCGAACCCCATCGTGCCGATGCCCAGCCTGTTGACCGTGCCCATGATGTTCGCCTCGAGGTCCGCAAGCGCCGGCTCGGGGTTCACGTCGTCGAGCGTCCGGAAGAGCTGCGCCTTGGCGTGCGCGTACCCCGACGCGCGGTCGCCGCCGATGCAGACGCCGACGGCCCCGGGGCTGCAGCCCTTGCCCTGGGCCTGCCAGATGGCGTGGAGGATGCACCTGCGCACGCCTTCGAGATTGCGGTCGGCCCGGCCGAGATGGGCGAGTTCCACCGGCACCGCGTACTGCGCGTTGCAGTTCTCGCAGCCGCCGCCCTTGAGCAGCAGCTTCACCTCGACCGCGTCCTGCTCCCACTGGTGGAAGTGGATGACGGGCGTGCCCGCCCCGAGGTTGTTGCCGGAGTTCTTGCCGGTGATGGAGTCGACCGAGTTCGGGCGCAGCTTGCCGCGCCTGGTCGCCTCGGCCACGGCGAGGCGGATCTCGTCGGCCATCCGGAGCTGGTCGGCGCCTCGCGGCACGCGGACCTCGAAGGTGGGCATCCCGGTGTCCTGGCAGATCGCCCCTTCGCCTTCGGCCGCCTGATCGATGTTGATGTTGATGATGGCGAGGGCCTGTCCCGACCGCGTGTCGGGCGGTTCCAGGGTCGAGGCCACCTTCATGGCGGCGCGCACGTCGGGCGGAAGTTCGGTCGACGTCTTGATGATCAGTTCCAGCATGCTTGCGGAAAATTCTGGTAACATGGCGGGGAGTATAACGCGTTTCCTGGCCAGCGGCTAAACCACTGATGCATAGCGGGATACGTTTCGTCGTGACGGCCGCCTGGCGGCGCGCGATCGCCGCCGCCGCCGTGGTGGCGGTCTGCCTGTTCGTGATCGCCCCGGGCGGCGCGGGGGCCCAGAGCGGGCCCCGCCACGGCAAGCTGTTCGCGCCGCAGGATCTGGGCCTGCTCGAGGGGCCGGATCGGGACCTGTGGCAGCTGCCCGACCAGATCATGGATACCCTCGGGATCGCCGAAGGGTCCCTGGTTGCCGACCTCGGGGCTGGCGGCGGGTGGTTCACGATCCGTCTCGCCCGCCGCGTGGGCGCCAACGGCCTCGTGTTCGCGGAGGACATCCAGCCGCAGATGCTCGAGGCCACCATGCGGCGCGTGGCCCGCGAAGGCCTCCGGAACGTGAGGCGCGTGCTGGGAACGGCCGCGGACCCGCGCCTGCCGGGCGGCACCCTCGACGCGGTCCTCATCGTGGACACCTATAACGAGATCGACGACCGCGACGCGATGCTGCGCAACATCGCGAAGTCCCTGAAGCCCCAGGGCCGCGTGGGGGTGGTCGATTTCAAGCGCGACGGTCTGGGGCCCGGACCGGCCCTCGAAGACCGCGTCGACCCCGAGCAGGTCGTGCGGGACGCCGAAGCCGCCGGCCTCCGCCTCGTCCGCCGCGAGACGTTCCTGCCCTACCAGTTCATGCTGGTGTTCATCCGGCCTCAGCCCGGCGCGCAGTAGCGCCCGGAAGGCGACACGACCGGAACACGCGGGTTTCCCTTCGACTGGGCTCGGGGCGGGCAGCACCGGTGGCCACAGTCCGCGGCTCCTGTCTGTCCCGGCTGGTATACTGGGACGTTGCCCGAGACGCCACTCCTGCTGCTGAGCCTCACCTCCGGCGCGCTCGACGTCCAGGCCGTGATCCGGCGGGCTGAGGACGAAGCCGGTTCGGGACGGCACGGCGCGGTTGCCGTGTTCATCGGCAACGTGCGCGGAGAGAACCTCGGCCGCCGGGTGGTCGAGCTGCACTACGACGCCTACGAGCCCCTCGCGCTCAACGCCTTCGGCATCATCGCCGCCGAGGCGGGCGAGGCCTGGCCCGGGGTGGCCGTCGCCATCCGGCACCGGGTGGGCCGCGTCGCGATCGGCGACGCGAGCATCGTGATTGCGGCGGCGTCCCCGCACCGGGCCGAGGCGTTTCAGGCGTGCCGCTACGTGATCGAACGCGTGAAGCAGATCGCGCCCGTCTGGAAGCGGGAGATCTTCGAGGGCGGCGAGGCGTGGATCGAGGGCGCGACCGCCGATCCGTCCGATGCGGCGGCCCGCAAGGCCGCCTACGAGCGCGCATGCGGATAACCATTCTGGTGTTTGCGAAACTGCGCGACCTCGTGGGCGCGCCGCAGCTTGTCCGCGACGTGGCGGCCGGATCGACGATCGATGATGTCTGGCAGGCGCTGGCCGGCGAGTTCCCCGCCGCCGCGCCCTATCGGACAGCACTGTCGGCGGCCGTGAACGCCGGCTACGCGAAGTTCTCGACGCCGGTCGCCGAGGGCGACCACGTGGCGTTTCTGCCGCCGGTATCTGGCGGGTAGACAC
Organism: Vicinamibacterales bacterium; assembly: GCA_025456345.1. GTDB lineage: Bacteria > Acidobacteriota > Vicinamibacteria > Vicinamibacterales > JAKQTR01 > JAKQTR01. The sequence goes on along the minus strand of JALOKU010000090.1, from coordinate 1,157 downwards.
CTGAGAGTAGACGGTAGTCAGTAGTCAGTAGCCAGTAGAAGTGCACAGCACTGAGATCGTGGCCAGCGCGCGGGCGTCGGCGTGACACCCTGGAGGTGTTCTTCTACTGACGACTGACTACTGGCTACTTACTACTGATAAGGACTGGTCATGCTGGATAAGCTTCTCTCCGTCGAATCGAAATACAACGAGCTGCTCACGCTGCTCGGCGACGCCACCGTGCAGGCGGATCAGTCCCAGTACCGCGCGCACGCGAAGGCCGTCGCCGAGATCGAGCCCATCGTCGAGAGGTTCCGCGACTACAAGACGGTGATCTCCGAGATCACCCAGGCCGAGGAGCTCGCGGCGAGCGACGATGCCGAGATGCAGGCCCTCGCGCAGGAGGAGCTGCCGGGCCTGAAGGCCAGGGCGGACGCGCTGATGGGCGAGATCAAGATCCTCCTGATCCCGAAGGACCCGAACGACGAGAAGAACGTCGTCCTCGAAATCCGCGCGGGCACGGGCGGAGACGAGGCGGCGCTGTTTGCCGCGGACCTGTTCCGGATGTACAGCCGCTACGCGGAGCGCCAGGGCTGGCGCGTGGAGACGCTGTCGAGCAACGAGAACGGCGTAGGCGGGCTGAAGGAAGTCATCGCGACCATCGAGGGGAAGAGCGTCTACCGCCGCCTGAAGTACGAGAGCGGCGTGCACCGCGTGCAGCGTGTGCCGGCCACGGAAGCCAGCGGCCGCATCCACACCTCCACGGCCACGGTGGCCGTCCTGCCAGAGGCCGAGGACGTGGACGTCCAGATCGACGCCAAGGACCTCCGGATCGACACCTTCTGCTCGAGCGGCCCCGGCGGCCAGAGCGTGAACACGACCTACTCGGCGGTCCGCATCACGCACATCCCGTCGGGCCTGGTCGTGTCGCAGCAGGACGAGAAATCGCAGATCAAGAACCGCACGAAGGCGATGAAAGTGCTGCGCGCGCGCCTGTACGAAATGGAGATGCGCAAACAGCAGGACGCCATCGCCAAAGACCGCAAGAGCCAGGTGGGCACGGGCGAGCGCTCCGAGAAGATCCGCACGTACAATTTCCCGCAGAGCCGGATCACGGACCACCGGATCAACTTCACCACGCACCGGCTGCCCGACGTGCTCGACGGGAACGTGGCCGA
>JALOKU010000089.1 GCA_025456345.1 Vicinamibacterales bacterium | reverse complement strand
CATGACGGGGCTGCTCCATCAGGAGGGCCGCCGCGTCGTGCTCGTGTTCACCGACGGCGCCGACAGGCCCGGCAACGACCGCGCCACCAACATCACCCTGGGCGACCTGATGAAGCGCGCCCGCGAAGAAGACGTCATGGTCTATGGCGTCGGCCTCGCAGGCCGCATGCCGATGGGCGGGATGGGGAGGCGCGGCGGCGGCTATGGCGGCGGCGGCCGCTATCCGCCGCCTCCAGGCGGCTGGTCTGCGGCCGGGCGCACACAGAAGCCTGACGAGGGCCTGTCGAAGCTGGCGGCCGAGTCGGGGGGCGGGTACTTCGAGCTCGAATCGACCGACGATCTTGGCGCCACCTTCGCGCGCGTGGCCGACGAACTGCACCGGCAGTACGCGATGGGCTTCTCGCCTGAGAAGCTCGACGGCAAGACGCACAAGCTCGAGGTGCGGGTGAAACGCCCGGGGATGACCGCGCGGGCGCGCAAGAGCTACGTGGCGACGCCGCCGCGGACAGGATGACGACAATGGAAGGGCCCGCGGCGGCGTGCTCGGCGCTGATGTGCCGGCCTCGTGGCCTCCGCCTGAAAACGACGAGAAGACCATGACGTTCTTCACGGAGTACGTGGAGAAGCACCCGGACGGCGTCGGTTGGGCGGCATGGTACATCCTGCGCTGCGGAGAGGACGGCAGGAAGACCGCAATCGGCACCTGCGGATTCACGGCGAAGCCGGACGAGACGGGAACGGTCGAGACCGGCTATTCCATTCTTCCTGAACACCAGCGCCGAGGCTACGCGCCCGAAGCCGTCGCCGCGCTCGTGGAATGGGCGTTCAGTCATCCCGTGGTCGAGCGCATCATCGCGCACACGTTCCCCGACCTCCGCGCGTCGATCAGGGTTCTCGAGAAGTGCGGCTTCGCGCTGGTTGGCGCGGGCGAAGAGGAAGGGACGATTCGCTTCGAGCTGAGAAGAAAAGGTTGATCACCCGTCACGGCTGACGCTTCGATCCCCCCGAATCCCGAATCCCGAGCCCCGGGAACTCTACCCCCCGGCAATCTGGTGAATGACCTTCACGTCTGCGCCGTCGGGCACCTGGCGGGTGTCGTACTTGGCCTTCGGCACGAGCTCGCCGTCGACGAACACCGCAATCATCCGCCAGATGTAGTTCTTCCGCTTCAGGATGTCCCTCACGGTCATCCCGGGTTCGTACGGCAGCGGGGCGTCGTTGACTTGGAGCATTCGAAATCCAGCCGTGTAAGGCGCTAGGGACTAGGCGCTTGGCGCTAGTCTGACGCGGCTCTCGCCGCGTGGGTAGCATGCCAGCATGACGCTGAGACTGACTAGCCCCTAGCGCCTAGCCCCTAGTCCCTATCCCAGGTGTGGCCGTACCACCGCCACCACATCCGGGAAATCGATCTTGAATTTCTTCAGCGTCTCCATCGTCGGCACGCCGTTGGGCGTCCAGCCGCGACGCTTGTAGACGGCGTCGACGAGCTGGTTGTACCGCCCCATCCGCCACTCGCGGTGCAGCGCCATCTTCTCCTCGGTCGTCTTCCCGGCCGGGTCGACGCCGACGATGTCCTTGAGCTGGCCGTCGTAGCGCTCGGCGCGCGATTCGTACTCTTCCTTCGTCACCGGGCCCACCGCGCGGTACGGCGGCATGTCGAACTCGCGCACGCCCTGGCCCATGCGCAGGTTGAACACGCGCTGGAAGTTGTAGACCGATTCCGACTGCTCGATCAGGCTCTTGCGATCGAGCGGCTTGCCGGTGATGCCGGTGTAGAGCGCCAGGTAGTTGTCTACGTGCGCGGGCACCTTCGCGGCCTCGGGCCCGGGGTACTTCTCGTGGTTGTCGGGCGGTTCGATGTCGTTCCACGGGAGCTTGCACAGCCCCTGCAGGCCGAACCACGTGCGGAAGAGCGGGAAGTAGTGCAGCGCCTCGGCCTTGTCCTCGAAGGTCGGGATCTGGTTGTTCACCATGTCCATGAAGATGAGCCACGCCTCGTCGTGCTGCGGGCCCTTGTTGGCGAGGGCGTAGCCGCCCTGCTGCGCCAGCGACTCCTTCGACATGTACTGCGAAATCTCGAGGCCCTTGATCTGCATCCCGATGTCGCGGATGTACTGCGGGTCGCCCCACCCGTTCTTGATGAACAAGTTCTGCATGAACCGCACGCCCTTGCCGACGGTTACGCCGAAGCCCTCGCCGCGCCACATCTGGTGGAGCAGCTCGACTTCCGACTCGCCGTTGCCCCAGGTGAGGTCGAGGCCGCCCGTCCGCTCGGCGTTGAGGATGCCCTTCTCCCAGCACTCCATCACGAACGCGCAGGCGGTGCCGTAGGAGATAGTGTCGATGCCGTACGTGTCGCAGTAGAAGTTCACCTCGAGCAGCCAGTCCGGATCGAACAGGCCGCAGTTTGAGGCGAGGCCGCCGACGTTCTCGTACTCGGGGCCGTCCACCGTGACGATGTCGCCCTTGTAGGGGCCCGTGCGAACGACATGGCCGTCGGCCGCCTTCGAGCAGGCCATGCCGCAGCCGTACCAGCAGCGGTCCGGAATGCCCTGCGTGAAGCGCTTGTCCCACACCGTCGAGTCGATCTTCGGCGTGTCGGGGTGCTTGCCGTACTGAAAGTTGTGAACCGGCAGGAGGTCGTAGGCGTCCATCGTCTCGACCAGATGCGCCGTGCCCTGACGCCGCATCCGGCACTGCTCGTCGTCGTGGTCGTGAATCTCCTGGTTGATGTTCTTCCCGACCTTGATCACCGTCGGCAGGTCGGCGGCGTTGTTCAGGTTCGAGCCCATTTTCTGGCTCCGGATGACCAGCGCCTTGAGCTTCTTGTCGCGGAAAACCGTGCCCGTGCCGCCGCGGCCGGCCTGCTTCAGACGTACCGCCCCGCGCTTGGGGTCGTACCACGAGAAGTTCAGGCACCCCATGTAGGCCGACTCGGCGGCCTTGCCGGCCGACACGACCGCCACGTTGACGAAGTCCTTCGGGCCATCCGCGTACATGTGCGTGAAGAGCTCGGCGGCGATGTGGCTGTCGGTGGTCTCTTCAGGCGCTTCTTCGATCGTGATCATGCCTCTCGGGCCGTCGATGACGACGATCGTCTCGTTCCTGGCCTTGCCGCGGATCTCGAGGGCGTCGAAGCCGCAGAACTTCAGGAACGGGCCGAAGTAGCCGCCGACGTTGCAGTCGATAGGAATCCCGGTCATCGGCGAGAGGGTGACGACGAGCGACTTGCCGGAACCGGCGTACTGCGGGTTGCCACTGATGGGGCCCGGGCTGATGACGAGCGTGTTGTCCGGGTCGTTCCACTTCGTCTGCGGCGTGATGGCGTGCCACAGGTAGTACAGGCCGAACCCGCGCCCGCCTGTGAAAACGTCGATCATCTCCTCGGTGATGGGCTTCTCTTTCACCGTCATCGTGTCGAGGTCGATGAACAGCGTGCGGCGCGTGTAGCCTCTGTCGGGCAGGCTGGCCGTAAACGGCACTTCCAGCAGCACGTTGTGCGCCGCGCGAAGCCGCGGCACATCATCCGTATAAGTCGTCCGGACCTTGGGATCGTAGGCAACCGACATGACCGTCTCCTATGGGGGGGCCGACGCAGCTTCAGTCTATCAGAACGCCCAACAGGGCCCGAAAGCAGCGGGTCAGCCGGCGGAAGGGCCTGTGCAGCCGCTTGCAGTTCGCGGAACCGGGGCATAGGATGGCCCCGGCTGGGCCCGGCATCTTCCCCACGGAACGGCCCGACACCCGCGTGTCCGAGCCGGCAGCCAGCCCGACGAGGAGACGGCGAGCATGCGCGCCGCGGCCGGCTGGATCGTGGCAATGGTGATGGCCCTGGCGGCTGCGAGCGGGGCGGGGACCGCGTTTGCCGGCGGGGTAGACGTGCGCATCGGAAGCGGCCGCGTTGCAGTCGTGCCGGGATTCCGCGTTCGTGCCGTCACACGCGGCGAGGATCTGGTGGGGTACTATCCCGGCGGGTTCCCGCGATGGACGATCGGCGCCGGTGGGGGTGTGCGGGTGGGCTTCTAGCTCCGGCGCTCGGTTGAGTGAGTACGGGGAGAACGCATGAAAGCCAACTGGTGCTCGATGACGGTCGTCTCTCTTGCCCTGTCAACCGCAGCGCTCGCGCAACCTCCCGGCGGAGGCCCTGGGCAGCCGCCGCGCCTGCCTCCGATTCCAGCGGGCACCACGGTTCATCGTGACCTGGCCTACGTCACGAACGGGCATCCTCGCCAGAAGCTGGATCTCTACCTGCCGGCGAACGCCCGGAAGCCTCCGCTCATCGTCATGATCCACGGAGGGGCGTTCAAATCCGGAAGCAAGGACGGCCAGAACCCGGTGCCTTTTCTCGAACAAGGCTATGCGGTGGCTGCGCTGAACTACCGGTTGAGCGGCCATGCCGTCTTTCCGGCCCAGATCGAGGACTGCAAAGCCGCGGTGCGCTGGCTTCGGGCCCACGCGGGCGAGTACGGATACGATCCCAGCCGCTTCGGCGCCGTCGGCTCGTCGGCCGGTGGACATCTCGTGGCCATGCTCGGCACGACCGGGAGCACGGCGAAGTTCGATGTCGGCGAGCACCTCGGAGTGTCCAGCCGGATGCAGGCGGTGGTCGACAACTTCGGGCCGACCGACTTCCTGCAGATGGACGCCCATCGCGTGCCGAACGGGCAGGTGCACAACACGCCAGACTCGCCGGAGTCGGAGCTGATCGGCGGCAATCTGCAGGACAATCCCGAGAAGGTGCGGAACGCCAACCCGGTCACCTATGTGACGAAGGACTGCCCCCCGTTCCTCGTCATCCACGGCGACAGCGACCCCCTCGTGCCGCACCACCAAAGCGAGTTGCTCGCGGCCGCTCTCCGGGCCGCGGGAGCCTCCGTGGACTTCTACACGGTGAAGGGCGGTGGACACGGCGGATTCGCCGACCCCAACGTCGAGTCCCTCACACGGGAGTTTCTCGCGTATCACCTGAAGCCCGGGCGACAATAGCCGCAGCGGGAGTGGTCGGCTCTCCGGGCCGTGCTGGAGGATGACATGAGTCGTGTTCTCGTAATCGCCCTCTGCGCCGTGATCGCCGCGTGCACGAACGTGCAGCAGGTAACGGACGAGACGAGGGTCCGCGACGTCATCGACGCGCAGAACCAGGAACTGGTCGAGTGCTGGAACGGCGGGGAGTACGAATGCGTGGCAGCGGCCTTCAGCGAGGAGGGCTGGCAGATGATGCCGAACGCCCAGGCGCAGGCCGGCACGGAAGCGATCCAGCGGTTCTGGCAGCAGGCCTTCGGATGGGGGCAGTGGGAGGTTTCACTGGAAACCAGCCTGCTCGAGCAGAGCGGGCCCGTGGCCATCGAGCGCGGCAAGTACACGATTCGATTTGCAGCCGACGCGGCCGCGCCGCCGAACCGGCCGTCTTCCCAGGACCGTGGCAACTACGTCACGCACTGGCGGCTCGACTCGGACGGGAGGTGGCGGATTGCCGCGCAGGCGCTCGTGAGCGAAGTGCCGGCGCGCGTCATCCCCGCGCCGCCAGGGACGTAAGCGCGGCGCCTAGACGCGGATGCGCGTCGAAGAGCGCGACGAACTCACTCTCGCGCCGCCCGCCTTTGGCGCGGATGACGGCCGCCAGGCCGAGTTTGTCGGCGGCGGACCAGGCGTCGAGACCGGGCATCAGCGCCACCAGCGGCGCCCATCGTTCCCAGAAGAGCCGTTCGCCCGCCGGCCAGCGGCGCCAGCCGTCGATGCCGAGCCGCGCCGCGGCCTCGACGGCGAGTTCCTCCGTGGCCCGCTCCCGATCCACGCCGAAGCGGCTGGTGAGGTAATCCGTCACCGCGAGGCCGATGGCCCCGGTTGGAATCGCGCCGATCACGTCGCGCCGCGATGGGCCGGGTTGCAGGAAGAGGTTCGCGCTGACGAGCTTCCGCAACGTGCCCGGTCCGGTGCGGTAACCCTTCCGCGCGGCGACCATCCTGGCTTCGCTGGTCGCGAGTGCGGCGATGGCCGGGTCCCACGGGCGGAATCCGAGCTTGTAGTAGAACCACCACGCCCCCGACTCGAGGCCCTCGTCGTTGTGATGGCCGAGCTGGTACGGGTCGATGGTGAAGGTGTCGGCCCCGAACATCGCGTGGATGGCGGCGAGCATGCGGCCGTAGATCCACGCCGACTCAGCGCCACGAAAACTCTCGAACACGTTGTAGGCCACTTCCGACGACCGCCAGAGCGCGCTGAACAGGGCGTAGCCGATGGGGACGCCGTTGCGGAGCGTGAGGATGCCGTAGACGGCGTCGAGGAGCAGCCGCTGTTCTGGATCCACGCCGATGCAGAAGAACTCGAGGCCGTCGCCGCAATCCACCAGGCAAGCGTCTTTCAGGTTGGCCGCGGTGAAGGTGTAGAGATCGCGGGCGCGGGTCACCATCGATTCGCGGGCAAGATCCAGCAGCGGCTGCGCCTGGCGCTCGCCGAGCCGCCGGATGCGCTTCGGCGGCTGCATGATCTCGGCAACGATGTCAGGCCGGGCGAGGCGGAGAGGCGCGCGCTGCGTGACAAGGCGATGGCCGGCGACGCGGGCGCGCGTCCGGTCCGGCGACGTCGGGCCGGCCGCGACGCGCAGCGTCAGCCCGAGTTCGTCGTAGAGGTGATCATTCGCCATGCCGCGAACAGGCAGGGCCGCGCTTCGCCGGATGATGAACGCCGCGTCCGTCTCGTTGCCGCGAAGCCGGTCCAGCCATTCGCGGCCGTCGAGGGGCGGTTCGTCGAACACCGGACGCTCGGCCCAGAGCGAAAACAGTTGCAGCCTCCCATCGACGGTGTCGGGCTGGGCGACATCTGCCCACTCGACGCTCAGCCGATCGCCGCAGCGCGCCGCGAGCCACTTCGCGGTCGAGAACCCGAACGGGTAGACGGTGTCCGTACCCGCGATGCCCGTGTTGACCAGGCGGCGGCGGTGGCGTTGCACGTCCGGCCGACCGCTGAAACTCCGCAGCATCCGCCCCACCTGCCCGAAGACCTCGTCATCGTCAGGGTAGGCGTGCAGGAAGCAGAGAAGTTCGTGCAGTTCCTTGACCTGTGCCGCGGTGCGGAGATTGGCGTGCTCGAGCGGGCGCAGAAGTCCCAGCCGGGCGCGCGCGCCGGGCGCGCCGTACGAGCTCCTCATAGCGGCGAGATCGGCAAGGGCTCGTGTTGCAGTCATAGGCAGGTCCGGGCGTAGGATACACGATAGAATCTGGTTGCCATGACGACGAAACGTGAAATCGACGAGTTCCTGGCCCAGACGACGCTGGCCATCGTGGGCGTGTCGCGAAGCGGCAAGAAATTCGGCAACACGATTCTCAAGGACTTGCCGAAGCTGGGGTACCGGCTGCTTCCGGTTCATCCGGAGACCGCCGAAGTGGATGGCGTGCGGGCGTACCCCTCGTTCGCCGCCCTTCCCGAGCCCGTCGGCGGCGTCATCGTTTGCGTGCCGCCGGCCCAGGCCGAGAGCGTGGTAAAGGCGGCCGCCGCCCATGGCGTCCGCCGGGTGTGGCTCCAGCAGGGGGCCGGTTCGCCCGAGGCCATCAAGTTCTGCCAGGAGAACGGGATGAGCGTGGTGCACGGGGAGTGCGTGCTGATGTACCCGAAGCCCACCACCGCGTGGATCCACGGCGCCCACCGATGGATCTGGGACCTCCTCGGCCGCACCCCGAAGTGATTGGGGTCAGACCCGGGCCTGACCCCAGCTACGGATCTGACCCCAGCTACCGCATGCGGACGCGGCTCTGCTCGCGCATGAACTGCTGCACGTAGTAGGGGCCGCCGGTGCCGCGGCCGCTCAGGCCGCTGGCCTTCCAGCCGACGAACGGATTGATGCCGGGCCAGGCGCCGGTGGTGGCTCCGGCGCGGCGGTTGGCGTAGGTCACGCCGGCGTGAATCTCGTCGAAGAACCGCTCGACCTCGCTGGCGTCTTCCGAGAAGATGCCGGCCGTCAGGCCGTACTCCGACCGGTTGGACCAGTCGATGGCCTCGTCGAGGTCGTGAATGTCGGCGACGACGAGAACCGGCACGAACAGCTCCTCGAAGAACAGCGGGTGATCCTTCGGCAGGCCGTCGATGACCGTCGGCTCGACGAAGTACCCGTGGTCGTAGGCGTCGCCCTTCATGCGCTTGCCGCCTGCCAGGATGCGGCCGCCGTCGCGCCGGGCCTGCTCGATGGCCTGTTCGTAGGTCTTGACGGCGCCCTCGTTGATCACGGGCCCCATGTAGACGCTCCGGTCGAGGGGGTTGCCAATCCTCCGAACGCCGAGCGGTAGACGCCGTCGGTGGCCTTGTCGAGATCGGCCGACGGCATGATGATCGCCGGGTTCTTGCCGCCGGTCTCGATCACGAGCGGGCGCGGGATCGGCCGATCGGCGTCGGCCTTCACGAGCTGGAAGCCGATGTCGCGCGACCCGGTGAAAACCACGCCGTCCACGCCGGGGTTGTCGATCAGTTCCTGGCCCACCGTGCCGCCGCCGCCCGTCACGAAGTTGAACACGCCGTGCGGGATGCCGGCCTCGTTCATGATCTCGGCAAGCCTGAGGCCGATGTAGGGCGTGTCGCTGGCGGGCTTGAAGACCACCGTATTGCCGGCGACGAGGGCGCCGCCGGCGGGCCCGGCCGCGAGAGCCAGCGGAAAGTTGAACGGCGAAATCACCGCCCACACGCCGTACGGCCGGAGCACGCTGACATTCTCCTCGTCGGGTCCGAGGGTATTCATCGGCTTGGTGAAGCCGTCGTTCAGCTCCATCTGATCGCAGTAGTAGGCGATCAGATCGGCCGACTCCTCGACGTCACCCACGCATTCGAGGCGCGTCTTGCCGGCCTCGAAGCCCATCAGGACCGACAACTCCCAGCGGTGCTCGCGGATCAGGTTGGCGACTCGGTTGAGCAACTTCACGCGCTCCTGCCACGGCGTCCGGCTCCACGAAGGGAACGCCGCCCTGGCGGCATTGATGGCGTCCCTGACGTGCAGCTGGCTGCCCTTGGCGAACTGCCCAAGCGCGATGCGCGTGTCGAAGGGGCTGGTATTCGGGAAATGATCGACGGTCTTCACCGCGTGACCGTTGATCCACAGCGGGTGGGTCTGGCCGAACGCGGCCTGGACGGCGGGAATCGCGGCGTCGAGCGCTCCGTGGAGCTCCTCGAGCTGGTCCCCGCTCATCGTCGCATACGTGATCTTGACCGGCGGTTTTGCGCCTTGCGCGGACATGGTGCGCCTCGCTCTGCTTGAACGTTGGGGAGCAGGAGAACCCTAGTATTCTACAGCAATGCGACCCGTTTGGTCTCCATTGAGGGGTCGGGACTAATTACGTGCGCGCAGCCAAGACGACGACAATTCTGTCGACGCGGGTGTGGGCTGACGAAATCGTAATCCGCTGGGGTCGGTGATCGTAATTGATCCCGACCCCTGTCCTCCTGTCCGCGGGCTCAGAAGCCGGGTGCGCTGATGGACTTGCGGTCCACGACCGGCGCGTACTTCTTCGCCAGCCCTTCAATCTCGGAAGCCTTCCCGACCAGGACGATCACCAGGTTGTCGAGGGGGAAGTACTGCTTGATCACCCGGTTGACGTCGGCCATTGTGACGGCGTCGATTTTCGCGTAGTAGGTATTGATCTCCCGCTCGTCGAGGCCGTTGAAGACCAACTCCGACAGCACGCCGGCCAGCTGGTCCGACGTCTCGATATCCGGCGGGAACTGGCCCTTGAGGTACGCCTTCGCCGACTTCAGATCGTCGTCCGAGATGCCCTTCTCGCGCAGGCGCTTCAGCACGTCGAGCGTCATGTCGAGGGCCTTCTCGGTCGTCGCGTTGCCCGTGTAACTGTTGACGAAGAACGGCCCCTTCGCCTTCCACTCGGCGAAACCGGAATTCGCTCCGTACGTGAGGCCCGACTTGATGCGCAGCTCGGTGTTGATCATCGACGTGAAGCGGCCGCCGAACAGCGTGTTCACGATCTCGATGGGCACGCGGTCAGGATTGGAGCGCGCGATGCCGATGTTGCCGATCCTGAAGTACGTCTGCGTGGAGTCGGGCTTGTCGACGAGCAGCAGTCTCCTGCCCTTCACTTCGGGCGCGTCGGCCACGGCCGCGGGCGGAGCGGCCTTGGCGGGCCATGCGCCGAACACCGCCGCCAGCTGCTTCGCCATCTCTGCGGCGTCAAAGTCGCCCACGACGGCCATCACGGTGCCGCCTGGCGTGTAGTTCGCCTCATAGAACTTCGCCACGTCTTCACGCGTGATCGACGCGACGGAGGTTTCGTCGCCGCCGGCCGGGCGGGCGTACGGGTGTTTGCCGTAGAGATACGCGTTGAAGTACTGGCCGATGACGCCGGCCGCGCGGTCCTTGGCCGACTTGATGCCATCCACGCGCTGGGCCGCGAGCTTCTTCACCTCGGCCTCGGGAAACGACGGCTGGAGCATGGCGTCGGCGACGAGTTCGAGGCCCTTCGCGAGGTCCTTCTTCATGAACTCGGCCGAGATCACCGTGGCGTCCTGGGACGCGCCCGCGCCGAACGAACCGCCGATGAAGTCGAGCTGGGCGGAGAAGTCGTCCGCGCTGCGCGTGGCGGTGCCCTTGCGCAGCAGGGCGGCGGTCATCGAGGCCACGCCTTCCTTGCCGGAGGGGTCGTGCACCGACCCGGCCTTCGTCAGCACGTTGAAGGACACCAGGGGAACTTCGCGCTGCTCCATGAGCAGCACCGTCATCCCGTTCCTCAGGATCACTTTCTTGTAAGGCGGCAGCTTGAGGCTGCCGGTCTGGGCGATGGCCGGCGCGGCGATCGCCGCCGCCGTGAGCAGGCTGCAGAGGATGCGGATGGTCCGTGTCATGTCAGCCTCCTACTTCTTGTCCGCGGCGGGTGCCGCATCGGGAACCAGCGTGGCGACGGTCCGGTTGTTGGCGGTGAAGTACTGCTTCGCCACGCGCTGCACGTCGGCCTTGGTGACCTTCGCGAAGTCGTCGGCCGCGGTGAACAGCTTCTTGTAGTCGCCGAAGAACACCTCGTAGGTGCCGATTGCGTTGCTCCTGCCGCTGATGGTCTTGATGTTGCGGTAGAAGCCCGACAGCAGGATGTTCTTCGCCTTCTCGAGCTCTTCGTCGGTGACCGCGTCGGCCTTGACCCTGTCGAGCTCCTCGTAGATCGCCTTCTCGACCGAGGCCGGATCGACGCCGGCCTTCGGCTGCGCCGAGATCGTGAACAACGACGGGTCGAACGACCAGTCGCCGCCGCCGCTCACCGACAGCGCGAGCTGGTCCTTGTCGACGAGGCGCTTGTACAGGCGGGAACTCTGGCCGGAGAACAGGATCGTCTCGAGCGCCTGCAGCGCATAGTAGTCGGCGTGGGCCGTCTCCGGCACGTGGTAGGCCATCATCAGGATCGGCAGCTGCGCGAACTTCCGCACGACCACGCGCCGCTCGCCGAGCTGTTCCGGCTCCTTCGTCATGACCTTGGGCGGCGGCGGGTTCGACGGGATGGGCTCGATGTACTTCTGCGCCATCGCGACAATCTCGTCGAACGTCACGTCGCCGGTGACGACCATCGTCGCGTTCGACGGCGAATACCCCATCTTGAAGTGGTTCTTCAGATCGTCCAGCGTCCAGGCCTGGATGTCCGACATCCAGCCCACCACCGGCCACTGGTAGGGGTGGGCGGTGAAGGCGGCGGCGGAGAGCTGCTCGGCGAGCACGCCGAAGTTGTTGCCGTCCACGCTGCTGCGGCGCTCCGAGGCGATGACGCCGCGCTCCGACTCGACGATCTCGGGGTCGAACGACAGGTTCTGGATCCGGTCGGCCTCCAGGTCGAAGATGAGATCCAGGGCGGACCGCGGGAACCAGTTCTGGTACACCGTGACGTTCTCGCTGGTGTAGGCGTTGTTGGAGCCGCCGGCGGCCTCCATGTTGCGGTCGAACTCACCAGGACCATACTTCTTCGCGCCGTTGAACATCATGTGCTCGAAGAAGTGCGAGATGCCGGTGATGCCCGGCCGCTCGTTGCGCGAGCCGACGCGGTAGAAGAGGTAGAGCGCCACGTTCGGGATCGAGTGGTCCTCCTGGACGAGGATCGTCATCCCGTTCTTCAGCGTGTGCGTCCTGATGTCGAACCCCTGCGCCGCGGCCGGCTGCACGGCCGCCGCGAGGAGGACTGCGGCCGCCAGGGCCGTCAGCCAGGTTGCCGGTCTCGTCATAAACACCTTTCTCAGGCGCGCAAGAGCGCGATGATGCGATCCATCATGTTCGGCGTGAACACGCCGCCCGCTTCGAGCATGGGACGGCAGCCGGTGAGCGCGTCGGCAATCTCCGGGAAGGTCAGCGGCACGCGGTTGTCGGCCGCCGCGTGTCCCTGGGCGGTGACGGCGGTCCGCGCGAGCCGTTCGTCGAGGTCGGCCATGCGCCGGCCGTCCACGAAGGCCTGCGCGATGCCGGCCAGCAGCAGATGCGGGTGCGCCGATCCGTCCGGGAGCCGGAACTCGATCGTCCCCGGACTGGTCGCGCGCCCGTCCTGGTCGGTCGGGATGATTGGAATCCGGACAAGCGCCTTGCGGTTGTAGCGCCCCCAGGTCACGGCGCTCGGGGCCTCCTTGCCCTGGCTGAGGCGCACGAACGAGTCGCGGCTGCGGTTGCCGAACGCCATCATCGCCGCGCCGTACGACACCAGCCCGCCGATGAGCCACCTCGCTTCGGGATTCAGGCTGCCGTCCGCCGCCGTGTGTTCAAGGAACTCATCGGCGCGCCGGGGCGCGAAGTGGAAGTGCATACCGCTCCCGGCGTGGCCCTTGCGCGCCATGGGCGCGAAGCTGCACAACATGCCCGCGCGCTGCGCCAGGTTGCGCAGCACCCATTGCGTCAGCACGACCGCGTCGGCGGCCTCGGGCAGCGGCCGCAGCCAGAGCTCGATCTCGTGCTGCTCCCACACGCGCGAATCGGCGGCGTCGGCCTCGACGTATCCGACCTCCGCGTGGCCGTACTTCACCGCCACGCCCATCTGGGCGAGGTGCACGAGGGCCGTGCGCCGCAGTGTCTCGCCGAACACGAACGGGGCGGTCGAGTGATAACCGCGCTCGTTGGCGCCGTACGCCTGGGCATCGCCGGTGCGCGCGCCCAGGAAGTACTCGATCTCGCCGAGCGCGTGCAGCTCGACGCCGGTCTCCGCCATCAGCCGCGTGTACGCCGCGCGCACCAGCGTGTCGGGCGACTCGGCCAGCGGCCCGCCCTGCCGGTTGAAGTGGCTGCACAGGACCGCCAGCGTCGGCTCCGCTGCGAACGGATCGATGAACGCGGTCGACAGCCGCGGCCGCATGACGATATCGGAGGCGCCGACCGGGATGCCAAGTTCGCCGAACAGACTCGAGCCGTCGGCGCGCTCGCCGCCCGTCAGCACGTCGGCCAGGTGCGTGGAGTCCCTGGGCACGAAATCCAGCGTCTTGAGCCAGCCGTCGCCGCCGATGTGCATCAGCGACAGCAACCTGACGTCCTGGTCGCGCACGAAGCCGACCAGGTCGTCGGCCGCCCACTCGCTGGCGGGTTTGCCGATCTGGCGGTGAAGCGTCTGGGCCAGGTGGCGCGATTCGCCGGCGGCCGGCGCCTTCTTGGACAATTCGGACATAGGAACGGGCTCCCGGGGGCGGACAGGCCCTTTCATTCTAAGATGTCCCGGGGCCTTTCTATGCGAATCCTGCGTGTCTCCGTTCTGATCGTCGTCGCTCTCGCCGCCGCCTCCGGCTGCGCCTCGACGCGTCCTGCCGCCACCGCACCAGCCGTTCCCGCCATTCCCGCAGGCTTCTCGCCGCAGCAATTGGCTCAATCCTGGGACCGGGAACGGGTGTCGTGGCCGGTGCCGCCCCTCATCCGCCATGCCGACGTCGAGGCCCGCCTGAAGGAGATCCGCTCAGCGGCGCCGGATTTCTTCCAGTTGGAGGAGATTGGCGCGTCGGTCGAAGGCCGTTCGATCAGTCACGTCTGGTTCGGCCGCGGACCCTTCCACGTGCTGCTCTGGTCGCAAATGCACGGCGACGAACCGACGGCCACCTCGGCGCTCTTCGATGTCTTCGAGCAGTTCCGCCGCCACCGCGACGAGCCGGCGTACGCGCTCATCCTCGATTCGCTCACCATCCATGCGGTTCCGATGCTCAATCCGGACGGCGCGGAGCGCTTCCAGCGCCGCAACGCCCAGGGCCTCGACATCAACAGGGACGCCCTGCGGCTGCAGACGCCGGAAGGCCGCGCGCTCAAGGCGCTGCGCGACCGGCTGAATGCGCCTGTCGGCTTCAACCTGCACAACCAGGGCTGGCGCACCTCGGCCGGCAAGACCGGGCAGCCGGCCGCGATTTCGCTGCTGTCGGTCGCGTTCGACGAGGCGCGCACCGAGAGCCCGGGCCGCATCCTGACGAAACAGCTGTGCGCGCTCATCCGCGACGCCCTCGAACCGCTCGCGCCCGGACGCATCGCGCGATACGACGATGAGTTCGAGGTCAGGGCCTTCGGCGACAACCTCACGAAGTGGGGAACCAACGTCGTGCTGATCGAGACGGGGCCATGGCCGGCGGTCGAGCCCGACCCGTACCTCGTGCGCCTCAACTTCGTCGCGCTGATGACCGCGCTTGACGGCCTCGCCACGGGCCGCGTGAAGCAGGCCGACCGCCGGCGCTACGAGACGCTGCCGGTCAACGAGACCGACCTCTTCTACCTGCTCATCCGCAACGCCACCGTCGTGCCCGGAACAGGCGTCGCTCCCTTCACCGCCGACATCGGCATCGTCGCCAACCGGGGCGTGCGCACGACGGACGGCCGGCGCGAGACGCGGATGAGCGCCCGCATCGAGGATCTTGGCGACCTGCACACCATGAGCGCGCTCGAGTCGATCGACGCGACGGGGTTGTTCGTCGCGCCCCGGTGGGACCCGGCGATGAAGGCGGGGGAGTTGGTCGCGCTGCCGGACTTCGCGGCCCAGCGCGCGCCGCGTGCGATCGCCACGGGTGAGCCGGCAGAGCTTGTGCTCCTGCGCCGAGAGGGGGATCGCTACCGGGTGGAGCGCGTGATCGGGTTGTGACGCGCGGCCGGGTCAGAAGCCCGGCGTGAAGTTCCAGCTCCACACCCAGCCGCTGCTCAGGCGATCGAACGGCCGCGCGTACGCCGTTTCGATCACCATGATCCCGAACACGTTCACGCGGAGCGCCACGCCCGCACTTCGCACCCACGCGCGGTCGCCCCCGAGGAACGCCGCCTTCTCGGTGGCCGTCCAGGCCACGCCCGCGTCCGCGAACACGGCCACCTCCAGCGGAATGCGCCCGTACTCGAGCTTGCCCCGGAACAGGCCGACCAGCGGCGCGCGCAGTTCGGCGTTGGCGACGACCATACGGCTGCCGAACAGGCGGTCGTACGACGGGCAGGCGGTCGCCTGCGGCCCGATCCCGCTGCAGTCGTCGCCGCTGATGCCGCCGTAACCGCGGATGAGGTCCGGGTAACCGATGAACAACGACCGGAACCGCTCGTCTTCCGACCCGACGCCGTAGCGGCCGACGTGCATCGCGCGGAAGGCGAACGTGAGCGGCCGCACCGGCATGAAGTAGGCGCGCGCGTCCGCCAGCACGCTCGTGTACTGGATGGTGCCGAACGACGGCGAAACCTCCAGCCGCGCGCGGCTCCCCGTGATGGGGCCGGTCGGACCGAACAGCGACGTGTCGTGCACGAGCGCCGCAGCGGCCGAAAACAGGTGGAGCGGCTCGTAGGGATGGCCGAGGTCTTCCTTCTCTTCTCCGAGTGAACTGCCGTCCTCGAGGTAGTACTGCTTCCGCCGCTGCAGGCTGAAACCGATCCGCTGGTACCCGGTCTGCACCTCCAATCGCCGGGCGCGATTGAAGGGCAACGATCCGATGGCCACCGCGCCGGTGCTGGTCTGCCGCTCGAGCAGGAAGTCGTCGACGATGACGGGGAGGCCGTCGACCGTGTCGCGATAGCGGTTGAACGTGCCGCCGGTGATGTAAGGAATGTGCTGGGCGCCGACGGCCCAGTCGAAGCGCTTCGACAGGTTCGCGTACTGGACGAGCCCCGCGATGTCCTGGATCCCGCCGTTGATCTGGGCCATCACCCCCAGATTGTGGTTGCCCAGCATGTCGCTGAAGAACAGCGACGTGCTGCCGCCCGCGTACGCGCCGAACTGATTCACGCCGACACCGACCGTCGGCTGGCCCACGACGTCCAGGCCCAGTCTGGCCCTGTAGGGTTCGGGATCCGGGAGCGCCGCCGTCGGCAGGCCCCTGGTCGAGTTCGCGATCTGCCGGTCCGGCTCCCGCGGCGTGGTTGCGGCGGGGGGAAGGCTGACGGCGGCGGCGTTGAGCAGCGGCTCGCGCGGCGGCTCGCCGGCAAGGACGCCGGCGTCGTCGGCCGCATAGATCGCGTAGCCGCCGTTCTGTCGGGCGGCGAACGCGAGGCGTCCGGTGCGCTGCGCGATCGAGATCGACGGGCTGAGCGGCGTGATGCCCGCCACGCCTGTCTGAAGGGCCGTGACCTGGCGCAGTTCGCCCGTGGCGAGATCGACGCGGTGCACGTCGGGCGAGCCGTTCACGGTGGAGACGAAATAGAGCGTGCGGCCGTCGGGCGCCCACTGGGGGCTCGTATGCATGCCACGCGTGTGTCCCGCCACTTCGCGGATGCTCTTGTCGGCGAAGTCGTAGATGGCAAGCCGGCAGTCGCCGAACGTCAGCGTGTCGAGTGCCGTGGAGAAACGATCCGTGATGAACGCCAGTTGCCGGCCGTCCGGGGAGAACGCCGGGTGCAGGTCGGCGAAGGCGTCGGACGTGAGGCGTGACTTCGCGCCCGACTCCATGTCGTAGACCCACAGATCGAGCAGCCCGCCGGCGAGGGCCGCGAAAGCGACCCGCCGGCCATCGGGCGCCATGACGGGATTGCGCAGCTCCGAGAACTCCTTGAAGACGACCTCCTTGATGCGCCGGCCCTTGTCCGCGTCGAAGACCAGCAGCGCCCCCTGGCCGCGCACGACGGCGTTCTGCACGAAGAGACGGCCGTCCGGGCTCCAGCTGCCGGCCGACTCGATGAACTGCAGGCTGTCGAAATGCGGGTCGGTCGCTGTCGACGACAGCTTGTGCAGCACCTTGCCCGTGTCGGCGTCGGCCACGTAGAGTTCGACGGAGAACAGGTCCCGCTCGGACATGTAGGCCACGCGGCGGCCGTCGGGCGACAGCGCCGGCGCGATATTCAGCTCGCCGCCGCCGCGGCTCCTGTCGATGATGACGCGCCCGAAGGCCGTCGGCGGCTTCTGGCGCTCGAGGAACCCGGCGTACGACGTGCGGATGCTCTCGTGCCACTGCGCGGAGAGCTGTTCGCCGTCCATCCCCAGCACGACGCGAATGGCCTGTTCGGCATCGCCCGCCTTCACCGCCGTGTTGAACAGCAGCATGACAGTGCTGTCGTCCCACCGCCCGGCGATGTACGCCCAGAAGGCGTGGCCGAACCGGTACGGGAAGAAGCGCGGGTTGCCGAGGTCCCGCACGGCGGGGAGCGTGTTGCTGACGACGGCGTCGCGAAGCCACATGGCGGTGTGCGGATCGACGCTTCCGATCGAGAGGTACTCGGCGAGGCCTTCGACCATCCAGAGCGGCAGACGCATGAGCCCGGATTCCGAGAGCGACAACGCACCGCCCATGTCGTACTGGAAGGCGTGCACCAGTTCGTGGCCGAGCACGTGGTCGGTGCCGGCGAGCGACCCGGCCGAGGGCATGATGATGCGCCGGCGGAGGCCCTCGGTGACGCCGCCCGTGCCCTCGCCGAGATCGCCGGACACCGTATTGGTCTGCCTGAAGTCGGCGCTGCTCGCGTAGAGGATGAGCGGCTGGCGCGAGGTGAGCACCGTGCCGAAAAGCCAGTTCAGCCGCGCGTACCACCGCTCGGCCATGCGGGCGACGTGGCCGACGAAGGCTTCCTGTTCCGGGTAGTAATAGATGTCGAAGTGCTGGGTCGACACGACCTTGAAGTCGAATTCCCGGTGCTGGACCTTGTTGCGGCCGAAGTACTGGGCGAAGGCGGGCTCGTCCCCGATGAGCAGCATCGCCACAATCAGCGCGATGATGAGGCGGCGGCTGGGCATGGCAGCGTCTCTGGCGTCGAAACGCGAGTAGAGGGGTCGGGACTAATTACGTACAGACACCCAATCCGCTTTCAGAATTGTCATCCAAGAGCGGGGATGACAATTCTGTCATCGGCGCGGGTCCTTGTACGTAATTAGTCCCGACCCCTGGAGTAGACGACTTTGCCGCCGAAGATGGTCGTGTCGACGACTGCGTCGAGGAAGCGCGCGGGCGGTTGCGCGAACACGTCCTTCGAGAGGATCACGATGTCGGCCAGCAGGCCGGGCGCGAGGCGCCCCTTCCTTGCCTCGTCGAACGACGCGTACGCGCCCGCGGAGGTCATGTTCTCGATGGCGCTTTCGAGGCTGATCGCCTGGTCCGGCAGCCAACCTTCCTGAGGCAACCCGTCGGCGGTGCGGCGCGTGACGGCCATGTTGATCTCCAGGCGCGGGTCGAGGGCGACCACGGGCCAGTCGCTGCCGAAGACCTGGCGGGCGCCGGCCTGCTGCATCGTGCGGGAAACCCAGCCGCGCGATGAACGATCGGGCCCGATGTTCGTGGTCCACACCGTGAGCTGCGCCGGCGTGGGATTCGCATGGAACGGCATGTACGACACGATGGTATTCTGCTGCTTGAACCGCGGGAAGTCGGCGGGATCGATCGTCTCCGCGTGCTCGATGCGATGGCGCCGGCCCGCGGCCGGCGCCGGGTTGGCGGCGGCTGCCGCCTCATAGGCATCCAGCGTCATCCTCACCGCGCCGTCGCCGATGGCGTGGGTCATCACCTGCCAGCCGCGGCGATCCATCATCGCAACAATGCGCTGCAGTTCCTGCGGCGTGTAGTTGGCGTGGCCCAGCGACGGGTTGTTGGCGTACGGGGCGAGCATCGCGGCCGTGTGCGCCTCGATGACGCCGTCGCCCATGATCTTGATCGCGCCGACCCTGATCTGCGGGTTCGCTGCGTACGTCTGGCGCAGCGCATCGAACCTGCCGGCGTCGGCGTCGGTCATCTCATCGGTGACCGACAGCGCCGCGTACACACGAACGTTCAACGCGCCCGCCTGCCGGACTTCTTCGAACATCTCCAGCGCCGCTCCGCCCGTTCCGGCTTCGTGAATGCTCGTGATGCCGAGGCGGCTGGCCTCCCCGGACGCACGGCGGATGGCGCGCACCCGGTCTGCGCGCGTGGCTTGCGGCATGACCTTCGACATCAGCCCCTGGGCGGCTTCCTTCAGGATGCCCGTCGGCTCGCCGGTCTTCGGGTCCTTGACCACCACGCCGTCGGCCGGATCGGGAGTCTTCGCGGTGATGCCGGCGAGCTTGAGCGCCGCCGTGTTCGCCCAGCCGGTGTGGCCGTCGTAGCACGTCATGTAGGCGGGGCGGTCGGGCACCAGCTCGTCGAGCTGCTGCCGCGTCGGGAGACCGCCGGGAAACGGGGAGTAGTACCATCCCCGGCCCAGCACCCAGGCGCGATCGGGATTCGCGGCCGCGAATTCCCGGATCTTCGCCCTGATCGCGTCGAGCGACTCGGCGTCAAGCAGGTTGACGCGCTCCATGCCGAGGCCGCCGCTGACAAAATGCACGTGCCCGTCGACAAACCCGGGCAGCACGCTCCCGCCGTGCGCGTCGACGACCCTGGTTGCCGGGCCGGCCAGCCGCTTCATCGCGCTGTTCGATCCGACGCGCAGAATCTCGTTCCCGCGCACGGCCAGCGCCTCGGCCGGCCTCTCACCCGCGCCGGTGAACACGCGCCCGTTGAGCACCACGAGATCGACCGGACCCGACCGGTCGTCCCGCTGCGCGCCGGCGACGAGCCCGGCAATCAGGGTGGCGGCGACAATCACGACGACGAGAATTGCCGGAAGGCGTGACCTCACGGGACCTCCTGAACGGTGCGCTGGCAGGGCACCGGCGACGGGCGCGGCACGAAAGCGCCTGCGATTGAACCGGATTCTACCTCCGCGGGCCGTCCGGGTTACAGTGAAGGACAGGGGAGGCTTCAACACCTGCGTATGGCGGCCTGAATTCGCCGCGAGAACGGGCTTTGCAGCCACATACAGACATGGCCACCAGGACCCTCGCGCTCTTCGACCTCGACGAAACGCTCATCGCCGGCGACAGCGACTACGAGTGGGGCCTCCATCTCGTCAGTCTCGGTGTCGTCGACCGCGAGATCTATCTGGCGAAGAACCAGGACTTCTACGACCGCTACCGCGCGGGCACGCTGGTCCTGCAGGACTTCCTCGACTTTCAGCTCTATCCGCTGTCGCAATTCTCGAGGGCGCAGCTTGACGAGTGGCACGCCGGGTTCCTCTCGTCACGCATCCTGCCGATGATCAGGCCCGGAGCCCGCGCGTTGCTCGACCAGCACCGCGGTGCCGAGCGGGTGATTGTCACCGCCACGAACCGGTTCGTCACCGCGCCGATTGCCGCGGCGCTCGGCATCACGAACCTGCTGGCCACCGAACTGGAACAGGAGAACGGCCGCTTCACCGGCCGCGCGGCCGGCACGCCGTGCTTCCGTGAAGGGAAGGTCGCCCGGCTGACGGAGTGGCTCGCGGGGCGAGGCGAACGCCTCGGCGACTATGCGGAGAGCTGGTTCTACAGCGACTCGGCCAACGACATCCCGCTCCTGTCGGAGGTGACGCACCCGGTGGCCGTTCACCCGGACGACCGCCTCCGCGCGCACGCCGCGGAGCGCGGCTGGCCGGTGCTGTCGCTCGACCACCCCTGAGCGCACGTGCGCGATAGGATCCTTCCATGCATTTCGCGATCCTCGGGTCCGGCGCCGTCGGGGGCTACTACGGCGCAAAGCTGGCGTGGTCGGGCCAGAAGGTGAGCTTCGTGGCGCGGGGCGCGCACCTGCGCGCCATCCGCGAGCGGGGCCTCATGATCTGGAGCCCGCTTGGCGACATCACGGTGCGTGCGCAGGCCGAGGAGGATCCGGCGAAGGTCGGCCCGGTGGATGTCGTCATGCTGGCCGTGAAGACCTACGACAACGACGTCGCGCTGCCGATGCTGAAGCCCCTCATCGGCGACGCGACCGTCGTGATGACGCTCCAGAACGGCGTGGACAGCGTTGACGAAGTGGCCTCGGCCGCCGGCCGCGAGCGCGTGCTGGGCGGCCCCACCTACATCGCGACGGCGATGACGCTGCCGGGGCTCATCGAGCAGACAGGCACGCACCGGCGCATCGTGTTCGGCGAGGCCTTCGGCGAGCGCGCGGCGGTGTCCGATCGCGTGCAGAAGCTCGCCGACATCCTGAACGCCGCCGACATCCAGGCCGAGGCGGTGGCCGACGCCCGCGTGCCGCTCTGGGAGAAGTTCATCTACCTGGCCCCGTTCGCGGCATTCACCGGCGCAGCCAGGCTGCCTATCGGGCCGCTCCGATCCGATCCGGCCATCCGCGAGCAGTTCATGGCCGCCGTTGCTGAGGTTGAAGCGTTGGCGAGGGCGGAAGGCGTGGCGGTGCGCGAGACAGCGAGCCTGACGGAGTATGTCACGCAGTATGTCGACGTGCTGCCGCCGGGCACGCGATCGTCGCTGCTCATCGACCTGCAGCAGGGCAAGCGCATCGAGGTGGAATCGCTGCCGGGGTCGGTCGTGCGGCGAGGGCGAGCCGCCGGCGTGCCGACGCCGGTGATGGCGGGGCTGTACTCGGTGCTGAAGCCCTGGGCGG
>JALOKU010000203.1 GCA_025456345.1 Vicinamibacterales bacterium | reverse complement strand
TAGAACACGACGACGTCGCCGCTGCCGTAGTTCAACGCCACCGGCCGCGAGTGCAGCACATCACCGTGAATCGAGACGCGGGGTCCGCGCACTCCGTACTGCGTGACGCTGTTGCCCGCCAGGTAGGATCCCGGCTTCTCCAGATCGGTGTCCTCGCCGCGGATCCACAGGATGTCGGTCGCGCTGAAGGCCGCGGTGACGGCACTGTTCGAGCTGGAAAATGGAGTCGCCGACAGCGCAGCCCCGGGGGTCGGCGATGCCGGCAGCGTGTAGAGCTTGCGCCCGTCGGCGTTGGTGTGGTTAGCAATCCGCAGTTGCTGGGCCACGCCGCCCTTCTCGACGATCTGACCATCCGGGTTGTCGTTCACCGACGGCGGCGTGCCCGAAGGCATGCCGGTGAAGAAGACGCTGTTCGTCGTCCACTGACTACGGGCCAGCGGCGAGAAGAAACCGGTGCCGCGCAGGATGGCCGGGTTGCCGTCGGCATCGACCATCATCACCTCGCCGGTGCTGGAATCGAGGCCGAGTTTGTACTGCTTCAGGTTGCCGACCCAGCGGGGTGTGGACATCGCATCGGGCCGGAACATGCCCACGAAGACCTGGTTCAGGAAGGTCCCCTGGGTCGTCGTCGACACCGGCAGCGTGGCGGCGGTGAAGACGCTGTTGACTGCGGCGATGCTGGTCAGGATGTTGGAGAAGGCATCGACCAGCTTCTGCAGGTCGCCGCCGACCTCGACATAGCCGGCCGAACCGATGCCGCCCTGCTGGGCCATCGACCTCAGCAGCCGCCCCTGGTCCGCGTCCGGCTGGTTCTTGTACGTGTTGATCGTGTAGGTGAACACGCGCTGGACGCCGTCGACGGAGCTGACGTCCGTGTTGGCGAGGAAATAGGCCCACTCGTCCGCGAAGCGGCGGGTGTCGGAGGTGACGGGCGGCAGCACCGGCGGCGACCAAGCCGGGGTGGTTGTCAGGCCTCCGAATCGCGCCGGTCCGGCGTTGGGTTCCGCATTCGGGTAGGTATTGCCCACCAGGACGATGAAGTTGCCGCCGCAGGCGTTGTCGGCGTTGATCGGGCTGCTGTAGGTCGTCTTACCGACATCGGTAAACGCCAGCGGGTCGTCGAGGGCATCGATCTTGCCAAACCGCTGCGGCCCGTAGCCTTGCGGCCCGACCGGCGACCCGGCCGTGATCGGCGTCGCAGCCGCACCGGTCGGGTTGGTGTGGCCGCCGAAGTACTTGAAGAGTTCATAGAAGGGAGCCCCGTAATCGGCGTCGGACGGCGCCTTGTAGGCGGGATCTTCTATCTTCGAGTCGATCAGGTCTAACCGGTCGATGATCGCCTTGCAGCTCGAGCCGGCGGTCGCGGCCGTCCCCTCCAGCAGGCGCATCGCGAAGTTGACGATGCCCTTAGAGTCGCCGTTGCTGCGCGCGGTCTCCTTGCCGATCAGCGCCAGTCCAATGCGGACGTCGAGCGCATCAGGTCGTCCCGAGCAGACGAGGCGGTTGAGCACGAGCTTCAGCGCCCGCAGCTGGACCTGTCCCTGCTTGAGGCTGATGTTGTCCTTGTTTGCCGCGAAGCCGTTCTCCCACGGCCGCTTCTTGCCGGTCACGCCCGTGTAGTAGATCTCCTCGATCAGCGCCCTGCAACTGGCCAGAGCGTCTGCTGTCATCGACACGCAAGGCTGGTAGGAGGAGGCGGCATCCCACGCCTGGTTGGCGGCCGACCAGTTCGACGTGTTGTCGAGCAGGAACATCACGCCCGGCTCGCCGCCGGTCGCCGACCCCTGGTAGATGTCGATGTCCTCGGCCGCCGTCCGCCCGGGCAGCGTGACGAGGGGCAGCGCCAGCATGACCGCAGCGGTCGCCCTGGCCAATGGATGCAGCGTGATGACGTTCATGATCCCTTCCTTGCGCGGCTCCGGACCGGAACCATCGCGAACCATTCCGACGATGTGTTGGGCACTTCAGTCCTCGCAGGAGTTTCTGGCATCGCTGATGAACACCCGAACTCCGACCCCCTGGACGACATCGACCGACGTTGCCGTCGCCGGCTCGGTTGCACGAACGGGTACGACCCAGTCGGTATTGGCGCAGATCGACTGGCCGGCCGCGAACGGATTGGTTCCCGCGCCGCCTCCGGTCTCCGCGTTGCCCAGCCCGGAGTTTTCGGCGGCGGAACTGCCGAAGCAGCCGATGTCGTTGTCGGACGTCTCATCGAGCTTGGCCAGGGGGATCGACTGAAAGCGGATGCAGCGGGGCCCGGCCCTCGTCACGCCGTCGATGGTCACCGCCGGAAAATTGACCGTAATGTCGTCGGCTCCGTCCCCGTTGACGTCGACCCGGAACGGAGTCGCATTGACCTGGGCCGTGAACCCGGCGGTATTGATGGCGAAGGCCGTCGAACTGAGCACCTGGTCGATGGCGTCATCGGCCGCCGAGATCGCCTCGCTGCGGAACTGCATGTTGCCGATCGCCTGACTGCTGGTCAGCGTGCTGTTCAGGACGGCTCCGGCCATGACCGCGAAGAGGACAAGGAAGATGAGCGCGACGAGCAGCGTGATGCCCCGCTGCGAGCGGACAACCGGGCGCTGGCAATCGGCATGCCGCAGCGACGGCGGCTTCGCATCACTCACAGTTCCCTCCGTCCGCCGACATTGACGAGCCGGGCCGTAGTGGTCATCAAGGAGCGCTTGAACTGGTCGGCGGGTGCGACGCTCAACGCCGGCCCGAGAACGTAGGTGCGTGGATCGGTGTAGTCCGGCGTGGGCTGCGTATTGCGAACGAGCAGATGGAAGCGCGCGGCGACGACGTTCTGCCACACGAGCGGCGCGACGCCGGTGATCGCGCCGGCGAGGACGAACTGATTCGGCCTCCCGTCGCCGTCGGTGTCGACGCCATACTCGACCCGCAGATTCTCGACTCCCTCTGCCAGCGAGGTCGTGCGCAGCTGGCCGTTGACGAGCTCGACGCGCTTGAGCGTGGGAATGCCGTCGCCCGCGGTGCAGTCGTTGCAGCCGGCGACAAAGTATGTCCGCTGAACGAACCGCCGCACCGAATCGAGATTCGGATCGACCGGGTCGCAGTCCAAGTTGCGCAAGGTGAAGTCAGCCGAGGACTCGCCGGCGAGGAGCTGCGTGACATCCTCGCTGCAGCGGGTCGTCTGGACATACAGGTTCCCCCCGGCAATCGCCGCGATCGTGACCGGCGCACCCGTGTCCGCGTGCCGCAGTGTGACCGCCTCTGTTCCGGCGAGGCGGTTGCTCAGGCAGCCCAGAGTTTCGGCCGCGCCGATTCCCCGGATCGCCGGAGGGATCGTCGGATTCGCCGGGCCGGCTGGCGTGGCCCATCCGAGACCTGCGGGCGTGGTTGCGCAAGGGTCTGGATTGCTGAAGTCCGGCGTAAGCAGGTCAGGGTTGATCTCCCCGTAGTAGCCGGCATGAAGAGTGTCTTCGGACAGAATGTCGAGGGCGAACCGCGCGTTCTCCATCCGCCGGGTCGTGCGTTCCAGCTCCGACTGATTGCCGGAATTGCGCGAGAAGGCCAGCGTCAGCGTCAGCAGGATCAGGACGCCCAGCGCCAGGGCCACCATCAGTTCGATCAGGGTGAAGCCACGAGACCGCTCGACGAGGCGGATCGCTCCGCGTGTGCCCTCCCGAGAGGTCAGAGCCGATGCGACCATGCCGAGCCCCGTCACGCCGCGAGCGTCGGAACCCGGACCTGGGTCCGGATGACGCGGCGGAAACCGTCGTCGCCGAACAGATCCTGTCCGCAGGGATCCGCCGGCGGCGGCGCGAGTGTCGATGTGCCCCAGGTGACGGTCACGACAAACACCGGCTGCGGCGCATCCGGCTGCGTGATGCAGCCCCGAAAACTGAGCCGAGCCAGACCGTCGTTCGCCGTGAGCGCATCGTTTGTCGGTGGCGGGTGTCGGTGGCGGGCGTAATTTGCACAGACCTGGCGGGGGAGATTTGCACACTCGTCCACGGTGCTCACTGTGTGAGCGAACGTGGAGCCGTCCATGTATGGGAGGGAGCAGCGAGTGTTGTTGCGTCACTATCTGGAGCAAGGGCTGAGCAAGGCGGCGGTGGCGGAGCGCTTGGGGATCAGCCGACGAACCGTTTACTACTGGGTTGAGTCGGGCCAGCTCGATCGAGAGCTCGACGACGAGCCGGTCCGATACCGAGCGCGCCCGCCGGTCGCGCGCAAGGTCGACGCGTACCGCGGCATCGTCGAGACGCGGCTTGCCGAGTACCCGAAGCTGTCGGCGGTGCGCCTGTTCGAGGAGATCAAGGCGGCCGGCTACGAGGGCGGCTACACGCAACTGAAGGAGTTCGTTCGATCGGTCCGCCCGACGCCGCCGGCCGATCCGGTGGTGCGCTTCGAGACCGCGCCGGGGCACCAGGCGCAGGTCGACTTCGCCGAGTTCCGTCTGCCCTGGGGCAAGCGCTACGCGCTCGTCGTGGTGCTGGGCTACTCGCGGATGATGTGGATGCAGTTCTACAGCCGGCAGACGATGGCGGTCCTGATCCGGGGGCTCGAGAGAGCATTCGAGTTCCTCGGCGGAGTGCCCAACGAGCTGCTCTTCGATCAGCTCAAGGCGGTGATCATCGACGACGAGCGGCTGGCCGGGGGCAAGCTGCTGGAGAACGCCGAGTTCATGCGCTTCGCCGCCCACTGGGGCTTCCGGATTCGCGCCTGCCGGCCGT
>JALOKU010000202.1 GCA_025456345.1 Vicinamibacterales bacterium | reverse complement strand
GGCCGAGGTCGCGGCGCTGTGCGAGGTGGCGCACCGCCACGGCCTGCGCGTGCACATGGACGGCGCGCGTTTCGCCAACGCGGTCGCGGCCCTGCGCTGCTCGCCGGCCGATCTCACGTGGCGCAGCGGCGTGGACGTGCTGTCGCTCGGCGCCACCAAGAACGGCGCGATCAACGCCGAAGCGGTGGTCGTCTTCGATCGCACGCTTGCACGGGAGATTCCGTATCGCATGAAGCGCGGCGGCCAGGTGCTGTCGAAGGCGCGCTTCGTGTCGGCGCAGCTCGAGCGCTACCTGGCCGACGACCGCTGGCTGGAACGGGCCCGCCAGGCCAATGCGAACGCCGCGGCGCTGGCCGCGCGGTTGACGGATATTCCCGGCGTCACGCTGGTGGCGCCGGTGGAGATCAACATGCTGTTCCTGCGCATGCCGGATGCCGCCGTCGCCGCCATCGACCGTGGCCCGTTCCGCTATTACAAGCTCGGCCGGGACGTTCGTTTCGTGTGCCGCCACGACCAGGAGGCCTCCGGCATGGAGGCCCTGGTGCGCTGCGTACGCGAGGCCGCCTTGCCCTGACGCTGACGTCCGTTACGATAGGCGGACGCAGCAGGAGGAAGGATGACTTCCACGGACCCCAGGACCACCCGGGGCATTCGGTCGACACGCTTCGCCGTCGTACTCATGTCGTTACTGATGGTGGGTGGCGTCACCGTGGCCGGCGCACAAGAGCTGCAGGTCATCGAGCTGCGTCATCGCCTGGCCGAGCAGGTCCTTCCGGCGCTGCAGCCGCTGGTCGAACCCGGTGGCGCCATCTCCGGCATGGACTCGATGTTGTTCGTGCGCACCAGCCCCGCCAACTTCGAGCAGATCAGACAGGCCGTGGCGGCACTCGACCGCCAGCTGCGGCAACTGCGCATCACGGTCGGCCAGGGCACCGTCGAGACCGGCAGCGGTTCGGCCGTGCGTGGCTCGGCGACCGTGGGCAGCGGCGACGTACAGGTGGGCGTCAACCGTCCGCCGGTGGGCGAAACAGGGGGCGCCGTCACGGCCCGGCACGCGACGCAACGGGCGAACCTGCGCAACATCAGCAGTGTCGCCGCGCTCGAGGGCACCGAGACCTTCATCGCGATTGGCCAGTCGGCCCCGGTCACCACGACACGGGTGACGCCGGGCTGGGTCGGGCCGAACGTCGTGCAGACCACCGAGTACCGCGATGCGAACACGGGATTCTATGCCACCCCTCGCGTCAGCGGCGACGTCGTGACACTCGATCTCTCCCCGACGCAGCAACGCTTCAGCGGGCCGCCTTCCGACCGCAGGGTCGCGACCGCGGGCATCACCACGCAGGTCAGCGGGCGCCTCGGCGAGTGGATCCTGGTGGGCGGGTCGAGCGCCTCCAATCGCAGCGGCACGAGCGGACTTCTCACCTGGGGCACGCGCAGCGACGAGGCGTCCTATTCGGTCTGGGTGAAGGTCGAGGAAGTGCCGTGAGCGCCCAGGGCAGCGACCACGCGCGCGTCGCCGTCATCGGCTCCGGCCCGCTTGCGGCCGAAGTCGTCCGCAATCTCGGCCTGGTCGGCGTGCCCGCGGCCGTGCACCGCGCGGATGACTTCTGGCGTGCGCTGCGACTGGCCGACCTGCAGGATTGCTACTGCGCCGTGGCGGCCGGCATTCCCGCCGGCGCCAGGCAGCGGCTCAATGCGCTGTGCCAGGTCGCAGCGACGGACCTCGTGTGCGTGGCGACGGGCGCCCACGGCATCACCGTGGAGACGTTCCCGTTCGGCAGTGATCCCGGTTGCGCCTGCATGGAGTGCGACGTGCCGGTGGATGACGGCGACGTCGCCAGCCCGGTGCCCGATCCGATCGCCTCGAGCATCGCCGGCGCCCTCGCTGCAGCCGCAGCATTGCACTGCTCGAGCGAGGGTGCGCGCCGGCTCTACGCGCCGGAGGTCAACGAAGCGAGCACTCTGGTGCCACTCGCGCGTCGCAACGATTGCCGGGCGTGCGCCTCGCCGTGGCGCGCGCCTCGCGTCATCCGCACGCGCAACCGCTGGACGGCCCGTGATTTTCTGGCAGCCGAAGCGCCGACGCTGGCCGGGCAGCGGGTGCGCCTGAGTGACGCCATCGTGACGGCCTGTGACTGCGCCGGCTGCGGCCCCGTCGCGGCACTCACGTCGCTCGTCAACCGCCCCGCAGCCGAAGCGGCGGCGATTCCCGCGTGCCCGGACTGCGGCGCCGATTCGGTGCGAATCGAGGCACGCGACACCTTCAGCCTCGGCGAACTGACCGAACGGTTCGGCCGTGGCCCGGTGCCCGCCAAGTTCGCGCTCGCCGAGATCGGCGGCGTGGCCGTGTGCTTCGACCTCGAGGCGGCGGCGCGCGACCCCGGCAGCCGCGCCTGAGCCGCCTCAGGGATTCGACGGCGGCGCGTCGGCCGGTGCCGGAACCGGCGACGGCACCCCGGCTGGAGCGGCGGTGCCCGCCGCGGGAGCGGTGATGTTGTAAGGCGGCGGGCCGACGATCTCGACGCGCTCCACGAAATAATCGGTCTCGCCGAAGCAGCTCGTGGGCAGGCCGCGGTGCTCGGCGTAGTGCAGCCGCACCTGCTGGCCCACCGCCTTGTGCAGCTGCTCGACGACCGCCTCGTCGCGCACGCTGAAGTTCCAGATCTGCGGCGCCACTCCGCCCACGACGTACATCGCGAGCTCGCCTTCGTAGGTCTTGCAGATCCAGCCGCGCTTCGAGAACTTCTGCAGCACTCCCGCGCGCTCGCCTTCCGAATAGCTCCACCACAGCATGAACAGCGTGTAGATCACGATGAGCACGATCGCGCCCACGAAGCTGCCGAGCAGCCACGACTTGAAGCTGCGCCGCGGCGGCTTTGCCGCTGGGGTCATCGGGGTGGGCGTGGGGGCGGGCGTGCTCATGCGGTGTCCTTCCGTCGTTCGAGTGCGTGCATGATACCCGCGGGCCGGGCCGGCGCGCCGCTCAGAGCTGGGAGTCGATCGGCAGCAGGCGCATCAGGGTCACGCTGATCCGGCGCCCGACGCCGGCATCGGGCTCGCGCTCGAGCCGGCGGTCCTGACCCTTCACCCGGTCGTACCAAACGAGACCCTCGCCCTCTTCCACCACGACCCTGTAGCTCAGCTCCGGCGACGTCGTGCGTTCGAACTGCTCGCGCACCTGGGCCGCCAGCTCCGGGCTGTCCACCAGCACGCCCATCTCGGTGTTCAGGAACGCCGACCGCGGATCGAGGTTCATGGAGCCGATGAAGACCCAGCGCTCGTCGATGATCATCGCCTTGGTATGCAGGCTGGCGCCGGACGAGCCGGTCACGCTGATCTGGTTGCGTCCCGCCTCGCTGCCCGCCTTGCGCTTCATCTCGTAGAGCTCGACACCGCCCTTGAGCAATTCGCGGCGTTGCCGCGCGTAGCCGGTGTGGACGGCGGCCACGTCCGTCGCGGCCAGCGAGTTGGTCGCCACGGCGACGCGCACGCCATCCTCTGCCCGCGCGATGAGCCGCTTGGCCCCCTCGGCGCGCGGCACGAAATACGGCGAAACGATCAGCAGCTCGGCGGTGGCCGAAGAAATCACGCCGGCAAGCCCGGTCAACACGTTCGACGCCTCGAGGCCGCTCGTCTTAGCGCCCACCTTCGCCGGGTCGTCCACCAGCAGCGTCACCGCGTCCACCCTGAGCGGCGGCGGGCGGCTGGCGAGCAGCTCGGCGCGCTTGCGTTCGTCGCGCAGGGCCGCGATGTACGGTTCGTCGCTGGCCTGCAGCGGGTAATCGCGCGCGCTTGCGACGAGCTTCGGCAGGGCGTCCGGCGGCGGTTCGTGCCCGTCGAACCGCGACACCGGCACCGCGTTGCTGTCGTTCCAGTACTGGTCGAACGCCCGGTTCACGTCGTCCACCACGGGCCCGACCAGCACGACGTCGAGGTCGTTGAAGTTCGAGTGCTCCGACGCGCCGAAGTACTCGTCGCCGATGTTGCGCCCGCCGACGATCGCGATGCGGCTGTCCACGATCCACGCC
>JALOKU010000201.1 GCA_025456345.1 Vicinamibacterales bacterium | reverse complement strand
GGCCAGGTGCTGGCCATCTGGCCTCCCATCGCCGGCGGCTGAATGGAATTCCGCCACAGCGTCGAGATGAGCATCAGCCGGGAGGAGTTCCTCCGCCTGCTGCCTGCGGCCGTCGGCGCGTTCGAGGCTGACGGGGAGCGTGTGCGGTGGGTTGACCGGGGCCGCGGCTGGACCATCCGGGCGGTTCCGCTGCCGGATCTCCGGCTGGGCAGCGCCGCCATCCCTCGTCACCGCGTCGAGATCGTCCTCGAACAATGCTCCGCGATGGAAGGCGCGGCGTTCCTCGAACGCTTGCATCGCGCCTTCCTCCGGGGAGGCGGGTAGTCCGCTCGCCTCTCGCGTTTACGCCAGCGACGCCAAGTCGATCACGAAGCGGTATTTCACGTCGCTCTTGAGCATCCGCTCGTACGCGACGTTGATGTCCTGCATCCGGATCAATTCGATGTCCGACGTGATGCCGTGCTGGCCGCAGAAGTCGAGCATCTCCTGGGTTTCGCGGATGCCGCCGATGAGCGACCCGGCGATCTGCCGCCGCCGGAAGACCAGGTTGAAGACGGCCGGCGACGGATGCGGCTCGGCCGGAGCGCCCACCAGGCACAGCGTCGCGTCGCGCTTGAGCAGCGCCGTGAACGCATCCAGGTTGTGTGGGGCCGACACGGTGTCGAGGATGAAGTCGAAGCTGCCGGCATGGCGCTTCATCTCGTCGGGGTTGGCCGAGATCACCACGTCGTCCGCGCCCAGCCGCCGTGCGTCGGCTTCCTTCCCCGGGGAAGTCGTGAACAGGACGGTGTGGGCGCCCAACGCGTGCGCGAACTTCAGGCCCATGTGGCCGAGCCCGCCGAGCCCGGCGATGCCGACCTTCTTACCGCGGGTCACGCCCCAGTGGCGCAAGGGTGAATAGGTGGTAATCCCCGCGCACAGGAGCGGCGCCGCGCCGGGCAGGGGCAGGTTGGCCGGGACGCGCAGCACGAACTTCTCGTCCACGACGATACGCTTCGAGTAGCCGCCGTAGGTCATCCCCCCCAGGTGCTTGTCCGGGCTGTTGTAGGTCAGTATCGGAAAGCTCTGGCAGTACTGCTCCAGGCCTTCGACGCAATCCGCGCAAGTGCCGCAGGAGTCGACCATGCAACCCACGGCCGCCAGGTCGCCGGCCGCGAAATGCGTCACGCCCGCCCCGACGCGGCTGACCCGGCCGACGATCTCGTGGCCGGGGACCACCGGGTAGACCGTCATGTTCCACTCGTTGCGGGCCGTGTGCAGGTCCGAGTGGCAGACGCCGCAGTACTGGATGTCGATCTCGACGTCGCTCGCGCCGGGCTCGCGGCGGTCGAATGAGAGTGATTCAAGCGGTGTCGTGGCGCTGTGCGTCGCATAGCCGGTCGTCGTGCTCATCGGGGATCCCTCGCATTGCTGATGCCATGTGTACGGATGTTTGGGTGAAGTTTCATTATAATCAGGCGCCCCGCTGTTCCCCCTGAGAATCGCCCGGGAGGGTCGATGGCACACACAGCCGAACCGCAGAGCAGCCAGAGCCTTCCGATCGCGGACCCGACGCCCATTGGCCTGATCTGCCTCGCCATCGGGTGCGCGGCCCTGGTGCCGATCGCGTTCGGCACCAGCCTCACGCCTGCCGGCCTGAAGACGGCCGCGATGTTCTGCCTGCTGTTCGGAGCGGGCGGCCAGATGGTCGCCGGACTGGGCAACCTGCTGAACAAGAACGTCTACGGCGGCACGCTGTTCACGTCGTTCGCCTTCAACTGGATCATCAACTGGTGGGCGCTCGACAGCCTGTCGCGCGGCCAGGTACCCGACGCCACCGTGGTGTTCGCCGTGGATGTGTGCTTCCTGATCGTCTTCCTCGTGTTCACGTACGGGTTCGGCTTTTTCTCGTCGCTCCTGATGGCGTTTCTGATCGACATCGACGTGCTCTACGTCGCGCGCATCGCCAGGCACCTCGGCGGCGGCGACTGGCTGGGCGTGGTCATCGGCATCTGCACCGTGGCCCTCGCTGCCATCTCGCTATGGATCGCGTTCGCGCTGCTCGTCAACCCGGTGGCCGGCCGCGCGGTGTTCGTGTTCCCTGGGCCCGTGTTCCGTCGGAGTTCCACGTGACGCCGACAGGCCGCCCGTCCCCCGCTCCAGGCCTCGAGGCGCTCGTCCTGCCCCGGATCGACCACGTCGACCTTGTCACCGTGCGCCTGCCGTTCCTCGCCCCGTTCGGCACGAGCGTCCACGTGTGGACCGTGAAGGACGCGATGTTGATGCGGCTCGAGTCGCAGGGCGTCACGGCCTGGAGCGAATGCGTCTCCGATCCCGACCCCTTTTACGCGTACGAGACCAACACGACCGCCCGGCACATCATCAGCGACTTCCTGCTGCCGCTCGTGGAGCCGGGGATCACGCTGGGCGAGCTGGAAGGGCGTTTCCGCCGCGTCCGCGGCCATGGCATGGCCAAGGCGACGGTTGAGAACGCCCTGCTGATTCTCGTCGCGAACCAGCGCGGGATCCCGCTCCATGAGCTGCTGGGCCGGCCGGCGAAGAAAATCCAGTCCGGCTTGAGCATCGGCCTCAAGGACACGCACGACGAGCTTCTGAGGGCTGTCGAACGGGCGGTGGCCAAGGGCTACCACCGCGTCAAGATGAAGGTGAAGAAAGGCCAGGATCTCGATTGGGTCCGCGCCGTGCGGGACCGCTTCCCTGAACTCCCGCTGATGGTAGACGCGAACGGCGACTACTCGCTTTCGGACACGGACCGCCTGCGACGACTCGATGAGTTCAACCTCATGATGGTCG
The DNA here is from genome assembly GCA_025456345.1 of Vicinamibacterales bacterium. Classification (GTDB taxonomy): domain Bacteria; phylum Acidobacteriota; class Vicinamibacteria; order Vicinamibacterales; family JAKQTR01; genus JAKQTR01. The sequence continues at coordinate 1,271 of JALOKU010000201.1, read as the reverse complement.
AGCAGCCGCTGTCCTACAGCGACATCATCGAGCACGCGACGCTTCAGCGGGAAATGAACACCGCCATCTGCCTCGACGAGTCCATCCACGGCCTCGCCGACGCAGCCGCGGCCATCTCCATCGGCGCGTGCCGCATCATCAACGTGAAGCAGGGACGGGTCGGCGGCCTGCTCGAGTCGATGCGGATTGCCCACCACGCCGCGGGATGCGGCGTCGGGGTGTGGTCGGGCGGGATGGACGAAACGGGGATCGGCCGGGCGGTCAACATCCACCTCCAGACGGCGGAGGGCTTCACGCTGCCCGGCGACACGTCCGAAACGGCCAACTACTTCGACGAGGACATCGTCGACCAGCCCGTCGTCCTCGACGCCGGAGGCTTCATCGACATCCCGAAGGGGCCCGGCATCGGCGCCCGCGTCATGCCGGAGCGGATCCTGAAGCGGACGATTGCCGCGGAACGGCTGCGGTAACCCAACGGAGTTATGATCCCGGCACCGTCCCGATCCCGGAGCCTCGCCCCCGAGGAGCGTGATCGTGATCTGTCCCTCCTGTCATCGCGACCTGGCTGACGACAGCGGCGCGTGCCCCTCCTGCGGCTGGTCAAGCCCGGAGCCGTCCGAGGCACGGCCCGACCCGGCCGACGCCCCCGGTCTCTTCGCGGGACGATACCGTCGCCTCCGTGAACTCGGCCGCGGGGGCATGGGCGTCGTCTGGCTCGCGGAAGACGTCCGGCTGAAGCGGCCCGTGGCCCTCAAGTTCCTCTCCGCCGAGCAGGCCGCGGCGGCCCCGGCGCGGGCCCGGTTCCTGCGCGAGGCCCAGGCGGCCGCCGCACTCGACAGTCCGCACGTCTGCACGGTGTACGAGGCGGGAGAGGCCGACGGGCGCGCCTACATCGCGATGGCGTACATCGAGGGGCGGAGCTTGCGGGACCGGCTCGCCGCGGGCCCGCTGCCGGTGGACGACGCGCTGGCGATCGCCCGGCAGATCGCCGAGGGCCTCGCCCAGGCCCACCTCCGGGCGGTCGTACACCGGGACATCAAGCCGGCGAACATCATGCTCGCCGGCGACGGCACGGCCAAGGTCACCGATTTCGGGCTTGCCCACATCGAGGGGTCGGGTGAGAGCACCAGAACCGCCGGCGTCGTCGGCACGCTGGCCTACATGTCGCCCGAGCAGGCCCAGGGCCTGAGCACCGACCCGAGGACCGATGTGTGGTCGCTGGGATGCGTGATCTACGAGATGCTCGCGGGCCGCGCGCCGTTCCTGTCGGG
>JALOKU010000200.1 GCA_025456345.1 Vicinamibacterales bacterium | reverse complement strand
GTACACCACGAGTTGTTGTTTCAGGTCGAAACCGCCGTGGTCGGCGCCCAGGGCGATGCGGAACGACTGCGCCATTGCGTCAGAGGGTATCAGACTCGGGACTGTCAAGATAGCAGGAGCGATGCGGACATATGGTAAGAAACTTAACGTTGTTTCTCCAGCTGAGGCTGGCGTCGTTCTTGGCTACGGCCCCGCGATCCGACTGCGCGACCGCGGGGGATGCAACCATTTTCAGCCGTGCACGGTCGAACCGGACATGGGGCAACGCTTCACGATTTGCGGCGCCGCGCGGGGGGCCGTCGCGGTGATTATTGCGGCCTGCGCCGTCACCGCCACAGGGCGGGCGTCGGCGGCCGGGCCGGACGGCTACAAGATCGGGGCCGGGCCATGGAAGGTGGCGTCGCAGGACCTGGTGCTGCGCGACGAGAAGCGCCAGAAGGACCTCGAAGTCAGGGTCCGCTACCCCGCCGTTGCCCAGGATGCCCCCGGCCGGTTTCCCCTCGTGGTCTTCTCTCACGGCGCCGGAGGCTCACGCGACGCGTTCCCGGACCTCACCGCCCACTGGGCGAGCCACGGCTACATTGTCGTGCTGCCCACGCACGTGAAACCGCTCGACCGCATGGCCGACGTCACCTTCGTGCTCGACTCAATCGGCGCGCTCGAACAGCGCGTCGCCGGCCTGAGGGACCAAGAGGGCCTGGGACGCATCGATCGCGGTCGAATCGGCATCGCCGGCCATTCTGCAGGCGCGCTGACGACACAGATGGCCGCCGGTGTGAAAGTACGCGGCGCCGTCCCGGGCGCTCTCTTGGAGGCCCGCAGTGTCGGCGATCCGCGCATCGACGCAGCTATCCTGATCTCCGGGCAGGGCACGACGAACCGGATGTTCACCGATCGGTCCTGGAGTGAGCTGTCGAAACCGATGCTCGTCATCACCGGTTCGAAAGACGTCGCGGCCATCGGCAGCGAGACCCCGGCCAGCCGGCGTGAGCCGTTCGAGAAGGCGAAGCCCGGCGACAAGTACCTCGTGTTCATCGAGGGCGCCACGCACTCTTCCTACCAGGGCAGGGGACCCGCGGCTCGCCTTGACCGCGAGCAACCGACGGACGCCGAGTTGGAGATGATCACGAGCGTCACCGCCTCGGCGACGCTCGCCTTCCTGGACCTCTACCTGAAAGACGACGCGGCGGCGCGCGCCTACCTGGGATCGGAGGCGCTGGTCGCCTTCAGCGGGAAGAAAGCCACGCTCGAGAGAAAGTAGTCGCCCGCTGCGTGAAGCCTCGGTTACTGCGGTACCACGCGCGAGACACGCGTGATCGCGGCCGGCGGCGTGAGGTTCTCGCCCTCCGACGACGCGGCCGAAGGCGGCGAAGCCCTGGCCGTCAGGGTTGCGGGCGCCGCCGAAGTCGAGCGACGGCTGGTCGCCGATGCAGATGAAGAAGTCGGAGGTGGCGGTGTCGGGACCGGACCTTGCCATCGAGATCGTGCCGTCCTTGTGGAGGATTCCCGTCACGCTCGTGCGCTCGAGCGGGATGGCGGGGAAGGCGTCAGTTCTGCGCGCGGGGTCGATCCCGGCTTGAATCACCTCGATCTTCACCGGCCTCGCGGCTTGCGTCTCGAGCCGGGCCGACCGATGCACCCGGCCGCCGTTGTAGAAGCCGCCGTCCACGTATTTCAGAAAATTCGTGGCCGTGACAGGCGCTCGTGCCGGGTCGATCTCGACCTCGAACGCGCCAAGGGCGGTGTCGAATCGCACGCGGACGGTCTGCGCGGCGGCCGGCGCGATCGCCAGCGACAGCGCGCACACCGCCAGCGCGGCGACGGCAACGATTCTCCGGGCGCTCATTTGAACAGCGCGAAATAGATGACGTAGAACCACGAAAAGATCCCGTGGATGATCGCCCACAGGATCGACTTGTTGACGCTCCACGAGATGGTGATCGCAAGCGCGGTCCCGAACCCGATGCCGGCCTTCGCGGCCGTTGATCCGTGTGCCATGCAGCAGACTATACACCCGGTGTCAGGGGCTAGGGACTGGGGGCCAGGGGCTAGGGTGTACGATGTGCAGTATGCCAGGACTTCAGCTGATACTCGCGGCCACGCTGCTCGCCGTGCCGCTGACACCCGCGGTCGCACAGACAGTCGCGTCCGCAACTGCTCGCCACGCCAGCCCGCCCAACATCGTCATCATCTTTGCCGACGACCTGGGGTACGGCGACCTGGGTGTCTATGGCCATCCGCTGATCAAGACGCCGCGCCTGGACAGGCTCGCGGCCGAAGGCCTGAAGCTGACGTCGTTCTACGCGTCGGCGCCGGTGTGCTCGGCGTCCAGGTACAGCCTGCTGACCGGCCGCTACGCCATCCGTGCCGGCATCAACGGCGCGCTGATGCCCGAGAGCAAGGGCGGGCTCGGAGCCGATGAGACCACCGTCGCCGACATCCTGAAGTCGGCCGGCTATCGGACGGGCATGGTCGGCAAGTGGCACCTGGGCAACAAGCCGGGCTTCTTCCCGACCGAGCACGGATTCGACTCGTACTTCGGCCTCCTCTACAGCAACGACATGATCCGGCCCTGGGTCCAGACCGACGTGCCGATGCGTCTCTATCGGGGCACGCAGGAACTCCCGGGCGAGGTTGACAACGCAGCCCTGACCGAGCGCTACACGGAAGAGGCGCTCGCATTCATTCGCGAGAACAAGTCCCGGCCGTTCTTCCTGTACTTCGCGCACTCGATGCCCCACGTGCCGCTCGGCGTGCCGCCGAGGTTCGCCGGCAAGTCCGCGAATGGTCGCTACGGCGATGTGATCGAGATGATCGACTGGAGCGCCGGACAGGTGCTCGACGCGCTGCGAGACGCCGGCGTCGAAGGGAACACGCTCGTCATCTTCACGAGCGACAACGGGCCCTGGATGGACATGCCGCCTCGCATGCTGGTGGAGCCGCGCATCGTACGAACCGATGCGGGCAGCGCGGGCCCGCTGCGCGGGAGCAAGGGCACCAGCTGGGAAGGCGGCACGCGGGTGCCGTTTCTCGCGCGCTGGCCTGGCCACATCCCGGCCGGGGCGGTCGGCACGGACCTGGCCAGAACGCTCGACATCCTGCCCACCATCGCCGGCATCGTTGGCGCGCCGCTGCCCGCCGGCCGGGCCATCGACGGGCAGGACATCCGCGCCTTCCTCGAAGGCAGGGCGCCGTCGCCGGACGAGTGGTTCTTCTACTACGACAGCGGAGGACGCCTTGAAGGCGTCCGTGACAGGCGCTGGAAACTGCACCTGACGTTTCCCGAGAAGGCCGAACCCGCGGTCGCGCTCTTCGACCTGTCAGTGGATCCATCGGAGCGCTGGGACGTGGCCGCTGAGCACCCGGAGATCGTCGCCCGCCTGAACGAGCGCATGAGGCAGTTCGCCGCCGAGGTCGCCCGCTGACGCCCGTCGTCGACGCTGAAGCGTCGACCTCCATCCCGAGGGTGACGGCGTGAGCGTGTGAACTGGTGGAGGTCGAGGCGTCAGCCTCGACGATCCGGAGCAGGCGGGGGAGTGCGCCGGGGAATGTAGCGCGGCACGCGGCGGCAGTAGTCCTCGTACTCCGCCCCGAATCGTTCGCGCAGTTCCCGTTCCTCGAGCAGCACGACCAGGTGGATGGCCGGGAACACGAGCGCGTAGACCGCCCACGCGCCGCTGTAATTCGCGAAAGCCACGTAGGCGAACGACAGGGCGAGGAACTCCAGATAGCGCGGGTTCCTCGTCCGGGCGTAGATCCCTTCGGTCAGCAGCTTGCCCTTGTCGGCTGTCGAAATCTCCGGAACGCCCACGAGAATCCGCTGGTTCAAGTACTTCCGGCGCTTCTTGGCGATGACGCCGCCGAGCACGGCGGCCGGCACCGCGAGCACCAGAAGCGGCGGCTGGAAGCCCATGTCGCGCCCGATGAGAGCCGGACTGAAGTGCCATAGGAGCACGGCGGCGGAGAGCAGGAGCGAGTAGATGACGCAGAAGGCGGCCACCGTTCCGAGGCGCCGCCAGAATCGCGTGAACGGGTGAATGACGTACCACGCCCCGATGGCCGGCGGCAGCATCACCACCATCAGCACCGCGATGAACCAGCGCGCCTTGTCCAAGGGCCGTCCGCTCCTCAGCCTACCGCCACGCCACGCACACCGGTGTGCCCGCCACGACGATGCGGCCCGTCGCGTTGAGCGTGCCGGCCGCCTCCTCGACATCGAATTCGACGATCGTGTCGCCGCGCTGATTCGCGGCATAGAGCCGCGCGCCCGTCGGATCGAGACCGATGAAGCGCGGCGTGGCGCCCTTGGTCGGCTCCCACGCGACAGGCGACAGGAGCCCCGTGGATTCATCGGCGCGGAAGATCCCGATGCTGTCGTGGCCCCTGTTCGAGACGTACACGAAGCGCCCGGACGGCGCCACGTCGATCGCGCCGCCCGTGTTGTCGCCGGTGAAGGTGGCGGGAAGCGACGGCAGGATCTGGAGCGGCTCGAGCGAGCCCGACCCGCTGTGCCGGTACGTCGCAACCGTGGAGTCGAGCTCGTTGATGACGTAGGCGCAGGGCAGCCTCGGGTTGAAGCCGATGTGGCGCGGGCCGGCGCCGGACCTCGTCCTGACGGAGGGAGGATTCGCCGGGACCAGCCTGCCTTTGGCCGTATCGAGCGTGAAGACGAAGAGGCGATCGAGGCCCTTGTCGGGCACGACGACGACGCGGCCGGTGGGATCGAACGGGCAGTGATGGGGATGGGGCACGGCCTGCTCGGTGCGGTGCGGACCGGGCTCGCCTGTGAGCGTGACAAGATCCGTTCTGGCGCCCAGCGACCCGTCGGCGCCCACCGGAAGCACCACGACGCTGCCGGATCCGTAGTTGGCGACGACGAGGAACCGGCCAGTGGCGTCGAGGGCGAGGTGCACGGGGTTGTCGCCGCCGCAGGACTGCCGGTTGATGAGCGTCAGTTCGCCGGTCGCGTCGTTGATCGAAAACGCCGAGACGTGGTTGGCCTCGGAGTGCACCGCGTAGAGCACCGGGCGCTTCGGGTCGACCGCGAGATACCCCGGATTGACCTCGCGATTGAGCGCCTGCACCCGCCCCCAGCGCCCCGAGCCGGGATCGATGCGGTAGGCGGAGATCCCTTCCCCCCGCGCCTTGCGCACCTCGGACGTGAACGATCCGACGTAGGCGAACCGTGCGCCTCGGCTGGCCGCCTGGCCGGCCCGGCCCCGGACAGTTGCTGGCGCCCGCTTCGCCGCCGCGAGACGCTCGCCGGCCGCAACCGCCATCGCAACGGCTGACGCGCCCATGACAGTAGCCAGTAGCCAGTAGCCAGTAGCCAGTAGCCAGTAGCCAGTAGCCAGTAGCCAGTAGCCAGTAGCCAGTTGGACACCGTGTAGCGCAACCGGCATCCCTACTGAATACTTACTACTGACTACTGACTACTGATTCCCGATTCGGGATTCTGAAGTGATTCTGGCACTATGGAGAGACGGTGCGAACGCAAGTCTGGCTTCCCATCCTGCTGGCCCTGACGCTCACTGCGGCTCCCCTTGCGCAGGCGATTGCCCAGGAGTCCGCGCCGGCGCCCGTGCCCTTCGAAGAGTGGCTCGCTGCGCTGCGCACGGAGGCACTGGCGATGGGCATCAGCCAGCGCACCGTCGACGGGGCGCTGGGGTCGCTCGAGCGGCTGCCCGTCGTGGTCGAACGCGACCGCACGCAGGCCGAACTCACCCTCACGCTCGATCAGTACGTCGCGCGCCGGCTGCCGCCGCGGGTCGTCGGCGCCGCCCGCGAGATGGCCTCGACGTACCGCGCCGATCTCCAGCGGGCCGCCTCGCACTACGGCGTGCCTCGTCCGTTCATCGTCGCCATCTGGGGTCTGGAGTCGAACTTCGGCAGATTCCAGGGGGTGCGGCCGACGGTCGCCACGCTGGCCACGCTGGCGTACGACGGCCGGCGCAAGACGCTTTTCCGTGAAGAACTGTTCGCCGCCCTGCGCATCCTCGACAGCGGCGAGGTGGAGCCCGAGGCGCTCAAGGGTTCCTGGGCCGGCGCGATGGGCCAGACGCAGTTCATGCCGTCGAGCTACCTGAAATGGGCGGTGGACGCGGACGCCAGCGGCCGGCGCGACATCTGGACCTCGCGCCCGGACATCTTCGGGTCGATCGCAAACTACCTGAAGGAGCATGGCTGGACGGCGGGCGAGCGCTGGGGCCGCGAGGTGCGCCTCACCGACAAGACGGCTGCCCGGGTGGCCGCGACGGTGCCCATGCGCCTGATAGGCGCCTGCCAGGCTGTGCGCGACATGACCGAGGCGAGGCCGCTCACCGAGTGGCGCGCCCTCGGTGTCACGCAGAAGAATGGCGCCGCGCTGCCTCAATCCACTCTCGCCGCCTCGCTGGTCCGCGCGGACACTCACCGCTTCCTCGTGTACGGCAACTACGAGGCGCTGCTCGCCTACAACTGCGCCCACACCTACGCCCTCAGCGTCGCCTTCCTCGCCGACCGCATCGGCACGCGCTGACCCGCCTTCGCCGTGGTCCGGCTCGCCTGGTCCTCCCACGGCTTCGGCGCGGCAGGCTCCGCCTTCGCCGTGGTCCGGCTCGCCTGGTCCTCCCACGGCT
>JALOKU010000005.1 GCA_025456345.1 Vicinamibacterales bacterium | reverse complement strand
GCCTTCCACCGGGTAGAGGCCGGCGAAGACCATCGGCTTGAGCTCGCGGAAGCCGGGGAACGGCTCCACCGCCGGCCGGGCCGCCTCGGTCACGGTGTCACCGAGCTTCGCGTCGCTCACTTTCTTGATGGTGGCGGTGAAGAAGCCGACCTCGCCGACGCCGAGTTCGTCCACCTGGACGGGCTTCGGCGTGAACACGCCGACCTGTTCGACGTCGTACTCCTGCCCCAGCGCCATCAGCCGGATCTTCATGCGCCCGCGGAGCACGCCGTCAATCACGCGGACGACGATGACCACGCCGCGATAGGCGTCGTACCAGGAGTCGAAGATGAGGGCCTTCAGCGGGGCCTTCGGGTCGCCGGCGGGGGGCGGCAGCCGTGCGATGACGGCCTCGAGCACGTCCTGGACGCCGGTGCCCGCCTTGGCGCTGGTCAGGATGGCGTGCGACGGGTCGAGGCCGATGATGTCGGCCAGCTGCCGGCGCGCCTCCTCGGGCTGGGCGCTCGGCAGGTCGATCTTGTTGATGACCGGGATGATCTCGAGGTTGTAGTCGACGGCGAGATAGGCGTTCGCCAGCGTCTGCGCCTCAACGCCCTGTGACGCGTCGACCAGCAGCACGGCGCCCTCGCATGCCGCGAGCGACCGGGTCACCTCGTACGAAAAATCCACGTGGCCGGGCGTGTCGATGAGGTTGAGGATGTAGGTCCGGCCGTCGAGCGCCGTGTACGTGAGGCGGACCGGGTGCGCCTTGATCGTGATGCCGCGCTCGCGCTCGAGGTCCATCGAGTCGAGGACCTGCGCCTCGGTCATCTCGCGCGGCTGGAGCGCCCCGGTCAGCTCCAGGAAGCGATCCGCGAGCGTGGACTTCCCGTGATCGATGTGGGCGATGATCGAGAAGTTGCGGACGTTCTGCTGATCCATCCTGGACTACTTGCGGCCGCCGTGCGGCTTGTAGATGAGCCCGACCACCGCCCCGTAGATCGCCATCTCCACGATGACGTCCACGATCCACGCCGCGGCGAGCGCGCCCGACACCGGCAGGACCACGTAGTTCCAGGCCACCGAGAATGTCGCCAGCAGGAGTCCCACCACGACGCCGAAACGGAGCCCCTCGATGGCGCCGGCGCCGCCTTCGTACCCCTTGGCGTAGGCGTAGGCGAACACGAAGAACCCCAGGAGCGCCCCCCCCAGCCCGAAGGCCAGGTGCATCTCTCCCTGCGGCCTGAACACCCGGGCGTGCTGGGCGTAGAGATCCGCCAGCAGCACGTTGTTCACGAGCGGGCTGAGTCCGAGGTAGACAACCCACCCTGCGAGCGCGGCGGCGGCAACTCGGCCGAAATTCACGGAAGGTGCCCTACTTGCCGCGCGCCACTTGCGTGTTCAGCACGGCCTGGCCGCCGCCGGCCTGCTGAACGACCGACGTCAGCCCCATGTAGAGGAACCCCGCCTGGAACAGGACGAGGAACGGCAGCGACCCGTAGATGCCGTTGGCCAGGGCGTAGAAGACCGTCATGGTGAAGTAGATCCCGAGGGCGATCTCGACAAGCGGCTGGATGGCCACCGCCTGCTGGTACTTCTTCCCCGCCCACTGGTCGGACCCGCGCTCGATGCCGTACTTCGGCGTCCGCGCGAACGCCGTTTCGTGGTGCAGGAGCGCCTCGAGGACGGCCCGCGTGTTGTTCACGGCAAGGCCGATGCCGACCGACATCAGGACCGGGACATAGCGCAGCCGCGTCTTCCAGTCCGGGTAGAGCTCGCGCTGCGACACGACGTAGAAGTTCGCCACCGAGGCCGTCGCCGCGAAAAACAGCGGGATGTCGATGAGCAGCATCTCGTACCAGCCCATGTTGTAGCGGATGACCATCGACGGGAACATCAGCACGGACAGGGCCGACATGAGCAGGTAGTTGAAGTTCGCCGTCAGGTGGAGGAACGCCTCCGCCTTGACGCCGAACGGCAGGTCCGACTGCAGAATCTTCGGCAGCAGCTTGAGGCAGACCTGGATGGAGCCCTTGGCCCAGCGGTGCTGCTGCGACTTGAAGGCGTTCATCTCCACCGGCACTTCCGCCGGCGCCACCAGGTCGGGCAGGAAGACGAACTTCCAGCCGAGCAGTTGCGCCCGGTAGCTCAGGTCGAGGTCTTCGGTGAGCGTGTCGTGCTGCCAGCCCCCGGCGGCGGGGATGACGTCGCGCCGCCAGATTCCGGCCGTGCCGTTGAAGTTGAAGAAGTGGCCGGCGCGGTTGCGGCCGCCGTGCTCGAGCACGAAGTGCGCGTCGAGCAGGATGGCCTGGACCTTGGTCAGCAGCGAGTAGTCCGCGTTGACGTGGCCCCACCGCGCCTGCACCAGCGCCACCTTCGGATCGTGGAAATGCGGCACGGTCTTCCGCAGGAAGTCCGGGCTGGGAATGAAGTCGGCGTCGAAGATCGCCACGAACTCGCCTCGGGCCACCTTGAGGCCCTCCTCGAGGGCCCCGGCCTTGAAGCCGGTCCGATCGGCCCGGTGCAGGAACTTGACGTCGAACCCCTGGGCCACGAGACGATCCACCGCCAGCCGCGCCACCTCCGTGGTCTCGTCGGTGGAGTCGTCGAGGACCTGGATTTCGAGGAGCTCTTTCGGATAGTCGATGCGCGCCGTCGCCTGGAGCAGCCGGTCCACCACGTACATCTCGTTGTAGAGGGGCAGCTGGATGGTGACCGGCGGCAGCGGGCCCTCCCACGCAGGCGGCGGGCCCGGCGCCCGGTCCTTGTTCTTCATGTAGGCGTAGACGAGGTAGTAGCGGTGCCACCCGTAGAGGCCCAGGATGACCAGGACGAAGAAGTACGACCCGAGGATGAGGGTCTCAAGCAACGTCATAAGCGCTTTGCCCGCGTGAAGTTGTGCCGCATGGCCTGATCGTTCATTATAGCGGTCGCACCTCTCTCTGACAAACGACCGGAGCGCGGCCATGAATTCGAACCAACTCCACGACTTGCTCGGGCGCCTGCAGCGGGGCGAGGTCCCGGTCGAAGCCGTCCACGCCGACCTGATCGCCCGGTTTCGCGACCAGCCGTTCGAAGACCTGGGGTTCGCCCGGGTGGACCATCACCGGGCCGCGCGGAAGGGGTTTCCAGAGGTCATTTTCGGCCAGGGCAAGACGCCGGCGCAGGTGGCGGCCATCGCCGGGCGGATCGCCGCCCACGGCCAGACTCTCCTCGTCACGCGGACCACGCCGGACGCCTTCGACGCGGTCCGGGCGGTTGTTCCGGACGCGGCGTTCCACGAACAGGCCCGCGTCATCGAACGCCGGGCGGGCGACATCCCCCGCGGCGCCGGCACCATCCTGATCGCCGCCGCCGGCACCTCCGACCTGGCGGTGGCGGAGGAGGCCGCCATCACGGCGGAGGTCATGAACAACCCGGTGGACCGCCTGTTCGACGTCGGCGTCGCGGGCCTCCACCGGCTGCTGAGCGCGCGCGACCGCCTCGATGCGGCCCGGGTCGTCGTCGTGGTGGCCGGCATGGAGGGAGCGCTGCCAAGCGTCATCGGCGGCCTGGTGCGGGCGCCGGTGATTGCCGTGCCGACCAGCGTGGGGTACGGCGCGAGCTTCGGCGGGGTGGCCGCGCTGCTCGGGATGCTCAACTCCTGCGCGCCGGGGGTGGCCGTCGTGAACATCGACAACGGCTTTGGCGCGGCCTGCATCGCCAGCCAAATCAACCATTTGTAGCGTTTTCGGCTTGACAGTCGGCCTTCCTGGAATCATATTGGAAGGTTGCAGGCCTTTGTGTGTACGACCGGCTCCCGTGAGCACACAACCTCTCCAGCGCCGTTCCCGACACGTATGCACGCAGCCGTCCTTCAGGCCCTCGAGTTCACCCACATCGTCGATGTGCTGCGGGGGTGCGCCGTCACGCCGCTCGGTGCCGAGCGCCTGGCAAGCCTGAAGCCTCAGGCCGACCCGCGGAAGGTGGCCCAGCTGCTGTCGGCCACATCCGAGGGCGTGCGGTTCAACGAGCTGGTTGGCGGCTTCGCGTTGTCGGCCCCGGACGACCTGGCGGCCATCCTCGGTGGCCTGGCCGTCGAAGGCCGCGCGCTCGAGCCGATGCGGCTGCTCGGCCTGGCCGAGTACCTCGAGTCGGTCGACACCACCCGCGCCGCCATCCGCCGGACCGAGCACCCGTTCCCGGCGCTGAAGGCCCTGGCCGAGAGCGGGGCGTCGTTCCGCGGAGAAATCGCCGAAACGCGTCACAAGATCGAGCCGTCCGGCGAGGTGGCCGACGGCGCCAGCCCCGAATTGAAGTCGATGCGCGATCGCCTCAGGCGGCAGCGGACCCGCTTGAAGGGCACACTGGAGTCGTTCCTCCGGAACCGGGATACGGCCAAGTACCTGCAGGACCAGGTCGTCACCGACCGGAACGGCCGCTTCGTCCTCGTGGTGCGCGCCGAGCACCGTTCGGCCATCCCGGGTGTGGTCCACGGCAGCTCGTCGAGCGGCGCCAGCCTCTACCTCGAGCCGCTGAGCACGGTGGAGATCAACAACGACATCGTCGCCCTCGAGCAGCAGGAGGCCGAAGAGGTGAGGCGGATCCTGCTCGGCCTCACGGACCTGTTCAGGCGCCGGGCGCTGGATCTGCAGCGGACGATCGAAGCGGCCACCGAACTGGACGTCATCCAGGCCAAGGCCCGGCTGTCGGCCATCGTGGCCGGCGTCGAGCCTGCGCTTGCCGGCGACGGCGCATTCGAGCTGCTGGCAGCCCGGCACCCCCTGCTGATTCCAGCCATCTCCGAGCGCCTGGCGGACGCGCGCGCGGCGGCCGTGAAGGGCGGGGACGGCAGCGGCGCGGCGTCGACCGCCCCGAAGGGCGGCCCGGTGCCGGTCGACGTCAAGCTGATTCCCGGCACGACGGTGCTCGTCATCACCGGGCCCAACACGGGCGGCAAGACGGTGGCGCTCAAGACGGCCGGCCTGCTCGCGCTGATGGCCCAGGCCGGGCTGCACGTCCCGGCCGAGCACGGCTCCAGGGTCCCGGTGTTCAGGTCGGTGTTCGCCGACATCGGTGACGAGCAGTCGATTGCCGCGAACCTGAGCACGTTCTCCTGGCACATGACCAACATCGTCCAGATGGAACGGTCGCTGGCGCTGCCGGCGCTGGTGCTGCTCGACGAGGCGGGTGCGGGGACCGACCCGGTCGAGGGCGGCGCGCTCGGCCTCGCCATCGTGGACCACCTCCGGAAGCGGGGGGCTCACGTCGTGGCGACGACGCATTACGAGCCGCTGAAGTCGTATGCCTCGACCACGGCGGGCGTGGCCTGTGCCGCGTTCGGGTTCGACCCCGAGACGTTCGCGCCGACCTACCGGCTCAACTACGGCACGCCGGGCCGAAGCCTGGCGCTCGAGATCGCCGGCCGGCTGGGCCTGAGCCCAGAGGTGCTCGACGAGGCGCGCCGGAACATCTCGGCGCGGGAGGCGCAACTGGCCGAGCACCTGGCGAAGATCGACGCCGACCTGCGCAGCCTCGATCACGAGCGGCGCCTCGTCTCGCGCGAGCGGGAGGGACTGGTCGAGTCGGAAGCCCGGATGAAGGCGCGCGAACAGGCCTTGCGCGACAAGGAAGAGCGGCTGCGCCACCGGGCCGACGAGGAACTCGCGATGCGGGTGCGCGCGGCGAAGGAAGACATCGACAAGGTCGTCGATGAGCTGCGCCGCGAAGTCGACCGGCTCACCGCCGAGGCGGGCCGGCGGGCGTTGCACGGCCGGCCCGTCTCCACCGGCGAGGCCGGCGCGGCGAGGGCCCAGGCGAACGCGGCGCTCGAACAGGTCGCCGGGCGGTTGCGCGAGGGGCAGGAGCCGGCGCCGCCGGCCCCGGCGGCGGGGGAAGGCGCGGCGGCCCGGGTTGGGGACCGTGTCCTGCTCAGGGGCCTTGGCATCGAGGGCCGCGTGATCGCCGTGCACGACGGGGATGCCGAGGTCGACGTGCGCGGCAAACGGCTGCGCGCGAAGCTGGCGGAACTGCAGGTGGTCGGCAGCGCGGCCCCGAACGAGCCGTCGAAAGTGAACGTCAACGTGATGGTGAGCGCCCGCGACGGCGCGGCCACCGACATCAACCTCATCGGGTGTTCGGTCGACGAGGCGCTCGGCCGGCTCGACCGGTTTCTCGACGACCTGCTCCTCACCGACGAGCGCCAGGTCAGGATCATTCACGGCTTCGGAACCGGGCAGCTGCGCCGGGCGATCGGCGAGTACCTGGATCGGCATCCCCTGGTGGCCACGCACCAGCCCGCCCCGCAGGAGCACGGCGGCGGGGGCGTGACGGTGGCGGAGTTGAAGGAATAGTGGCCCTGTTCCCGGCGGCCTTTGTCGAGGATCTACGCGCCCGCGCGGACATCGTGCAGGTGGTCCAGGAGTACGTGTCGCTGAAGAAGGCGGGCACGAGCTACAAGGGCCTCTGTCCGTTTCACGGCGAGAAGACCCCGTCGTTCCACGTGAACCGCGAGAAGGGGTTCTTCCACTGCTTCGGCTGCGGGGCCGGCGGCGACGCGATCAAGTTCGTCGAGCTGCAGGAGAAGGTGGGCTTCACCGACGCGGTGCGCCTGCTGGCGCGCAAGTTCGGCATGGCCGTGCCCGAGACCGGGCCGGACGGGAACGAGACCGACGCGCGCGACCGCGAGACGCTCCTGAAGATCCACGAGGTGGCGGCGGACTGGTTCCGCCAGCAGCTTGGCGCGCCGGCGGGCGCGCGCGCCCGCCAGCAGCTCGAGGGGCGCGGGATGACGGCCGAGACCATCCAGACGCTCGGCCTCGGCTACGCGCCGCCGTCCCGGGACCTGCTGCTGGCGTACCTGCGCGCGCAGGGGTTCCAGGCGCCGCTGCTCACGAAGAGCGGGCTCGTCGTGGAGCGCGACAGCGGGCAGATGGTCGACCGGTTCCGCAACCGCCTGATCATCCCGATCGCGCGCGACTCGGGCTCGATTGTGGCCTTCGCCGGCCGGTCGATGGACGCGGACCAGGGCCCGAAGTACCTGAACTCGCCCGAGACGCCGATCTACTCGAAGAGCCGGACGCTCTACGGCCTCAACCACACGAAGGCACTGCTGCGGAAGTCGGGGTTCGTGGTGCTGGTCGAGGGCTACTTCGATTTCGCGCAGGTGCTGCAGGAGTGCCGGCTGCCCGTGGTGGCCACGTGCGGCACGGCGCTCACTTCCCAGCAGGCCCAGCTGCTCCGGCGGTTCGTGTCGAAGATCGTGCTCAGTTTCGATCCGGACGCCGCCGGGCAGAGCGCGGCCGTGCGGTCGTGCGACCTGCTCGTCTCGGAGGGCTTCCAGGTGAATGTGGCCGTGCTGCCCGGCGGCGACGACCCGGACACGTTCATCAGGAACCGGACCGGCCGGCAGTATGCCGCCCAGCTCCAGCAGTCGAAGCCGTACCTCGAGTACCTGCTCGATCGGACGACGACGGCCCACGACCTGCGCCGCGACGACAGCCGCCGCGCGTTCCTGCAGGAGATGCTGGCGGTGGCGGCGCGGATCCCGGACGCGGCGGCCCGCGACCAGTTCGCCGACCGGATTGCGCACCGGGCCAGGATTACCGAATCGGTGGTGCGCGACGAGATTCGCAAGGCCGCCGTCGAGCGGCGGACCGAGGTGAGCGCGCGGGAGATGCCGGCCCTGGGCCGGCTCAAGCCGGCCGAGCGCGGGCTGATCTGGGCGCTGATGAACCAGCCCGAGGATGCGGCCGACGCCCTCGAGGCCCTGGACGCGCACGACTTCGAGGATCTCGCGTCGGGGCCGATTCTGGAGCAGGCCGTCCTGGCGGCGCGGGCGCCGGGCGCCGCCCATCCACCGATTGCCTTCCTCGCGCGTCTAAGTAAGGAGGAGGCGCAGTTGGTGACGGGCATCGCCGCCGCGGCGGCCCCCCCGGCGCCCCCGTTCGAGTGCGCCCTGGAGCTGAAGCGCCTGCGGCTCGAGCGCGAGGGCGCCGCCGTGCAGCAGGAAATCGACCGCGTCCAGCAATCGGGGCGCGGCGACGACATCGACCGGTTGTGGCAACAGAAACATGAACTGCTCCGGCGCATCGCGGCGCTGGAGGTCACGGGCACCTGAGGGAGGACGCCTTGTCAATCGAGGACAAGTTCGACGAAGTGCAGCAGCTCATCATCATCGGCAAGGAGAAGGGCTATCTGCTGTATGACGAGGTGAACGACCTGCTCCGGGCCGACATCACCTCGTCGGACGAACTGGACGACCTGTTCAGCACCTTCGGCAGCGCCGGCATCGAGGTGGTGGACTCGGACCAGAAGTTTCGCGAGGAGAAGCAGGAAGGCGAGGACGCCGAACTCGACCTGACGCCGGGCACCCTCGACAAGACCAACGATCCGGTCCGCATGTACCTGCGCGAGATGGGCACCGTGCCCCTCCTCACGCGGGAGGGCGAGGTCGAGATCGCCAAGCGGATCGAGCGGGGCAAGCTCTCGGTCATCAAGTCGATCACGCGCACGCCGATCGTGGCGCAGAAGATCATCGCCATGGGCGACGGCCTCAAGGCGGGCCAGCGCACGGTCCGCGAACTGGTCATCTTCAACGACGAGGAGATCACCGAGGAGCGGCTCGAGGAGCGCGCCCGCGAGGTGCTCAAGCAGACCGAGGCGGTCCGCAAGGCCCGGCAGGTGTACGAGAAAGCCGAGGAGAAGCTCGGGGCCACGCCGAAGAAGGACAAGCGGAAGTACCTCCGGGCGCGGTGGAAGGCCCTGCGGGCCAGGATCCTGGTGTCGCGCGCGATCCGCGAGATCGAGTTCACCGAGCCGGTGAAGCGGCGCCTCATCGAGGACATCAAGGAGGCCGTCGAGCGCATGGGCCGGGTCGTCCGCGAAGCCGACGGCATCGACCGCCAGCTGAACGCGAAGACGAAGAAGGCGAAGCTCAAGGACGAGGAGCGCAAGGCCCTGCTCGCGCGGATGAAGGAGCTGCGGGCCGAGGTGAAGCGCCAGGCCGACCTGCTGGGCGAGACGCCGGAGTACCTGCGCCGCTCGCTGGAGACGATCCGGCGCGGCGAGGCCCAGGCCGAACAGGCGAAGAAGGAGCTGGTGGAGGCGAACCTGCGCCTGGTCGTCTCCATTGCGAAGAAGTACACGAACCGCGGGCTGCAGTTCCTCGACCTCATCCAGGAAGGCAACATCGGCCTCATGAAGGCTGTCGACAAGTTCGAGTACCGGCGCGGCTACAAGTTCTCGACCTACGCGACGTGGTGGATCCGCCAGGCCATCACCCGCGCCATCGCCGACCAGGCGCGCACGATCCGCATCCCGGTCCACATGATCGAGACCATCAACAAGCTCATCCGCACGTCGCGCTCGCTCGTGCAGGAGCTGGGCCGGGAGCCGACCTCGGAGGAAATCGCCGTACGCATGGACATCCCGGTGTCCAAGGTGCGCAAAGTGCTCAAGATCGCCCAGGAGCCGATCTCCCTCGAGACGCCCATCGGCGAGGAGGAGGATTCGCACCTCGGCGACTTCATCGAGGACCGCAACGTGGTCTCGCCCTCCGACGCCGTCATCAACCTGAACCTCAAGGAGCAGACCGACTCGGTGCTCAAGACGCTCACGCCCCGCGAGGAGAAGGTCATCAAGATGCGCTTCGGCGTCGGGGACGGCTCCGAACACACGCTCGAGGAAGTGGGCCAGAGCTTCGCGGTGACCCGCGAGCGCATCCGGCAGATCGAGGCGAAGGCCCTGCGCAAGCTGAGGCACCCGTCGCGCAGCCGCAAGCTGCGGGCATTTCTCGAAGGACGGTCTTCACAGTAAGCTTATGCGGGCCCATAGCTCAGCGGTAAGAGCCGCCGGCTCATAACCGGCCTGTCCCAGGTTCGAATCCTGGTGGGCCCACCACATACCATGCATCCTGATCTCGAACGGGTCATTCACCTCCAGCAGATCGAAGACGCCGCCGAGCGGGCGCGCCGGACCATCGCCGACGAGCCCGCCCGCCAGCAGCAGCTCGCGGCGGCGCTCGAGGCCGCCCGCCAGACCCTCGAGATCGAGCGCGCCCGCCTCGTGGCGAACCAGGCCGCGCGGCGCGAGATCGAGAAGGCGCTGGCCATGCAGCAGGCCAGGCTCTCGAAGTTCCGGGACCAGCTCATGGAGGTGAAGACCAATCGCGAGTACCAGGCGATGCAGAAGGAGATCGAGACCGCCCAGGCCGAGATCCGGAAGCAGGAGGACCGCCTGCTCGAGCAGATGATCGAGTTCGACGAGGTGACGCTGCACGTCAAGCAGGCCGAGCAGGCTCACCTCCACGATCAGGCGGCGAACGAAGCCGAGCGCGCCCAGCTGGCCGTGCAGCTCTCGGACGCCAAGGCCGCCATCGGCCGGCTCGCCGCCGAGCGGGCGGCGCTGGCGGCCGGCATCAGTCCGCCCGTCCTCGCGGTGTTCGACCGCGTGTTGAAGTACAGGAAGATCTCCGCCGTCGCCCCGGTCCGCGCGGGCCGCTGCTCCGCGTGCCAGATTCTCATCAGGCCGCAGACGGTGAACGAGCTACGCCGCAACGAGATCATCTTCCAGTGCGAGAGCTGCCTCCGCATCCTCTACTACGAAGATCTGCCGGCGGCGCCCGGCCAGGCCGCCCCCCGTCCCGCGGAGTAGCCCGCGCATGATCGTGCACATCGACGGCGGATCCCGGGGAAACCCGGGCCCGGCAGGGTACGGCGTGCGGTTCACCGACGCCGACGGCGCGGTGGCCGCCGAGTTCAGCGGGGCCATCGGCGTCGCCACCAACAACGTCGCGGAGTACAGCGGACTGCTGGCCGCCCTCCGCTACGCGATCGAACACGGGTACACCGACCTCACGGTCCGGTCGGACTCGCTGCTGCTGGTCTGCCAGATGCGCGGCGAGTACAAGGTGAAGAACCCGGGGCTGCAGGTGCTCCACGCCGAGGCCCGGCGCCTTGTCGCGGACCTGGGCCGCGTGCGCTTCGAGCACGTGCGGCGCGAGTTCAACGCCGACGCCGACCGCCTCGCGAACGAGGCGATGGATGGGAAGAAGTAGCCAGTAGCCAGTAGCCAGTAGCCAGTAGCCAGTAGCCAGTAGCCGTTGGACAGTGTGCGATGTCTTGGCGTTTCTACTGAATACTGACTACTGGCTACCGACGACTCGTCTTGATAATCCCAATCATCCTCCCCGCCTGTTCGCCATCGACCCGATAGGAGTGGAAGGTGTCGCGGTGGCACGAGGTGCAGGCGCGGGAGACGTGGATCTGCGACGCCGGCACGCCCGCGCCGCGCAACTGATCGGCGTTGGCGGTCCACGTGTCGAGGAACAGGGCCGGTTTGCCGCCCGATGCTGCGGGGTCCGTTCCCGGCACACCGCACAGGGCCTTGATGGACGGCACCCGGCTGAACCAGGCGTCGAGCGAACCGTCCCACCGTCCACCCGCCTCGAACGCGGCACGCACGTCCTGCCCGACGCGATAGCAGCAGGGGCCGATGCTGGGCCCGATGGCCGCGAGGAGCTGTCCTGGCTTTGCCCCGAAGTGCTCGCCAAGCGCCTCCACCGCCACGCGCGCCGCGCCGGCGGCCGTGCCGCGCCAGCCGGCATGGACGGCGGCCACACCCCCGCTCTGCCGGTCGGCCAGCAGGATGGGGACGCAATCGGCCACCTTCACGCAGACGGCCACTCCGGGATGGTCGCAGACCGCGATGTCTCCGGCGCTCCCCTCGGACGCCTCCGGAGGAAAGGTCTCGTGCCGCCCGACGAGCACGACTCGCGTGCCGTGCACCTGCCGCAACCGGACGATCGATTGGGCCGAGACGCCCATGGCCAGCGCCACGCGATGCCATCCATCACCCGGCGTGAGCGGCCCCGTCCCGAGCGCCGGCGCGCGGGTGGTGAAGCAGTGGCCGGCCACCGCCGCCAGATCGCGGCATCGGATGGCCGGGCCCCAGGGATACCGGACCCACTCGAAAGCGCCGGGCAGGGGAACTTCAGGCATACTGGAGTCCTATGACGATTCTGGGCATCGGCCTCGACGCCACCGACATCCCGCGCGTCGAGAGGGCCGTGGCGCGCTACGGCGATCGGTTCATCCATCGTATCTTCACTGAGGCGGAAATCGCGTACTGCTCCGCCAAGTACCGCCCCGCGCCGCACTACGCCGGCCGGTTCGCGGCCAAGGAAGCCGCGATGAAGGCGCTTGGCACGGGCCTCACGCGCGGCGTCACCTGGCGGGACATCGAGGTCGTTCGTGGCGGCGGGCCGCCCCGTCTCACGTTCCGCGGCGCCGCGCTCGGGCACTTCCAGCGACTCGGCGCCACCTCGTCGCTGGTCACCATCACGCACGCCGACACGCTGGCGCTGGCCCAGGTGGTCATCTTCAAGGCCGACTAGGTCCCGCCGCGCAACCTCGGTTGGCAGCGAGCGGCGGGCGCGCCGCCGTTCGTCGAGCCCGCTCTCCCTGCGCGTCCCGGATCTGCCGTCCCAACTTCACCTTGCCGCGTCACTCCGGTACGGGCGCTGGCGGGCACCGCTCTTGCCACGCTCCTCACCATGTCGCGAGCCGGCCTTCAGCACGCCGCAATCTGCGCCCGGGTCCAACGACCACGCCGGCCCGCGACTTCTCTCCATACGCCGTCGGCCGGGCGCGGCAGTGGCGCGGATCGAGGAGCGCACCATGGTAGTGAAGTTCGCACAAAACGATCGCGGCAACCCGCCCGGCAAGCTCGCCGACGCCGAACTGCATTTCTGCGAAGGCACGCTCGACGGCCTGAAGCTGATCGGGTTCGGGGTCTGGGAGCGGAAGAGCGGAAACGGCCGCAACGTCACGTTCCCCGCCCGGCAGTACTCGGTGAACGGCGAGCGGCGGAGCTTTGCGCTCCTCCGCCCGGTGGTCGACGCCGCGGCCCAGGAGCGCGTGCGCGAGTTCATCCTGCAGGCGTACGCGGAATACGAGGAGCAGCTGGTCGCGGCTGATTGAGGCTGGCACCCCGCGTGTGCGGGAACGCAGCGGGCTGCCCGTCCGGGCGGCGGCGCCTGGACGCGGGGCCCCGCGTCAGCGAGGACCGCGATCGTCCCGCAGGTCCCGCGCCGTGGTCACTGGCTCTCCCGCGAGGAAGCGCTGGCGGTCGCGCGGGTCGTAGAACCGCACTTTCACGGGCCTGCCGACCTCGGCCATCGGGGGCCAGTCGAGCAGGCCCAGCGGGCTCGATCGGGCGAACCGCTCCCGGAACTGGGTCTCCTCCCAGGCCTCGAGGACGAAGTAGGGGCGCGACCCCGCGCGTTCGAGAAACTGCACCGCGGCCTCGAGGCCATCAGGCTCGAGGTAGTCGAAGCGCACGGTCGTGCGGCCGCCGTACATCCGCAGGGGGCCGCTCTCCTGCACGCTCAGCAGGACGGCACTCGCGGGCAGCTCCCGCGAGGCGAAACCGCCCGCGGCGACGTAGCGGCTCTCGAGACGGTGAAGCTCGAATACGCTTCGCTCGCTCGCCGTGACGACGTAGTACGACGCGAGAAGCCCCACGCCGGCGGCCAGCAGCGGGGCGCGCGCCGCGGCTGGCGCCGCCGCCGCGACTCGCACGAAGGTCGGCGTCGTGAGGATCAACAGGATCGGGATGGCCGGAAGGAGAAAGCGCAGGTACCACCACTCCTCGAACGGCGAGTACGGCAGGTAGCACGCCACGACGACGGCAACGGCGGCGAGCCCGACCCAGGCCGGAAGCGGTGACGCCGCGCCCTTCGTGCGGCGCCGCGCCGCATGGCGGGCGAACGGGGCCGCGGCGCCGATGAGCACGACGGGCGTCTGCGTCTCGAGGAGCCACCTCGTGTAGCGGCCGGCGTTGACCGCGACGTTGCCGAACGCGAACAACCCCGATGCCGCGCCATAGCCCGACATGAAAGGCGACCCGTACAGCCGCGCGTTCAGCCAGAGCAGGAACCCGACCGCAGCGGCGAGCGGGAGCGCGAACGCCCCGGCGGCCCGCAGCGCGGCGCCGGACATCCGATGTTGAGAGTAGGCATGGGCCAGGACCGCCGCCATGATCACCGCCGCGAGGGGCGCGAGATTCGGCCGAGTCAGCACGGCCACGCCGGCGGCCGCGCCGGCGACGACGGGCAGCCCGGCGGCCGCTCCCCACAGCGACAGGAGCCACCATGCCGTCACCGGCACGTCGCTCATGGGCTGGACCAGCTGGTAGAGGAACACCGGGCTCGCGGCCAGCAGCAGCGCGGCCGCCGCCCCGCTTGCCGCATCTGCGTAGCGGCGGCCGAGTACGTACGTGAGCCACACCGCCAGCGCGCCGGACAGCGGCACGACCCAGTACACCGCGCCTGGTCCGCCGACGCCGGCGAACACCGCCATCACGAGCGGCAGACCAGGCGGATAGGTGGGGACGATGACGCCGGTCTCAACGCCGGGCCTGTAGCCCAGAGGCGAGAGGCTCCACTCGGCGAGCGGCCATGGCACCGACGCGGCCAGCGTCTCCGCCTGGACAGGCAACCCCTTCAGCCACAGCAGCGCCTGGCTGACGTAGCCGTAGGAGTCCGCGCTGCCGGCCACGCCTGTTCCCGCGACCACGCCCACGAGCAGCGTCGCCATGGCCGCTGCCGCCGCGATCCAGCCTGCGCGGCGCTCGCGGAAGTCCCACGCGCGGACCAGCAGGGATCGCGACTCCTCGCCGCCCAGCCAGAACGCGAGGCCGATCAGGGCGAGGCCGGATCCGACCAGGCGCCATGGCTGATGGATCCGAATCCGCAGCGGGCCCGCGAGCCAGTCGACGCCTCCGGTGGCCGCGACGGCAGCGGCAAGCCCCAGCGCACAGAGCCCCGCGGCCGCGATCACGCGCCACGGGCGGCGGGACCACCGGGAAAAGCAGTCAGGCATGCGACATCGAGGGCGTCACGGCGCCATCGGCAGCAGGCGGATGTTCTCGGCGGCGCGCTTCGGCGGCAGTGTCCATTCTTCGCGCAGGCCCTTGTCGAACTCGGATCGGTAGAAGGCCGACTTCAGGCCGCCGTCGATGATATCCCACGGCAGCAAGGCGTCGCGCGACCGGTCCCGGTAGACGTAGAACGCCGGGTCGACGCCCGCCTCGGCCGCCGCGGCGCGCCACTGGCCGCCGTTCCGCTCGGCCGCCACGATGACCGGCGCCACCCGCCGGTCGCCGAGCGAGAGCAGCGCCTGGTAGAAGGCGTGCCGCTCGGACTTGATCGAGAAGTAGACGTTGTCGATGCCGGCGGTGAGCGACCGCAGGCGCGTGATCGCGTGCTCGACGATGGCCGGCGACGCCATCGGCAGCCACTGGTAGGCGGTGCCCGGCTTCGGCACGAGCGGGTTCACGCTGGCGCTGATGCGCCCCAGTCTCCCGCGCGGGCGGCCGTGCGCCAGCATCCGCTCCTTGATCTCAATCGACAGGCCGCGGATCGCCGCCAGGTCGTCGTCGGTTTCCGTCGGCAGGGCGATCATGAAGTAGAGCTTCAGGTTGTCGATGCCCGTCCGGAAGATGAGATCCGCGCGGTCGAGGATCTCGTCGTTCGTCATCGTCTTGTTGATCACGCGGCGCAGGCGATCGGAGCCGGTCTCGGGGGCGATCGTGATCGAACGCTCGCCGCTCTCGCGGAGCAGGCGCACGACAGGCTCCGTCAGATCGTCGAGGCGCAGCGAGGCCGGGCTGATCGAATAGCCCATCGCGAGCAGTCCCGACAGCAGGCGCTCGATCTCAGGATGATCACAGAGCGCGATCGACACGAGCCCGATCCTGTTCGCATGCGCACGCGCGGCCCGGGCGATCTCGAGGATCCGGTCGGCCGGGAACGCCCGCACGGGCAGGTAGTTGTAGCCGGCCCAGCAGAAGCGGCACAGGTTCGCGCACCCCCGCACGACCTCCACGAGCAGGCGCGATCCGAACTCCGTGTCGGGCGTGAAGATCATCGTCGAGGGCGGGTCGCCCCCCGCCGACGCGGGCAGCGCGGCCTTGCGCACCGGCACGGAAGCGCCCGACCCAGACGCCGGTTCGAACGCGGCAATCGTGCCGTCGTCGCCGTAGCGCACGGTGACCAGCGACGGGACGTAGAACCCGCGCTGACGCGACAGGCGTTCGAGAAAGCTCTGACGGTCCGTCGCGGCGGCGATCTCGGTCACGAGGGCAGGCACGAGCACCTCGCCTTCGCCGGCGGCAACCACGTCCGCAAACGGCGCCAGCGGCTCGGGGTTCACGAACGTCACGGCCCCGCCGATCACGACGAGCGGGTAGCGGTTGTCGCGCTCCGCGGCGAACAGGGGCAGGCCGGCCATGCGCAGGAGGCTCACGACGTTCGTATAGTCCCACTCGAACGACACGGAAAACGCCAGCACGTCGAAGTCCCGAACCGGCGTGCCGGATTCCACGGCGGCCAGCGATCCCGGGCGCTCGAGCGCCGCGGCCACGTCGCTCCGCCCGGGCAGGAACACGCGCTCGCACACCACGCCGTCCAGGCCGTTGAACAGACGGTAGACCGTCTGGAAGCCCAGGTTGGACATGCCGACGTAGTAGGTGTTCGGAAACGCGAGCGCCACGCGAAGCCGGCCGGCGTGCGGCTTGCGCACGTAGCCGACTTCACGCTCGAGGAGGCGTGATGACTCGTCGCGACGGGAGGTCTTGCCCATGGGTGTCGGCGCCATCACCCGGCACCCGCGCCGCGCCGACGCCCGCGCTGCGGAATCTCGCGCTCAGGCGCCGCCGCTCGAGAGTGCCGTGGATGTACGCACTGTACCACGTGGCGGAGGCTAGGCCTGCTTCACCCGCCGCATGAAGGCCGGCACGTCGAGTCCGGCGGCGGTGTCCCCCTCGGCGGGCTCCGCGCCGTCCTGGCCCGCCAGCGGGTCGATCGTCATGGCCAGCGACACGCCGGCCGCCGGCGCGGCAACGGCGACGCCGTGGCGCCGCGCGATTGTCAGGCGAGAGGCGGCGCCCTCGCCGTTCAGCCACGAGGTGTAGTTGCCGAGATCGACCGGCGTGTGCCCGGCGCTGCCCGGGACCACGGCCCTCGCGCCCGGCCGGTCGAAGCCGGTGGCGATCACGGTCAGCTTCACCTGGCCATCGAGCCTCGGATCGATGACCGCCCCGAAGATGATGTTGGCTTCCTCGTGGGCCGCCTCGTGGATGATCGTCGACGCCTCGTGGACTTCGACCAGCGACAGGTCGGAGCCTCCCGTCACGTTGATGATCACGCCGCGCGCGCCGTCGATGGACGCGTCCTCGAGCAGCGGGCTCGAAATCGCTTTCCTGGCGGCGTCCACGGCCCGCGTCTCGCCGTGCCCGATGCCGGTGCCCATCACGGCGACGCCCATGCCGGTCAGAATCGTCTTCACGTCGGCGAAGTCGAGGTTGATCAGCCCGGGCAGCAGGATGAGATCGGAGATGCCCTGGATGGCCTGCCGCAGCACCTCGTCGACAGCCGCGAACGCGTCGAGCAGCGGCGTCGTGCGGTCGATGGTGCTCAGCAGCCGCTCGTTGGGAATCGTGATGACGCTGTCGACGCAGTCGCGCAGCTCCTCGAGGCCGCGTTCGGCCTGAAGCGCGCGCTTGCGCCCCTCGAAGGTGAACGGCCGGGTCACGACGGCGATGGTCAGCGCGCCGAGCTCGCTCGCGAGGCTGGCAATGACCGGCGCGGCGCCGGTGCCGGTGCCGCCGCCGAGCCCGGCGGTGACGAACACCAGGTCGGCGCCGTCGATCGCCTGGATGAGCTTGTCGGTGTCCTCGAGGGCGGCGTGCCGGCCGACGGACGGATCGGCGCCGGCGCCAAGTCCCTTGGTGAGCTTCTCGCCCAGCTGGACCTTGATCGAGGCCGCGTTCATGCGCAGCGCCTGGACGTCGGTGTTGGCGACGACGAACTGGACACCCTCGAAGCCTTCGCGCACCATCCGGTTGACGGCGTTGCTGCCGCCGCCACCGACGCCGATCACCTTGATGCGCGCGCCGGTGTGCGACGCGTCATCCATCGTGATCCGGAACGGCGTTGCGGCCGGACGTGAACCGTCGGTGAGCTGCCTGTCGATCGAGTTCGGCATCGATGATCTCCACTTCTCCGAAGTCTACAGCGTCTAGAAGAATTCCTTGAACACGCCCTTGACGAGCTCGGTCAAACGCCCGATGCCCCGGCCCGACGACTGGGTCATCTCGTGGGTGCGGAGCCGGTGCGCGCGCAGCAGCAGCCCCACGGCCGTCGCGAACGACGGGTTGCCGACGTGATCGGCCAGCCCGCCGACGCCCGCCGGCGCGCCGCGGCGCACGGGCATGTCGAAGATCTGCTCCGCGATCTCGGTCAGGCCGCCGATGTTGGCGCCGCCGCCGGTGAGCACGATCCCCGAGTTGAGCAACTTCTCGTACCCTGCGCGGTGAATCTCGTCCCACACGAGATGGCACATCTCTTCGGCGCGCGGCTGCAGCACCTCCGAGAGGATCCGCCGCGCCATCGTGCGCGGCGCGCGCCCCCCGACGCTGGCCACGTCCATCGTCTCGTCGTCGCCGACCATGGACGAGAGGGCGCACCCGCAGCGGCGCTTGAGCTTCTCCGCCTCGGGGATCGGCATGCGCAGGCCCACGGCAATATCGCTCGTGAAATGGTCGCCGCCGATGGGCACCACGGCCGTGTGCCAGAGGAACCCGCGCTCGAAGATCGCCACGTCGGTGGTGCCGCCGCCGATGTCGATCACGGCGACGCCGAGCTCCTTCTCGTCGGGCGTCAGGACGGCCTCGCTCGCGGCGAGCTGCCCCAGCACCGACTCCTGCACGTTGACGCCGGCCTTGTTGACGCAGGTCACGATGTTCTGCGTCGTGGTCGTACCGCCGGTGACGATGTGGACGTTGACCTCGAGGCGGGCGCCGGTCATCCCGATCGGGTTCCCGATGCCGTCCTCCTCGTCGACGACGAAGTCCTGGGGCAGCACGTGCAGGATCTCGCGGCCGCCGGGCAGGCTGACGGCCCGGGCCGCGTCGATGGCGCGCCGGACGTCGTCGCGCGTGATCTCGCGGTTGCGGCCCGCCACCGCCACCACGCCCCGGCTGTTGAACCCCTTGATGTGCGTCCCGGACACCGACACGTAGGCGTTGTCGATCTCGATTCCCGCCGTCAGCTCGGCCGCCTCGATCGCCTTCCGGATCGAGTCGACCGCGGCTTCCTGGTTCACCACGGCGCCGCGGCGGATGCCCTGTGACTCGGCCACCCCCAATCCGATGATCTCAACCTCGCCGGTGCCCATGACCTCGCCGACAATGGCCGCCACTTTCGACGTCCCGAGATCGAGCCCGACCAGGTGCCGCTCTTTTCGTCCCACATCCCCCCCCAAAGGACCGGCTGCATCGCCTGCGTGCGGCGGCTCGTTCACGCCGCAGGACCCGGTGATGAAACCGCCCCCATCCGCTGCACACCCTGCGTTCGGCAGCCCGTTCAGGCCGCACGGACGGGTGCTGAAACCGCCTCTACCGCGTCATCCGCGCCCCCGTGGCGCGCACGGGCACCGCGACGCCCCGCGACGCCGGCGCGGGCCCGGCCGCCGGCGCCACGCCGACGTACACGCGCTCCCCGAAGCGCACGTCCACGTAATCGATGTCCGGCACCTGTTCCCGCAACGTCGCCTGCAGGCTGACGTAGGAGTCGAGGCGCTCCACGAACTGGGTCTCGCCGAGGCGCACCACCGCCGGATCGCCGTCGAGGATCACGTGCACGTCGTGCACGTTGACCGCGTCGATCTGGGAGACCCGCTTCGCGAGGTCGGGCCGTGTGCGGAGCTCCGACATCAGCCGGGAGACGAGCTGGCCGCGCGGCCGGTCGATGACCGGCGGGACCGACACGGGCGTCGCGATGATCCCGTCGATGATCGGCAGGTCGCAATCGGCATAGCGCGGCCCGTATTCGTCGATGACCGTGCCCGCCGCGTCGACCAGGAACAGGTCCGCGCCGGCGCGCGCGATGCCCATCGGTACGCGCTCGCGCAGCTCGACGGCGATCGTGCCCGGCAGGCGGCGCCTCAGCGTCGCGTCAGCCACCCACGCGGAGGCGAACAGCCGGGAGCGCCAGCGGTCGAGGTCCACGGCCAGCAGGCTCTGCCCGGTCATCCCGTCGAGCAGGGCCGCGACCTCGCCGGCGTGCACGCGCTGATTGCCGTGCACGCGGATGTGCTGCACGCGAAGCCACGGCAGGTCGACGGCCGCGGCGGCGGCCCAGGAGACCGCGCCTGCGAACAGGCCCACGAGCGCGACGAATTTCACGACGCGCCACCACGGACGGGCGCGCAGGTGGCGCCGCCTGGCGGCGGGAATCTGGCTGCGGCGGAATCGGCGGTCGGATGGCGCGATGACCGACATATCAGCTCCGCCCTCCTTCGCGGCGGCCGAGGGCCGCGAGCACCCTCGGGCCGACGGTGCCAATCGACCCGGCGCCCAGCGTGATGACGGCATCACCCGGCTGCGCCAGCGACGTCACGACGGCGACCACATCGTCGATGGTCCGCGCCAGGTGCAGGCGGCCCGCGAGCTGGGGGCTGATCGCCGCGGCCAGCGCCTCGACGGTCACGCCGGGAATCGGGTCCTCGCTGGCCGCGTAGATGTCGGCGAGCACGAGTTGGTCGGCCTGCGCCAGGGCCGGACCGAAGCGGTCCATGAGCCGGGCGGTGCGGGAGTAGCGGTGGGGCTGGAAGGCGACCACCAGGCGGCGGCCGAGCGAGGCCCGCGCCGCGTCGAGCACCGCGCGGATCTCGGTCGGATGGTGGCCGTAGTCGTCGATGACCAGGACGCCGGCCGCCTCTCCCAGGCGCTGGAACCGGCGGTCGGCGCCGCGGAACGTGGCGAGGGCGCCGGCCACCGTGCCGGCGTCGAGGCCCAGTTCGAGGCCGACGGCCACCGCCGCGAGCGCGTTCTGGAGGTTGTGGCGGCCCGGGATCGGCAGCCGCAGCGCGCACAGCGGCGAGGCCGGCTGCTCGCCCAGCCCGGCCGCGTCCTTCAGGCCCGCGCCCGGGACGACCTGGCAGGTCCACATGCCGCCCTCCTGCGCCACCGCCGTGCCGCGCACGTCGGCGGCGGCGTCGAGGCCGTAGGTGATCACGCGGCGCGTCATGCGCGGAAGCAGACTCGTCACGTGCGGGTCGTCGAGACAGGCAATGACCGCCCCGTAGAACGGCACCTTGTTGGCGAAGTCGAGGAACGCCTGCTTGAGATCGTCGAAGTCCCGGTACGCCTCGAGGTGTTCTTCGTCGATGTTCGTCACCACGGCCACCGTGGGCGTCAGCCGCAGGAACGAGCGGTCGCTCTCGTCGGCCTCCACCACCATGTACTCGCCGCTGCCGAGGCGGGCGTTGCTGCCGAAGGCAGAGAGCTTGCCGCCGATGACCGCCGTCGGATCGAGCCCGGCCCGCTCGAGCACGAGGGCCACCATCGACGTGGTCGTCGTCTTGCCGTGCGAGCCGGCCACGGCGATGCCGGAGCGCAGCCGCATCAACTCGGCCAGCATCTCGGCCCGCGGGATCACCGGGATCCGGCGCCGGTGGGCGTCGACGATTTCGGGGTTCTCGCTCCGCACGGCCGACGAGTACACCACCACGTCCGCGTCGCCGACGTGGGCGGCGTCGTGCCCCGGGGACACGCGGACCCCGAGCGTCTCGAGACGCGCGGTGACCTCCGACAGCTTCTCGTCGGACCCGCTGACGGCGTAGCCGAGGTTCGAGAGCAACTCGGCGATGCCGCTCATCCCGATCCCGCCAATCCCGACGAAGTGCACGCGCTGCGTGCGACCGAGCACCCTGCCTCCCTTACGTGGTCGCCGAGGCGCGCTGCGAGATGTTCAGCAGCACGCCCATGCCAGCCAGGCTCATGATGAGCGACGAGCCGCCGGCACTGATGAGCGGGAGCGTGATGCCCTTGGTCGGCAGCAGGCCGAGCACCACGCTCATGTTGACAAACGCCTGGACCGCGATCATCGCGGTGAGGCCCAGCGCGAGAAACGCGCCGAACGCGTCCGGCGCGCGCGACGCCGTCTTGAGCCCGCGCCACGTGATGACGCAGAAGCACACGAGCAGCACCGACGCGCCGGCCAGGCCGAGTTCCTCGCCGACCACCGCGTAGATGAAATCGGTGTGCGCGTACGGCAGGTAGCCCAGCTTCTGGGTGCTGTAGCCCAGGCCCTTGCCAGCCAGGCCGCCCGTCCCGACGGCGATGAGCGACTGCACGACCTGGTAGCCTTTGTCGGACCGATCGGCCCACGGATCCAGGAAGGCGGTCAACCGGCCGACCCGGTACGGAGCGAGTATCGCCACGGCGGCCACGACCGGCACGACCGCGACGGCCGCGCTTGCCAGGTATCGCCAGGGCAGGCCGGCCCCGAACACCATGACGGCCACAATCACCAGCAGCATCACGGAGCTGCCGAAGTCGGGCTGGAACATGATGAGGGCCAGCATCGGCACGAGGACGACGACAATCGGGCCGAGGGCGTACTTCGGCTCGCCGATTCGCTCCATGCGGCGCTCGAGCACCGCCGCCGTGAACAGGATGAGCGCGAGCTTGGCCAGCTCCGACGGCTGAATGCCCACGCCGGCCACCGCAAACCAGCGGTGGGTACCGTTGATCTCCGGGCCCACGATCAGGACGGCCACCAGCGCGAGCAGCGTGAGGCCCACCAGCCCGAGGACCACGCGAGGATCGCGGTAGTGCTCGTAGTCGATTCGCATCGCGGCGAACATCACCATCAGGCCGATGACGGCGAATGCCGCCTGCTTCAACAGGAAACCATTCGTCCGGATGGACTCCCACGCCCCGAGCTGGTTCGAGGCGCTGTACACCATCACGATGCTGACGGCGACCAGCACCAGCGTCGTCAGGAACAACAGGCGGTCGATCTTGAGCTTGCGTGCCATCGTGCTGTGAAACCCTAAAGTCCGAAACCGTTTGCACCGACAAGGACACCGGCGCCGGATGATCCGGGCATCTGGCCCGGGTGTGAGCCGTCAGCAGTCATCAGTCGGATCCTGGGCATG
The DNA here is from genome assembly GCA_025456345.1 of Vicinamibacterales bacterium. GTDB lineage: Bacteria > Acidobacteriota > Vicinamibacteria > Vicinamibacterales > JAKQTR01 > JAKQTR01. The sequence continues at coordinate 81,156 of JALOKU010000005.1, read as the reverse complement.
GACACCAGCTCCCCGCGCGGGGCCGCGCGGGGTCCCAGCAGCCAGCTCCACGCCGCGCAGAGCCGACTGACGACTGCTCACGGTTCACACCGCCTCGAACGCCGACCTCCCCATCACCGCGCTTCGCGCTGCAGGGCGGCGACCTCCGCCTTGAAGGCCCGGCCGCGCGCGGCGTAGTTCTCGAACATGTCGAAGCTGGCGCACGCAGGCGCCAGCAGCACGCTGCCGCCGGGAGCCGCGGCCGCCATGGCCACCCGCACCGCGTCGGCCATCGAGGCAGCGGTGCGCACGACGGCCGCGCCGTCGAACGCCTCCTGCAGCAGCGGCGCCGCCTCGCCAATCGCCACAACCGACGCGCCCCTCGACGCGAGCGCCGGGCGCAGCAGCCGGAGGTCGCCGCCCTTGAAACGGCCGCCCATGATGACGGCCAGGCCGGGGCCGAACGTCTCGATGGCCTGCCGGGCCGCGTCGATGTTGGTGGCCTTCGAGTCGTTGACGAACCGGATGCCGCCGATCTCGCCGACCAGTTCCATCGCGTGCTCGAGGCCGGTGAACGACGCCACCGCGCCGGCCACCGCCGCCGGGGCGGCGCCCACCACGCGCGCGATGGCCGCGGCGGCGAGCACGTCGGCCAGCAGGTGCGGCCCGATCAACCGCACGTCGCTCGTCTTCACGAGCCGCGTCTCGCCGCCAGCCCCGCGGTCCACGATCCAGCCGTCGGCGACGGTCACGCCCTCGTCGATGCGCGCGTCGCGGGCGAAGCGCACCACCCTGGCCCGGCCGGCGCTGGCCATCGCCAGCGCACGCGCATCGTCGGCGTTCGCCACGCTGACGTCGCTCCCGGTCTGCCGCGCGAAAATCCGCGCCTTGGCGGCGGCGTACTCCGCGACGCTGGCGTGGCGGTCCAGGTGGTCCGCGCTGAGGTTCAGCAGCGCCGCAATCCACGGGTGGAACGTCTCGGTGGTCTCGAGCTGGAAGCTGCTCACCTCGACCACGTGCACCGTCTCGGCCGTCGAGGCGGCGACCTGGCTGGCGAGCGGGGTGCCGATGTTGCCGCCGACCGGCGCCCGCACGCCGGCGGCCTCCAGCATCCGGCCCGTGAGCGCGGTCGTGGTCGACTTCCCTTTCGTGCCGGTGATGGCCACCACGCGCCCGCGCAGCCATCGCGAGGCGAGTTCCACTTCGCCGATGACCGGCACACCCGCCGCGCGCGCCGCCGCCACCGCAGGCTGGTCCGCCGGCACGCCCGGGCTCACCACCACGAGGTCCGATTCGGTCAGCAGCGTGTCAGGATGCGCGCCAAGCACCAGCGACACGCCCATCGCCGAGAGCTCCGCGGACTGGTCGAGTGCCGGCCGCAGGTCCGTCAGCGTCACGGCGGCACCGCGGTCGACGAGCAGGCGCGCGGCGGCCACGCCGCTCGCGGCGCCGCCGACGACCACCACCCGCGTCCCGCGCACCGTGAATTCGCTCATATCGACCTGTGGCCTGCGCGCGCCCGGCTCCACCGCGGCGGCAAGGCTCATGCCCCGGCGGCCTTCACCGCGTCCGCCACGATGTCGGTCCGAATGCCGCGCGATCCCTTCACCAGCACGACGTCGCCCTCGCGCAGCAGCGGCACCACGAAATCCGCCGCGTCCGCGCTGGTGCCGACGTGTCTCACCGCCGATGGCGGCATCCCCGCCGCCACGGCCGCGTTCGCCAGCGCCAGCGCCGGCGGGCCGCCCACCGTCACCAGGTGCGCCAGCCCGGCGCGCGCCGCCGCGCGGCCGCACGCCTCGTGCAGCGCCCCGGCCTGTTCACCCAGTTCGAGCATCTCGCCAAGCACCGCGAGGCGCCTCGCGCACCCGCCCTCGGCCGCCACGGCCTCGAGCGTGCGCTCGAGCGCCCGCGGGTTCGAGTTGTACGAGTCGTCGACCAGCGTGACGCCCGACGGGAGGCGCCACACCTCGCCTCTCCGCGCGGCGGGCCTGGTGGCCGCGAGGCGCTCGACCATCACGTCCAGCGGCACGCCGTACGCGCCCGCCACCGCCATCGCCGCGAGGGCGTTGCCGAGGTGCCCGCGCCCGAGCAGCGGCACGTCGACAGCCGCCGTGCCCGATGCCGTCGTCACCGTCGCGCGCGTCCCCGCCAGTCCCCGGTCGACCACGCCGGTGGCCGACACGTCGGCAGGCACGCCGATCCCGAAGGTGATGACACGGGCCGGCGACGGCTTCACGCGCGCCATCACGAGGGGGTCGGCGGCATTGGCCACGACGATCGAGCCGGCCGTCGCGCCCTCGAGGATCTCGGCCTTGGCGTCGGCGATGGCGTCGAGCGATGCGAAGAACGCCGAGTGGACCTCCGCCACCATCGTCCACACGCGCACGTCCGGCTCCGCCAGGCCCACCAGCAGGCGGATCTCACCCGCGTGATTCATCCCGAGTTCGACAACCGCGATCTCGGGCCCGTGGCGGAGCTCGAGCAGCGAGAGCGGCAGCCCGATGTGGTTGTTGAAGTTGCCGTGGTTGCGGAACACCCGGTAGCGGGCCCCGAGCAACTCGGCGGTGATTTCCTTCGTCGTCGTCTTGCCCGCGCTGCCGGTGATGGCCACCACCTGCGCGCCCGACGCGCGACGGACGTGCTTCGCGAGGCGCTGCAGGGCCGCGGTCGTGTCGTCCACCCGCACGACGACGACGGCCGGGTCGAGCGGCCAAGACACCGGCGAGAGGTCCGACACGACGAGCCCGGCCGCGCCGGCCTGGAGGGCCTCGCGCACGAAGCGGTGCCCGTCGAGGCGCTCCCCGATGATCGCGATGTAGACGTCGCCGGCCCGCAGCGTGCGCGTGTCGATCGAGAACCCGCGAATCGCCGCCGAGCCGGGTCCGGCGGTCAGGGACCCCGCCATGGCGCTCGCGGCCTGGGCGGCGGTGAGCAGCACGGCGGCGGCCGCGCTCACGACGCCCTCCGCATGCGCCGGCGCGCCAGCGCATTGCGGGCCTCGGCGACATCATCGAACGGGAGCACGCGGTCGCGGACGACCTGGTACTTCTCGTGGCCCTTCCCGGCAATGACCACCACGTCGCCCAGCCCGGCCTCCGCGATGGCCCGGTCGATGGCCGCGCGGCGGTCGGCGACGCGCCACCAGCGAAGGCCGGCGTCGGTGGACGCCGCGGCGCCGCCGGCCGGCCGTCCGCGATCCTGCGGCGGCGCGAAGCCCAGTTCGATCTCGTCGATGATCCGCTCGGGGTCTTCGGAGCGCGGGTTGTCCGAGGTGAGCCCCACCGTGTCGCTCAGCCGCGCGGCCACGGCGCCCATCAGCGGCCGCTTGCTCCGGTCCCGATCGCCGCCGCAGCCGAACACGGTGGTGAGGCGCGATGCCGCGATCGGGCGCACCGCGTCGAGCAGGTTCTTCAGCGCATCGTCGGTGTGCGCGTAATCGACGACAACCGTCACCTCGTCGCCGGGCGCGGAGACGATCTGGAGACGGCCCGGCACCGATTCCACGCGCGCCAGCCCGGCCTCGATGGCCGGCCGCGGCAGTTCGAGCGCGACACCTGTCGCGACGGCGGCCAGCAGGTTGTAGACGTTGAAGCGGCCGGCCAGGCTCGACTGCACCTGCACGGGGCCTGCGGGCGTGCGCACCGCGAACGCGAGCTGCACCAGCGAGGGCGGGAGGGAATCCGGCATGACGTCGGCAGGCTTGTCGACGGCGTACGTCACGCAGCGCGGCAGTTCGGCGGCGAGGACGGCGCCCCGCCGGTCGTCGACGTTCACCACGGCGGGCAGGCCGGCGGGGAGCAGATCGAACAGCCGCCGCTTGGCCGCGAAGTACCGCTCCATGTCCTCGTGGTAGTCGAGATGGTCGCGCGTCAGGTTCGTGAAGACGGCGGCGGCGAAGCGGGTGCCGTCGACGCGCCTGAGCGCGAGCGCGTGCGAGGACACCTCCATCGCGCACGCCCCGCATCCCGCGTCGAGCATCTCGCCGAGCATCTGCTGGACGTCGGGCGCCTCGGGCGTGGTCCGCGCCGCGTCGCGCACGTCGTCGCCGATGCGGTACTGCACCGTGCCCATGAGGCCGCACCGGATGCCGGCCGCCTCGATGGCCGCCTGCACGAGGTACGCCGTGGTGGTCTTGCCGTTGGTGCCGGTGATGCCGACCACGCGCATCCTGCGGCTCGGATGGCCGAAGAAGTGCGCGGCCAGCAGGGCGAGCGCCAGCCGCCCGTCGCTGACGGTGTGCCACGGCACAGGGCATCCGTCCGGCGCACCAGCCTCGGCGACCACGGCCACCGCGCCTTTCGCGATGGCCTGACCCGCGAAGGCCGAGCCGTCGGCCTGCATCCCGCGCAGCGCCACGAAGAGCGCCGAGGGCGACACCGCCCGCGAGTCGTACGCCAGCGACCCGACCACGGGGTCCTGCGCCGCGCTCGCGCGGCCGGGAGCCGGCGCCGGCCTCCGCAGCCCGATCTCATCGAGCACGGTGAGGAGCTCGGCGAGTCTCATTGCGGCGGCTGCGGGGTGTGGAGCGCCGGTGCGAGGCGACCGAGCCACAGCCGGCACGGACCGCCGGGCTCGAGCGCGGCGCCGGCGACGGGGTCCTGGTCGATCACCATGCCGTCCCCGGTCAGCCGGGGCACGAGACCGAGACGCACGAGCCGGCGCACGGCGTCACGGGCGCCGAGGCCGCGGACGTCGGGGACGGTGGGCGGCCCGGACACGACGCTGATCTCGGGCGGGCCCGCAACGGCCGCCGTGCGGATGAACTCCGAGGGCGAGACCGATGCGGCCGCGGCCTGGACGAGCACCGGCGGCAGGGGGTTGATCGTCGGCGCCACGCCCGCGTGCCGCAGCGCCGCGTCCGCGATGCGCTGGAAAACCGGCGCCGCCACCGACCCGCCATAGTGCGAGCCGGCGTGCGGCGCGTCGACGACCACGAGAATCGTGAACGCGGGCTGGCGCGACGGGACAAAGCCGACAAACGACGCGTGATAGTCGGTCTGCGAGTAGCGGCCGTTGACGAGCTTGCTGGCCGTGCCCGTCTTGCCCGCAATCGTGTAGCCGGGCACCTGCGCCGCCGTCGCCGTGCCGCGCTCGACTACCAGCTCCATGATCGCGGTCAGCTCGGCGGCCGTTCCGCGGCTGATCACTCTCCGCAGATCGAGCGGGGCGACCTCGGTCCGCGTCGTACCGCGCCGCAGCGCGCGGACGATCCGCGGCTGCACGAGCACGCCGCCGTTGGCAATCGACGACACGGCCGCGGCCATCTGCAGCGGCGTCACGCCAATCTCGTAGCCCATCGACACCGACGCCAGCGTGCTCTGGCTCCACCCGCTCGGGTCGGCGAGCATCCCGCGCGACTGGCCCGGCAGGTCCTTGAACAGGCTCTCGCCGAATCCGAAGCGGCTCACGTAGCGGCCGAGGCGCTCGGTGCCCACGCCGAGGCCGATCTTGATGGCGCCGACGTTGCTCGACTTGACCAGCACGTCGGTGAAGCTCAGGACGCCGTAGTTGTGGTTCTTCGCCTCGGTGACCCTCCGCGAGCCGCTGCGCCACACGCCTGCGCTCGCGTCGATGAGGTCCGTCGGCGAAAAGACGTGCTCCTCCATCGCCGCCGACGCGGTGACCACCTTGAAGGTGGAGCCCGGTTCGTAGACGCCCTGGACGGCCCGGTTCATCCACCTCTCGCGCGGGTACTCGAGATAGGTGTTGGGGTTCACCCTCGGGCTGTTGGCCATGGCAAGGATCTCGCCCGTGCGCGGATCCATGACGATGGCCGTCCCGCCCTCGGCGCGGTGCTCCGTCACGCCCCGCTCCAGCTCCCGCTCCGCGATGTGCTGCAGCTGCGCGTCGATGGTGAGCTCGATGGTGTCGCCCTGCACCGGCGCCCGCTCGACGCGGCTGTTGAAGACGATCCGGCGCGAGTCGACCTCGACCATCTGCGTCCCGGGCGTGCCGCTGATCTTCGAGTTGTACGACTGCTCGACGCCCGCGAGCCCGTTGTGATGGTCGGTGCCGAGGTAGCCGAGCACGTGCGCGGCGAGCTCCCGGTTCGGGTAGTAGCGCCGGGGCTCAGGCTCGGTGAAGATGCCGGGCTGCTTGAGCGCCTCGAGGCGGGCCGTCACCCTCGCCGCCTCCTCACTCGACACCTGGCGGCGGAGATAGGCGAAGTCGCGGGACTTCTGCGAGAGGCGCTGCGCGAACACCTCGCGCTCCTTCGCCGTGCAGTTGCCGAGGCCCTCGCACACCGCGGCGACGACCGCGGCCGGGCTGCCGACCGCCTTCGGGATCCCGCAGATCGAAACCGCATCGACGCTGGTTGCCAGAATGCGGCCGTGCCGATCGACGATATCGCCGCGGCGCGGGTTCACCGTCCGCGTGCGGTCCTTCTGGGCCTTCGCCTCCGCGAGCATCAGCTCGTGCCGGTAGACCTGCAGCCAGACCAGCCGCACCTCGATGGCTGCGGCCCAGACGGCAAACAGGGCCGCCGCGAGCAGCACGCGGCCGCGCACCGTGTGCTGCCACGCCCCCGGATCGGCTTCCTTCATCGTCGTCGCCTCCCCCTGACCGCGCCTACCGCCGCGCCACGAGCGTGCGGGGCGGGGTCGCGGCCTCGCGCACCAGTTCCAGGACCACCGCCTCCATCTGCGACGGCGCCACCAGGTGGAGGTCGCGGATGGCCAGCGTTTCGATCCGCTGCGGCGCCCGAAGCGTTTCCAGTTCGAGGCGCAGATGCCGGTGCTCGGCCTCGCTCGCGTTGCGCTCCGCCTGCAGCCGCGGCATGGCGTAGCCGAGGTCGATCCACTGCGAGTGCTCCCAGGCGACCAGGAGCAGCGCGCCCGCCAGCAGCGACAACACCGCGACCCACCACCACATCTCGCGCTGGCGGGCGCGGTCCACATTGCGGACCGGGTGGTTCTGGATGTCCTTCGGCACGCTGAAGGCCATCGCCTCAGGCGCCGACGATGTGCCTGCCATCACCGTCACCCCACGCGTTCAATGGCCCGAAGCCGCGCGCTGCGCGCGCGCGGGTTCGAGCGGGTTTCCTCGTCGCCCGGGACCACCGACTTCTTCGTCAGCAGGCGGAACGCCTCGCGCTCGGCGGCCAGCGCCCGGAAGGTGTGCTTCACGGGCCTGTCCTCGAGCGAGTGGAACGTCACGACCGCAAACCGGGCGCCAGCCCGGAGCCGTGAGCAGACCGCGCGCAGGAAGACGTCGAGCCCGTCCAGTTCGCCGTTCACCCAGATGCGGATCGCCTGGAACGTCCGCGTGGCCGGGTCGATGCGGCCGCTGCGCCCCACGACGCGCCGCACGATGGACGCCAGCCGCGCCGTGGTCTCGATCGGCGCCTCGCGCCGCGCGGCCACGATCGCCCGCGCCACCGCCCGCGAGCGCCGCTCCTCGCCGTAGCGGAAGATCACATCCGCGAGGTCCCGCTCGCTGACGTCCCCGATCAGGTCCGCGGCCGTCGGGCCCTGGCTCGTGTCCATCCGCATGTCGAGCGCCTCGTCGCGCTGGAAACTGAATCCGCGCCCCTCGCCGTCAAGCTGCAGCGACGACACGCCCAGATCCGCCACCGCCCCGTCGATCGCCTCGATGCCGCGCGCATCGAGGAGGCGCGGTGCGTCCCGGTAGTCGCCGTGCACCAGTTCGGCCCGGCTGCCCCACTCCGCGAGCGCCACACCCGCGAGCGCCAGTGCCGCCGGGTCGCGGTCGATCCCGATGAGCCGCGTGGCGCCCGCCAAGAGCAGGGCGCGCGCGTGGCCGCCGAGGCCAACCGTGCAATCCACGAACACCCCGCCGCGTTCCGGTTGCAGCGCCGCGAGGACCTCGTCCGTCATCACCGGCACGTGGGCGGGCATCGCGGCAGCAACCCGGCGCGTCAGATCCCGAACTCGGCCAGCGCGCGCGCATCGGCGTCGGTGAACGGGTCGTTCGAGAGCTTCGTCACGAATCGCTCGTGGTTCCAGACTTCAAGGTGGTCGTACTGCCCGAACACGTCCACTTCGCCTGTCATGCCGGCCGATTCACGGAGCCGCGGGTGGATCAGCACCCGACCCTGGTTGTCGAGTTCGGCGGCCTGCCCGTAGTAGTTGACGCGGCTGAAGAACCGGAGGCGCGCGGGGTGCGTGGTCGGAATCTGCGCGAGCTTGCGCTCGATCTCGATCCACACGGGCATCGGGTAGATGCGGACGGACTCGCCAGTCAGGCTCGTCACGAACAGGTCGCGGCCGTGCTGGGCCGCGACGACGGCCTTGAAGGCGATGGGAATCTTGAGTCGGCCCTTGTCATCAATCCGGGCCGGCGCGTTCCCCCGAAGGACGGCAGTCTGCTCCACTTTGCTCCACCAAAGACCACTCGGATGTTAGAGAAGCGAAGCAGCCTTGTCAACGCCAAAATCCCTATATCAGTATGAGTTGCGGCGGATTTTTCTACGCTTTTGTTTCGCCTCGCGGGCGAAACTCGCTGTCCACCGGCGCGGGGGTGCATGCTAGCATGAGCATTCCACGATCCCGCCGGGCTTCCGCCCGGTCACCCGGAAGACGCCACGATGCTCCGCACCGCGCTCATCGGATACCCCGCGACCGGCAAGACGACCCTGTTCAGGCTGATGACGGAGGCGCACGACGCGCCGCGCGCCGCCCACGGGAAACTGGAGGCGACGCTGGGCATCGCGCGCGTGCCCGACCCGCGCCTGGACGCGCTCACGGCGATGTACAACCCGCGCAAGCACGTGCCGGCCACCGTCGAGTTCGCCGACATCCCCGGGCGCCCGTCCGGAACCGGCGCCGATGCCCTGCTCGACGTCGCGGCGTACCGGAACGCCGATGCGCTGGTCCACGTGGTCCGATCGTTCACGGACCCGGCGATCCCGCACGCGGCAGGGTCGGTCGATCCGCGGCGGGACGGGCGGGCCATGGAAGACGAGCTCATCCTGGCGGACCTCGCGGTCGTGGAGAAGCGCCTCGAGCGCCTCGCGAAAGACCTGAAGAAGTCGCGCACCGCAGAGCTCGAGAAGGAGCAGGAGATTCTGCTGCGGTGCAAGCCGCACCTCGAGCACGGCTCGCCCCTGCGGGTGCTGGAGATCGGGGGCGACGACCGCCGCCGCCTGCGCGGGTTCCAGTTCCTCTCGGCCAAGCCGCTGCTGCTCGTGCTCAACGTCGACGAGCGCGATCTGGCCGGCGGGCTGGACCACCTCCTCGATCGGCATGGCCTGGCGGAGATGGCCACCGGGCCGCTGACGCGCGCCATCGCCCTGTGCGCGAAGATCGAGCTCGAGATTGCCCAGCTCGAGCCGGCCGACGCCGCGGCGTTCCTGGCGGATCTCGGCCTCACCGCGTCGGGGCTCGATCGCGTCATCCGCGCGAGCTACGAGCTGCTCGGCTACATCTCGTTCTTCACGGTCGGCGAGGACGAGTGCCGCGCCTGGTCCATCCCGCGCGGCATGGCGGCGCAGGCCGCGGCCGGCGAGATCCACACGGATCTGTCGCGAGGGTTCATCCGCGCCGAAGTCGTGGCGTACGATCGCCTGCTGGCCCGCGGCGCCATGGCGGCGTGCCGCGATCACGGCGAGGTGCGGCTCGAAGGCAAGGAGTACATAGTGCTGGACGGCGACATCATCAACGTCCGGTTCGCGACCTGAGACGGTGAGCGGCGCGCATGGCAGTCCGGACCATCCTCGTCTGTGAAGCGCAGGTGCCGCTTGTCCGCGGCGGCGCGGAGATCCACGTGCGCCAGCTCGTGGACCGGCTCCGCGATCGCGGGTACGCGGCCGATCTGGTGTCGGTGCCCTTCAAGTGGTACCCCAAGGAAGAGATTCTCGCCCACGCCGCGGCGTGGCGCCTGCTCGATCTCAGCGAGAGCAACGGCACGCCGGTCGACCTGGTGATTGGCACCAAGTTCCCGTCGTATTTCGCCCGGCACCCGAACAAGGTAGCGTGGCTCATCCACCAGTACCGGGCGGCCTACGAGCTGTGCGGCACCGTCTACAGCGACTTCGCCCACGTGGATCTCGACGTCGGGCTGCGCCGGCAGATCATCGATCTCGACACCGTCATGCTCGGGGAATGCCGGCGGGTGTTCACCAACGCCCGGAACACCGCGTCCCGCCTCGAGAAGTTCAACGGGCTGCGGGCCGAACCGCTGTATCATCCGCCGAGGCTCGCCGATCGGCTCGCCGGCGGCCCGGCCGGGGATTACCTGCTGTCGGTCGGCCGGCTCGAGACGGTGAAGCGCCACGACCTTGCCGTGCGGGCGCTGGCGCAGGCCGGCGGCCCGCCCAGGCTCGTGATCGTCGGCGAAGGCACGCAGGAGGCGAACCTGCGCCGCCTCGCGGAGGATCTGGGGATCGGCGACCGGGTGGTGTTCGAGGGCGCGGCCGGCGACGACCGCCTGCTCGAGCTCTACGCCGGCGCCCTCGGCGTTGTCTACGCCCCGTTCGACGAGGACTACGGGTACGTGACCCTGGAGGCGTTCCTCGCGAGGAAGCCGGTCGTGACGGCCCGTGATTCCGGCGGCACGCTCGAGTTCGTCGAGGACGGCGTCAACGGGTTCGTCTGCGATCCCGATCCGGCCGCGATCGCCGGCGCGTTCAGCCGCCTCTCCGACGACCGCGCGCGTGCGAAGGCGCTGGGCGACGCCGGCTGCGACCGCGCGCGGCTGGTGACGTGGGATGGGGTGATTGAGAGGCTTGTCGGGGAATAGAAGCAAGAAGCCAGAAGGGCCCACTGACGTTTGAAAGAAGCAAGTAGCAAGAAGGGCCCACTTACGATTGTCAGAAGCCAGAAGGAGACACGCTGCGCCGGTGGTCCTTCTTCTTGCTTCTTGCTTCTTGCTTCTTGCTTCTTGCTTCTTGCTTCTGACTTCTGGCTTCTGACCGGGTGCCAATGCCTGTGAAGAAACTGATCGTACAGATCCCGTGCCTCAACGAGGCCCAGACGCTGCCGGCCACGCTGGGCGACATCCCGCGCGCGATCCCGGGCATCGACGTGGTCGAGATCCTCGTCATCGACGACGGCTCGCGCGACGGCACGTCGGAGGTCGCGCGGCGCCACGGCGTGGAGCACATCGTCCGCTTCCCCCAGCGGAAGGGCCTGGCGTCGGCCTTCGCCGCGGGCATCGACGCCAGCCTCAAGCTCGGCGCGGACATCATCGTCAATACCGACGGCGACAACCAGTACGCCGGCGCGGACATCCCGAAGCTCATCGCGCCGCTGCTCGGGGGCGAGGCGGACGTGGTCATCGGCGACCGCGAGGTGCAGGATCTCGCGCACATGTCGGCGACGCGCAAGCGGCTGCAGTGGCTCGGGTCGTGGGTCGTGCGCCAGGTCTCCGACACGAAGGTGCCCGACACGACGAGCGGCTTCCGGGCCTACACGCGCGACGCGGCGCTGCGCATGACCATCGTCTCCGAGTTCACCTACACGCTCGAGTCGATCATCCAGGCCGGCAAGCGCCGGATGGCCATCGCGCATGTCCCGGTTCGCAGCAACCCCCGCACGCGGTCGTCGCGGCTCTTTTCGAGCGTCTGGACGTATGTCAAGGCCTCGTCGGCCACGATCATCCGCATCTACGCGATGTACGAGCCCCTCAAGGTGTTCGGCCTCATCGGCCTGTTCGTCTTCGCCGGCGGCCTCGCGCTGTCGCTGCGCTTCGTCTATTTCTTCGTCATCGGCGAGGGCCTCGGGCACGTCCAGTCGCTCATCTTCGCGGCGGTGCTGCTGATTGTCGGGTTCCAGATCGCGCTCATCGGGCTCGTGGCCGACGTCATCTCCGGCAACCGGAAACTGCTCGAGGATCTGCTCTACCGGGTGCGGCGGATGGAGCTGCGGCAAGGCGCGCCGGCCGACACGGTCCCGCCGGCGGACGGGGACAGGAGTTAGAGGGTGGCGGACCCGTCATCGGTCTCGGTCGTCGTGCCGGCGTTCAACGAGGAGCAGGCCATCGGCGCCCTCGTGCAGGCGCTCGCCGCGGGCGGATCCTGGCACGAGATCATCGTCGTGGACGACGGGTCGTCGGACGCCACCGCGGCGCGCGCCGGCGATGCCGGCGCTACGGTCGTGCGCCATCCGTACAACAAGGGCAACGGCGCCGCCGTGAAGACCGGCATCAGGCGCGCCACCGGCGAGTTCGTCCTGATTGTGGACGGCGACGGCCAGCACCAGGCGGCGGATGCCGCGCGGATCGTCTCCCGCCTCGGGGAGTACGACCTCGTAATCGGCGCGCGCTCCACCGGGACCCAGGCCACGCGCGCGCGGCGGATCGGCAACGCCGCGCTGAACCGGCTCGCCGGCTACCTCACCGGGCGGACGGTCCCGGACCTCACGTCCGGCTTCCGGGGCGCCCGCCGGTCGCAGTTGCGCGAGTTCCTTCACCTGCTGCCCAACGGCTTCTCCACGCCCACCACGACGACACTGGCGTTCATCAAGGCGGGCTACAGCGTCTGCTTCGAGCCCGTCGAGGCGGCGCAGCGGGTGGGGCACTCGAAGATCAGGCTGGCGCGCGACGGCGTGAAGTTCCTGCTGATCGTGATGAAGATCGTGACGCTCTACAGCCCGTTCCGCGTGTTCCTGCCGATCAGCCTCGCCTCGTTCGCCGTCGGCGCGGGCTACGCCGCCTGGACCATCGCCACGCAGTCCCACGTCACGAATTCGTCCGTGTTGCTCATCATGCTGGCGGTGATCGTGTTCCTGGTCGGCCTCGTCTCTGAGCAGATCGCCGCCCTGCGCTTCGAAGGACGAGAATAGGGATGAGCTCGGTGACGGCCCGGGTGCCGCGCGCGGTGTGGCTGGCCGTGGCCGTGGGGATCGCGGCGCGCCTGGCATTCTCGCTTGGGTACTGGGTCGACAAACCGCTCACGCACGATGAACACGAGTACCTGCGGCTCGCCCGGAACGTCGCCGAGGGGCGGGGGTTCGTGCATCTGCAGCCGGACGGCACGCCCGCGCCGGGCGAGCACTTCGGCCGCGCGCCGGTGTACCCGGTGTTCCTTGCGGCGGTCATCCGCGTGACCGGCGGGCCGCCGGAGGCCGGCGTGCCGCTGCTTCGCGCGATCCGCATCGTCCAGGCCGTGCTGGGCGGGGCGCTGGTGTGGCTGGTGGCCTGGCTGGCCGGGCAGGCGGCGGGGCCTGGAGCCGCCCGCGCCGGAGGCTGGCTGGCCGCCGTCTACCCGCCTCTCGTGTGGACCCCGGCATTTGTCTGGAGCGAGACGCTGTTCAGCGTGCTGGCCCTCGCCTGCGCCGCCGTCCTTGCGCTCGAGCGACGGCGCGGCGGCCTGTACGTGGCCGCCGGAGCGCTGGCCGGGCTCGCCGTCCTGACGCGGCCGGCCATGCTCCTCTTCCTTCCGCTTGCCGCCATCTGGCTGGCCTGGAGGCGCGAGTGGCGGGGCGTCGCGCTGCTCTCGCTCGCGTGCGCGCTGGTCATCATGCCGTGGACCATCCGGAACGCGCGCGAGTACGGCCGCGTCGTGCTGGTCGCCTCCGAGGGCGGCATCACGTTCTGGACGGGGAATCACCCGCTCGCCGTCGGTGAGGGCGACCTGGCCGCGAATCCGCAGCTGAAGCGCGCGAACGTGGCGTTGCGCGCCCGGCACCCGGGCCTCTCGCCCGAGCAGCTCGAGCCGATCTACTATCGCGAGGCGCGGCAGTTCATCCGCGAGCAGCCCGCCGCGTGGGCGCGGCTGATGGCGCGCAAGGCGTTCTACGCGATCGTGCCCGTGGGCCCGTCGTACCGGCTGCATTCCGCCCTCTATTTCGGCGCGTCGGTCGTCTCGTATCTCGGGGTGCTGCCATTCGCGCTGCTGGGCGTCTGGCGGCTCGCGCGTGCCGGCCGCCTGCCGGTCCCGCTGCTGCTGCTGGTGGCGTCCTCGTTCCTCGTGTGCCTGGTGTTCTTTCCCCAGGAGCGGTTCCGGATCCCGGTGGTGGACCCGGCGCTCCTCGTGACGGCGGCGGCCTGGTGGGCGCTGCGGGCGTGATCGCATGAAGGTCCTGATCATCATCCCGACGTACAACGAGCGCGAGAACCTGCCGGTCATCGCCGCGCAGATTCTCGAGCAGCTGCCCTACGAAGTCCTCGTCGTCGACGACCAGTCCCCGGATGGCACCGGTGCGCTTGCCGACGAGCTGGCACGGCAGTACGAGGGACGCCTGCACGTCTTGCACCGGACCGGCAAGCGCGGGCTGGGCCTGTCGTATCTCGATGGCTTCCGGTGGGCGCTCGCGCACCAGGCCGACCTCGTCTGCCAGATGGACGCGGACCTCTCCCACGATCCGAGATTCCTGCCTGATCTTGTCAAGGCGGCGGACACGTATGACCTGGTGCTCGGGTCGCGCTACCTGAACGGCATCAGCGTGATCAACTGGCCGCTCAGGCGGATCCTGCTGAGCTGGTTCGCGAACCGGTACGTCCGGGTCATCACCGGGCTGACCACGTGTGACACCACCAGCGGATTCCGCTGCTGGCGCCGCGACACGCTGGCGCGACTGCAGATCGAGCGGTTCCTGTCCCAGCGCTACGCGTTCACCGTGGAGACCGTCTTCGAGGTGGCTCGGGCCGGAGGGCGTGTGGGCGAGGTGCCCATCATCTTCGTCGAGCGGCGGGTCGGGGCCTCGAAGATGTCCGGGCAGGTGCTCCTCGAGTCGATGATCATGCCGTGGCGGCTCGTGTGGCGGAACCGCGGGCGCGTGCGCCGACCCGTGGAACGCCAGTCCCCGTGACGCGCCGCCACGTGGTCGTGATGCTCACGACCTCGTACCCGCGCTTCCCGGGCGACACGATCGGCACCTTCATGGAGCCGATCGCCAAGGGCCTCGCCGCGCGCGGCCACGCGGTCCACGTCATTCTGCCCTGGCATCCCCGCCTGGCCAGGGGCCCGGTCGAGGACGGCGTACATTTCCACCCGTTCCGGTACGCGCCGCACCCGGATCTCAACGTGTTCGGGTACGCGGCCGCGCTCGAGGCGGACGTCCGGCTGCGCGGGGCCGCGTACGTCGCGGCGCCGATGGCGCTGGTGGCGTCCTACCGGGCCGTCCGCCGCGTCGCGGCCGAGGTCGGCGCCACGCTGCTGCACGGCCACTGGATCATCCCCAGCGGCGCCGTGGTGACCGCGGCCGGCCTCGATCTGCCGACGGTGGTCAGCCTGCACGGATCGGACGTCTACGTGGCCGAGCGGCACGCGTTTGCGCGCATCGCCGCGCAGGCCGCCCTGCGCCGCCTCGATTGGCTCACGGCGTGCAGCGACGACCTGCGCGATCGCATGATCGCGCTTGGCGCCGACGCCGGACGGGCCGTGACGATCCCGTACGGCGTGGACGCGCAGCGATTCCGACCCGACGCGGCCCTGCGGGCCGAAGGGAGGCGCGCCATGGGCGCGGGCCCCGACGACCTCGTGCTCTTCACGGCCGGCCGGTTCGTGCGCAAGAAGGGCTTCGAGTACCTGATCGACGCCGTCGGGCGCCTGGCGCCGCGGTGGCCCGCGCTGCGCCTCGTCATCGGCGGCGGCGGGGATCTCGACGCCGAGCTCCGTGCGCGGGCGCATGAGCGCGGCATCGCCGATCGGGTCCGCTTCCCGGGCGTGCTCGCCCAGGACGCGGTCGCCGCCCATCTCGCCGGCGCCGACATCGCCGTCGTGCCCTCGGTGCACGACGACGCGGGCAACGTGGACGGGCTGCCGAACACCGTGATGGAGGCCCTGGCCTCGGGCACCGCCCTGGTCGCCACGCGGGTCGGCGGCATTCCTTCCGTCGTCGAAGACCAGCGCACGGGCTGGCTTGTCGCCGAGCGCGAGGCCGGCGCCCTCGAGGCGGCTCTCGGCCATCTGCTCGCCGCCCCGCAGACGCGGGCCGCGCTCGGCGCGGCGGCGCGGGCCGACGTCCTGCGGCGGCGGACGTGGGAGGCGGTCGCCGGCGCGTTCGAACAGGTGTACGATCGGGCGGCCGGCCGGGCTGAGGGCCGGCGCAAGACGGAATAGAATCTCAAAGATGCCTGCACCGCAGACGACACCAGGGCTGACCGTGTTCTTCCCGGCCTACAACGACAGCGGCACCATCGCGAGCATGGTGGTGAGCGCCGTGCTGGCCGCGGGCCGCCTGACGCCCGACTTCGAGGTCATCGTCATCAACGACGGCAGCCGCGACGCCACGCCGCTCATCCTGGACGAGCTCGCCCGCGTCTACCCGCAGGTTCGAGTCGTGCACCACCAGGGCAACCGCGGCTACGGCGGCGCCCTCCGGAGCGGGTTCGCCCACGCGGCGAAGGAGTGGATCTTCTACACCGACGGCGACGCCCAGTACGACCCGTGGGAGATGTCGGTGCTCTGGGAGCGGAAGGGACCGGGGATCGATCTCGTCAACGGCTACAAGATCAGCCGCTCGGATCCGTTCCACCGCATCGTGATCGGCCGCCTCTATCACAATGCGGTCAAGCTGCTGTTCGGCCTGAAGGTCCGCGACGTCGACTGCGACTTCCGCCTCATGAGGCGCGCGATCTTCGATCGCGTCACCCTGACCAAGAACAGCGGCGTGATCTGCCTGGAGATGATGAAGAAGATCCAGGACGCAGGGTTCACGATCGCCGAGGCCCCGGTGCACCATTACCACCGCGCCTACGGCAAGTCGCAGTTCTTCAATTTCTCCCGCATCGCCAGAACGGCCGCCGACGTGATGAAGTTGTGGTGGGCGCTCGTCGTGACGCGCGGGAGCGAGCCGCCCGCCGCGGGCCGGACGGGAGCGTGATCGTGGATTACGAGGCGTTCTACCGCGGCCGCCCGGTCATGATCACGGGCGGGGCCGGGTTCATCGGCAGCAATCTCGCGCACCGTCTCGTGCAACTCGGCGCGAACGTCCTGCTGGTCGACTCCCTCATCCCGGACTACGGCGGCAACCTCTTCAACATCCGTGACATCGAGGACCGGGTGCGGATGAACATCGCCGACGTGCGCCAGGAAAGCACGATGAGCTACCTGGTCCGGCACGTGGATGTCATCTTCAACCTGGCCGGCCAGGTCAGCCACATCGACAGCATGCGGGATCCGTACACGGATCTCGAGATCAACTGCCGGAGCCAGTTGTCGATACTCGAAGCCTGCCGCCGGAACAACCCCGGCATCAAGGTGGTGTTCGCCGGCACGCGCCAGGTCTACGGCAAGCCCGAGTTCCTGCCGGTGACCGAGCAGCACCTGGTCCGGCCGACCGACGTCAACGGCATCAACAAGGTCGCCGGCGAGTACTACCACCTCGTCTACAATCACGTGTTCAACGTGCGCGCCTGCTCGCTGCGCCTCACCAACATCTACGGTCCCCGCCAGCTCGTGAAGCACAACCGGCAGGGGTTCATCGGCTGGTTCATCCGGCTGGCGGTCGAGGGCCGCGAGCTGCAGATTTACGGCGACGGTTCGCAACTGCGCGACTTCGTGTTCGTCGACGATGCGGCCGACGCGTTCTTGAGGGCGGGCGCCTCCGACGCCTGCAACGGCGAGGTGTTCAACGTCGGCGGCAGCGAGCCTGTCAGCCATCGCGATCTCGTGCAGCTCCTCCTCGAGGTGGCGGGCACCGGAAGTGCGCGCTGCGTGGAATGGCCGGCTGAGAAGAAGGCGATCGACATCGGCAGCTTCTACGCCGACTCCGCGAAATTCAGGGCCGCCACCGGCTGGCAGCCGCGCGTCGGGCTTCGCGAGGGGCTGGCCCGGACCGTGGCCTACTACCGGGAGCACCTGCCCCATTACCTGGAGCCCGGAGACCCCGGGGCGGCGCCCGCATCATGACCACATTCCGCGTCCCCTTCATGCGCCTTGTACCGGGAGAGGATCGTCCGGCCATCGACGCCGCCATCCGGCGCGTCGTCGAGCGCGGATGGTACGTGCTCGGGCCTGAAGTCGAAGCGTTCGAACGCAGCTTCGCCGCCGCGTGCGGGGCGGCGCACGCCGTCGGCGTCGGCACCGGGACCGACGCGATTGCGATCATCCTCCGCGGGCTGGGCCTCGGTCCCGGCGACGAGGTGATCACGACGCCGGTATCGGCGGCATACACCGCGCTGGCATGCATGATGGCCGGCGCGACGCCGGTGTTCGCGGACATCGATCCTCGCCGCCTGACGATTAGTCCATCGGCCATCGAAGCCGCCATCACGCCGCGCACCGCCGCGATTCTCCCGGTGCACCTCTACGGCCAGCCGGCCGACATGCGCGCCATCATGGCCATCGCGAGGGCGCGCGGCCTCGCGGTGATCGAGGACTGCTGCCAGTCCCACCTGGCGACGTGCGAAGGCCGGCCCGTCGGGTCGTCCGGCGTGGCGGCCGCCTACAGTTTCTATCCCACGAAGAACCTGGGCGCCCTCGGCGACGGCGGTGCGATCACGACCAACGACGCCGGCCTTGCCGAGCGGATGAAGCGGATCCGCAACGGCGGCCAGACGGACCGGTACCACCACGGCGAGATGGGCGTGAACAGCCGCCTCGACGAGATGCAGGCGGCCATCCTCTCCGCGCGCCTGCCGCTGCTGGCGGGCTGG
Organism: Vicinamibacterales bacterium; assembly: GCA_025456345.1. Classification (GTDB taxonomy): domain Bacteria; phylum Acidobacteriota; class Vicinamibacteria; order Vicinamibacterales; family JAKQTR01; genus JAKQTR01. The sequence continues at coordinate 62,673 of JALOKU010000005.1, read as the reverse complement.
ACCGCGGCGCGCAGGGCCCGCGCCGCCACGTACAGGCAGCTGCTCGCCGCGACCGGCCTCGAAGTCCCGCCCGAGTGCGACGCCGGGCACGTCTACCACCTGTTTCCGATCCTCTCGCCGCGCCGCGACCAGTTGCAGGCGGCGCTGCGGGCGGACGGGATCGAGACGCTCATTCACTACCCGGTTCCGATCCCGCGGCAGCCGGCGCTCGAGGCCCTATCGCCAGCCGTGTGCCCGGAGGCGGATCGCGTCTGCGCGCAGGTCTTGTCGCTGCCGTTGTACCCGGGAATGTCCGAGGCTGACCTGCGGGCGGTCGCCGGCGCCATCCGGCGCCTGACGGCGTAGCCGATGCTCCTGGCGCTGGCCCACCTCACCGCCCTCGCCTACCTGCCGGGTGCCGTGCTGTATCGCCTCCCGATCGCGGACCGGCCGCGCCGCGCGGCGCTCCCGGCCGACGAGCGCGCCTTCTGGGCGGTGATTCTCAGCTGCACGATCACGACGCTCGCCGCCCTTGCCCTGGCGGCAGCCGGCGCATACACGTTCCCGCGTCTGCTGACCGCCAACATCGCGCTGGCCGCGGTCCTGCTCGTGACCGTGCGCGGACGGCTCGGGTACGGATCGACCGCGGCGCCCCTGTCCTGGACGCTCCTGCTGCCGGCGGCGCTGGCCGCCGCCGGGCTGTACCTGTTCTTCCCGCCTTCCGAATACATCATGGGCGGCAAGGATCCCGGCACCTACATCAACCAGGGGATCCGTCTTGGCCAGCAGGGGTCGCTCACCATCCACGACGCGACCCTTGCGGCCGTGCCGGAGGAGTTCCGCGGCATGTTCCTGGCGGGAGACCCTGCCGAGATCGACGAGGGTCTTCACCAGGGCGTGCGGTTCATGGGGTTCTTCGTCACGAACCGGTCGCGCGGCGAGGTCATGGGCCAGTTTCCCCATGGTTTTCCCGTCTGGATTGCCGTCGGATATGGGCTGGACGGGTTGACCGGCGCCAGACGGGCAGTCGGCGCGTGGGCGATTCTCGGACTCCTCGCCGTCTACTTCGCCGGGGCCCGCCTGGCCGGGCGCGTGCCTGCCTTCATCGGCGCGCTGCTGCTCGGCATCAACGTCGCCGTCGTCTGGTACGCCCGGTATCCGAACTCCGAAGTGATGCAGCAGGCCCTGCTGTTTGCCGCGCTGCTGGCGCTTGCCCGCGCCTATCGAGACGACGACCGGTTCTTCGCTCCCGTCGCGGCGGTCCTGCTCGGATCGCTCATGTTCGTGCGCCTGGATTCGCTGATCATCCTGGGCGTTGTCGGCGCGGCGCTCCTGCTTGTCGTCGCCGACGGGAAGAGACTGGGCCTGGCCTTCCTGGCTCCCCTGGCTGCGCTCCTCGCGGCGGCCGCGGGGTATTTCGCCGGGCCCTTGCGGGCGTACGCCGCCATTCCCGTCGGGCAGATGCGGGGCGCCGCGGGACCGGCGGCCGCGCTCGGGGCGTTGGTGCTCGCGGCGGCCGTGATTCGCCGCGCCCGCGGCGTCTGGCCGGCGCGGATCGAGGCGATGCAGCGATGGGTGCCGCGCGTGTTCGCCGCCGCCATCGCGGCCGCGGCCTTCTACGCCTACTTTCTCCGCGAACCCGCCGGCCGCCTGGCGATCCAGGATGCGTACGCGCTCCGCGTGTTCGCGTGGTACGTCGGCCCCATTGGCCTGCTGGCCGCCATCGCGGGACTTGTTGCCGTGGTCTGGACGCGGTTCTGGAGAGATCCCGTGCTGCTCACCACGGGCGCGCTCGTTTCCGCGTTCTTCTTCTACAAGATCCGCATCGTCCCCGAGCACTTCTGGCAGGCCCGGCGTTACCTGGCTCTCATCCTGCCGTTTGCCTGCCTGATGATGGCGGCGGGCGGATTCGCCGCTTACCGGCACCGCGTCGGACTGGCATCATCCTCCGGGACACGAGGCGCCAGGATGCGCGCCGGGCTGCTCTGCTTCGTGCCTTGTGCTGGCGCCCTCGCGCTGGTTGCGTGGACGTCTGTGGCAGCCACGCGGCCGATCCTCAACCACGTGGAGTACGCCGGCCTCATCGCGGCCCTCGAACGGCTCGCCGGGCAATTCGGGGAACGGGATCTGGTGCTGGTCGAGCCCCGGTACTCGTCCGACGCCCACGTCCTGGCGACGCCCCTGGCCTACATCTACGCCAGAAACGTCCTCGTATTCTCATCACCGCGGCCGGGACGCGCCGAGGTCGGGCAGTTTCTCGCCTGGGCGGACCGCGCGTTCGACCGCGTGTTTCTCATCGCAGACGGCGGTTTCGACCTGGCGTCGCCGTTGGTCGGCATCACGGCGGTGCGGAACGAGCGCTTCTCGATTCCCGAGTACGAATCGGCCCGCAACGCGTATCCCCGCGAGATCCGGCAAAAGAAGTTCAACCTGAACGTGTATCAGCTCGAGCCGGCCGCGCCCGCCAGGCCGGTGCTCGACATCGATGTCGGAGGGTTCGACGACCCGTGGCTGCTGCGGATGTTCGCGCGCCAGGACCAGGACGGCGCGACCTACCGGTGGGTCCGGAACCTGTCCTACGTCACGTTCCTCGGTATTCCAGCGACCGCGCAGGCCATGGTGATTCGCGCCGCCGACGGCGGCCGGCCCGAGGCCGCCGGGCCTGCCGAGGTGCAGGTGTTCCTGAACGATCGGGCCGTCGGGACCGTCACCGTCCGGGGCGGGTTCTCCGACTACAGGCTGGCGCTGCCGCCCGGGGCCGCGGCTGACGCGTCGGCGAGATCCGCCCCCTCCGTCGTGCGGCTCGTCTGCACGACCTGGGTCCCGAAGGACCTGCTGGGCGGAAGCGACGATCGCGCGCTCGGCATCATGCTCGATCGCATCTGGCTGGAGTAGGCGCGTGCTGCACATCCCCGATCGCCGCGAGCGCCTGGCCGTCGCCGCCGCCGACGCCGGGCTGCGCGTGGCCGCCTTGTTCCGGCCGCGGCGCAGGCCACCCGCCGCGGATGACATCCGCCGCATCCTCGTCCTGCGCATCGAACGCATCGGCGATCTGCTCATGTCGCTCCCGGCTCTCCATCTGCTCCGCTCGCGCGCGCCGCGCGCCGAGGTCGATCTCGTGGTCGGCAGCTGGAACCGGTCCCTCGCCGGCCTCATCCCCGGGATCAGCCGCATCGAGACGATGGACGCGCCGTGGCTGGCGCGCGGGTCGACGGGCGCGGGATGGGCCGCGATGGCCCGCCAGGCGCGCGGCTGGCGCGAGCGGCCGTACGACCTGGCGATCAACCTCGAGGGCGACATCCGGAGCCACCTGCTCATGAGCCTTGCCGGCGCGCGGTACCAGGCCGGCTTCGGGATGGCTGGCGGCGGGCCGCTGCTGGACCTCGTCGTGCCGTTCGACCCGACGTCGCACACGGCCGTCAACGGCTGGCGCCTCGCCGGTGCCGCGCTCGGAGACGATGTTGGCCGATCATTCCCGACGGGCGAGGGCCGCCTGGCCGCGACGGCGCTGCCTCGCGCCGCCATCGAGGTGCCGCCGTCCTCGCTGGCGCAGGCGGACCAGTGGCTGGACTCGGCGCTCGCCGCGCCGTCGCGGACGGGCCGGCGGCTGGTCGGCATTCACATCGGGGCCGGCCGGGCGGTGAAAGAGTGGCCTGTGTCGCGCCTCGCCGCCGTCGCCGCGCACCTTGCCGCCGACGAGGGCGTCACGATCGTGCTGACGGGTGCCGCAGAAGACCGGGCCGCCGCGGACGCGCTTCGGGCCGCGCTGCCGCCGCAGGTGCCGTGCGTCGATCTGGTCGGGCGGGCCGACATCGTGGCCCTCGCGGCGGTGTTCACGCGGCTGGCGCTGCTCATCACGCCCGACACGGGCCCCATGCACCTGGCCGCCGTGCTGGGCGTCCCGCTGGTCGCCGTCTTCGGTCCCTCGTCGCCCGATCGCTGGGGCCCGCTGGCCGCGCGCTGCCGCATCGTGCGCACCGACCTGCCGTGCAGCCCGTGCAACCGGATCCGCATGCCGCCCGCGCGGTGCGTCGGGCACACGCCGGATTGCCTGGAGGCGGTGAGCACCGACGCGGTGCTGCGCGCGGCGCGCGAGCTGCTCGCCGACACCCGGCGCCTCGTCCCCGCGGCCTCGAACACGGTAAGCTGAGCGTCGTGATCGAAGATGCCGTCGTCGTCGTCGAGAGCGACTCCGGCCGCCGGCGCGTCCGCCTGGGTGACTTCCTCTCGCCCGCCGAGATCGAAAGGGCCGACCGCGAGGCCATCGCGTGGATCAAGGCCGTGCGGCACGCGGACCTCGACGGGCTCCCGCTGCGCGACCGGCTCGTCTACCGCGGGGACTCGCTGTGGTGGTTCGTCGAGGTGTACCTCCACCGCATGCGGGTCATCGAAACGCTCATCCGCGCCGTGACGGCCTCGGAGAATCTCTTTGCGGCGCTGCGGCCGCGGGCCGTCGCGGTGGTCCGCGGCGACGAGATCGCGCGCGAGGTGCTGGCCATCGGCGCCAGGCGCCACGGCGCCGTCTACCGCGGCAGCCGCCCGAGGCCGTGGCGCGATGCGCTGACGTTCGCCGGCACGCTGGCGGCCTCGGCCCAGTTCGCCCTGAGGGCCGTCGGGTCGCGCCTCCGGCATCGGCGCGCTGCCGCCGCGTCGGATCGCAGGCCGGTCGCCGTGTTCGTCCACTCCGCCTTCTGGCGTGACACCGCCGAACGGGAGGCGTACGTCGGGCCGATACTCCGGCAGCTGGTGGCGCAGGTGCGGCCCGAGGACGTGATCTTCGTGGGCCTGGGCCCGACAACGGCGTTCCGCGCCCGGACGCTCGCGAAACGGCTTCAGGAATGGCAGGGGACGCTGCCCGACGTGCAGTCGGTCGAAGCCTACGCGCCATGGCGGGCCATCACCGGGTCGCTCGGCTACATGCTGGGATGCGGGCGCATCGATCGCCTGCTCTGCCGCAGCCGGGATCTGCGCGAGGCCGCGGTCTTCGGCGGATACGATCTCTGGCGGTTCATCCGCCGGGAACTGACCGGCGCCGCGTACCTTCAGCTGCCCTGGTCGGCGCGGGCGATGGACGAAGCCGCCGCGGCGCTCGATCGGATACGGCCCGCCGTGGCCGTGACCTATGCCGAAGCCGGCGGCTGGGGCCGGGCGCTCGTGCTCGAGGCCCGGCGGCGCGGAATCCCGACGTGCGGCCTGCAGCATGGCTTCATCCACCGCCACTGGCTCAACTACCGGCACCTGGCGGACGAGGTCGCGCCTTCGGCGCGCAACGCCGGGGATCTCGGCTTCCCGCGCCCGACGGCCACGCTGGTGTTCGACCGGTTCGCCGCGCGCCATCTGGAAGAGGCCGGCTCGCTGCCGGCGGCTGCCCTGATCGTGACGGGCAATCCGCGCCTCGACGCGCTGGCGTCGGCCGCGGGCCGGCAGGACGAGGACGCGCGCCGGGAGACGCGCCGGCGTTTCGGCGCGGCAGGAGACGCGCGCCTCCTGATTCTGGCGACCAAGTACCGCGAACGCGCGCGCGACTCGCTCGCGGCACTGTTCGACGCCGTGCGCTCGGCGCCGGGCGTCCATCTCACCGTTCGCTGCCACCCGGCAGAAACGCCCGGCGCGTACGTGAAGCTCGCCGGAGCGGCCCCGAACATCACGGTGGCGCCGGCGGACATCGATCTTGCCGCCACGCTGGCCGTTGCCGATCTCGTGGTCACGGTCAACTCGACGGTCGCCCTCGAGGCGATGGCGCTCGGCGTGCCGGCGCTCGCCCTCAATCTCCCCAACTACCTCAGCCCGTTCGTCGAGGCGGGCGTGATGCTCGGATGCGCGTCGCCGGCCGACGTCGCGCCGGTGCTGCACCGCTTCCTTGCGGACGACGACGCGCGGGCCGCCTTCCGTATGCGGCAGCAGGCATTCATGGCAGAATACGAGCTGCTGCCAACGGGTCAGGCGGCAGACCGGGCGGTCGGCGCAATCCTCGATCTCGCGCGGGCGTCCGGCGGTCCGCAATAGGCATCAACGCAGGTGATGAACGACGTTCGATTCGGGCTCGTAGGGTGCGGCCGCGTGTCGACGCGCCATGTGGACGCGCTGGTCCGGCACGTGCCCGGGGCGCGGCTCTCGGCGGTGTGCGACATCGTGCCCGAGCGGGCGCAACGATACGCCGCGCAGTTGGGCATTCCGGCGTTCTCGTCGGCGGCCGCGATGTACCGCGAGGCCGAGATTGACGTGGTCGACATCGCCACGCCCAGCGGCGACCACTACGCGCGCGCCATGGAGGCCCTCCGCCACGGGAAGCACGTGGTCGTCGAGAAACCCGTCGCCCTCCGCCCGGAGCACGCCGAGGAGATGATCGGCGAGGCGGCGCGCCGGGGCCTGCACCTGTGGGTGGCCCACCAGAACCGCTACAACCGGGCGCTCGCGCGCGCGCACCGGGAGATCGCCTCGGGCCGCCTCGGCAGGCCGGTCAGCGGGACGGTCCGCGTGCGCTGGTGCCGCGACCAGTCGTATTACGACTTCGACGACTGGCATGGCACGTGGCTCATGGATGGCGGCGTCACCTCGCAGCAGGCCATCCATCATCTGGATGCGCTGCTGTGGTGCATGGGGGACATCGAGCACGTGGACGCGTCCTGCGCCACGCGGCTGGTGAAGATGGAGTGCGAGGACCTGTGCGTGGCCACGCTGCGCTTCCGCAGCGGGGCCCTCGGCATCATCGAGGCGACCACCGCCACGCGCCCGAGCGACATCGAGGCGTCGTTGTCCGTGCTGGGCGAGGGCGGCGTCATCGTGCTGGGCGGCCTGGCGATGAACCGGATCGAGCACTGGGACTTCGCCGACCGGCGCAGCTACGACGCCACGGTGAAGACGGACTTCTTCGAGTTCGTGCCGAACGCGTACGGTTTCGGCCACGACACGCTTTACCAGCGCGTCGTCGCGTCGATCCGGGACGGCGGCCCGGTCGAGATCCCCGGCGACGAGGGCCTGCGCTCGATACGGTTGCTGCACGCGATTTACGCCAGCCACGAGCGGGAGACGCGCGTGCGCATGCAGGACCACCCGGCGTCGCGGAAGCTGGGGCTCCCGCCCGTCACGGTGCGTGCGTCCGCAGACGATCGCCGTGACGTTCGCGCGGTGGCCGCCTGCCTCACCAACACGGTGGACGGGCTGGACGAAGATTCGGGGCTCGTGGCGGGCATCATCGGCGAACTGCCCTCGAAAACAGCCAAGAGCCCGTCGATCTGGAACCACGCGCTGCGCCGGCTGGCGATCGACGCGCGGTTTGTCGCCTTCGACACCGCAGCCAATCGCCTCGGCGACCTGGTGAAGGCGCTCCGAGCCTGGCCGGGGTACGTCGGCGGCAGCGTCACGGTTCCCTACAAAGTCGACATCGTCCCGCACCTGGACGGCCTGACGCCGGCGGCGAGCGCGATCGGCGCCGTCAACACGATCTTCAGGCGCGCCGACGGAGGGCTGGTCGGCGACAACACGGACGCCGCCGGAGCGGTCGCCGCACTCACCAGGCCCGGCGACCGGGAGGCGCCCTTCATCCCGAGCCTTGACGGGATGCGGGTCCTGCTTGTCGGCGCCGGCGGCGCAGGCCGCGCCGTGTCGGTGGCGCTTGCCGGGGCCATCGGGCCGGGGTCGCTCACCATCGCCAGCCGGGCCGCCGATCACGCCGTCGCGGTGGCGGCCCTGGCGCGGGACGTGAACCCGCGGGTCACGGCCGCTCCGCTGGAGGATCTCGATCGGCTGCTGGGGTCGGCGGACCTGCTCATCAACTGCACGTCCTGCGGCCAGGCGGGTGTCCGCGCCGACGCCGGCGGGCGGGCGTTCACGCTCGAGCCGTATTCGCCGCTGGCTCCCGCGGCGCCGGTGCCGGCGCCGCGCGGCCAGTCCGACGCGGAGACACTCCGCGCCTGTCTGGCAGCGGGGGCAGGCGAAGTCGAGCGGAACAACCGCGAGTCGCTCGCGCGGCTGCTCGCGGCGCCGCCCGCACTGCGCGTCTTCGACATCGTCTACGCGCCGCTCGAGACGGTGCTCCTGCGCCAGGCCCGTCTGAGCGGCCACCCGGTGCTGAACGGCAAGCCGATGAACATCCAGCAGGCCGTCACGGCGATGTTCGACGTGGTGCTCCGCCGCCACTTCGAAGCGCGCGGGCTCGCTGACGAAACGGTGCGCCGCGCGGTGTACGACGCGATGCGCGACGTCTGGTAGGGGGTCGAAGCAAGGTGCCTGTCGTCGTGTCCACGAGGCGCGTGGTCGCCATCATCCCGGCCCGGGGCGGTTCGAAGGGCCTCCCGGGCAAGCATCTCCGCCTGCTCGCGGGCAAGTCGCTGCTCGCGTACGCGGTCGAGCCGGCCCTTGCCTCCTCGCTGGTCGACCGGGTGATTGTCACCACCGACGCCGAGGACATCGCCGCCGCGGCGCGCGCGCTGGGGGCGGAAGCCCCCTTCCTGCGCCCGGCGACGCTTGCCGACGACCAGGCCACGACCGAGGCCGCGCTCCAGCACGCCGTGCGGTGGCTCGACGATCAGGAGGGCTACCGCGCCGAGATCGTCGTGTTCCTGACCTGCACTGCCGTCTTCCGGCAGCCGGCGTGGATCGACGAGGCCGTCTCGCGATTGCTCGCCGACCCGGCCCTCGACACCGTGTTTGTCGGCCTCCGCACGCACAAGAACTACTGGCGGGCGGTCGACGGGCGCTACGTCCGCCTCGCGGCCGACATCCCGTATGGATCCAGGCAGCACCGCGAGCCGCTGTATCGCGAGGAAACGCCGACCGCTTGCGCCACGCGCGCCGACCTGGTCCGGGCCGGCCGCCGGGTCGGCCCGAACGTCGACATCATCGCCACCGACGACGACCGCGTGATGCTGGACGTGCACTCGGACTTCGATCTGTGGCTCGCCGAAAAGGTCCTGGTCGAGTGGCCGGCACACCAGGGCACCGCGCAGGGATCCGACCGATGAAGGACATTTCCGCCGCCGACCTCGAGAACAACATTCCGCTCGTCGCGCGCCGCCACGAGGGCCACGCCACCACGGTCCGGGTGGGCCCGGCCGAGTTCGGGGGCTCGGGCATCGTCGTGATCGCGGGCCCCTGCGCCGTCGAGAACGAAGAGCTGATGCTCGACATCGCACGCGCCGTGAAGCGGGCCGGCGCGCACATGCTTCGCGGGGGCGCCTTCAAGCCGTTGACGTTCCCGTACAGGCGCGGCAGCATGATGGAGCTGGGCATGCCGGGCCTGGCGCTGCTGCAGCAGGCCGGCAAGGAAACCGGGCTGCCCGTGGTCACCGAGGTGATGGACGTGCGCGCCGTCGGGGCGGTGGCCGAGCACGCGGACATGCTTCAGATCGGCGCCCGCAACATGTCGAACTTCCCGCTGCTCATCGAGGTGGCGAAGGCGGGCAAGCCGATCCTGCTGAAGCGCCACTTCGGCGCCAGCCTGCGCGACTGGCTGGGCGCGGCGGAGTACCTCTACTACCACGGCAACACCCAGGTCGTGCTCTGCGAGCGCGGCGTGGTCGCGCCCCACACGCACGAGGTCACCTCGCGCTTCATCGTCGACCTGCAGGTGGTCCCCGCGGTCCGCGAGTATTCCCACCTGCCGGTGATTGTCGACCCGAGCCACTCCACCTTCAAACGCAAGTACGTCGCGCCCATCGCCCGCGGCGCCATCGCCGTCGGCGCCGACGGCATCATCATCGACGTCCATCGCGAACCCGAGAAGGCGGCCGTCGATCCCCTGCAGGCGTTGGACTACGAGGCCTTCGGCGCGCTGATGGGCGAGATGCGGGCCATCGCCGCCGTGGTCGGGCGGACCGCATGAGCGCCGGCGACCGGGCCAGCGACGTGCCCCTCGAGGTCCTGGTGGCGGCCGACGAGCTCCGCAGGGGCGGGATGGTGACCGCCCGCGGGCTGCTGACCCGCCTCGCGGGATCGGGCGCCGACGCGGTGAAACTCATCGCCTGCCGCCCGGGCGACTACTCGGTCCGCCCGGTGCGGACCACGCACATGGTGTCCCGGCCGGACCCCCAGGCGGCCGCCGCCACCGATGCGGCGCCGCTGCTGACGCCCGCGCTGCTCGAGAGCCTCCGGCCTCTCCTCGGCGGCCTGCGGATCGTCGTGGCACCCTACGACATTCAGTCGTGCCTGGATCTGGACGGCGCCGCCGTCGACGCGTGGCAGGTCGACGAGGCGATGGCCGCCAACATCCCGCTGCTCGAGACGCTCGCCGGAGTGGCGACGCGGGTGTATTTCTGCACGTGGGGCTCGACGCCGCGAGAGATCGACACCGCGCGCGGGATCCTGCACGGGACCGAGCTGGTCTTTCTGCACCGGGTGCGCAGCGCCCCGCCTTCGGCGCTGCTCCGCGACTGCGCCATGATCGCCCACCTGTGCACACTCGGGCACCGCGTCGGCTGGAGCGAGGCCAGGCCGACGCGGAGCCATGCGACGCTGGCGCTCGCCGTCGGGGCGTCGGTCATGCAGATTCCGGCCAGTACCGGCGATGTCGAGGCCGACGCCGCCGCCGTCCGGCTGGGTGCGCGGATCCGCAACGTCCGGGCGCTGGCCGAGGCGAGCCGGCGCGCGCTGCTCGGCTACAACCCCGACGAACTGGACCGGGTCGACGACATGCGCCCGGGCCTGGTCGCCGCCCGCGCCGTCGCTGCCGGCACGACGCTGACCCGCGACATGATCGCGTTCAAGGCCCCGGCCAGCGGCCTGTCGGTCGAGCACCTGCCCGTCGTCGTCGGACGCCAGGCGCGCTTCGACCTCAGGCCCGACGACCCCATCACCTTCGGGTTGGTGCGATGAAGGCCGCCGTCCTCATCAGGACCAAGAACGAAGAGGCGTGGATCGCCCGCGTCCTCGACGCCCTCACGCGCCAGCTGGACGCAGACGCGGACATCGTTGTCGTGGACAACGACTCCACCGACGCCACCGTGGAGATCGCGCGGCGCTACCGGTGCCGGGTGATCGGCATCCCGGACCACGAGTACACGCACGGGCGGGCCCTGAACCTCGGCATCCGGGCCACGACGGCCGATCTGGTCGCCATCCTGTCGGGCCACTGCGTGCCTGCCAACGGGCGGTGGCTGCTTCGCCTCGCGGCCAACTTCACCGTGCCCGCGATCGCGGGCGTCTACGGGCGCCAGGAGCCGTTCCCCGACAGCACGGCGTTCGACAAGCGGGACCTCTGGACGACGTTCGGCCGGGACCGCCGCATCCAGCGCCGCGATCACTTCTTCCACAACGCGAACTCGATGATCCGTCGCTCGGTCTGGACCGAGGTGCCCTTCAATGAGGCCCTGCCCGGCGTCGAGGATCGCGACTGGGCGAGGCGGGCGCAGGAACTGGGCTGGCAGATCGCGTACGAGCCCCAGGCGAGCGTCTACCACTTCCACGGCATCCACCAGGGACGCGACGAGGACCGGGCCGCGCGCGTCGCCCGGATTATCGAGCTCATCCAGAACGGTGCGACGGGAGAAGGGTCGTGACCAACAGGAGCGCCGGCAGGGCCGTCGGCATCATTCCGGTGCGCGAAGCGGACATCCTCGTGGATGGCCAGCCTCGCATGCTCGGAGGACAGCCGCTGCTCGCCTACACCGTGCGGGCCGGCCTCGACGCGGCGCTGGTCGACCGTGTGGTGGTCAGCACCGAAGGCCGGGGCGCCGCGGACCTGGCCCGCGCGCTTGGCGCCGACGTCCCGTTCCTCCGGCCCGCGGAGCTGGCCCGGCCCGGGGTGACCATCTGGCAGGTCCTCCGCCACTGCGTGCAGTGGCTGGCCGAGCAGGAGGGCGATCGGTTCGACACGGTCGTGCTGCTCGAAACCAGCCACCCGGTGCGGCCGGTAGGCCTGGTGGACCGCGTGGTGGAGGCGCTGCGATCGAGCGATTGCGACAGCGTGCTCACGGCCCAGGAAGAGCGGCACGCGTTCTGGCTGCAGACGCCGAGCGGCGAGATCCAGCAGGTCGGAGCTGCCGGAGACGCGACGCGCGACGGGCGCCTGCCCCTGTTCCGCGAGGCGGCGGGGCTCGCCTGCGCGAGCCGCACGAGCGTGGTGTTCGAGGGGCTCGGCCCGGGCCGCAACGTCGGCCTGGTGCCTGTCCGATCCTGGTTCGGCCTCATCGACACCCAGGACCCGTTTGGCCTGCTGGTGGCCGAGACCCTGCTCTCGGCCATGGCGGAGGGCGCCGTCCCGGCCGGCGAGCAGTTCGTCGGGATCCCTCGCTAGATCCCGCCACGGAGGATAGTTGTGCGCGCATTGATCACCGGCGGCGCCGGCTTCATCGGATCGCATCTGGCCGAACTCCTGCTCCAGCAGGGCGACGAGGTGTCGATCATCGACAATCTCTCAACCGGCTCGATCGACAACATCGCGCACCTGAAGGGCCGCCCGGGCTTCCAGTACACCATCGACACCATCGCGAACGAACCCCTGCTGGCCGAGCTCATCGACGGTTGCGACGTCGTGTTCCACCTGGCCGCCGCGGTCGGCGTCCGCCTGATCGTCGAGGAGCCGGTCCGCACGATCGAGACCAACGTGCACGGCACCGAAGTCGTGCTCAAGCACGCCAACAAGAAGAAGAAGCTGGTGCTGGTCGCGTCGACCTCCGAGGTGTACGGCAAGAGCGTGCAGGTCCCCTTCTCCGAGGATGGCGACCTGCAGCTGGGCGCCACCACCAGGCACCGCTGGGCCTACGCCTGCAGCAAGGCGATCGACGAGTTCCTCGCGCTGGCGTACTGGAAGGAACGCAAGCTGCCGGTCATCATCGTGCGGCTTTTCAACACGGTCGGCCCGCGGCAGACCAGCCGCTACGGGATGGTGCTGCCGACGTTCGTGCGCCAGGCGCTGGCGGGTCAGCCGATGACCGTCCACGGCGACGGCACGCAGAGCCGGTGCTTCGGTTATGTTGGCGACATCGTCGGGGCGCTCGCGAGGCTCGTGCGGGAACCCGCCGCGGTCGGCGAGGTGTTCAACATCGGGAACGACCAGGAGATCACCATCGGGGCGCTGGCGAGCAAGGTGAAGGCCATGACCGGGAGCGCATCGGAGATCGTCACGGTTCCCTACGACGTGGCCTACGAAGCGGGGTTTGAGGACATGGCCCGGCGCGTGCCCGACCTGTCCAAGATCCGCCGGGTCATCGGCTACGAGCCGCGGCTCTCGCTCGACGAGATCATCGCCGAGGTCATCGAGTTCATGCGCGAGCGGCGGCCAGCCGCCTGAGCCCCGGCACCGTGAAGTCCTCGCGGTGAGACGCCGGTTTCCCGCCCCCTCGCCTTCGCCTGGATTGGTGTCATCCGAACTTATTGCGCTTCGGCACGACTTTTGCTAATGTGCTAGGCGCTATTATTTTCGGCAGGACTGTTCCGTAGGTCGTCTCGACCCGATACATCGTCTGCCAGCACTCTGTCCCTAGGGATTTGCGATGAGGAAACAGGCCGTGAACAGACGAATCACTTTCATGAGCGCCGCCGTTGTCATCCTCGCGCTTGCCTTCGTTGGAGCGATGGCGCCGACCGCGTCAGCCCAGGCAGTTCTCGTGGCGGTCCAAAACGGTTCCACCATCGAGTACGGCGGCGCGACCTACCCCATCGTCGACAACAAGGTCACGATCAACGCCAGGGTGTACTGGGTCCGCACCGGAGGCATCCTGATCTGGTGCGACACGTGCACGCCGGCGGCAGTCGGCGGAACCACCGGCGGCACGACGACGTGCCCGACTACGCCGCCTGCGGATCGGTCGTACGTGACTGTGAGCGGCACCAACGCCGTTTACGGCGGCTGCACGTACCCGATGTCCGGGGCCAGCGTGACGATCCTCGGAAACACTTACCTCGTGGGCCCGGGCGGCGTCTTGATCCTGAGTTCAACCGCCCCGGCCGGCGGCACCACGGGCGGTACCACGGGCGGAACGACAGGCGGCACGACGACGTGTCCGACTACGCCGCCTGCGGATCGGTCGTACGTGACCGTCAGCGGCACCAACGCGATCTACGGCGGCTGCACGTACGCGATGTTCGGGAGTTACGTCACGATTCTCGGCAACACCTACATCGTCGGTCCCGGCGGACTGCTGATCCGGACGTCGGGCTCGGTCTCAGCCGCCTCCACGCCGACATGCCCGACGACGCCGCCTGCGGATCGGTCTTATGTGACCGTCAGCGGCACGAACGTGACCTACGGCGGCTGCACGTACCCGATGTCCGGGACCAACGTCACGATTCTCGGCAACACCTACGTCGTGGGCCCAGGCGGACTGCTCATCCTGTCGACTCCCCCGCCACCGACGTGCCCGACGACGCCTCCTGCGGATCGGTCCTTTGTGACCGTCGCCGGCACGAACGTGACCTACGGCGGCTGCACGTATCCAATGTCGGGGGCCAGTGTCACGATTCTCGGCAGCACGTACCTCGTCGGTCCCGGCGGATTGCTGATACAGACGTCTGGCTCGACCACCGGCGTTCCCCCGGTCGTTCCTCCGGTCGCTCCCCCGGTCGTCCCGCCAGTGGTTCCGCCAGGTATTATCGGCCCGACCGGTGGTTGGATGGAGCACCACGCCGTCTACGACGCCGGGACCCGCACATACCTGCTGGCGTTCCAAGCGAGCTACAACGGCAAGGACTTCATCTGGGGCCAGTTCTACGATGAGGCTGGTGTCAAGCTGCACAGCCAGCCGTTTCTCGTCTCGAAGGGCTCCGGCTACGAATATCTCGGCTATGCCCCTCGCGTTGCCGCCAGTGGCGACGGCCGCTTCCTCGTGAGTTATGCGGGCATTGACTCCGGCTTCTCGCGGTTCGTTCAAGCGGTCGAGTACGACGGGGGCGTGCTCGTGGGCGCGCCGGTCAAGGTGAACGGTAACACCAGCCGTCACAGAGGCGATGTCGTCTGGTTGCCGCAGACGCAGCGCTTCATGGTGACCTGGACCAAATACGCCGCCGCGCCCCCCTACGAACAAGAAGCATGGGCCATGCCGGTAACATGGGACGGCGTGCTCGCCACCGCCTATCAGATCACGCGTCCGGCCTCAACGGAGGTCAGCCCGCTGACGTATCCGGCGCTTGCGGTCGGTTCGGACGGCAACGTGATGGTGGTCGGCTACCGCGACTGCACCGGGCTTGAGTGGGCGGGCAAGTGCGGGATCTACCGCACCTTGATCGACGGGAACGGCATACCTATCGCCCCCACGGAGAATATTCTGTACGGGCAGTGGAGCCGCTACGCGAACGTCGTGTTCAACCCCGTCGAACAGGTTTATCAGGTGGTCTGGGTCAACCATACGAGCGGCGGACAGATCTTCGGGATGCGCTACTCACTGAGCGGTACGCCTCTCGATTCGGAACCCTATGTCGTCCAGGCCCCCGATCGCACGAATGCTTCCATTTCAGACGACGCCTTCTCGCAGGTCAGCCTGGCGTACGATCCGGCGGGAAACGACTACCTGCTGGCATTCCGTGGTCAGGACCCTCCCGGCGGCGACGGCAAGGCCGTGGTGCTTTCGATGGTGGCCACTGCTGATGGTCGGGCTGATGGCTCCGGCCTCGTTGAAGTTGACGGACTGCGGTCGAATTCGCCATCGCCAGTAGTGGTTGTGACCGGAGGGGCGAAGGTCCTCGTCTTCTACAACTACAACTATTCCACCGTGAACGCGGTGCCGTTTACTCGGTAGGCCCCTGGGCCGCCCGCCACCCGTGCGGGCGGCCTCACTCTCGCGGCTGCCCCGCCGGCGTATTGCGCTGGCCGTCCGGATCCAGCCGCCCTGACAGATCCGCCACGATCTCGCCGCCCATTTCAACCGACTCATTCGCCTCCGAGCGGAGCCTGATGGTCCCGCGCAGGGATTGCTTCAGCGCGGCGAGGCGGCGCCATTCCGCGGGTTCCACGAACCCCGTCACCCAGAGCAGGGCCGGGAACATCACGGCGACCATGCCGCCGCGCACGAGCAGGCCCAGGAGCGGGCTTGGCCACGTCGGCACGAGCCACCTGGCGGCAGCGTAGGAGGCGAGGCCCGCCGCCGCCACCAGGCCCAGCCGCCGCCATTCGTACCGAATGGGGTACTCGCGGTAGGAGAACCACCCGATGGTCAGCGTGAGCACCGTGTACGACGCGGCGTTGGCCCAGGCCGCGCCGAGCAGCCCGTACCTCGGGATGAGCAGGAGATTCGCCCCGATGCTGAACGCCGCGGCCGCGCCGGTGGAGATGGGGAAGTACTTCGTACGTTTCGTCACGTTCAACCCGAGCGCCGCCACCTGGTAACACGCCTGGGCGACCACGCCCATCGCGGTCCAGGGGATGACAATCGCCGCCCGGTGGAACTCGGGCGCGGTCATCAGCCGGACCAGGTCCGTCGCGACGGCTGACAGGCCCGCCGCCAGCAGCACCACGGCCGCGAACAGGTAGGTGCCCAGGCGGCTGTAGAGCAACTTGGCGTCGGACCGGTCCATGGCGCCGTAGTAGAACGGCGCCCACGCGAACTCGAACCCGTTCAGGAACATCTTCAGCGCCTGGCCGAAGCTGCTCCCGACGCCGTACAGCCCGATTTCCCCGAGCGTCAGGAATGCCGCCATCAGGTAGCGGTCGCTCACGGCAATCACCTGGTGGGCGAGGGCGTGCGGCACGCGCGGAAGCCCGAACCTCAGCGCCTCTCGCAGCACCCTTCGCGAAAACACCGGCCGCAGGAGCGGCAGGACCCAGAATGCCATGATGATCGTGAAGGCCACCGTGACGAACGTGTCCGCCAGGACCACGCCCGCCACGCCCCATCGCAGCGGGACGACGAGCAGCAGGCGGACCACGATGGTGGCAATCGACTTGGCCGAGGTGAGCAGGGCGAACGTGCCCGACTGTTCGCGGATGCGCAGCAGGCTGTTCGGAAAGAAGTGAAAGGTCGTCAGGAACGTATTGAAGATGACGAGGCGGATCAGCCCGTCGTAGGCGTGCCCCTCGAACAGGTAGCGGCCGATGCGCGGCGTCGCCGCGAACCCCAGCACCAGCAGCGCGCCGTTGGTGGCGGTCAGGAACAGCAGCAGCGTACTGGTCAGCCGCTGGCGCTCCCCGTCGTCGCGGCAGTCGTAGAACAGCCGCATGAACGCGCCGTCGGTGCCCCATCGGAAGAGGACGCGGGTCACCGCTTCGACGGTCAGCAGGAGCCCGATGACCCCATAGTCGGCGGTGGTCAGGTAGTTCGTGTAGACGCGGAGCAGCAGGAAGCTGACCAGGGCCGGAGCCGCGTCACCAAGACCGTAGATCGCGAGATGACGGAGCAGCTGCTGGATCCGCTTGAACACGCGTCGTGGCCTCGCCTACCGGGGCTTCACAAGGTGCAGGCCGATCACATCGGGCCTGGGCCGCGCGGCCTGCGACGGCGCGGCCGCGCAGAAACAGACCAGCTCGACCGCGTCCAGCCCGCTGGCCTCGAGGAGGTCCCGCGTGAGGTCGTGCTCGTGGCGGTCGTAGGTCAGGATCAACCGCCCGCCCGGCTTCACGACCCTGGCCATGTCCCTGACCCCCATGGCGCGCGAGTCGGGCGGCATGTGCTCCAGCACGCTGACGCAGGTGACGACGTCGAACGAGGACGGCCGGAACGGCAGCGCCGTGAGATCGCCGAAGAGGTACGTGACGCCGTAGCGGGCGAGCAGCGACGGCGACACGGGCCCCCACACGTCCGGCTTGACGACGCGCGCCCACGCCACCTTGTGCCGGGCAACCAGGCGATGCCTGGCGAACCGCCAGGCGCGAACCGGCAGGGGCCGACGCGGCACCGCGCCGGCCGGCGCAGGCTGGTCGCGCGGCGCGGCGAGTTCGCCCGGCGTGCCCGACCGCGCCGTCTCGGGAGCAGGCGTCAACTCCGCCGCGCGCCGGGCCTCCGCAGGGAGCGCCGCCAGTGCACGCAGCCAGCCGGACGCGAGACCGAGTCCGTAGCGCCAGCGGGACGCCACAACCGCGTCCCGGTCGAGGGCAATGACGGAGGCGCCCTGTCGGGCCATCAGGTACGGCATCGGCGAATTGCCCGCGCCGCAATCGAGCACCGCCTCGCCGGCGGCCGCCGCGGCGCGGGTGAACACCCACGGGTACTCCCAGTCGCGCGACCACTTCAGCCTGACGCCGGGCCCATCGTTCCTGACGCGGCCGCCCATGTCCTTCGTGTAGAAGTCCGCGATGGACTCCAGCGTGTCGAGAAACGCCGGCCCTTCGTCGGCAGGCGCATGAACCACGCGGTAGTGAGGCGAATTGGGGGCAGCGCGTCCGGCAGGCACCACGGCATTATAGTGTGCCGTCAGGCTACAATTGCTGGTGATGGCCGAACCCCCGCTGTCTGTGCGGCAAGGCGAATACGCGGAACGCGGCGACTACCACGTTCGGCTGGATCACGACTGGAACTACCGGCCGACCTATCTCGCCAAGCTGGCGGCCGTGAGGCGGTACCTCGATGCGCTGCCGGCCGGCACGCGGGTGCTCGACGCCGGCTGCGGCGAGGGCGTGCTCGTCGACGAATACGCCTCGCGACTGAGCATCGAGGGCGTGGACGCGAACTACGCGTCGCCGCGCGTGCGGAGCGGGTCGCTGACGTCGCTGCCCTTCGACGAGGCCTCCTTCGACCGCGCGCTGTGCCTCGACGTGCTCGAGCACCTCGCGTTCGGCGACCAGTTGCCGGCGCTGCGCGAATTGCACCGCGTGCTCGTGCCCGGGGGCGAACTGCTGCTCTCGGTGCCGAACCTCGCGCACCTCCAGTCCCGCCTGCACTTCCTCCTGAGAGGCCGCCTCATCCGAACGGCGAACGTGGCCAAGCACCCCGGCGATCGCCCGGTGGGCGAGTTCCTGCAGATGGCCTCGAACGCCGGGTTCCGCACGCTCGCGCGCCGTGGCATCTTCCCGACGGTGCCGATCCTTGCCGCCCTCGTGCGGCGCCATCCGACGGACCTCGAGTGGCTCCACACCCTGCTCACGCGCGCGCTGCCGGTGCCCGGCTGGTGCCTGCTCAATCTCATCCGCCTTGGCAAGCCAAGCTAGAATGATGGGACATGGCCCCGCTCCGCGTCCTCGTTGACCCTGTCGCCCGCCGCTTGCGCGCCTCCCCCCTGGCGGGCCGCATGTGGGCGCGCTACCGGACCTGGCGGCTCGAGCGCCGGGCGCGCCGCATTCTCGCCAGGGGCGACGGCCGGGCCGATGCGCTGCCTGCCGGAATCGTGTACGAGTCGACCATGCGGTGCAATCTGCACTGCGAGTTCTGCTATGTCGGCGCCCTGCTGAACATCGAAGGCGAGTGGCGCGAGGAACTGCCCCTCGACATGCTGCAGCGGGCGTTCCCGGAGAAGGCCGGCCTCCAGATCAGCCTGACCGGAGGCGAGATTTTCGTCCGGAAGGACATCCTGGAGACGCTCGAGCTCTTCCGCGGCAAGGGCTACGTCTGCGGGTACCTGACGACCAACGGCACCGCCATCACGGACGAGCGCGCAGCCGCGCTGGCGCAGCTGGCGACGACGGGCTTCCTGAAACACATCAGCGTGTCGATTGACGGCCCGCCGGAGGTGCACGACCGCGCGCGCGGCGCGGCAGGCACGTTCCAGCGCACGGCCCAGGGACTCAAGCGGCTGCAGGACGCCGCCAGACGGACCGGCGCCCCGCTTCGCGTCAGCATCAACACGACCGTGGCGAAGGACAGCATCGAGGCGCTCGACCGCATGGTCGACGTGGCCGGGGACCTCGGCATCGACGCCATCGGGCTGAACCATCTCATGTACAGCACGCCCGAAGAGGTCGACGAGACGGTGCGGCTCACCGGGGCCGCCGACCGATCGGTGATTGCCACCTACGTCACGCCGAACCCGGGCGTGACGCCGGCGCAGGTGCGGGCTCAGGTTGGCGCGCTGCAGCAGAAGTGCCGCGCCCGCGGGATCAAGTTCGACGTCCGGCCCAAGGTGTGGCCGGGGATCACCGACGCCTACTACACGCCAGGATCGACGCTCGACGGCCGGTGCCTCTACCCCTTCAATCATGCGAGGGTGGGTTTCAGCGGCAAAGTGTACTTCTGCCCCTTCATTCGCATCGAGGTCGGCGACCTGGGCACCCAGACCCTGGCCGAGGCGTGGAACTCTGAGCGCTACGTCGCGCTGCGGCGCCGGCTGCTGGAGCACCGCCTCTTCCCCGTCTGTCGCCGGTGCTGCAAGGTCGAGCTCGCCCGACCGGCCGGGTAGGCGGAAGCGGTCATCCGCATGTCCGAACAGACGCATCGCCGGCCCGATGAGCGTGCGTGGCGCGACCCGGTGCTCGTGGCGGTGTTCGCCGCCGGACTCGGCCTGCGCCTCGTCGGCCTGACCCACGGGCTGCCGCACGTCTACAACCCCGACGAGGTGAGCATCCTGTCGCGGGCGCTCGGGCTGGGCTCCGGCGATCTGAATCCCCGCAATTTCCTCTATCCCAGCCTGTTCTTCTACGTACTGGCAGCGGCAACGGGCGTTCTCGCCGGGATTCAATGGGCGATCGGCCAGGTCTCCTCGCTTGCCGCGTTCGAGGCCCGGTTCTGGCAGGATCCGACGCCGGTGTACCTGGCGGCGCGGCTGCTGGTCGCGGTGGCGGGCGCGCTGACGGTCCCCGCGACCTATGCGCTGGCGCAGCGGGTGGGCGGACAACGCGTGGCGCGCGTCGCGGCAGCGTTCATGGCGGTCGCCTACGTTCCCGTCCGGGACGCGCACGTCGTCAAGCACGACGTGCCGGCGACATTGCTCATCCTGGTGGCCGTTCTGGCGAGTTGGCGGGTGTGGAAGCGGGGCCGGGTGCTCGACTATCTGCTCGCCGGCCTGTCGGCCGGTGTGGCCGCGTCGTTCCACTACTACGGCGTCTACGCGCTGGTGCCGCTCGTGACGGCACACGCGCTCAGGGCCGGCATGGCGCCAGGCGCATGGATCGCGCCGCGCGTCTTTCTGGCAGTAGCGGCCATGTTCCTCGCGTTCGCGGCGGGATCGCCCTATGTGTTGCTGGATCACACGACGGCGCTGCGCGACATCCAGGCCAACCGGCTCATCATCGTCGATCGCGCGCAGCACGTGTACGGCCCTTTCGGCTCGGCCGTTCCGCAACTGGGCTACCTGCTGTCGCAGGCGACCCTGTGGATCCCGGCCGCGGCGGCCGGCGCCATCGCCCTCGGGCGCGCGTCGGTCCCGCTTCTGGTGTGGACGGCGTCCTTCCCGCTCGTGTTCTTCCTGTTCATCTCGAACACGTGGCCGTTCGGACGCACGGCGAACCCGCTCTACCCGTTTCTCGGGATCCTCGGCGCGTACGGCATCGCGGCGCTGGCTCGCCGGACAGGACGGCATGCGCCCGCGGTCCTCGCCATCCTCGCCGTGGCCGCAGTGATCCAACCGCTCGCATTGTCGGTGAGATCGGTGTACCTGCTGCGCCAGACCGACACGCGGACACTCGCCCGGGAGTGGATCCACGCGCATGTTCCGGCCGGCGCGTCGGTTGCGGTCGAGCCCTACTCGGTGCAGCTCCGGCCCACGCGCGAGCGCCTGGTCGAGGCCCTCGCGAATGCCGGTCTGCGGCCCGATCAGGCCGGCCGGCGGTCGGCGTCGCTGCTTGCGCGCACGCCGTACCCCTCGCCGTCGTACCGGCTGTTCTACATCGGTGAGCGCGGCATGGACGAGGACAAGATCTACCTGCCACCGGCGTGGTTCTCGCGCGAGGAGCCCGGCTCGCGCGAGCCCGAGGCGTGCGTGGAGTGGGCGGTCCTCAAGAGCGCCGCGCCGGCCGGTCCCAATCCGCTCGCTCCCTTCGTGGCACGGTCTGGCACGCTCGTCCATCGCGAGACCCCGTTTGTCGAGGCCGGCCTGCCCGCCGACGGTTGGCTTCCCGACACCGACGTCACGCCGTCGCTGCGTGTCACAAGGCCCGGCCCGGTCATCGAGGTCTGGCGGACACCGGGCTTGTGCGGCGCGGCAGGAGCCGGCCGGTGAGCGCGGGCCCAGGCGCCCCCTCGCATCGCGCGCCCGCCCTGCTGGCCGCGCTGAGCGTGGCGGCGCTGGTGCTCGCCGTGTGCTGGCCGGCGTTGCGGGCGGGCTTCGTGTCCGACGACTTCCTGATCCTCGCGCGGCTGGAAGGGCTGGAGGGCCTCCGCCACCCGCTGGCCTACTTCGGCCTGCGCCACTTCGACTACTACCGTCCCGTCGCGTTCCTCTCACTCGCCCTGGATTGGGAGCTCTGGGCGGATCGCGCGGCCGGGTACCACCTGACGTCGCTCGCGCTGCACGCGCTGAACGCCCTCCTCGTGCTCGCGCTGGCCAGGAGGATGATGGGCGTGTGGCCGGCGCTGGCCGCCGCGGCCCTCTTCGCCGTGCACCCTTCGCACCACGAAGCCGTGTACTGGGTGTCGGCGAGGTTTGACCTGCTGGCGGCCGCGTGCGTCCTCGCCGGCCTGCTCGCCCTTCGCCTCCCGGGTCTCGGCGGCGACCTCGCCGTGTCCGGCGCGTTCCTGGCGGCGATCCTCTCGAAGGAGTCGGCCATCGCGTTTCCGGTCGTGGCGATCGGATTCGCCGTGTTCGTCCAGCAGGCGCGTCCCGCCCGCGTGTGTCGGCTGCTGCTGTGGTTCGCCGCCGCCGGCGGACTGTATGTGTGGATGCGCCAGGCCGCCGGCCTCGCCGCAGCCGGAGGCGCGGCGCGAGTGCCCAAACTGGCGGTGATGGGCGCGCTGGTGGCCTTCGCGGCATTCACGGCGCACAGGGGCTGGCCCCGCGTTGCGGCGCAGTTGCGGTCCCGCCGCGCGCAGGCGTCCGCCGGGCTCCTCGTGGCCGTGGCCCTCGCCGGCATCCTCGCCATCTCGGACAGCGTCGGGGCCCCGTTCAGGCTTGCGCTGACCTCCACCGGTTTCGCGGCGGCACATCTTCTCTCGCCAGTGGGGCTCGACGCACTCGTCGGCAGTCTGCCCGGCTGGTTCTGGGTGGCCGGCCTGGTTGCGCTCGGAGGCGTGGCCGTGCTGGCCGCGGCGGGCTGGCCGATGCTGGCGGGCCGGCCCGAACTGCTGTTCCTGGTACTCTTCCTGGCCGCCGCCCTCGTGCCCGTGTCGAGCATGACGGAGGGCACGCGTTATCTGTATCTTGCCAGCATGCCGGCGGCGCTTCTGGCCGGGCTCGCCGTCGCGCGGGTCCCCAGGCGCTGGGCCCCGGTGCTCACCGCGGTGGTGGTAGCGGCAATCGCCGTGGGCGGCTGGGATCTTCGCGCCCGGGGCGCGGATTGGCGGTGGGCTTCGGAGATGACCGAGGCGGCGGCGGCGACGATCAACGCCGGCCTGGGCGCGCGCTGCGACGGGCGCGACGTCGTCCTGGCGACGGCGCCGACGAGGCCGCGCGGCGTCTACGCCAACATCAACATCGAGAGCCTGCGGCGGCTGCGGGCCTGTTCCCCCGAGCGCATCGACACCCTCATCAGAGCAGGCCACGACGACCCGTACGTGGAGGCGGCCTGGACCGGTCCGAACACGCTCGCGCTGCGCGTCAGCCCCTACCGGGGGGGGTTCGTCGCGTCGCGCGACCTGCGGACCTTCGACGTCACCCTCGACGCGGCAAAGCCCGCGCTGCTCGCAACCCCGCGGGGCACGATCGAGGCCCGCCCGCGCACCGGAGGCCTCGACGTCCGGATCGCGGTTCAGAGCGCGCTCGAGACGGGTGAGGAAGCCTGGTTCGTCTTCGGCCGCGGCGGCATGAGGTGGCTGCCGCGGCCGACGGATTCCGCCTCTGCTGTCGCGGCCGGCGGGCGGCTGCGCTAGAATCTCTGAAGGGTTCCGAAGACGCCGAGCCGATCGAGCAGGCCGATGCGCGCGTCCCGGCTGCTTCACGCGTTTGTCCGGCTGCAGATTGACCCCGAAGGACCGCTGCGCGCGCCATGGCCACCATCGACACGTTCCGCCCCGAAGACGAGCGTCAGATCACCGCCATGTACCGGCGCGTGTTCGGCGCCGATGCCGCCGAGGGCAACCGGCTGCGATGGGAGTGGCAGTACACGCGCAACCCCAGCCGTCCGCTCGAAGGCCCCCAGATCTGGGTGGCGCGCGAGGGCCCGACGATCATCGGCCAGTACGCGGCGATGCCCGTCCGCGTGTCGGTGCTCGGCCAGGAAATCGGCGGGTCGTGGGGCATGGATGTCATGGTCGCCCCCGAGCGGCAGCGGCAGGGCCTCGGCGAGATGCTGTTCCGGACCTGGGAACAGCACGTCGGGGCCGCGCTCGGGCTGGGCCTGTCGGAGTCGTCGTACCGGCTCTTCCAGAAACTCCGCTGGCCGAACGTGGGCCCGGTGCCCTGCTTCGTGAAGCCGCTGACGCGCCGCGCGTTGCGCCGGCCCAACTGGCCGATGCCGATCAACCGGTTCGTGTCAGCCGTCACGCTGCCGCTTGTGCGCATCGTGGCGCGCGCCCGCCCGCTGAAGGCCGGTATCGAGCCGATTGCCCGCTTCGGCGAGGAGTTCACGGCCCTCTGGCAGCGGCTGGCGCCCGCGTTCACACTCGCCGTGCGGCGCGATGCCCGGTATCTCAACTGGAAGTTCTGCGACGCGCCGCACGTGCGCTACAACGCCGTCGCCCTGAAGCGCGGCGACCAGGTGCAGGGCTACGCGGTCTACAGGCACCTCCAGGAGGCCCGCGGGCGAGTCACCCTGCTGGTCGACCTGCTGGCCGACCCTGGCGACGAGGCTGGCGTCGAGACCCTTCTCGGCTGGGTGGACCGCGAAGCGAAGGCCGCCGATTCGGACAAGATCAGGGCCTTCTGCCTGCACGGCGCCTTCGGCCGGGCGCTGAAGCACGCCGGCTACTTCCAGGTGAAGTCGACCATGGAGTTCACGGCGAAGATCAATGCCGTCGAGGTGCCGGCGTCGTTCTACCAGGACACGTCCGGGTGGCACGTCACGCTCGGCGACTCCGACCAGGATCGCTAGTATGCTGTCGCTGCTGGTAGGCATCGATACCGAGGGCGACAACCAGTGGTCGGCCGAGGCCCGGCTCCACCAGCGGTTCGAGAACATCTACGCCCTGCCCAGGCTCCACGCGATCTTCCAGCAGCACCGCATCCGGCCGACGTACCTGATCACGTGGCCGGTAGCGAAAGACCCGCGGTCCGCCGCGGTGCTCAGGGAACTGCGCTCGGGGAGGGACTGCGAGATCGGGGCCCATCACCACGCGTGGGAAACGCCGCCGTGCACCGAGCAGGACATCAGGCGTCATCCGTACGCCCTGCAGTTGCCGGCCGCGCAGTTTGCCGCGCAGGTCGCCTCGCTGACCGGCGCGATCGCGGACGCGGTCGGCGAGCGTCCGCTCTCGTACCGCTCGGGCAGATTCGGGTTCTCGGCCTCACACGTGTCCGACCTTGAACGCGCGGGCTACACGCTCGAGTCGAGCGTCGCGCCCCTCTTCTACGAGGGCCACAAAGGCGGGCCCGACTTCGCCGGCGCGCCGCCCACGCCGTACTTCCTTTCGTACGACAATCCCACGGTGCCGGGCAGCAGCAACCTGCTGGAGCTGCCCGTCTCGGCGGCGCTCAACCGCCGCGTGCCGGCGTTTGTCGAGCGGTTGTACGCGCGGGCGCCCCGGCCGTACACGACCAAGCGGATCCTCAAGAAGCTCGGCGTGGCCCGCGTCCAGTGGCTCCGCCCGTCCTACTCGTCGGTCGAGGACATGTGCGCCCTGGCCCGCCGCATGAAGGCCGACGGGGTTCCGCTGCTGAACCTCATCTTCCACTCGAGCGAGGCCATCGTGGGCGGCAGCCCGTACAACAGGACCGCGCAGGAGCTCGAGCAGTTCGTCGCGCGGCTCGAAGAGGCGCTCGCGTACATCGTCTCGGATCTGGGCGCAATCCCGGTGACGTTTTCCGAGTTCCGGGCGCTCTACTGCGGGGCGCAGCGCGATCCCGGCGCCTGACTGCGGGCCCACGCATGCGCATCTGTCACGTCACCTGCCATCTGCCGCCCGACCAGGCCGCCAACG
Source organism: Vicinamibacterales bacterium (assembly GCA_025456345.1). Classification (GTDB taxonomy): domain Bacteria; phylum Acidobacteriota; class Vicinamibacteria; order Vicinamibacterales; family JAKQTR01; genus JAKQTR01. The sequence goes on along the minus strand of JALOKU010000005.1, from coordinate 36,730 downwards.
CGCTGCTGCCGGTGCACCTTGGGTGGTGGGCGCGTGAGGCCGGCGACGAACCGTGCTATATCGCGCATCCTCCGAGAGCGATGGCCGGGCGTGAACCATCAGCCCTTCAGCAGGTCGAGCAGGAGCTGCCAGGCCCGGTGACGTGGGTCGAGGCCCGTCCGAAAGCCCTCAGGATTCCGGGGATTCTGCAGGCGTCATCGCTCATCGAACTGCTCCGCATCAGGCGGGCGGCCGCGGCCGGCCTGCGCAAGGCCGATGTCGTGCATCTCCACAGCAACGGCCTCCTTCCGGAGGCGTCGGGACTCCTCGCGCATCGCCTTCGCAAGCCCGTTCTGCTGACGCTCTACGGCACCGAGATCTGGCACTACACGCCGAGACGCCTCGGTGTGGACCTGTTCACGCGGGCCTACGGCTCGGCATCGCACGTCACCTTCTACAGTCGCGGCCTGATGGACCGCGCCCTCGAGCTCGGCCTGTCGCGGGACCACATGACCGTGGTGTACCCGCCCGTGGCCGAGTACTTCAGCCGGGTGGACGAGCCGGCCAGGCAGCAGGCCCGGGCGTTGCTTGGACTGCGCGAGCGGAACGTGCTGCTCAACGTCAAGCGGCTCCACCCGCTGGCCGGCCAGCGCCATCTCCTCGACGCGATGCCGGCAATCCTGGGCGCCCATCCCGACACCAGGCTGGTGATCTGCGGCACGGGTCTGCTGCGCGACGAGTTGACCGCGCGCGCCGCCTCGCTCGGCATCGGCTCGTCGGTGACTTTCGCGGGCCTGGTCGACAATCGGACGATCGCGCGCTACCAGGAGGCGGCAGACCTCTTCGTGCTGCCGTCGGAGCTGGAAGCCTGCCCCACGGTTGCCCTCGAGGCGCTGGCGTCCGGCACGCCGGTGGTCTCCACCGACAATCCCGGCGGCGTGGAGCTCGGCCTCCTGTTCGGCGACGACGTGCAGGTCGTGCCGAGAGGCAACGCTCCGGCGCTCGCCGCGGCAGTCACCGGGTTTCTCTCACGCAAGTTCAGGACCGCCGCGAGCACCGACGGGGTGCTGTCGGACCACTTCAGGCCGCGGGCCGTCGCCGCGCGCTTCCACGGCATCTACCGCGAGATCCTCGCGGCGTCGAGGTCCTGAACGGTGATGGATACGCGCCCATCCCTCTTCACCGCGTGCCTTGCCGCGCTGGCTGCCGCCCTGGTGGCCGCTGCGGCCGTGGCGGTGCTGTACGGCCGGGCGCCGGCCATCCGGATCGAGATGGACCGTGACCAACTGTTGGGGACATCCGGGTTCTTTCCCGGCGAGCGCGATCGTCACCTGACCTTCGCGTGGGTCGGCGCGTCGGCTGAACTTCGCTTCCCGGGCCTCGATCGGCGTGTGGCGTGGTCGTGTACCGCAGCCATCGTCGGCGGGCCGCCCGCGGGCCTTCCTCTGCCGACGCTGAGCTTCTCGGCCGACGGGCTGGAGATTCGGTCGTGGCCGGTGCGCACGATTCCGGACCTCATCCCGTTCGAGATTCCGGCGAACCCCACCCGGCCGGGTGTCGTGCTCGGAATCGGCGTGTCGAGCACCTTCAGGCCTGGCCCGCACGACCCGCGCGATCTTGGCATCGCCTTCGATCGCCTCGCGTGCGAGCCGGCAGGCGGCGGCGCCGTGCTGCCTCCCGGCGCCTCGATGGTCCGCGCCGCTGCGGCCGCTGCGATCCTCGGGGCGGCGCTCGGCCTGGCCGGACTTCCGGCGCTCGCCGCAACGGGCCTTGCCTCAGCCGCCGCGCTTCTCCAGGCCTGGCCGCTCGTGGCGGGCATGGCCACCTACCATGCCAGGGCCGTGCCCGCTGTTCCATTCGCGGCAGGCCTCGCGCTCGCCCTGGTCCTCACGCTGGCGCTGATGGACCGGTTCCGGCGCGAACCGGTGCCCGCCGCGTGGCGCGCCGCGGCGGCGATCACGGCGGTGGCGGTCTATCTGAAGGCCTTGATTCTGCTCCATCCCTCCATGCCGATCATGGATGCCCTCTTCCAGGCGCACCGCCTGGAGTGGGTGCTCGATGGGCGGTACTATTTCACCTCGCTCACACCCGACGGGTATCACTTCCCGTATGGCATCTCGCTGTATCTGGCCGCGGCGCCGCTCGCGAGGCTGGTGCACGACCATGTGGCGCTGGTGCGGCTCGTCGTGCTTGCCGCCGAGTGCGCGGCCGGGTTCGCCCTGTTCGCGATGATCGCGCGGGCCTGGAACGATCGCCGGGCGGCGCTCCTCGCCCTGGCGCTGTTCCACGCCACGCCGATCGCGCAAGGCGTAATCGGCACCGGCAATCTGACAAACGCGTTTGGCGAGTCGGCGGCGGTCCTCGCGGTGGCCTCCCTTGTCCTGCTGCCCGTGACCGGGCCCGTCTGGCTCTGGCTGGTGCTGCCCGCCGTGCTGGCGGCCGTGGCATTCGTGGCCCACTTCAGTACGCTGGTCGTCCTCGCGTCGACAATGGCCGCCATCGGCGTGATTTGGCGCTGGTTCGGCGACGCGCCTGTCCGGCGCATGGCCGTACGGGTGATCGCCGCGCTGGGATTGGCGCTGGCGCTCTCGTTCGCCGCCTTTTACGGCCACTTCTGGGGCACCTACCGATCGCAGGCGCAGCGCCTCGCGGCTGAGGTTCGGGCGATTGTGGCCGCCGGCGCACACGCAACCCCTCCAGACGAGGTGGCTCCCACGCCGCCGCCGACGGCTCGAAAGGCACGACCCTCGGCCGGCCGGCGTTTCGAGACGATGCTCCGCCGGACGCGCAGCGCATTCGGCCTGGTGTTCGGCAGCCTGGCGCTCGCCGGCGCGGTGTTGATCGCCCGATGGAAACGGCGGGATCGCCTCAGCCTCACGCTCTGGGCGTGGCTGGCCACGCTCGGCATGTTCAGCGGTCTGGCGGTGCTGACCCCGCTGGAGATGCGCTATCATCTTGCCGTTGCGCCGGCCCTGGCGGCGCTCGCCGCGGCCGCGCTCTCCTGGTCGATGCAGCGCCCTGCGGGCAGGTTGATCGCGGCGGTCGTGGCGGGCGCCGTGATCGCCCTCGGTGCGCGAGGGTGGTACGCGTGGCTGCTGTGATTCCCGCAGGACGGTGATTGCCCATGTCCATCCTGGCCGATGTCAGCCTCAGCATCACGCGGGCCATGAAGGCCCACGATGCGCCCACGCTCTCCGCCCTGCGGATGCTGAAGACGGCGCTCACGAACAAGGAAGTGGAGAAGGGCCGGGCGCTCGAGCCTGCGGAAGAACTGCAGGTGGTGGCCGCGCTCATCAAGCAGCGGCGCGACTCGGTCGATCAGTTTCAGAAGGGCGGCCGCCTCGACCTCGCCGAGAAGGAGCAGTTCGAGGTGACGCTGCTCGAAGGCATGATGCCCCCGCCGATCGGTGCGGCAAAGATCGAGGAGGCGGTGGCGAAGGCCGTAGCGGAAACCGGCGCCACGTCCCCCAAAGACATGGGCCGCGTCATGAAGGCGGCGATGGCCGCTCTGGCGGGCCAGCCCGTGGACGGGAAGGCCGTCAACGAGGCGGTCAGGCGGAAGCTCGCCGGCTAGCCCGCTTCGGTCCGTCCCGTTCCATTGGGCCCCCTGCCCAGACGGTCGGCCAGCGTGGTGTACCCCTCGCCCACGATCGTCAGCAGGGCGTCTCGGGCAATCCTGAGCGCCTCGACTTCCCCGGCGTGGGCCGCCCTGGACTGGAGCCGCTCGACCAGGAGGGCGGCGTCCATCAGATTCATCTTGCCGTTGGGCTTCGATCCGTTCGTTCCGGCCAGCATTCGCAGAACCCCATCTGTCGAGAACTTCAGATGCACTGTGCCCCTCCTGATACAGGCTGGCAAGCGTCATAGTGCGACACAGGGATCGGTGGCGTAATTTGGCGTCGCCGTACGGTCCCTGGTGCCGCACCTCATCTCACAAGTCCAAGACCCTCCACTCCGATATGCGTAAAAACGATTGTTCGTTACGTGAATTTGTGTTCTATTTACGAGCATCAGCGGGCGTTCAACCTCCAAACTTTTCCGGCGGAGCAGTCGTCTAATCTTCTTGAAGGCGTTAGTTAGCCATCTCTCCTCCTCCAGGGCACCCGCCATCCCGACTGGCGGGTGCCCGACCTCTTTGGGGGCCCCGGGATCCCGGCCGTCTCCCTCCGCAGCCTGGCGTTTGTGCTACCCTGACGGTTCTAGATGCCCGACCAGCCGTCCATGCCGGGTGGCGGCCCCGCGCCCCCGGCGGCCTCGCCACAGCTAGCCAGGTCCGCCGGCATCATCGGTGCCGCGACGATGACCAGCCGGGTGCTGGGGCTCGTCCGCGACCAGGTGCTCGCCTTCCTGTTCGGCGCCGGCGACCAGATGGACGCCTACAACATCGCGTTCCGGATCCCGAATCTCGTGCGGGACCTGTTCGCCGAAGGTGCGATGAGCGCGGCCTTCGTGCCGACATTCACGCGGACCCTCGCCAATGAGGGGCGCGAGCGTGCCTGGCGGCTCGGGAGCCTGGTGGTGAACACCCTGTTGCTGGCCACGGGCGTTCTCGTGGTTGCCGGCATGGTGTTCGCGTGGCCGATCACGACGCTCCTGGATTTCTCCGGGTCATTCGCCGCGGTCCCCGGCAAGCTGCACCTGACGGTGATGCTGACGCGGGTCATGTTCCCCTTCCTCATGTTCGTCGCCGTCGCGGCCGCGCTGATGGGCATGTTGAACTCGCTGCACCGCTTCTTCATCCCGGCCGTGTCGCCGGCCATGTTCAACGTCGGCTCGATTCTCTGCACCGTTGGCCTCGCGCCGGTGATGCCGCTGCTCGGCTGGCCGGTCATCATGGCCCCGGCGATCGGCGTGCTGGTCGGCGGTTTCGGGCAGATGGCGCTGCAGTGGCCGGCCCTGCGCCGCGAGGGGTTCCGCTACGAACGGGTGTTCGATTTCTCGGATCCCGGGCTCCGGCAGGTGCTCACGCTGATGGGGCCTGGCATCGTCGGACTGGCCGCGGTGCAGGTCAATCTGGTGGTGAACAGCATCCTCGCGATGGGTGAAGGCACGGGGGCGGTCTCGGCGCTCAGCTTTGCGTTCCGGCTGATGTACATGCCCATCGGGATCTTCGGCGTCTCCATCGCGACGGCGGTGGTGCCGACGCTCAGCCGTCACGCGGCGAGGAGCGACATCGCCGGGATGCGCGACACGGTGTCGAGCGGCCTGCGCCTGATGCTCATGCTCAACGTGCCGGCGACGGTGGGGCTGATGGTCCTGGCCACGCCGATCGTCGCGCTGATCTTCGAACACGGACGGTTCACGGCGGCCGACACGGCGGCGACGGCGGCGGCGCTGGTCTGCTACGCACCCGGCCTGATCGGGTACTCGGCCGTCAAGATTGCCGTGCCAGCGTTCTATTCCCTGCGGGACAGCCGTACGCCCGTGCTCGTGTCGGTGGCCACGGTGCTTGTGAATGTCGGGCTGAACCTGGCACTGGTCAGGCTGATGGGGTTCCAGGGCCTGGCGCTCGGCACCTCGGCCAGCGCGCTCGTCAATGCAGGCGTCCTGCTCTGGCTGCTCCGGCCCCGGCTGGGAGGGCTCGACCAACGCCGCGTGCGGGACTCGTTCGCCCGGATCGGCGCCGCGTCGCTTGTGATGGGCCTGGCGGCCTGGGCCGCCGACGCCGCCATTGCCTCGTGGCTGCCCGCCCGCACCATCCCGGTCATGGCCCTGCGCGTCGTCTCGAGCATCACCGTCGCCCTCGTCGTCCTCGATCAGGCCGCGCGGCTGTTTCAGGCGAGGGAATTCAACGAAGCCCGGGCGATGGTGCTGGCGCGCGTGCGATGGCCGGCGAGGCGGGCATAGGGGAACGTGGAATCATGCGCCAGACGTATCCGGGCTCTGTCTCTTACAGCTTCGGCCCCGGGCCGCTCACGCCGGCGGTTCGCGCGCTGATTGCCGCCAACGTCGCGGTGTTCCTGCTCGCATGGGCCGCGCCGCCCCTCATCGAGTGGCTGGGCCTGCTGCCAGCGTTCGTGTTCGAGCGCTTCTGGGTCTGGCAGCCCGTCACGTACATGTTCGTGCACGGCGAACTGTTCCACTTGCTCTTCAACATGCTCGCGCTCTGGATGTTCGGGGTCGACCTCGAGCGCCGGTGGGGCACGCGGTTCTTCGTGCGCTTCTACTTCGTCGCGGGCATCGGCGCGGCAGTGACGACGTTGCTGGTGTCGCTGCTGCCGTTCGGGTTCGCGGCGCCGTTGTATGGGTCGGTCACCGTGGGGGCGTCCGGAGCCATCTACGGCCTGCTCGTCGCCTTCGCGATGATGTACCCGCACCGGCCGATCTACCTCTATATGCTGTTCCCAGTCCCGGCAAGGGTCTTCGTGCTCATCATCGGCGCGATCTCCTTCCTGTCGTCCATCTCCGAAACGCGCGGGGGCGTGGCCCACGCCGCCCATCTCGGCGGCCTCGTGGCCGGTTATCTGTACCTTGCCGGACTGCGCGGGCACACCCTGTCTACCGTGCGGTCGCAGTGGCTCCGCTGGCGCCTGGCGCGTATGCGCAAGCGCTTCGACGTCCACGAAGGCGGACGCAAGGGAGGCGGCGGTCCCCGGGTGCACTGAGGCCGGGCTCGGGGTGGGCGGCGGTTCGGCCCCTACATCAGCCCGCGCAGGTATCCCCCATCCACGGGGATCGTCGTCCCGGTGACGTACCGGCCCCGGTCCGATGCCAGGAACACGATGAGGTCGGCCAGCTCCGACGGCTCGGCCATCCGGCCGAGCGGGATGTTCTGAACGGTGCGCCGCTCGACGACGTCTGTCGTGACCCCTTCCCGCGCAGCCGTCGCCTCGGCCAGTTCGATGACACGTTCGGTGCGCGTGTAGCCGGGCGCCACGCAGTTCACGAGAATGCCGTCGCGGGCCAGCTCGTTCGCCAGCGTTTTCGAAAACCCCGTGACGGCCGGCCGCAGGGCGTTCGAGAGCATCAGGCCGGCAATCGGCTGCTTCGCCGAGATTGAGGTGATGTTGATGATGCGGCCGCCGCCCTGGCGCCGCATGTGCGGAACCGCCTCCATGCACAGGAGCACCGTGCTCAACAGCACCAGGTCGATGGCGTCGCGCCAGTCCGATTCGGTCGTCGCGCCGAACAGGCCCGGCTTCGGCCCGCCGGAGTTGGTGACGAGGATGTCGAGGCGGCCGAAGTGCCGCGCCGTCTGATCGACGAGCCTCGTGATGTCGGACCGCCGGGAGACGTCTGCGCCGATGGCCAGCACGTCGGCTCCGGTCTCCGCCTGGATCTCAGCCGCGGCGGCCTCGAGCGTGGGCATGTGCCTGGCGCACATCGCCACTTTCGCTCCCTCCGCCGCCAGCCCTAACGCGGCGGCCTTGCCAAGCCCCCTGCTCGCCGCACACACCAGCGCCACCTTGCCCGCGAGTCCTGTGTCCATGGCTGCTCTCTGCTCCGCTGTGTCCACCGATCGGTAGAAGCAAGAAGCAAGAATCCAGAAGCAAGAAGAAAGGCCGGTCACGCTGGCTTCCGGCTTCGGACTTCTGACACTCGTCAGTGGACGCTTCGGTCTTCTGGCTTCTGACAATCGTCAGTGGGCGCTTCTTGCTTCCTACTTCTTGTGAAAATAATCATCCGTCCTGTCCAGCCAATCCTGCCGGATCGGGCTGAACACGTCCAGTTCGAACACGTCGTCCAGCGCTTCGGCCTGGTGCGGCACAGACGAAGGGATGTGCAGCACCTCGCCCTCGCGGACGATGAACTCCTCGCCGCCTATCGTGAACCTCAAGGCTCCCTGGAAGATGTACGTGAGCTGCTCGCTCACGTGGTCGTGCATGGGCACGATGGCGCCCTTCTTGAGCCAGATCTGGGCCATCATCTCGCGTTCGCCGGTCACGATCTTGCGCGAGATCATGTCGGTGACCTTCTCGGGGGCGATTTCGTCCCAGCGGTACTGGCGGACGACGGGGGAAGACATGTTCGAGTGCTCCTGCGAGAGGGGGTCCGGACGACGGCCGCGGAGGCGATGCCGGGCCGCGGGAGGCGCGATTATAACACCCGGAACCCGATGATATAATTGGCTTTCCTGTCCTTATGCACAATACGACCTCGGCCGATGCGACGCCCGGCGCTACAGACCGACCCGCCGGTCTCCCCGCGGACCTGCTCCTTCGCGCCTACCGCATCATGTACCAGTCCCGGAAGATTGACGACAAGGAGATCCAGCTCAAGAACCAGAGCCAGATCTTCTTCCAGATCAGCGGGGCCGGCCACGAGGCCATTCTGACTGCCGCGGGCCTGTGCCTGCGGCCCGCGTACGACTGGTTCTTCCCCTACTACCGCGACCGCGCCCTCTGCCTGGCCCTCGGCGTGACGCCGTACGAGATGTTCCTGCAGGCCGTGGGCGCCGCCGACGACCCGGCGTCGGGCGGTCGGCAGATGCCGTCGCACTGGGGGCACCGGCGCTACAACATCGTGTCGCAGGGAAGCCCCACCGCGTCGCAGTGCCTCCAGGCCGTGGGGTGCGCTGAGGCCGGGCTGCTGTACGGGGCGTTGCCGGACATCGACGGGCGCGACGCGCACTTCAAAGCCGACGAAATCGCCTATGTGTCGCTCGGCGACGGCTCGACCAGTGAAGGCGAGTTCTGGGAGTCGCTCAACACGGCATGCATCAGCAAGCTGCCCGTCGTCTATCTGGTCGAAGACAACGGCTGGGCGATTTCGGTGCCGGTCGAGGTGCAGACGCCTGGCGGGAGCATCTCGGACCTGCTCCGGTCGTTCCCCCATCTGCTGATCGTCAAGGCCGACGGCACCGACTTCGTTGACAGCTACCGGGCCATGCAGGAGGCGGTCGCCTACACAAGAGAGAGACGCGGCCCGGCGCTCGTGCACGCCAGCGTCGTCCGCCCGTATTCGCACTCGCTCTCGGACGATGAGCGGCTCTACAAGACTCCGGATGAGCGGGAAGCCGAGGGGCGTCGCGACCCGGTCCGGAAGATGGCGCGTGCCCTCGTGACGAGCGGCATCGCCACCGAGAAGGCCCTCGACACCATGCACGCGGAGGTCGAGCGCGAGATCAACGAAGCGGCCGCGCGCGCGCTGGTCGCGCCGAAGCCCGCGCGCGATACGGCTGCGCTGTGGGTGTTCTCGCCCGACGTCGACCCGGCATCGGACGCGTTCAGGACGCCGGCCGAGCCGGAGGGCAAGCCCGACACCATGGTCGCGGCCATCAACCGGACGCTCAAGGACGAACTCGCCCGCGACCCGCGCATCATCGTCTTCGGCCAGGACGTGGCCGATTGCAGCCGCGAGGCCAGCCTCGACGAGGTGCAGGGCAAGGGCGGCGTGTTCAAGGTGACGCACGGGCTGCAGCGGCAGTTCGGCAGCGACCGGGTGTTCAACTCGCCGCTGGCCGAGGCCAATATCATCGGCCGCGCGGTCGGCATGGCGGTGCGTGGGCTCAAGCCGGTCGTGGAGATCCAGTTCTTCGACTACATCTGGCCCGCGATGCAGCAGTTGCGGGACGAGATGGCGATGATGCGCTACCGGTCGGGGAACCACTGGTCGTGCCCGATGGTGGTGCGCGTGCCGATCGGGGGCTACCTCCGCGGCGGCGCGCCGTACCACAGCCAGTCAGGAGTGAGCATCTTCGCCCATTCGCCGGGCATCCGCCTGGTCTTCCCGTCAAACGCCGAGGACGCTGCCGGACTGCTGCGGACGGCCATCCGGTGCGACGATCCGGTGATGTTCCTGGAGCACAAGCACCTGTACCGGCAGACGTACAACAAGAGCGCGTACCCGGGACCCCGCTACATGGTGCCGTTCGGGCGGGCCGCCGTGCGCCGCGAGGGCACCCGGGTGGTGATCCTGACCTGGGGCGCGCTCGTGCAGCGGTCATTGCTGGCGGCGCAGCAGGCCGAGAACGACGGCATCAGCGTCGCGGTGCTGGACCTGCGGACGCTCGTGCCGTGCGACTGGGATGCCATCGGCGAGTGGGTCACCCGCACGAGCCGTGTGATCATCGCCCACGAGGACCAGCTCACCTGCGGGTTCGGCGCCGAAATCGCGGCGCGCATCGCCCAGGACCACTTCCATCACCTCGATGCCCCGGTCCGGCGGATCGCGTCGCTCGACGCGCCGGTGGCGTATTGCCCGGACCTCGAAGAGGTGATCCTGCCGAACGCGTCGAACATCCTGGAAGCCATCCGCCAGACGGCGCGGTACTAGCCCCGGGGAGTTGACGCCATGGCGAGCCTGGGCACGTTCCGTCTCGGTCGCCTGCCGGTCATCGCGCCAGGCGCAGGCTGGAATGCCGGCCGGGCGGCAGGCTTGGCGCTGGTGGCCGCCGTCCTGCTGGTCGAGGGCTTTGTCCTTCGCGCGCCGTACGAGCCGGCTCCGCGGGAGGTCGATTCCGCCGTCAAGCGGGTGCAGGCGCTGGCGCTGGCCGACAGCGCGTTCCTCCGGCAGAGCCTGCCCTACCGCGCCCGCTATCTCGACCCCCAGCAATGGTACCTGCCGTTCGTGAAGCCGTTCGTCCTGCGGACGCGGACCGGGATGCAGTCGATCTTTCCAACGGTCGCGGCCGCGATCGATGTGCCATTCGAGCGGCTGGGAGGCCTTGCCGCCATCCGCCTCGCGTCGATCGGCGCCATGCTGCTGGCCGTGGCGCTCACGCTGACAATCGCGCGAATCGACGGCGATGGCCTCGCCGCCGTCGCCATGGTGCTGGGCACGCCGCTCTGGTTCTATGCCCTCGCAGGGACGAGTCACCCGGCAGCACTGGCGCTGGCGATGCTGGCCGTTTTCCTGGCCATGGATCGCGATCGCGCGCTTGCGGCGGGGCTTGTCCTCGGCCTGTCCGCGACGATAAGGGAAGAGACGCTGGCGCTCGCACCGGGGCTGATGCTCGTCTGCGCCTGGCGCTCGCGGAGCCTGGGAACGCCGGCCAGGTTGCTGATTGGCGCCGTCGTACCGCTCGCCGTCATGGGCGCGGTGGACGCAGGACTGTACGGGCGCCCGGCTGGCGCGCATCTGCTGCACGTGCTTCGAGGGTCGATCTTTCCGGACGCGCCCGCTGGAGGGATGCCCGTCCTGAAGACACTGACATGGCCTGAGCGATTCGATACGGTGATTGTCTACTGGCTCGATGGGCGCAGCGGCGCGCATGTCGCGCTGGTGGCCGCCCTGGTTGGCGTCGCGGCTGCCGTCCGGAGGTGGACCGGGTCCTACTGGGGCGCGCTGCCCGTGCTCGTCCTGCTGCTGGTCGACGCCGGGCGGGACCTGCAGTCGCTGCTTGCGTCGCCGCGGCGCCTGCCGGGGTTGATGCGGTTGGCGCCGTTCGTGGTCTTTGCCGCGCTCCCGCCGGCGCCGTCCGACCAGGAGCGCACTTCACGACGGCACGCCCTGCTCGCGGTCTCGGCCGTGTATGTCCTCATCGCCCTGCTCACCACGAACACGACCGGCGGCAAACTCCCCGGGGCGAGGCTCCTGATGCCCGTCTGGGCCATCCTGACCGCCATCGCCTGGCAGGTGATCCGCGGACACCTCTCCGCGTGGAACAGGGCGGCCTCGCACAAGATCCTGGCCGCGGGCGGCCTGGCCCTGGTGATCGTCGGCCTTGTCGTCAATACCGGCCTCCTCATGCCGGCCTACCGGGACGCTGAGGTGACCGGTCTGGAGGTGACCCGGTACATCGCGCAGGCGCCTGAAGAGGTCATCATCCTCGGAAGCCCGTTTGCGATCGACCCGGTCGTCGCGGTCTATTCAAGCCGGACGATCATGCTGGCAGCGTCACAGGCGGACGCGGATGACATTGGGATGCGGCTGACGGCCGCGAGAATCCGGCAGTTCCTGTTCGTACGGCGCGACGACCGCGCGGATCTCGTGCCCGCGTTTCCCGGGTTCGATGCAGGCGAGCTACGCCGGTTCGGCCGCTGGATCGTGCAGCGGTGGGCGCGGTAGCCAGACGGAGAGAGCCATGACGGACGGCAACGCATGCGCCGCGGAGTGCCGATGACTCTGCGATGGTCACCCGCCATGGGCCGGATCGGGCGCGGCGGGACGCTCGTCGCCCTTGCGCTCCTGACCGTTCTCGCCACCCGTCTCCCCGGGACGGGCGACATGGAGATCTGGGAGCGGTGGATCTCGAACGCCTCGCGCCTTGGGGTGCTGGCCGGGTTTGCCGAGAACGCCGCCGACTATCCTCCCGGCGCATCCGTGGTGCTCTGGATTGCCGGCCTGGCGGGCACGGCCCTGGGATGGGCGCCCGCCGCCGCCATCAAGCTCTCGCTGGCCGGCTTCCTCGGCGCCACGCTGGTCGCGTTCCTCGCCTGGACCAGACGCGGTGCGGCCACATTCGGCTTGTGGGCCACGGTGCTACTCAACAGCGTGGCGCTCGGCTATCTGGACATCTACACCGCCCCGTTCCTGGTGTTGAGCGTGAAGGCGCTGTCCGAAACCAGGCACGGCTGGGCGCTCACGTGGTTCAGCGTGGCCAGCCTGGTCAAGTGGCAGCCGGGGTTGATCGGGCCGTTTCTCCTGCTGCACGTCATCGGGACGGCTCGCCGTCCGACACGGGAGGATGCGCGCAGGGTCGCCCGGCTGCTGGCGCCGTCCGCCGCCCTTGTCGGCGTGGTCGTGCTGGCGTTCGGGACACTGCCGATGGCCTGGGCCTTCGCCAGGAGCATGGGCCACCGATCGCTGAGCGCCGACGCCCTGAACCTGGGGTGGGTGATCACCTGGCTGCAGCAGGGCGCGACACTCGGCGGCGATGCGCTTTTTGACCGCGTCGTCTACCTGGCTCGCGCCCCGTTATGGATGCGGCTGGTCACGAAGGCGCTCTTCCTGAGCCAGTTCGTCCTCGTGCTGTGGCACTACGCCCGCCGGCCCGCGGATGTCAATCGCACCCTCGCGCACGCGCTGATGGGCAGCCTCGCCTACCTGATCTTCAACAGCGGCGTGCACGAGAACCACTGGTTCGTCCCGGCCCTGCTGGCGGTCACGCTGGCCGCACGCGACGCCGCGTGGCGCGTGCCCGCGCTCATCACCGGCGGGTTCGCCAACCTCAACCTCCTCCTCTTCTACGGGTTCTCTGGCCAGGGGCCCGGAGACAGCCGCGTGATCGGCATCGACGTCACGGTGCCGCTCGCGGTGCTCGCGGTCGCGTTCTACGTCTGGATGTGGAGGTTGCTCCGCCGCCGGGAGGGCGCCTACTCGAGCACCCGCCAGTAGGCGATCCGGCCAGGCGGACGCCCTCGCCGCAGGAAGATCCGGATCTCGTCGACGTCGCCCGCCGACTCGGGCAGTGTCTGCTGGTAGAGCGCGAACCCCGTACCGTCTGGCGAGCGCGCGGGGATGAGTTGCGTGAAGCGCTCCTGTCCCTTGTACAGGTACACCGTCCGGTAGTCGTGCGTGGCGTCGAGGCTGAACTCGACCTGGCGCAGGCGCCGCGGCTTGTCGAGGTAGAGGACGAGGCCCTCGGCAAAGCTCGTCGCGCCTTCGTCCCCCGCCGGGTCCGAGCCGGGCGGTCTCGGCCCGATCAGGTCCACGGCGCGCACACCGGGCAGCTGTCGCGAGTAGCCATCGAGCAGATACGACAACCGGCCGAGGTTCATGCGGACGATGGCCGCCCACCGCTCCCGGGTCCACAGCGGGCCCCTCGTGACGAGCGCCAGTTCGTCGTAGAACCTCGCCACTCCGGGGTCCGCGATGACGTTGCGGCCGGTTCCGAGCGTGTCCATATAGCCTGCCGGAACCTCCCGCTGGAAATGCCCGATACGCCAGGGGACCGCCGTCGGCAGCCTCGACAAGAGGGGATCCGCAAGCGCGACAGGATCGACGATGTGCAATTGCCGGCCGGCAAAGTAGCCTGCGAAGCCGATGGCCGTCGTGGTGGTGACCGTCAGGCCGCGGGCGAGGGCCCGCCTGACGTGTTCCTGCCGGCGCGTCGAGAGCGGCGCGTCCAGGTTCTTGTCGCGCAGCAGTCCCGAGTTCTGGTAGTACCACCGCCGCTCGTCGGTGATCCCGGAGGGAGGCTCAACACGTCCGTCGAAGGAACCGTTGGCGAGCAGCGGGGGGTACGGCGCCGTGAAGCCCAGCGCCGAGACGGCAACGGCCGCCAGCAACGGGACGAGGCGGCGGCCGGGATTGCCGACCCGGGAGGATACCGCGACGGCTATCACGAAGGGTGACGCGAAGAAGCGGCCGCTCATGAAGTCGCCGCCCACGCGCAGCACCCACAAGAGCGAGATCGCCAGGCCGACCGAGAACGGCCAGAGCCGGCGCGGGCCGGCCAGCAGGGGGCCGACGATGGCCGCGGCCATGACCGGGAGGGTGACCGGGTCGTTCGTCAACGAATCCCGGAAGTACAAGACGCCCTGCGGCAGGAAGTCACGGAACGCCAGGTTGGGCGGGAGCTTCGCATAGACCGTGTTCGGCACCGGGAACCCGAAGTAGATCAGCGAGAAGGTCTCCCAGGCGACGAGGGGAAGAAAGCCCACGCAGAGCGAGGGGAACGAGCGCCAGCCGATATGCCACGCCTCGACCGCCACTACCGGCAGCACCAGCAGCCCGGTGTCGAGGCGGTTGGTCATCAGCAGCGCGGCCAGCCCGCTCAGCCACGCCAGCCGCGGCGCCGCGCGGTTCAGCCCGGGCGCGAGGTACACGAGGACAAAGACCACGAGCAGGAGATTCGTCAGCGGGTTTTCCAGCCCGGACGTGGAGTAGTCGATGAAGGCCCTCGAGGACAACAGGGCCGCGGCGGCGTACACGCCGTGCCAGGCCGACGCGGCCACGCGATGAATCAGGACGGCGATTGCCGCCAGCGTCAGCCCGATCGACAGTCCGTAGACGGAATAGTAGAGCTCACCGCTCGCCGCGCGGACGGCGGACACGACGAAGAACCACAGGGCGTGGGTGAACGCCTGCACGCGCTCGTCGGGGTTCCAGCGCGGCCCGAATCCCGCGACGAAGTTCTCGACGGCCCGGAACGTGATGTACGAGTCATCGGAGTACCACGCCGTGCGCAGGAGCACGTAGAGCGCGGCCGCCAGCGCCACGCTGGTCACGATGGTTCGCCCCGGGATTTTCAGTGTGTTCACGACACGGGATCCTCGGCGGCCCCGCGGGGTCGCCGGGGACCAGCAGGGTTGTTCCCCGCCTGTTCGAATGCTGTCACGGGACAGTCGAGCAACGCAACGCCCGCACGCCGGCGCCGTCCCGCCTGAGCACGGCGCGCAGGGCCCAGCCTGTCACCAGCGTCACCAGCGCCAGACCCAGGCCAATCGCCACCGCAGTCAGCCCGGAGATGATGCCGAGGTAGAAGAGAGACACCCACCAGAAATCGACACCGAAGGCGAACTGCTGCGAGAACCCGCGCGAGCCTTCGCCCGCCGCGCCTTCGATGGCCGGCCTCGGCTGGAGTCCCGCCAGTTGACGCAGGGCGGCCGGCACCGCGGCGGTCGCGGCCCTGGTGTTCAGCACCAGCGGGCAGCCCTGCCATGTGTGCATCCGATCTTCGTACGGCCCGTCTTGAAACTGGCGTGCGTAGGCCACCCTGACTTTGGCGAAGTCGACCAGGACGCCGGGGATCTGCACCAGCATGCTGAAGGCGCACCAGGCGAGCAGCCATCGCCGCATGCGGGGGGATTGCCCGTCAATCCAGCACGCCAGGGGCACACACATGACCGGCAGGAACGGAACGAGGTAGCGCGGGCCATAGGAGCGCCCGCCCGCCCAACTGGCCATCTGCGCGTAGAACAGCGTGAACATGCCGGCCAGCGCGGCGATCTGCCACACCATTCCCGGGCAGCGGTGGCGCATCCGGGCGAGAGCGATCACAGCCAGGATCGTGATCGGAGCGTAAAGGAAGATCGAGGCGCCCGGCGAGAACAGAAGGCCCCACAGTCCGTCGGCCATCGAACTTCCCATGCCGATGGTTTCGTCGCGCAGGTAGCCGGTGTCGAACGCCGATCCGAACCGGACGTAGTTGTACCAGAGCCAGAGCGCCGCAGGCGGGGCCGCACCCGCCGCCCACGAGGCCGCCTGCTTGAGCCAGCCGCGCGGCCAGCCCCAGACCAGGACGGCGACCGAGGGTATCGCGACCAGCGCCAGTTCGTGTCGCGTCAGCAAGGCCAGTCCGCTCGCCATGCCGGCGGCCCACGCCCATCGCGCCGTACGGCTCGCGGAGGCCTGCGTCGAGGCGTACGTACTCCAGGTCACCAGGGCCGCAGCGATGGGCACGTTGAAGCCGAACTTGCTGTACGGCCACAGCGGCGTGGCGAACGCCGCCAGGAGCGCGGCCAGGCTGGCCGTGCGCGCGCTCCCGCCGGTGACGGACCACGCCAGCCACCACACGGCCCACACGCACAACGCGGCGGCGACGGCGTTGCCGAGCGCCACCGTGGCTTTCGTCACCATGACGGGCGAGGCCCCGCCGAGCGGCGGCAGGGACGACGCCAGGCGGCCGGCGTAATAGAACGGAACGTTCCAGAGCGACTGCAGCAGGCCGAAGGGTGAGTACAGGCGGCCGTCCGGGCCTCGGTACGCGTCGTTTCCCACGACATCCGACGACAACGCCACAGTGCCGCGTTCCAGCATCTGGCGCGTGACCTCATAGGTGGCCACCGCGTCGGTCGTCGCCAGGCTGCCACCGGCGGTCGTCAGGTAGGCGGCGAGGATGAACACCAGGACGAGCCAGGCGGCGGGTTGAGCGGGGCGGCGGGGCGCGTGCTGGTCAGACACGGAGTCGGTGTGCTGATGTTACACTGGCACGACACCTCGGCGCGAGGCGAGGGCCCGGCAGCCGAACGCGGCCCGTGGCCGAATGCGAATCGATGCGCCTGCTCACGAAACATCCCGGCAAGACGATCGTCGTCGTGGCACTGCTGATGGCCGTCGTCCATTTCACGGGCATCTTCGTGCGGGGCGTGCGCCCGCGCATGGTGCGGGGCGACGCGGTCCACTACTACGTCTACGCCCGTTCCGTCGTGTTCGACGGCGATCTGGACTTCGAGAACGACTACAAGGGGCTCTATCGGCTGGACTTCGAACCGGCCGGCCCTCCCCCCGGATTCTCCTGGGACTTTCCGCGCACGCCAACGGGCCTGGTTCGCAATTACATGGCCGTCGGGACGCCGCTGGCATGGGCTCCGCTCCTCCTCGCGGTGACCGGCGCGTTGAAGATCGCGGCGATGGCCGGGAGCCCGTACCCTGTCGACGGATTCGGCCTCGCGTTTCAGGTGCTCCCCGATGTCACGGGCCTCGCCGCCATCGCGCTGGCGCTGTGGTTCACGTTCCTGCTCTGCCGGGACCTGTTCGGGCCGCGGGCGGCGATGCTCGGGGTGCTGGGCATGCTCGCCGGTTCGAGCCTCCTTTACTATGGCCTGATATCGCCGTCGTACTCCCACGCGGTGTCGGCGATGGCAGCGTCTGGTTTCTTCCTGTACTGGTGGCGATCGCGGTCCCGCACCACACTCGGGCGATACGCGCTGCTCGGTGCCCTGGCCGGCGCGACGGCGCTGGTCCGGTGGCAGGACGGCGTGCTGCTGGCCGTGGTGGTGCCGGACGTGCTCTGGCACGCCAGGCACGCCGGCCTCCCGCCTCGCCGCACCATTTGGTTCGTCGGGATCCGCGTGCTCGCCGCCGCGGCGGCGGCGCTCATCGTGTTCGCCCCGCAGATGATCGCCTGGCAGATTCTCTACGGACAGCTCTTGACGGTGCCGCAAGGCGGCGGTTTCATGCGTTGGGCCTCTCCCCAGATTGCCGCAGTGCTCCTGTCGCCGCTCCGCGGGCTGTTCTCCTGGACGCCGCTCGCACTGGTGGGCGTGGTGGGGCTGGCGCGCCTCCGTGATCGTGATCCCAGGCTGCTGTGGGTGCTCGGCGGCTTCTTCGTCGTCAGCACCTACGTCAACGCCTCGGTCGCCGACTGGTGGGCGGGCGAGGCATTCGGCGCCCGCCGGTTCATGAGTTGCTTTCCCGTGTTCTCCGTCGGCCTGACGGCGCTGGCCGCCCTCGACGGCTGGCGCTTCCGCGCGGTCGCGGCCCTGACCGCCGTCCTGGCCGCCAGCAATCTGCTGCTGCTCTTTCACTATGAGGTGTTCATGCTGGGGCACACGTCCCTCGCGTCGTACCCGGACAACTGGTACGCGCTGTGGGTGGAGCGGTTCGTGCTGCCGTTCCGGCTGATCGCCGGAGCTCTTCGCTGAGGGCCCATCGGGATGCTGGGGTACGACTTCTGCGCCAGGCCGCCGGCGCGCCGCAGTGCCGCGCTGGTGTTCCTTGCGGTGTTGTCGCTTTACGCCGCCACCGCGGGAGGAAGCCTGGCGACGCAGGACGCATCCGCGGTCTATGCGCAGACCCGGTCACTGGTCGAGCGCGGCACGGCGGACGTGCCTCCGGAGATCTCCGGGCCAGCCTGGCGAGGCGTCGACGGCCGATATCATCTGCCGTTCGGCATCGGCCAGGCGCTCTATAACATCCCCTTCTACCTGGCGGGGAAGCTGGCGATCCGGCTCACCGGCGTCCGAATCGGGAACTCGGACGACACGGTCCTGAAGGCCAGCGTCCTGCTGGGCAACGCGGTCGCCGGCGCCTTGTGCGCGAGCCTGGTCTTCATGTTCTCGTGGCGCCTGACGGGCCGTGAACGGCACAGCGTGGCGGCGGCGGTCCTGTATGCCGTCGGATCGCTGGCCTGGACGTACTCGAAGTTCGGGTTCAACGCCATGCCCACGGCAGTCATGCTGGCGGGAGGGATGTACGGAGTCTGGTCGGGCGTGAAGCTCGAGCGCGTGGCGCCGGTGGCCTGGGGCGGCGCGGCCCTCGCCTTCGCCTTTCTCACGCGCCACGAGATGCTCCTCGCCGGCATCGTCTGCGTCCTGTGGACGGCCTCGGCCGCGCGCCCGCAGTGCCGGCGCCGGCAGGTCGGCTGCCTGATCGGCGTGCTCGGGCTCGCCGTTCTCGGCTGGGTTTGGTACAACACGGTACGCTTCGGCGGGCCGCTGGAGACCGGGCACCACCCGGGACTCGGAGGCGTGGGCCTGCTGGGGCTGACGCTGTCGCCGGCGGCTTCTGTCTTCCTGTACGCGCCGCTGGCCGGCGTCGGCCTCATCGTGCTGATGCGGCTGTGGCGAGACGGCCATTCCTATGCGCGCCTGGCCGGGCCCGTGCTGGCCGTACTCTTCATGTTCTATGCGCTTCTGGAAGACTGGATGGGCACGCGTTCGTACGGACCGCGGTATCTCGTGCCGCTGCTGGCGCTGGTCTACGCCCCGCTGGCGATCGTGCCCGCGCTGGGATGGCGGACCTGGGCAACGCGGCTGGTATTCGCCGTAGCGGTGCTCAGCGTCGTGGTGCAGGTGCCAGGCGTGCTCGTGAACTTCGCGACGGTCGGCGAGACAGACGGTCTGCCTTCACCCAACCGGGAGCCCTTCGCGTGGCGGTCGTCACCCCTGGTCCGCAACAGCGCCGCACTCATGACGGCCGTGCCGGCCAACGCCCGCGACCTGGCTGGGACGGATCGGCCGCCTGGTTCGCGGCCCGTGCCTGGCGAAGCCGCGGCGACTGCCGGCGAACTCTCCGGCAGGCTGGCCTTCAGCCTCGATCTGTGGTGGCTTTATCTTTTCCATCTCGGGAGGCTTACGGCGCCCACGGCACTGGGATTCGCCGCCGGTCTGCTGCTGTCGGCCGGCCTGCTGCTGTGGGCCGTCCTGCGCGGGCGCGCGCCAGCCCTCTGGCACACTGGCGGAGCGTGAAGCAGACCGACTAGAATAATTCGACATCCCATTCGACGCAGGAATCCCTGCCTGGAGGCCAGGAGTACTGCTTCCATACGTCCGCGCCAGACTATGACGCCTGCCGACACCGACATGCTCGTGCGGCCCTATACGCACGCCGACAGGGCCCCGCTCCTGGAGCTGCTGCGCGAGGTGTGGCCGCACAAGCGGGACGTCGCGGCCCACGTCGAGGACCGCTGGTGGTGGCGGCACGCGGGCCCGCCGCTCGTGGTCGCCGAGCAGCGCGAGCCGCGCCGCCTCGTCGGCCTGTGCGCGTACATGCCGTTCACCCTGGTCTCCCGCGGAACGGCGCATTCCGCGGCGTGGTTCGTCGACTTCTTCGTCCTGCCCGGCTGCCAGGGCCGGGGCATCGGGAGCCGCCTCACCCGGGCGGTGCAGGACCGATTCGCCGTCACCGCCTCGCTGTCGCAGACGGAGATGGCCTATCGCGTCTTCCGGAAGCTCGAGTGGCACGAACGGATGCCCGTGACGATCTACATGCACCCCCTTCCGCAACGGTGGATGATCCGCGCGCCGGCCGGCGAGTACCGCGTCGAGACGTCGGACGTCGAATCCGCCGGCGGCGCGGCGGCGGCTCTCGACAACCTCTGGTCGCGCCTCCAGGGCTCGTACCCCGTGATGGCACAGCGCACCGGGGCGGATATCCTCGCGCGGTACGCGTCGCAGGGCGCGCGGCGCTACCAGTTGCTCCGCTGCCACACGCCGCGCTCCTGCACCGGGTACATGGTGGTGCGGCCCGTGCAGCCGATGTCGGACGGCGCGCCGCCGCGGGACGGCCTGATTGTGGACTATCTCGTGCCTCCCGGCGAGCCGGCCGTGTTCCAGGCGCTGCTTCGCGAGGCGGTGTCGCTCCTGCTCGACGCCGGCGTGCGCCGGATCTACTGCCTGTCCACCGTTCCCGCGTGCCGGCGGGTGCTCGCCAGGCACGGCTTCCTGTCGCCGTCGACGCCGGTGCTCGGCCGCCGCCTCCGGGGCAACACGAAGTGGCTCACCTTCACGGCGGCGGCGGGATCGCTGCCCGCCGATCCCGCGTCATGGCACCTGACGCTCGGCGACTGCGACCTCGATCACGTCTGGCACCGGCCGTAAACGATATGCGCGACATCAGGGACGACCTCATCAAGGACCACGCGACACGGCGTTTCCGATCCGAGCACGACTACGCCCTGTTCGAGTACTACCGGAGCGCGAAGCTCATCGCCTTCCTCGACCGCCACCGCGTCCCGATTGGCGGGCGCGTCATCGACGTCGGATGCGGGGGCGGCGGCATGCCGCTCTCCTTCGCCGAGCACGCCGACTACGTCGTGGGCATCGACCCCATGGATCGGTTCAGCCAGGCCGGCGCCGTCATCGCGCGCGAGTGGAACCGGCCGAACGTCCTCTTCGCCCGGGCGGACGGGATGGCGCTGCCCTTCCCGTCGGGCACCTTCGATCTCGTGCTCTCGCACTCCGTCATCGAGCACGTCGCCGACGCCGGGCTGTACCTGCGCGAGTGCCGGCGCGTGATGAAGCCGGAGGGCCGCGTCTATCTGTCGACGGCGCCGTACCTCTCGCCGGCCGGGGCCCACCTGCCCCATCTGCTCGTGCCGGTACCGCTCCACCTGATGATCGGCAGACCGCTGGCGTTCCGCACGTTCCGGTGGCTCGCCCGCCATGCTCCGTGGACGCTGCGCGAGCCGGCCCACGAGAACTCGTTCATTCGCGACGCGAAGCGGGGCGTATCCAAGCACGACGACCTGCTGGAGAAGGTCAGGATGCGCCGGCTTCGCGCGCTCATCGAGGCCGCCGGCCTGCGGATCGAGCACGAGCAGTTGCACCTGATCGGGAGCGTCCGGCGCCTCCCGCGCGCGGCTGGCGCCTGGCTCCGCGACAGCCCCCTCACCCGGGACATCGTGATCGGCAACCTCGAGTTCGTGATGGCGGCGGCGCGCTGACCTGCGCCGCGGCGCCGGCCACGCGCAGTCATTCAGCGGCGATTGGCGAGCGACTTCACGTCGAACAGCCCCGACAGGCGAACCTCCAGCTCGCCCGGGATCATCGGCTTGCCGAGGTTGTACCGCTTCAGTTCGTAGACATTCGCGCCGCGCCCGTTCGCCCCGTAAACCGTCGTCAACGCGCAGGCATAGCCTTCCGCCCGCAGTTGCGCGCCGGTGCCGGCGTTGAAATCGCCGTGGCGGCCGTTCGGGTAGCAGAACAGCGTGCACGGCATGCCGAGCCGGCCTTCGATGATCCGCTTCGACGTGCGCAGTTCTTCGGCGGCGCGAGCCGGGTCGCACCGCGCGAGGATGACGTGGGTGTGCGTGTGGCTGCCGATCGAGACGAGGCCGGATCGCGCCATCTCCGCCGCCTCGTTCCACGTGAGCGGTTCGTAGAGCTCGGTCCCGCCGGCCGCGTCGAGGAGCGTGCAACCGGTGGCCCGTTCGATCGCTTCGACCGCGCCGAGCCGTGACTCCTGCGGCATGGCTTTCAGAAGCCCGCGGAGGCGGCTCTCGGCCGCCCGTTTCCCGGCGACGGTCCTCAGGTCCAGGCTGAGCGCTGTCGCGCCGAAGGCCAGGTCCACCACGCCCGCCGCGGCGCGATTGACGGCGAACTCCACGCGATCGGTCCAGAGGTACTGGCGGCTGTCAACGAATGCCGTCGTCAGGAACACCGATGCGGGGAGGCCGAACTCGCGCAGGGCCGGGTACGCCACCGTGTAGATGGAGCGGTACCCGTCGTCGATCGTGATGACCGCCGCCCGCTCGGGAAGGGGCGTCCCGGCATTCAGCGCCTGGACCACGTCGCCGAGCGGCACGACGTTGTGGTGCCGCTTCAGAAAGGCCAGGTGCTCCCGGAACCGGCCGACGTGCACGTGCTTGCCCTCGTGGTTCTCGATCCCCTCGTGCGAATCGGCGGCCGTGAAGCCGTGATACATCGCCATCACGATCCGGCGGCGGGCCAGGGCCCTGGCCGCGCGAAAGGCGTGCGTCCGGAAAAGCGCGCGAATCAGCCATGCCTCGTACGACGGTCCTGCCGGCTGCCCCACGTCCATCCTCGCCTCCGTTCTCCCTGCTCGACCGGCTCGGTCCTACTCTTCCGCAGGCGGCTCCGGGTCCCGAGTCCTTGCCGCCAGGCGTGTGACGCCCACCCCGACGAGGATGGCGCCTGCGCCAGCCAGCTTCCTGGCGGTGATCGCCTCTCCGAGCGCCACCGTGGCGACCGCAATCGCGACGATGGGAATCAGATTCGAGTACGCCGAGGTGCGGATGTTCCCGATGCGCTGCACCGAGGTGTACCAGATCAGGTACGCGACATTCAGCGCCAGCACCGCCGAGAGCGCCATCGACGCCCACGCCCACGCGGGCACGCGCCCCCAGTCGACCTGCGCCATCTGCGCCGCCGATGCGGGGGCGTACAACGCCGTGCCGGCGAACATCGTGAGGGCGGTCACCGTGAGGGGCGAGTAACGGGCCAGCAGGGGCCTCGATCCGACCGTGTACACCGCCCAGCAGCAGACGGCCGCCAGCGTGAACAGGTCGCCCGCGAGGGAGGTCCCGCCGAACTCCGCACCCGAGCCGACCACGAGGTAGACACCGCCGACCGACAGCAGGACGCCGATCCACTGCGTGCGCGGCACGCGCTCGTGGCCGGCGAGGGCGGAGGCGATTGAGACGGCCACCGGCGAGCAGCCGATGATGAGCGCGCTGTTCGACGCGGTGGTTCTCGCCAGGCCGGCCATGAAGCAGACCTGGTACACGAAGTGGCCGATGGCGCCGAGCAACGCCAGGCGCGGCCAGTCGGCCCGCGCCACGCGAGGCAGCCCCGTGGCGGCAATCGCCGCCGCGAACACGGCCGACGCCACGCCCATCCTCAGGACGTTGAACGCCTGGGGCGGGATTTCCCTGATGGCCGACTTGACGACGGAGTAGTTCGCGCCCCAGATGAGGACCATCAGGAGCAGCAGGCCGTCGAAGGGAGTGAGGGTCAGCCAGCGGCGCACACGCCACCTCCGCGCGGGCCGCCGGGCTGACTCGCCGGCCGGAGCGGACCAGGGCCGGGGCGGGGCAAGCCCGTCCCGGCCCCTCAGCCAGCGAGGATCGGGCGCCCGGCTAGCCGCCGAACGGCTTGACGAAGAAGAGGATCAGCGACACGAGCAGGACGTAGATCACGAGCGACTCGATGAGGACGAGGCCCAGGATCAGGTTGCCGCGGATGTCGTTCGCCGCCGCGGGGTTGCGTGCGATGCCCTCGACCGCCGCGCTGAGGCCCTTGGCCTGCGAGAGCGCGCCGAAGGCCGCCGCGATCGCCAGGGCGAAGCCGGCCGTGATGATCGACCAGCGCACCAGTTCCACGGACACGGCGGCGCTTGTCGTGGCCGTCTCCTGCGCGAAGGCGGGGCTGGCGAACCCGAGGACCAGCACAACGAAGGTGA
Organism: Vicinamibacterales bacterium; assembly: GCA_025456345.1. Taxonomy (GTDB): domain Bacteria; phylum Acidobacteriota; class Vicinamibacteria; order Vicinamibacterales; family JAKQTR01; genus JAKQTR01. The sequence goes on along the minus strand of JALOKU010000005.1, from coordinate 12,562 downwards.
ACAGCAGTGCAAAACGCGTCTTCACGACCTCAGCCTCCTCAGTAGGAATCGACGTTCTCCGCGCTAGGCCGCGACGCCATGCGCGCCGACGGCCTCTCCGTGTCCATGAGATTCCTCGTGCCCGTGCTCCGCCGCCACCGCGCCGCCCAGGTAGATCATCGTCAGCATGACGAAGATGAACGCCTGGAGCGGCATCGTGATCATGCCCAGGAACATGATGGGCAGCGGCGCGAAGAATGGCACGATGCTGAACAGAATCAGGATGACCAGCTCTTCTCCGAAGACGTTCCCGAACAGCCGCAGCGACAACGAGAGCACCCGCGAGAAGTGGCTGATGATCTCGACGGGCAGCATGATGGGCGCGATAAACAGCGGCGCACCCGGAGGAGCCGCGAAGTGCTTCAGGTACGGCCCGATGCCCTGCTCCTTCATGCCGTGGTAGTGGTAGTAGACCCACACCGTGAGGGCGCAGCCGAGCGTGACGTTGATGCTGCTCGTGGGCGACATGAAGCCGGGGACCATGCCGATCAGATTGCAGGCCAGGATGAAAGCGCCGATGGTGCCGACCAGCGATATGTAGCCCGGGCCTTTCGGTCCGACGATGTCCGACAACATGCCCGACAGGCCGCCGACCAGATCCTCGAACACGATCTGGAGCTTGCCCGGGTTCTCGACGCTCAGCCGCGACCGCAGGACGAAGGCCAGGGCGATCAGCGCGAACACGACCAGGTAGGCCATCACCAGGTAGTTCGGGATCGGGTTCGCCGGGTCCGCAGCCTGCATGCCGACGAGGCCGAGCAGTGCGTTCACCGCGGGCCCGAAGATCCGGTTGGCCGCGTCGACGATCCAGAGCGGGTGTTCGAGTTTTTCCATGCCTGCGCGACTCCACCCCTCGCCGAGCGCGCGTGCCGCTCGTCGGGTGGCCATGTAAACGCTTTAGGATATCCCATGGGCGGCCCACCGGTAAAGCGCACGGTGCAATGGCGCGGCAGCCGCCGACCTGCGTCGTGTACAATCCGTGCAACTCGCGGAGGGCGGCCACGGATGCTGGCGGCGCGAGGCCAGTCAGGCGGGGGATGATGGGTCGCATGTCCACCAAGGCCGTCGTTGCCGGCATCGCCGTTCTGCTCCACCTGTCGGTGACCGCGTCAGTCCTCAGACAGCCCCTGAACCTCCGGGCGCATCCGGAGGCGCCGCGGTTCCTGACGTGGCCGCTCCACTTCGACAGCACCTACTACAACGGGCCGGGGATCGATTTCTTCGCGGTCTATCATGCCGGAGTCAACAACCGGTCCGGCGTGTCCCCCTACTCCACCTACGAGCGATCCGGCGGCGTCACGCCGTACTTCTTCGAGTTCCGTTATCTGCCGGCCGTCGCGTCCACGCTGGGCCGGATGGTGAGCCTCGTGCCCCCGCTCGCGGCCTATCGCGCCTGGGTCGTCGTCACCGAGTTGCTGTTCTGGTTGGTGGCGCTCGTCGTGCTGCGGGGACTGTGGCAGGATTCGGCAGGGTTCGTCGGCTGGCTTGCGCTCGTCCTCAGTACGCCGTTCTTCCTCGAACTCCACATGGGGCAGTTCACCTTCGTGACCGGAGCCCTGCTGGGCGTGGCCCTGTGGTTGAGCCGGCTCGGGTCGACCCCGCGACGCCGCCTGGGGTCACGCGTGGCCGCTGGCGTCGTTGCGGCAATGGCGGCGCTGCTCAAGCTCTACCCCGCGGTGGCCCTGTTCGCCTGGGTGCGCCGCAGGCGCCTGTGGCTGTCGCTTGCGGTGGCCGCAACGCTTGTCGTCTTCGGCGGGGCCCTGCCCTTCCTGGCCCGGCCGCAGCTCTGGCGGGAGTTCCTGGCGGCCAACGCGGTGGTGCCCCCCAATCCCGGCAATTTCGGCGCGCTCTACGTCCTCCACCTGGCCAGCGAGCACTTCGGGTTCGCGCCGGCCCGCGCCACCTGGCCCCTGGTGGTTCAACTCGCGCTGGCGATCTGCCTCGGCTCGGCCGGGCTCGTGGTCGTCCTGGCCCGGCGGCGGGCTCTCTACGCCGAAACCGGCGTGCTTCTGCTCGCGCAGTTCCTCGCCTCGTTCCAGGTATGGGAGCATCACATGAGCGCGGCCATCCTGGCCGGAGCGTTCTTGCTCCTGGATCTCGGACGGCCGGCAGCCGCGACGGGCCAGCGGGCGCGCCATCCGGAGCGATTCGATCGCATCTGCGCATGGACGGCGGCCGTGAGTCTCGTGGTGCTGGCGCTGCCCACGCCGTTCGCCCTCCTCGGGGCGGACCTGAAGTCGTGGACGTTCCTGGAGCGGATGGCGGTCCAGTTGACGAAGCCCGTTCCGGCGCTCGTGCTCTTCGTGACCGGCCTGGCGTGGCTCTCGAGGGAAGGGTTTGCGTGGCCAGGCGCGGCCGAGCGGGGCGCGCCAACCGGCGATTCACGCGCAGGGTAAGGGGCGCTGAGGCCGGTTGGCTGGTTCTGAGACTCAGCGGCCAGGCGCTGGCCTCCGGCGGTTCAGCCGGACGGCCTCGATCCCGATGGCCAGGACCGGCACGGTGACCCCGGCGAACAGACCCAGCGGGTGGGCTTTCAGGGGCACCAGCACAGCCCAGGCGACGACGCCGACCACCAGGTAGCGCCCGATGAACCGGGCGAGGAGCCAGGCCACCCGGGCTTTCGGGTGGTGATCGCCCGGTTCCGCGCGGCCGGCCGCCGCGGCCCGCTGCAGCAGGGCGGTCACGCCGCCCTTGATGGCGGCGTAGCTGAATGCCATGAGGCCCGCGCCGGCGAGCACGCCGAGGGCGCCTTCCGGCCGGCCGCCTTCAACGGCGAGCGCCACGGCGGCTGCGGCGAGGACGATGACGGCCGAGTCGCGCTGAATGCGCCGCAGCGATGGATCGCGCTCACCCGCCGGCCGCATCACCGGGCCCTCCGGGCCTCATCGCTCGCCGTCATCACCGAGCTCGCGGTCGTCGGGGCCGTCGCCGGCCTTCGGCATGATCACCGGTTGAGGCGGCGGCGCGGGAGGCGCGCCAGGGCCCGCGGCCTGTTTCGGGTACGCCTGCGACACGATCCGGTAGACGTTGAGAATCCCGGCGGCCAGGCCGAAGAAGAAGAACAGGATCGTGAAGACGGGTTTGGTGCCGAGCCAGCCGTCGAGCACGGTGCCCACCCAGAATCCGATGACCAGCGCGAGCACGAACGCCAGGCCGACGGTGCTCAACGCGCCCGCGGTCCGCAACGCTTCGCCCGCGCCCTTCGAGAAGTCCATCCCCATCGTGATGCCGCCGCCAGTATCATCCAACGCGGCTCAATCAACAAGACCCCGCATTCTATGCTTGTATGCCATCACGCCGATCGTTAACATCGTGGTGCGCGCGATCCGTCAGGAGGCAAGGTCCGGTCGCAATGGGAGTACTTGAACCGTTCGAAGTCTGGCGTCCCACGGTCTCGGTGTTCATCCCGTACTACGACAAGGGCGGCAAGCTCGAGAGCCCCGAGTACGACCTTCCCGATTTTCGCGACGAGCTGCACGGCTGGTTCGCCGCGCTCGGCTATGAGTGGCGCTGGGTTCCGGTCACCGTCAACAACCTGCGATCGACCATCGACGCGCTCGAGCCTGCGCGTCTGGCCCATCGGTGCCTCGTCATGAACCTGTGCGACGGCAACGAGGTGGACGGGTCGCCCGGGGTGTCGGTCGTGCGCGCCCTCGAGGACTCCGGACTCCCCTACACGGGAGGCTCCGAGTTCTTCTACGACATCACGACGTACAAGGTCGCGCTCAAGACCGCGCTTCGTGAGCACGGCGTGCCGACGGCGCCCTTCGTCGCCCTGCGCGATCTGCCTGCGGACGTCGCGAGAGTGGAGGCCGAGGTCGGCTACCCTGCGTTCGTGAAGCCCGAGGTCTCGGCCGGCAGCGGCGGGATCGGGTTGAAGTCCCGCGCGCACGACGCCGGTGAGGTGATGGCCCGCGTGACGGCGCTGCTCGCGAGCGAAGACGGTGAGTTCTACCGAAAATCCGGCATCTTCGCCGAGCGGTTCATCGACGGGCCCGAGTTCACGGTGCTCGTCGTCGCCGACGCCGCAGCGCCCCTGGGCGCCCGGGCGTATCCGCCCGCCCAGCGGCTCTTCCACTCGGCCCTGCCGCGCCACGAGCGGTTCCTGAGCTACGACCGCTACTGGTCCGAGTACAAGGTAGAGTCGCGGCTGCCCGAGGGCGAGCCGTTCTACCGGTTCGGCCAGGCGCCCGCGCAGTTGCGCGGCCGCCTCGCGGAGCTGGCCGTCGAGGCGTTCGCGGCGGTCGGCGGGCAGGGGTACGGGCGCGTCGATATCCGCCTCGAGGAGCGGACCGACGAGTTGTTCGTCCTGGAGGTGAACGCGAACTGCGGCATCTCCGGCGACAAGGAAACCTCCGTCGGCGAGATCCTGCTGCAGTCGGAGATCCCGGCCACCAGCCTGGTGTCCGAGATCCTGCGCGACGCGTACGACCGCCACGCCGCCAACGGTCACCGGCGGCTGGCCTGACCCATGCGGATCTGCGTCCTCCAGCCGTCGTACGCGGGATCGTCGTGCGACTACCAGCACTACGATCAGCGCCGCGATCTCTCGCACCTGCTGCCCGAGCACGAGTTCCACCACGAGTTTCTGGACAAGATCTCGGCGTTCAGCCAGATCAAGGCGCGGCAGCGGCAGGGCTTCGACGTCTACGTCAACCTCTGCGAGGGGTACCGCGACTCCGACGTGCCGTCGATTGACGTGATCCACGCCCTCGAGGACCTGAACCTGCCCTTCACGGGACCATCCAGCCGCCTGTACGACCCGCCCAAGGACCTGATGAAGCTGGTGGCCATCTCGTCGGGCGTCGTCGTGCCGGCCTGGGAAGTGGTCGACCCGGGCGACGATGTCCTGGCGGCAGCGAACGCGTTGCGGTTACCGCTTTTCGTCAAGCCGTCCGCTTACGGCGACAGCATGGGCATCGACGAGCACTCGCTGGTGGCGACGCCCGTAGAGCTGCAGCAGCAGGTCGCGGCCAAACTGCCGGAGTTCGGACGCCTGCTGGTCGAGGAGTACGTGGACGGACGCGAGTTCACCGTCCTCGTGATGGCGAACCCGGATCCCGCGCTGCCTCCGGCGGCCCTCACCCCGATCGAGTTCATCTTCCCGCCCGGCCCGCACTTCAAGACCTATGATCTCAAGGTCACCCAATTCCACCCGGAGTGCAACGTGCCGTGCACGGAGCCCGGCCTCGCCGACCGCCTGAAGGCGGCGGCCATCCAGGTGTTCACCGGCTTCACCGGCGAGGGCTACGCCAGGATGGACTTCCGCGTGGACGCCGCAGGACGGATCTTCTTCCTGGAAGCCAACTTCACCTGCTCGGTGTTCTACCCGCAGGGGTACCAAGGGTCCGCGGACTACATCCTCGCGTTCGACGGAATCGGCCAGGCCGGCTTCCTCCGCGCCATCATCGACGAAGGCCTGGCGCGCCACGCGCGGCGGCAGCTGCCGTACGCGGTCAAGCCCAGCCGCGACGGCTTCGCCATGTTCGCCGCCCGCGATCTCCCCTGCGGCTCGGTTGCGTTCGAAGGTGAAGGGAAGCCACAGCGCATCGTCACGCGCTCCCACGTCGAGCGGACGTGGTCCGCGGAGGACCGCGAGGTCTTCTACCGCTACGCCTATCCCATCAGCCCGGACGTGTTCGTCCTCTGGGACACGGAACCGACGGGCTGGGCGCCGCAGAACCACTCCTGCGACCCCAACACCGAGTTTGTGGGCCTCAACCTCGTGGCGCGGCGCGACATCCGCAGCGGCGAGGAGCTGACGGTCGATTACGCGACGTTCTACGACCGCCACATGACGCCCTTTGACTGCACCTGCGGCAGCCGCAACTGCCGCCGCCGCGTGTTCGGCGGGGGCAGGGGGCTGTTCGGGGAGTAGGGGCCGCCGCCTGGGCGCGGCCCGACATCAGAATCAAGAAGCCAGAAGGGCCCACTGACGATTGTCAGAATCCAGAAGACGACGAGCTGCAGCTGGGAGTCTTCTTCTTGCTTCTTGCTTCTTGCTTCTTGCTTCTTGCTTCTAACTTCTTGCTTCTTCTTCAGAACGGCGTCGCCGCCACCCCCACCACGCCGAGGGCGCGGGCTGAGAACTCGGCCAGCTCGAAGAGCGGCCGCGGGTAGACGCCGAGCACCAGGGTGCCCGCCAGCGTGACCACCAGCGCCACCGCCAGGCCGGGAGACAGCACGGGCTGCGAGCCGGCGGCCTCGTTCTTCATGAACATGAAGACGACCACGCGCAGGTAGTAGTAGAGGGAGATGGCGCTGTTGACGACGCCCAGCACGGCCAGCCAGACGTAGTTGGCGTCGATCGCCGCGCTGAAGAGCCAGAACTTCCCCATGAAGCCGGCGGTCGGCGGGATGCCGCCGAGCGACAGCATGAAGATCAGCATGGCGACGGCCGGGAACGGCTGCCTGGCGTAGAGCCCGCTCAGGTCCTTGAGCTCGTCGCCGATGGCGTCGGCGCGCCGCAGCAGGATGACCACGGCGAAGGCGCCAAACTGCATGAACGCATAGATGGCCAGGTAGATGAGCATCGCGGCCACGCCGCGGCTCGTCCCGGCGATCACGCCGATGAGCAGGTAGCCTGCGTGCGCGATCGACGAGTACGCCAGCATGCGCTTGATGTTGCTCTGCGTCAGCGCGGCGATGTTGCCCACGGTCATGGTCACGACCGAGAGCACGTAGAAGAGGATCGTCCAGTCGGCCGAGAGCGACGGCAGGCCCTCCAGGAAGATCCGCAGCAGCATCGCGAAGGAGGCCGCCTTCGATCCCACCGAGAGGAACGCGGTAATCGGCGTCGGCGCCCCCTCGTACACGTCGGGCGCCCACATGTGGAACGGGACGGCCGCGATCTTGAAGCCGATGCCGGCGACGACCAGGATGAGCGCGAGGATGAGCCAGGGGTCTCGCCCCTGGTCGGCGACCGCGATGGCGAGGGCCCGCAGGTTCGTCGTCCCCGACATCCCGTAGAGGATCGAGATCCCGTAGAGCAGGATGCCGAGGGAGAACGTGCCGAGCAGGAAGTACTTCACCGCGGCTTCGTTCGACCGCCGGTCGGGCTTGAGCAGCCCGGCCAGGATGTAGAACGCGATCGCCATCGTCTCGAGGCCGACGAAGATGGTGATGAGATCCGTGCCCGTCGCCATGAACATCATGCCGAGGGTGGCGCACAGGACCAGGAACACGTACTCGCCGTGCCGGGCCCCCTCCATGTCGAGGTAGCGCATCGACAGGAGCAGCGTGAGGACCGCGGACAACAGGAAGATGGCCTTGAAGAAGGTGCTGAACCCGTCGATCGAGAGCAGCCCGCGCGCGACGTTGACCGGCGCGTCCGGCGTAACCGCGATCATCGCCAGGGCCGAGGCCGCAAGCACCCCGATGCCGAGCCACGACAGCCAGGCCTGGCGGGACCTCCGCGTGAGCGCCGTGGCGACGAGCGTCGCAAGGGCCCCCACCGCGAGCACGAGCTCGGGCAGGATGTAGTACAGGTCGTTGAGCGAAAACCACCCGGGCATCAGTGCCGACCTCCTGCGGGGGCCGGCCCGGCGGATTCAGACTTCGGCACGCCTCCCGCCTCGGCCGGCTTGGCGGCCGGCGCGGCCGCCGCCGGCGCGACAACAGGCGCGGCGGCGTCGCCGCAGGGCGCCGTGACGAACGGGTTCGCGGGCGTGTTCTGGTCACAGTCCGCGGCCTTGGCCGCCACGGCCGGGTACGCCGGGTTGACGCGCGCCACCACGGCGTTGACCGTCGGCGCCAGCCTGTCGAGGAACGGCTTCGGGTAGATGCCGATCCAGACGGCCAGGATGATGAGCGGCACGAACGTCGCAATCTCGCGCAGGCTCATGTCGGGCAGGTTCTCGTTCTTCGGGTTCTCCACCTTCCCGAACATCGTGCGCTGATAGAGCCAGAGCATGTAGGCCGCGCCCAGGACCACGCCGCTGCCGGCGATGACGGCCCACCACAGGTTGGCGATGAAGGCGCCCTGCAGGATCAGGAACTCGCCGATGAACCCGTTCAGGGTCGGCAGGCCGATCGACGACATGGTCATCACCATGAAGATCGCCGCGTAGACCGGCATCACCTTCGAGAGGCCGCCGTACTCGGCGATCTCGCGGGTGTGCCGCCGCTCGTAGACCACGCCGACCAGGAGGAAGAGCGCGCCGGTGGAGATGCCGTGGTTCAGCTGCTGGATGATGCTGCCCGTGAGGCCCACCGGGTTCAGGGCGAACATGCCCAGCATCACCATGCCCATGTGGCTCACGCTCGAATAGGCGACCAGCCGCTTCCAGTCCTTCTGGGCCATCGCCACCAGCGCGCCGTAGACGATGCCGATGAGGGAGAGGCCGACGCCAGGATGACCGAGCCGGCCGTCGGCGCGTCGGTGTGCGCGTCGGGCAGCCAGGTGTGGAACGGGAACATCGGGACCTTGATCGAGAACCCGAGGAAGAAGGCCAGGAACACCCACCATTGCAGGTTGAAGGGGATGCTCATCGCCTGGTACTTCGTGATGTCGAAGCTGTAGGTCCCCGTGAGGCCGTGGTAGTGGAAGTAGAGGGCGAGGATGCCGAGCAGCATCACGACGCTGCCGACCAGGGTGTACAGGAAGAACTTGATCGCCGAGTAGAGGCGCCGGTCGCTCCCCCAGATGCCGATCAGGAAGTACATCGGCACCAGCATGACCTCCCAGAACAGGAAGAACAGGAGGAAGTCGAGGGAGATGAAGGCGCCGATCATGCCGCCCTGGAGCACGAGCAGGAAGATGTAGTACTCCTTGACCCGCTCCTTGATCGCCGTCCACGACGAGAGCACCGCGATGGTGCCCATCAGCGTCGTCAGCAGGATCAGCAGTACGCTGAACCCGTCCACGCCCAGGAAGTAGTCGGCGCCGACGGACGGGATCCACGGGTGGCGCTCCACGAACTGGAACTGCGGCCCGGAGGGCTGGTACCAGAACCAGAGCGGCACCGACACCACGAACCCGGCGAACGCGACGAGGTTCGCGATCCACCGGATGAGGTCCTCCTGCTTCTTGCTCACGAACAGGAGCAGCGCGGCCCCCGCGAGCGGCGTGAAGAGGATGAGTGACAGGATCGGGAAGTTGGCGGCGTTGCTCACTGCTGCAGTCCTGAGGTTAAAGTCACGGTGATTCGGAGTCCGGCTACCGCACGAACAGGTAGACGCTCACGAAGGCGAAGACGCCGAACAGCATGACCAGCGCGTAGTTCTGGATGAGGCCGGTCTGGAACCGGCGGACGAGGAAGCTCGACTCCTCCAGCACCGCGCCCACGAGGTTCACCAGGCCGTCCACGATGTACTTGTCGATGAGGTGCGAGAACCAGGCCGAAAACACGGTCAGCCAGCCCGACCCGTTCACCGCGCCGTCGACCACCATCCGGTCGAAGCTCCACAGCCCCCTGGCACTGGCGATGGTGCCGTCGACCACCGTCGCCCCGTAGAACTCGTCCACGTAGTACTTGTTCGAGAGCACGCGGTGGGCGCCCGACCACCGGCGCGCGAGGTGCTCGGCAATCTCCGGGGACCTCACGTAGAAGCGGTAGGCGGTCAGGATGCCGATGATCCCGACCAGCACGGACAGGCCCATCAGACCCATCTCGGCCGCCCAGGAAATGTGTTCCGCTGCATGCCCGCCTTCGCTGCTCGGCGAGGGCGTCACGGCGTGCTCGCCGGCAGCTTCGGCGAGGTTTGGAACCTCGGTCGTCGTGTGAACGGCCGCAGGCTCCGACGCGGCCGTGCGGGCGACAAAACTCGGTTCCAAAAAGTGTTCGATGGCGTTGCCGCCGCCCAGGGCGGCGGGAATCCCGACGAGGCCCGCGAGGGCCGCGCCAACCGCCAGGATCTGGAGCGGGATGGTCATCGACTTCGGCGACTCGTGCGGGCCGTGCCATTCGCCGTGCCCGCCTCCGCCGGCGGCGTCAACTCCATGGCCGCCGCCGGCTACGGCGTGGCCGGCGCCCGCGTGGCTCGCGCCCGCCTGAGCATGTCCGTGCTCCCAGGCGGGCCCGCGGTAGTTCCCGAAGAACGTCATCGACATCAGGCGATACATGTAAAAGGCCGTCATGAGCGCCGTCACGACCGCCACGCCCCAGATCGCCTTGTTCTGGAGGAAGGTCCTGTACAGGATCTCGTCCTTGCTGAAGAATCCGGAGAGCGGCGGCATGCCCGCGATCGCCAGCGTCCCGATGAGCATCGTCCAGAAGGTGACGGGCAGGTACTTCTTCAAGCCGCCCATGTGCCGCATGTCCTGCTGGCCGGCCATCGCGTGGATCACGGAACCGGAGCAGAGGAAGAGCAGGGCCTTGAAGAACGCGTGCGTCATCAGGTGGAATGCGCCGGCCGCATAGGCACCCACGCCCATCGCCAGGAACATGAAGCCCAGCTGCGACACCGTCGAGTACGCCAGCACCCGCTTGATGTCGTTCTGCACCAGGCCGATCGTCGCCGCCACGAACGCCGTGGCCACCCCGACCACCGCCACGATCTCCATCGTCATCGGCGAGTGGCCGAAGAGCACCGCATTGCGGCCCACCATGTACACGCCGGCGGTGACCATCGTGGCCGCGTGGATCAGGGCCGAAACCGGGGTCGGGCCCTCCATGGCGTCCGGCAGCCAGACATACAGCGGGATCTGCGCCGACTTGCCCGTGGCGCCGAGAAACAGCAGGAGCGTGATCAAGGACAGGGTGCCGAACGCGGCGCCCTCGACGGGCATCGCGCCGGCCGCGTTCGCGACGGCGCGGAAGTCGAGGGTCCCGAACGTCGAGAAGATGAGGAACATCCCGATGATGAAGCCCCAGTCGCCGATGCGGTTGACGATGAAGGCCTTCTTGCCCGCGTCCGACGCGCTCTTCTTCTCGTACCAGTAGCCGATGAGCAGGTACGAGCACAGGCCGACGCCCTCCCACCCGACGAACATCACGAGGAAGTTGTCGCCGAGGACGAGCATCAGCATGAAGAAGACGAAGAGGTTGAGGTACGAGAAGTACCGCGCGTACGACCCTCTCGGCTCCCCGTGCATGTAGCCGACCGAGTACACGTGGATGAGGAACCCGACGCCGGTGACGACGAGGATCATCATCCCGGAGAGCGGGTCCAGGCGGAACCCCCACGGGATGGAGAACGTCCCGATGGTGCCGTTCGACAGCGCGAGGGGAATCCCCGAGATCCACGACATCACGCGGACGGTGTGCTCACGGTCTCCGGCGGGCAGGCCGAGCAGCTGCCAGAAGGCGTACAGCGACAGCAGCAGCGCCGCCGCCATCGTCGTGTTCGCCACCAGGCCGGCGGTCCGCCTGCTGAAGTAGCGGATGCCGACCACGCCGTTGACGAGGGCGCCGAGGCCGGGCAGAAGGGGAATCAGCCAGATCAGGTCCATACCACTCACCACCGCAGCAGGTTCATTTCGTCGATGTTGACGGTTTCCTTGTTGCGGTAGAACGCGAGAATGATGCCCAGGCCGACGGCGGCTTCCGCCGCGGCGACGACGACGATGAAGACGGCGAAGACCTGGCCGATCACGTTCTGCAGCTGGAGCGAGAACGCCACCAGGTTGATGTTCACCGCGTTCAGCAGCACCATGTAGTGGGTCGTGGTAATCATCGGCCTACAGCTCCCGCTTGGCCAGGATAATGGCGCCGATCATCGCGACCAGCAGCAGGAACGACGCCAGTTCGAAGGGAATCAGGTAGTCGGCGTAGAGCGCCCGGCCGATCTGCTCGACGTTCTGCGGGCTGAGCGTCCCCTCCACCGCCGCCGGCTTCACCCAGCCGACCGCGAAGATCGCGCCCAGCTGGGCCAGCACCGCCGCCGCCATCGCGACGCCGAGGCGGCCGAGCCGGCGCGGGTCGCTGTGCGCCTCGGGCGGGCGCTTCAGGTTCACCAGCATCACGACGAACAGGTAGAGGACGACGATGCCGCCCGCGTAGACCATCACCTGGATGACCGCCAGGAACGGCGCCTGAAGCGTCACGTAGAGCGCGGCGACGCACAGGAAGTCGGCCACCAGGAACAGGACGCTGTGCACGGTGCTCTTCGCCGTGATGACCAGCGCCCCGAACCCGAGGATGAGCGTCGCGAGGATGTAGAAGGCAGCTGCTTCGGCCATGGTTCTCCGCTACGGGCGACGCCCCCTTACACCAGCACCTTCAGCAGGCCGGTCACCACCACATTGAGGATGGCCAGCGGGATCAGCCACTTCCAGCCCAGGCGCATCAGCTGGTCGTAGCGGTAACGCGGAAACGTCGCCCGCACCCACAGGAACAGGTACAGGAAGCCGAACGTCTTCAGCATGAACCACGCCCAGCCGGGGACCAGGCCCAGGAACGACAGCGCCGGCACGTTCGGGAACGGCTGCAGCCACCCGCCCAGGAACAGCGTCGTCGCCACCGCCGAGACGACGATCATGTTGGCGTACTCGGCCAGGAAGAAGAACGCGAAGCGCATGCCCGAGTACTCGGTGTGGAAGCCGGCCACCAGCTCCTGCTCGGCCTCGGGCAGGTCGAACGGC
>JALOKU010000199.1 GCA_025456345.1 Vicinamibacterales bacterium | reverse complement strand
GAGACCGACCGCCGCCAGCAGGCTTGCGCTGATGGCGAGTCTGACGAAGAGCGAAAGACCATTCTTCATGCGAGTTCTCTCGGCTGCTGCGAGGCCGGATACGGGAGTTGTGCTCGGTAGGGGGACGGCGGCTGCGGCGGACGGCTGTCGGGGACTGCGCTCCGCCGCGTTGCCGATGGCAGCTCGCCGAAATGGGCCGCGTAGAGCCCCGAGAACCGGCCCAGATGGTAGAACCCCCACCGCATCGCCACGTTCGTCACGCTTTCGTGAGGCCCGGCGGTCAGAAGGTCGAGGCGGACCCTGTCGAGCCTCGCCCGGCGAACCGCCGCCATCGGGCCGTAGCCGCGAAGGCGCTGGAACCCCCGCGACAACGACCGGGTGCTCAGGCCGACCGCGCGCGCCAGACTGCTGACCGTGAACGGCCGGTCAGGCTGCGTCAGGATCAGCGCCTCGGCCCGCCGCACGCCCAGCGTGACCGTCTGGCTGGCGGGCGTCGGCGCCTCGCGCGGGATGTTCCACGCGATGGGGATGATGTCCACCGCTTCAACCGCGGCCGACATGGCCTTGATCTCCATACCTGCTCCTCGGACCGGATGACCCGGCCGGCGGCGCGCCTGGCCGGGCGACGTGTTCGATGTGCCCCGTGATTCGAATATGCGACGGCGGGCCGGAAGCGCGTGACTCCGTGCGGCTCAGTCTTTGTGCTGTGCGTGGCAGCGACTGCGGAGGGGCTGGTCCGGGCCGGCGCCGGCAGGACTCGCACCGGGAGGGAGAGGCGTCCGGCTCCTCCCAGCGTCTCAATTCCTGTGCTGTGCGCCGCAGGCGCCGTGGACGCGGCGGTGCCGATGCGGCCGACGAAGGCGGCCGTCATCAGCTAAGACTTTCTTAATCAGTGACTTACTGTCCGCGCAGCAGGTAACTCGAGGGCGTCTCGCCGTAGCGCTCGCGGAAACGCTTGACGAAGTGGGAGACGTTCTTGAACCCGACGGCGTAGGCGATTTCGCCGACGTTACCGGCCCGCCGGGCGAGCATCTGTGCGGCCCGCTCGAGACGGTACTGGATGATCATCTCGGCTGGCGTCGAGCCAAACGCCTCCTTGACGCGCCGGTGCAGTTGCGCGCGGCTCATGCCCGCGCCGGCGGCCAGGGCCGTCACGTCGAACGCCTCGTCTTCCGCGGACTGGTCGAGCACCGCCCGCAGCCGGTCGAGGAGCACCGCGTCGGCTGAGGGCACCTGTCTCGGCCGTGCGAGCACGATCGGGCCCGACGGCTGCCCCGCGAAACGCGCCTTGAGCCGCTCGCGGCCGTGCAGGAGGTTGCGGATCCTGGCCAGAAGCTCGGCGGGCTCGAAGGGCTTGGTGACGTAGTCGTCGGCGCCCCCTTCGAGCCCCTCGAGCCGGCCTTCAGGTCCGGCCATGGCCGTGAGCAGAATCACGGGGAGGAAGTCGGTGTCCGGGTCCGACCTGACGGCGCGGCAGAACTCGTAGCCGTCCATGCCCGGCATCATCACGTCGCAGACGATCGCGTCCGGAAGCTCGCTGCGGACCCTGGCCAGCCCTTCGTCGCCGCGTTCCGCCTCGAGCACCTGATAGAGAGGCGCCAGGTGCTTCCGCAGATACGCGCGCATGTCCGCGTTGTCCTCCACGATCAGCACGGCGGGCCGCTCGTCTGCCGCCGGCTCGTCCGGGACGAGCGGACCCTCTTCGGAAGGCGCCGCCGCGTCCTCGCGCCCCTCCGAGGACGGCAGCGCGGATGCGGCAACCGGCGCGTCCTGGCCGGCGGCCGCCGCTTTCAGCCTGACGGTGAAGCGCGCGCCGCCCTCCGGCCGGTTCCCGGCGCTGACCGCCCCGCCGTGCAGGTCGACGCATTCCTTCACGAGCGCGAGACCGATGCCGGTGCCTGGCACGGACCCGCCTTCGTGCCGGCTCCGGTAGAACCGCTCGAAGACGTGCGTTAGGTCTTCGGCCTGGATGCCCGGGCCGGTGTCCTCCACCACGATGGAGGCCCACCCCTCTGCCGGGCCTGACAGCCTCACCGAGACCGTTCCGCCAGCCGGCGTGAACTTGAAGGCGTTGCCCAGCAGGTTTCCCAGCACCCGGTCGAGTTTCTCCTGGTCGACCGGCGCATAGACCGGCTCGGCGGGCGTCTCGACGACGAGACGCACGCGCTGGCGCTTCGCGAGCGACTCGAATGGCGCCGCGGCCAGCCGCAGCCAGGCATCCAGCCGCACGCGCTCCGGGCGGAAGTCCATCTGCCCGGCATCGAGCCGCGCCAGCTCCATCAGCTGGTCGACCAGCTCCAGCTGGCGCTCGGTGTTGCGGATGGCCAGCTCGATTTCGTCGAGGGCGTCGCGGGAGACCTGGCCGTGCAGGCCCGATCGCACGTCGCGCAGCGGCCCCAGCGTGAGCGTGAGCGGCGTGCGGAATTCGTGCGAGATGTTCGCGAAGAAGCGCGACTTCGCCGAGTCCAGCTCCCGCAGCTGCTGCGCCTGTCGTTCGAGGGTCTCGGCGGCATGCTGCAGCTCGCTGGTGCGGCGCGCGACTTCCTGCTTGAGATCCTCCCGCTGCCGGTACAGGCGACGGATGCGAACGCGGTACCCTGCGAACAGGGCAAGCAGTACGCCCAGGCCCGCCAGCGTCCGGAACCACCAGGTGCCGTAAAACGGGGGCCGGACCACGAAGGCGAAGACCGCTTCCTCCAGACCCGCGACGCCGTGGCTGCTCACGGCCTTCACGCGGAACGTGTACGCGCCGGGCGCGAGGTTCGTGTAGCGGGCGCTGCGCGCGGTGACCGGGCCCTGCCAGCCGGCGTCGTAGCTGTCGAGCCGGTAGAAGTACTCGTTCCGCACGGCGTTGCTGAAGTGCAGCGCCACGTAGTCGAACGTCACGTCGCGTTGGCCGTACGCGATTTCGACGGCCCGCACCGGCATCCCGTGGCGGTAGATCTCGACGCCGCCCACCGGCGGCCGCCTGGCGTCGCGATCCGAGGTATGCACGCCGGTCACGAGGACCTTCGGCGCGTAGGGGTTGTCGGTGACCTGATCCGGGTAGAACGTGTTCAGCCCGCCGACTCCCCCAAACGCCATCTCACCGTCCGGGGCCTTGAAGTACGCGCGGCTGTTGAACTCGGTCGACTGCAGGCCCGGGTCGGCACTGCGGCTGTGGAACTCTCCCGCGACGAAGTCGAAGCAGACAATGCCGCGATTCGTGCTCAGCCACAGGCGCCCGCGGCCGTCGGTCAGGATGCCGTAGACCGTGTCCCCGTCCAGGACGCTGTTCCGCGAGGTATAGCAGCGTGTGGCCTGGCTCTCGACCTCGAGCCGGCATAGTCCGTGCTCCTCCGTGCCCACCCACAGAACGCCCGGTGAGGCCGGGCTCTCCCCGATCGAGAGCACGCTCACCTCGCCGATGGCGCCGTCGCCCGCGGCAATCCGTTCGAACTGCCCCGCCGAACCCGGCGACGTGTCGAGCCGCACCAGGCCCATGCCGGTGCCGATCCACAGTCGGCTCCGCGCGTCCGAATACAGCGCATTGACGTCGCCGCCGGGCAGTCCGAGAGGGTTCGCCGCGCCCACGGGGTAACGCCTGAACGACCGGGTCCGCGGCTCGAACTCGTTCAGGCCCCTGCCGAGGGTGCCGATCCACACCCGGCCGTCCGGCGACTCGTGGATGACCTGCACGAAATCCTCGCTCAGGCTTCGCGCGTCGTCAGGTCGATGGCGATGGACCCGCGCGGCGCCGGAGGGCTCCTTCACGACGAGGCCGGAAGTCGTGCCGATCCACAGGTTGCCGCCGCGATCCTCGTGGAGCGCCTGGATGTAGCCGTCGAGCAGCCGGGCCGCCTCGGCAGACGGCGGGCGCCACGGGGGGAGTGCCGCCCCCGCCGCGTCGATCCGACTGAGCCCCTTGGGCGTTCCCACCCACAGCGTCCCTCCGCGATCCCTGATGACCGCGCGGACGAAGCTGCTCGCGAGAAGCTGGGGACCGACGCCCTCTTTCCGGTAGAGCGTGAACCCGCGCGTGCTCGCGTCCGCGTAACGCAGGCCGCCGGCATTGGTGCCGATCCACAGCCCTCCGAAACGATCCACCGCGAGGCACTGCGGTTCCGCGTCGCTGAGGGGCTTGTCTCCCCGCTCCCGCAACGCCACGCGACGCACCACGAGTGTCTCGGGATCGACGCGGTGAAGCCCGCGCGGGCGGGCGCCGCTCGCCTCGGTCGGTCCGAAGGCCAGGGCCCAGATCT
>JALOKU010000023.1 GCA_025456345.1 Vicinamibacterales bacterium | reverse complement strand
TCGCCTATCTGAGAGGATGGAAGCCGTGACCAAGGTCGTCTTCGGGGAGGCCGATCCCCGGCTGTTCGCGCTGCCGGAGTCTGCCAGCGAGCAGACGAACGCAAGCAGCGTGACGTTCATCCGGCCGGTGGCGCTGCGCGCCCGGTATGCCATCACCCTCAACGGGAACCCCGTGACCGGGACGATCTGCGCGCGCTGCGCCGGCGTCCGATGAGCTTCGATTTCTCCCCCCCGCCCCCGTGGAAACCCCTGTGCATGGAGCCCGACGAGTGGGCGACCTGGCAGCGGCACGAGACTGACCGCCCCTGCGAGGAGTGCCCGGTCTCCTTCGCGATCGCGATGCGGGCGGAACACCGCTGCAACGGCATCCCGCGGGCCGGCCTGCCGCGGCCGAACGGCCGCCGTCCCCTCATCACCGCGGAGGAGGCGCAGGCCCGCGAGCGGAGGCGGTGGCGCGAGAGCAAGCGCCGGAGCCGGGCGGCGGTATGAAGCCACGCGGCATCCCCATCGCGCAGTTCGACTCCAACCTGGAGGGCGACCCGAAGTTCGTCATTCTGCGGATGAAGGCCCCCGACCGCTACTACGCCGCCCTCGGCACCTACACCAGCATCGCCCTCCGCGCGTGGGCCACGGCATCGCCTGACCCCGACGGATCGCACCTGTCTCTCATGGACCCCGTGATCCTCGCGCTCCTCCGCGATTGCGGTCTGCTGGACGAGGACTTCGCCATTCCGCTCAACGTGTTCCTTCGGTGGCCCGGTGCCGTCATCGAGGCTCGACAGGAGCGAGCGGAGCAGCTCGCGTCGATCGCCTCCGAGGGAGGCAAGGCCCGCGCAAGGGGTCCACGCGACTCCGCTGGTCGCCTCATCTCTCCAGCCGTCACGGCTGGGCATCCAGCGGTAACGGCTGGACATCCAGCCGTTTCTCCTCTCCTCTCCTCTATAGAAGACGTAGACGTAGAGAAGAACGACGGAGCTGTAGACGGGGAGGGGGTGCAGGGGGAGGGGGACGACCCGGTCCAGACCTACTACCTCCTGACGACGCGGATGCCACGGGGGAACGCCCTCGACTGGTGCAAGCGCCTCGGGGACGAGTACGGCTTCGCCTCCACATCCGCGGCGATGATCGCGGCCTGGCGGGAGCAGGACGACATCCGCTCCCTCCTGTCGCGGACGGAGGACGCCCTCGTGGCCTCGGCACGGGCCGCGGAGCTGCGGGAGAAGGCAGAGGAGAAGCAGCGGCTCCGCGAGAAGCGGGCCGGGGTTCGTCTTCCCCCGGTAAACGAACCGGACCCGACGAAGGTGGCCGCCGTCATGGCGGAGATCAAGGAGACATTGCACCGTGGAGCCAGGGAGTGATCGTCGTGACGGTTCCCGGCATCCCGCCCAGCCCGAACCAGACCCGCCGGGAGCATTGGGCCAAGCGCGCCGCGGAGGCCCGGTTCTGGCGGGACCAGGCGCTCTACGCGGCGCTGGACACCCGCAACCGCCACCCGAAGGAGCTGTTCCCCATCCGGTCGGCCCGCCTCCGAGTGGTCATCGTGTCCCCAACCTCGGTACGCCGCGACCCCGACAACGTGATTGCCTCCGTGAAGCCCATCCTGGACGGCATCGTCCGGGCGGGCATCCTCGCTGACGACTCGTTCGCCGTCGTCCGCGAGCTGGCGGTGGCCCTGGAGCTTGGCAAGACCGCCGAAGTGCGGATCGAGGTCGAGCCGTGAAGTACATCGGCGCCTTCGCGCCGGCGGCACGGCTCGGCCTGTTCCGGGTCCACCTCGTCCTCCGCACCCCTGACGGCGAGGACTTCGCCTACTCCCCTCCCCTGTCCTACGAGGGCTGCCAGGGGCTCATGCGCCACCTGTCAGCGAATACTTGGTACGGAGCCAGAGTGACCAGCACGCGGATCGTGGGTCCGGTATCGCCGGTCCACGAAGGTTGATCGAGGGACATCCCTCGGCTACGCTCGGAGTGTCTGCCGAGCCGCAGACGGAGATCGAAAGGATGACTGTCCTCGACGTGGAGAAGCTCGTCGCCTCGCACCAGGGGCGCCAGGGCAGCCGTTGTCAGGTCTGCACCTGGCTTGAGAGTCGTTCACCAGACGAACAGGAGAAGTGGGACGCGGTGTTCGCGGACCCGAAACGGTGGCAGCACGCCGCCATCCAGCGCGCCATCACGGCCGTCGAGCCCGACCCGTCGGGCCGGCCGGGGCGCTCGTCCATCGAGAACCACCGAGCCCAGGGGCACCGGCGATGACCCCCAAGAAGGCCGGGAAGATCGACCCCGAACAGCTCCTCCGGCACGACGAGGCCGTTCGCGCCGCGGTCGCCTCGGAGACACGCGGCCTGCGGGCTCGCGTCGCGGAGGCCGAAGCCGAAACAGAGGAGCTGCGCTCGCTCCTCGGGTTCTACCGCGAGGCCAACGAAGCTTCGATCGCCCCGCCGACGTGGGAGGTCCGCCCCCGCAAGGGTGGGCACTCGGGGCTCGTGGTGGCCCAGCTCACGGACTGCCACTTCGACGAGGTGGTCCGGCCGGAGGAGGTGTTCTACCTCAACGCCTACAACCGCGAGATCGCGGAACGGCGCCTCCGGGTGTGGGCGGAGAAGGTCGTCACCCTCCCCCGCGATTTCTTCGCCGGCGTCCACATCGAGGGGCTCGTCGTCCTCGCGACCGGCGACCTCCTCTCCGGCGACATCCACGCGGAGCTGCGCGAAACGAACGAGGCCCCCCTCCTCTCGTCCCTCCTCTACTGGCAGGAGCGGCTCATCGCCGCGATCACCCTCCTGGAGAACGAGTACGACGGCCGGGTGGCGATCCACGCGGTCGTCGGCAACCACGGCCGGCTGACGCAGAAGCCGGTGTTCAAGGGCCGCGCCCACTCCAACGTCGAGTGGCTCCTGTGGTCAACGATCCGCGACCGCCTGGTCGATCGCAAGTCGAACGTGACCGTCCATGTCTCCCCGTCGATGGACGCGAACGTCGTCCTCTACGGCAGGAACCATCTCATCACCCACGGTGACCAGTTCCGCGGCGGTTCGGGCATCTCGGGCGTTCTCGCCCCGCTGATGCTCGGCACGCACCGCAAGGGCCAGCGGCAGACCGTCGCGCAGATGTCGATGGACTTGATGGTCATGGGGCACTTCCACCAGTACCTAGACCTTCCCGGCGTGATCGTCGGCGGGAGCATGAAGGGCTACGACGAGTTCGCCTTCGCCCACAACCTCCGGCCTGAGCCGGCCCGCCAGGCGCTATGGGTCACGACGCCGGAACGGGGCAAGACGATGACCATGCCGATCGAGCTTCAAGACCGCGAGATGGAGGACTGGTAGCCCTCGCGGGCTGCCTGTATGCTCGGCAGCAGACGGACAAGGAGATCGAGTGGCCGGCGGCAAGAGCGATTACCTGGAGCAGAAGCTCCTCGACGCCGTTCTCGGCGGGGCGACGTTCACGTCGCCGGCCACGGTCCACGTCGCCCTCTACACCTCGTCGCCGTCGGACTCCGGCGGCGGGACCGAGGTGGCCGGCGGCTCCTACGCCCGCGCTGCCGTGACGAACAACTCGACCAACTGGCCCGCCGCGGTGGCTGGCGCCAAGTCGAACGGCACGGCGATCTCATTCCCCAAGCCGACGGGCGATTGGGGAACCGTCGTGGCCTTCGGCATCCACGACCACCCGACGGCGGGGAACCTCCTCTATTGGGGTCCGCTCGTCGCACAGGTCGTGGCCTCGACATCTCCGGCTCCGACCTTTGAGGTCGGGGACCTGACCGTCACGGAGGCATAGATGCCCGGCGTTCGCATCCAGCACCCGACGGAGCGGAACGTCCGCTACACCGTCGTCGAGGGGGACCGGCCCTACCGGACCCCGTACCAATGCACCCCGCCGGAGTTCGGCGGCTGTGGACGGGTCCACGTCTTCAAGACCCACCACCTCAACATCGACGAGACAGGCTCGTGCATCGTCGGGGACGTGCTGTACGAGAAGATCAAGCTGCACCTGTGGGCCGAGGGCTTCACGACGGGCAACGTGGTGAAGAAGCCGCCAGTCATGGGCATCGGGCTGGGCGACCAGCGAGCAGGGACAGGGGCGTGGGGCAACATCCCCATCGTCCGCGGAAAGGAAGATCGGGATGGCTAACTCGTTCTACAACGCGTTCCTGAACGGCATCCTCGGGGCGCACGCGACCCGCGTCGATCTCGACTCGGACACGATCAAGATGGCGCTCGTGGACAACGGCTCGGCGGATGGCGCCCCGGACGCGGCGGCCGACGACTTCTGGGACGACCAGGACGCCGGCCTCATCGGGACCGCGTACACCCTCGCCGCGAAGACGATCGGGACGGTCGCGGCCGGCGTGTTCGACAACACGACCGACCCTGCCCCGGCGTTCACGGCAGTCTCGGGCGCCACGGTCGAGTCGCTCGTGTTCTTCAAGGACACCGGCTCGGCCGCCACGTCGAACCTCCTGTGGTTCTTCGACACGGCCACCGGGCTTCCGCTGACGCCGAACGGCGGCGACGTGAACGTCACCTTCTCCGCGTCGGGCATCGCCAAGATTTGAGGCACCACGGGGCCTAACCCGCCCCCCTAGAGGGGGATAACCCGTGGCAATCTCCGACGGGACCGCAGGAGCATGGGTAGCGACCACTACCCGTAATCCGACGGTCACGCTGCCCTCGCACTCTGCCGGGCAGATGCTTCTCGTCCGCGTGGGCTGGAAGTCAGCGACGCCCACGACGGACGTTGCTGTCTGCAACACGTCCGGCTGGGCCAAGATCGGCCAGTTCTACAACAGCGGCGGAGCCTCCTCAAACGGCGGCGGCGGCGTCCTCGTCGCCGTCTTTTGGAAGGTTGCCACCAGCTCGTCCGAAACGAACCCGGTTATCGAGTTCGACGACGAGCAAGCGCCGACGCCGGGCTGCTATTCCGCGGTCAGTTACAGCAAGGGCGCGTCGGAAACCTGGGAAACGCCGGTCGGTGACGGCGGCGCGATCGCCGCCGCGACCTCCTACTCCGGCACGATCCAGAGCCACATCAGCGCCAGGTCGGGCGATATGCTCGACGCGTTCGCGGTCACGAACGACAACACGACGCTGACGGTCCCGACGGTCAGCCAGTCCGGCCTGACGCTCGACACGGTGACGGAGTACCCCGCCACCGCCCTCTCGTCGTCCACGTCCAACGACATCTCTGCCGACGGCCGCAACCGGCTCGCGACGGCCGGCACCAGCTCGGCAGCCGCGGTTGTCTCCGGCACGAACAGCGTCGCTGACCCCGGTTCGGCGTGGTGTACCCGCCTCCGCGTCAGCCAGAACATCACGCTCGACCTCCTCGACGGCTCGCGGGCGCTTTACGCACCGACCGTCCAGCGGATGCTGGACATCATCACCCTGCCGCTGCTGGAACAGGTCGGCGGGCCGGTTCGCGGGTCCGCCATCTCCGGCTTCTCGAACCCCTGCGACTACACGATCCTGTGGACGAAGGACGGAACGTGGTCGAACAACAGCGGGGCCTCCGCTTCCGGCGGGGTGATGTCGCTGTACAGCTCCCCGATCGCCGACGCTCATAACGCGGCGTGGTACTTGAACGGCGGCACCTCGACAGCCGACATCGACGTTCAGGCCACGATCAACCTCAGCGGGCAGACTGTCAGCTCATGGGGCGGCGGCGTCCTGTACCGATGGGTTTCGGGGTCCGGCGGCTGGTACATCGCCCTTGCCTATCGGTACTCGGCAACGCAGATCGGCGTCCGCCTGTACAGGACGTCCTACGACAACTCGACGGGCCTCAGCGGAGCGACCTCTATCGTGACCAACGTCCTTGTCGGGACGCTGGACTACACGGCCTACCTGAAGATCCGCGCCGTGGTCGTGGGGTCAACCCACTACGTCAAGGTGTGGCTGGCCTCGGAGTCGGAACCGGACGCTTGGAACATCGGGCCGGTCACGGACTCGACCTACTCTGACGCCGGCAAGGTCGGCGTCGTTTCGGATGTTGGCGGCGATGAGATCACAGCGATCGACCAGATCGACGCTTACGCGGCGACGATTGGGGCCGGCGCCCCGGTCCTCTACGCCCCGGTCGTGGAAGGTGTCGCCACCGAAGCGCAGACCATCACCCTCGGCCTGCTGGACGGGTCGAACGCCCTCTACGCCCCGGCGCTGTACCCGCAGCCGGTCACGGTCACGCTCGCCGCGCTGGAGAACACCCCGACCCTTTACGCTCCGACCCTGACGCCGAAGAACACCCTGACGCTGGGGGTCATCGACGGCGTTCGTGATCTGTACGCCCCGACGCTCGCCCCCAAGAGCGCCGTGACGCTCGGGGTCATCGACGCGGCGAACGCGCTGTACGCCCCGACGCTGACGCCCAAGAACGCGATCGACCTTGCGGTCATCGACGGGTCCAACGCGCTGTACGCCCCGACGCTCGCGGTCGGCCCGGTCACGGTCACCCTCGATCTCCTCGATGCCGCGAACGCCCTGTACGCCCCGGCTGTCCTGCCGCAGCCGGTCACGATCGACCTGGGGGTCATCGACGCGGCGAACGCCCTGTATGCGCCGACGCTCTCGACGCTCAACACGATCGACCTCTCGCTGCTGGATGCCGGCCCAACGCTGTATGCCCCGACCGTCGAGGGGCTGGGCGGCACGCAGGACGTCACCCTCGCCCTGCTCGACGCGGGGGCTGCCCTCTACGCGCCGACGCTGGTCCCGACGAACACCGTCGCCCTGGCCCTCCTCGACGCCGGGGCGGCGCTGTACGCGCCGGCGCTGACAACGCTGACAACGCTGACGATCCCATTCCTTGACTCTGGCTCGGCCCTCTACGCGCCGACGCTGGCGCAGGACGAGTTCCTGACGATCCCGCTCCTCGATGCCGGTCCTGCGCTGTACGCCCCGACGCTCGCGGTCGGCCCGGTCACGGTCGCGCTTGGCCTCCTCGACGGGGCGCCGGCGGTCTACGCCCCGGCGATCACGGGTGTCAACACCCTCATCCTCGGCCTCCTCGACGGGAACGCGACGCTGTACGCCCCGACCGTCACCGGCGGCGCCCAGCTCATCGTCCTCTCGCTGCTCGACGGCGAGGCGGCGCTCTACGCGCCGTCGGTCGTCCCTGACCAGTTCCTCACGCTCGGCCTCCTCGACGGCAGCCGCGACCTGTACCCGCCGGTCATCAGCCCGGCGGCGATCACGCTCGGCCTCGCGCTTCTCGACGCGGGGGCGCAGCTCTACCAGCCGACGCTGGCGCCGATCAGCACGATCGCCCTGGACTTCCTCGATGCGGCGAGCGCTCTCTACGCGCCGACGATCACAGGCGCCGCCGTCACGGTCGCGCTCGATCTGATCGACGGCGGACGGGCGACCTACGCGCCGACGCTTGTCGCCACGAACTCCATCGTCCTCGGCCTCCTCGACGGGGTGCCCACGCTCTACGCCCCGTCCGTCGCGAACATCCAGGTTGCGATCACCGGGGTCACGCGGGACGCGAACGGGAACCCCGTGGCCTTCGCGACCGTGGACTGCTTCGTCGCCGCGACCAACGTGTTCCATGACACGACGACGAGCGATGCGAACGGGGTCTACACGATCGTCGTGAACGCGGCTGTCGAATACTTCCTCGTCGCCTACACGGCGAGCATCTTCGGCGTGACGGCCCGCGACCTCGTGGGTGCGTAGGGTGGACATCTACCTCTACGCCCCGGCCACGAACCAGAATGACATCATCCTGCGCTACCACGCGGTCCCGCTTTCGGGGTCAGCAGACGGCGACTCGTCCGGCTTCGGGCGCCTCACCGTCCCGCTCGGCAAGGTCAAGAAGGCCGTGTGGCTGGCGGTCCCGACGGACGAGCCGCCGGTCGGCCAGTCGTTGTACGAGAACCTCGTGGACGAGTACGGCCAGCACGACGGGCGGATCATTTGGGCGCGGATGCTCCTGGAGCGGAAGGGGCCGTTCGCGGAGGGGGCGAAGTACGACCCTGAGAAGGAGGAGGTGGCGGAGAAGCTCGCGGACGCCGGACTTCATCCCGACGCCGGACTGGTCAAGAAGCCGCTTCGTGACGCATGATGCTGCTGGCTAGCAGACGGAGGACCCCTTGGGAACGATCCGCACGGGAGAGGCCCCGACCAGACGGGCGAGGCGCCGGTTCCCCACGCTGCGCTGGCGGATGCCGGCCCCTTGGCTCGTCGCCGGCGCCGTCGGCGTCATCCTCCTCGCCACCGATCCGTGGCTCCAGGCGCTCGCCGTCGTCGGGGCGCTCCTCCTCGTGTACGGAGAGGGATGGGTAGATGGCAGGCGAGACATGGCCCTCGATCTCCTCCGCCCTGGAAGAAACGATCGCGCAGCTCGACAGGCTCCACGGCCAGCCCAGCGAACGGATGAGGACGGCGAAGCGTGACCTGGACGCTCTCGTGGCGACCCTCGGCCACTCGTCCGTCCCGTGGGGCGGCGACCCTGCGGACGATCCGATGGGCGCGTGGCGACCGGCGATGGCTCCCCGCGCGGAACCCCGTCCCTACGTTTCGCTGCCAGAGCGAACGACGCACGGCGGACCATTCGGTCCTGCTGTCCGCGCCAAGCTGATCGAGGAGGCGCTGGCCCGCCGATGAACGGAGTCCTCGTGCCCCGCTCGGCCTCCTGTTGGGTCTGCCAGAAGGTCGCCGTCGTGGAGGACGTGACCGTCCGCCTGTTCACGCAAGATGGCTCGCGCCGCGCGGACTACTCGGATGCCGCGGCCTACCTCCGCGCCACGGGGTACAGCGGCGTGTCCGACCGGACCCTCAAGCGGCGACTCGCGGAACACGCTCGCCACGTCGAGGTCGGACTCCAGGGTGGGCCGGCCGCGCCGGGCTCCCTGACGCGCGTGGCGCCCCCAGGCCCGTCGCATTGGCTCGACGTGAACCAGAACGCGGTCGATGTGGGGAACGAGGCGCTGGGCCGGCTGCACGCCCGCCTGGACGTGATGGAGGACCGGGAGCTGGTCGCCGTCGCCAAGCTCGGCGTGACCGCGGCGCAGAAGGTCGGGGATTGGGAGGCCAAGGGGCGCAAGCTGGCCCAGGTTGACGAGCTGATCCGGCTCGCGTCCGGCCGGGTGTCCGACCCGCTGGCGATCGAAGATGACACGAACGAAGCCGAATAGCGTCATCTCCGACGAGGTCAAGTCGTGGGTCGTCCGCGGTCGGTCGGACATCTCCGTGTTCGCGGAGAAGGGGCTCGGCATCATCCTCCATCCGGCCCAGGTAGAGGCGCTCGACGCGATCATCGCCGGCCACGCCGCGTACAACCTCCTGACGTGGGCCAACCGCGCTGGCAAGACGACCGCGCTCTGCATCCTCCATATGTGGGCGCTCTACTACCGCTGGGGCATCCCCGTTCCCGACAACGACCGCGAGGAGGCGCTGTGGCAGAAAGAGGAGTACCGGACCCTGCATTGCGCTCCGCTCAACGAGCTGGCCGGCCGCGCCTGGCTGGCGCTGGGGGACATCATCAACGGCACGTCGAAGGCCCAGCGCGACCCGGCCACGAACAAGCGCCGGCCGGCCCCCCTCGCGCAGATGTTCGCGACGACGAGGGAGCGCAGCGAAACGGGAGCGGATCGCCTGCTCCTGCGGTGCCTCAACGGGGCCGTCACGGACTTCCGTTCCACCGAGGGTAAGGCGGCCCGGATCGAGGGCGGCGCGTGGCGCCTCATCACCTGGGACGAATGGCCCAGCACCGAGAACCCCGATGACATCCGCTACGTCCTCTACAACCGCCTGACCGCCCGCGCGGCCGATTACGACGCCCCGATCGTC
The DNA here is from genome assembly GCA_025456345.1 of Vicinamibacterales bacterium. GTDB lineage: Bacteria > Acidobacteriota > Vicinamibacteria > Vicinamibacterales > JAKQTR01 > JAKQTR01. Next base: position 34,315 of record JALOKU010000023.1, on the reverse strand, counting down.
CTGACCGGCACGATCACCCCGGAGACAGAACACATCGCCAAGGAGTTCCTCGCGATGGTGGACGACGCCGAGGTGGAGGACTGGTGGGGCAACTACGCCTCCCGCGACGTGAACCCGGCGACTTCCGGCAAATCGCTGGAGCGTGCCCTGCGGAACCTCGACCCGGAGGACTACGCCCGCTCCGTCATGGGCAAGCCTGGCGGCGTGAAGGGGCGCGTCCTCCCCTCCTGGCTCGTGGACCCCGCGTTCGACCACCGGCTCCCTCATTGGCAGGCTCCCGACAAGTCGCTGGGCGAGGGCGGGGCGGATCGGTGGCGCTACCTTCACGCCTGGGACGTGGCGATCGCCTCCGCCGACAACGTGGGAATAGTTGCCCGTATTCCCGCGGACTGGAAGTTCAGCTCCGAGAAGCCGATCGTCGGGGTGTCGCTCAAGATCATCCCCGGCTCGCGGACCCTCGTAGACGACGAAATCGAGTTCGCGATTGAGGAAACCTGGCTTCCCTACGGGGGCGACATCTACATCGACACGACCGACGCCCACGGCAAGAACATCTACCGCTCCCTGCGGCGGAGGAACATCCCGGTCCACCAGTTCGACTTCAAGGAGCTGGACGCCCTCGGCGTGACCCGCAAGTCTCGCGGCCTCCAGGCCATGCGGAAGCTCCTTTCGGAAGGGATCGACCGCGAGCGCGACGCCGCCGGCGAGGTCGTCCACGACTCCGTCGGGATGGCCGCCTACGACCTCGGCAAGCCCTACGGCTCGCTCAAGTTCCCGGCCAGTTGGGACAAGCCGAAGGATCAGCTCGCCACCCTCCGTCCTCCCCCCGAGGACTCCAAGCAAGTCAAGGACGCCGCGATGGCCGTCCTCATGCTGTGCGAGATCGCGGAGCGCGAGCGCCGGGGCGCCACCAGGCGTCACAAGGTCGTTCGCGGGGGCTACGGAGCCCTTCGTTCACCCATCTTGTCCGCTCGCCGGCGGACGACTATCCTCGTACCGTAGGGCGCACTAGGAGTGGGCATGAAAGTCACCGAACCCCTTGCCGCGTCGTCTACGCGGATCACCACGGCCACGACGACCTCGATCAAGACGACGCAGACGAACGTGCTGCGCCTCATCATCGGCACCACCGCCGCCGGAACGATCTCCATTCAGGACAGCGCAAGCAACGTGAAGGCGCTGTTCAAGGCGTCGATGCCGGAGGGTGTCTACGAGTTGGGCTTCGTGTCCGCCGGCCTCAAGGTCGTGACCGGGGCGGCGAGCGACATCACGATCGTCTACGTCTAGGACCGTCCGATGGCGGTCAACGACGATCTGCGCGCCGACCTCAATACGCGCATCGAGGCTCTCCGTACAGCGTGGGCCGGACACCAGGCGTCCCTCCGCGCCCGCCACAACCGCTACCTCCGCGCGTTCTCCCCGCCGTTTGAGGATCGGATCGGGGAGCATGACCAATGGATCGAGGGCTTCCGTCAGGAGGACGAGGGCCGGACGCGCTCCTCGTACAACCTCGTGCGGGCGGCCGTCGAGCTGTGGACGTCGCTGGAGGCGTCGGACTTCCCCAGCCTGCGCTTTGAGGAGATGTTCGTCCCGACGCCGGCGCCCTCCACCAACGAGGGAGAGCAGGCGGCGCGGCAGGAAACCTACATGGCGGTCAAGCGCGGCCAGCGGTCGATCGCTTCCATCCGCGAGGCTGTCCTCCTTCACCACTTCAAGCGGGCGCGGTTCCCCCGCCATTGGTGGGCCGCCACCCGCAAGAAGAACATCTACGGGCACTCCTGGCTTCGCATCCTCCCCGACTTCGACCGCGACACCTTCACCGTGTCGAGCGCGATCGACCCCTCCACCGTCTTCCCCGTCTGGTCGGCCTACGGCGACCGCAAGCTCGACGCCGTCCTCGTGGCGACCAGGCGCTCGTCCGCCTCGATCGCTTCGCAGTACCCCGGCTCGGTCGAGCTGGAGCGCGACGGGATCACCGCGACCTCGATGGACTACTACGACCCGACGCAGGACCGCTGGACGGATCGCGACCGGGCCTATGTGTGGGTGGAGGACTACTGGCTCCTCGACCGGGATTGGGAGGAGGACGTCCTCATGGACGGCGCGCCGCAGGGGCGCGTCCGATCCCGCGTCGTCAACGGCGTCCGCGTCAACGGCAAGTTCGTCGCCGCGACCGAGTACCCCGGCTGGCGCAGGGTGCCCTACTTCTTCCGGGTCAACGAGGACGAGCGTGACAACGCCGGCTTCTCCGACGTCGGGATGCTCCTTCCGTTCCAGGACGGCATCAACAAGATGCTGTCGCAGCAGCAGGACGTGATCTTCGCGGAGTCCCGCCCCCGGTTCAAGTTCCGGGGTGACGCCGATCGGGAGATCGTCCTCAATGCTGACGAGGTGGTGAGCCTCGATCCCGACGAGGACATCGACCAGATCAGAGTCGATCTCAACGTCTTCCCGACGCAGACCCACGGCACCCAGCTCCTCCAGATGCTCCACCGGGTCACGGGCCTGCCGGCCGTCGTGTGGGGCGAAATCCAGGCAGCGCAGAACAGCGGGCGGGCGCTCTCGACCGCCTGGCGGGCGACTGCCGCGCGCATGGCACCCCGGATCAACGAGGCCGGCCAGGCGCTCGACGAGATCGCCGCGTTCATGCTCGACATCATGGAGCTGTACGATTGGGACGATGCCCGAACGGTGTACGGCGGCGTCCGCGACTTTGAGTGGGTCTTCCCGAACAAGGAGCCGCGGGACTTCCTTGAGGTCACGACCAACGCGATCAACAAGCTCAACGCCGGCCTGACCGATCTCTCCGGGGCGATGGAGGAGGTCGGGGAGCAGAGTCCCGACGAGCGGATCGAGAAGGTCCGCGCCGACTACATGGACATGGTGCTGCACCCGGAGAAGGGGCAGTCGTACCTCCTCCTGCGCCGGCTCCGCAACCAAATCGAGATCGAAGCCCAGCAGGCCGGGATGCAGGCCGCCGCGGCGATGGCCCAGCTTTCCGCGGGGCCGACTCCCGACCAGCAGGCAGGGGCCGTCGCACAGAATCGCACCGCCGCGGCCCAGCAGGCGGCCCCCACCGCTACCGAGGCGCAGAACGCGCCGGCGACGCAGGCCGGCGCCGCGGCGAACCAGACCAACACCAAGTTCTCGACGCTCGTCCAGGACGGCGGGGCGGCGATGAACCGGGTCATCGACCAGGGGGTCATCGGTGCCTGACCGTGCAACGATCCGCCGCCTGCCCCCCACGCGCCCCGCGATCGCTCCCCCGCCAGGCGTCCTGCCGGAGCCGACGATCCCCGACGTGAAGCAGTACCCGAACCCCCTCGTCAAGCGCGGGAAGGGGCGCTGACGCATGGCCCGCCGCGGCGGTTTCGGCTCCAGCACCAGCCCCTTCGGGACAGGCTCCTTCGGAGGTTTCGGCCAGTACGACATCGGCGGCACGAACAGCGCCGGCGAAACGGTGGCCGACCTGACGAAGTACCAGGCCGAGATCGCGTTCGGCAACGGCCAGATGTCCACGGCCGAGTACCTCGCAGTCCTCCAGAACGAGTTGGCCGGCGCCGACCCCGGCACGCGGACGCAGCTCTCGCTCCAGAACGCGATCCAAGACCTTGAGTACCGGGACGGTCGGGCGCGAGCGGAGGAGGCTGGCCTCGACGCCCTCATCGCCTTCGACCAGAGCTACCTCGGCACGCTCGATCCCGGCAGCATCCGCTACCTCGACGTGAAGCAGAGCCTCGACTCCGAGCTGGCGCAGCGGCGGAGCCGCGACTACGGGCTCATCGTTGACCAGTACAACGCCGGCCAGATGTCCACCGAGTCCCTCCTCGCCTACGTCCAGAACATCGTCGGGACGCTCGACGCCGATGCCCCCGACCGGGCCAACTGGACGTCCACCGAGGCCGACCTCCTGGACCGGATCGTTGGCGAGAAGGATGCCGAGGTCTACCAGGACTACCAGCAGCGTCGGATCAAGCCCGACGAGTTCCTCGCCTACGTCCAGAGCCGGCGCGACTCCTACGCCGAGGACTCCCCCAAGTGGGACGACTGGAACCGCCGCCTGGAGGACGCGACCAAGAGCGTCAACGACTATAAGCTCGCGCAGCAAGACCAGGCGGTCTTCGACAAGTACAACGCGGGAAAGATCAGCGACGCGACCTACCTCGCCTACCTCAAGAAGCGCGTGGACGGCATGGCGCCCGACGACCCCGCGCGGAGCGAGTGGCAGAACCGGCTCACCGAGGCGACGTTCGCGCTGGCCGAGGACAAGCTCATCTTCGACGTGAAGCGCGGCAAGCGCACCGAGGCCGACCTCGTCGCGTTCTACAAGGACTACCGAACGGGGCTCAACACCGGCTCCGCTGAGTACCGGCGGATCACCGAGAAGATCATGTCCCTGACCCCGCAGAAGCCGACGACGGGGGGGAGTGCCGGCGGCACGAGGTCGAGTGGCGGCTCTAGCGGCTCGACGAGGTCGGCCGGCGCCCCGACGCTGGACACGAGGGTCATCAACACGGGTGACATCACCTCGTTCCTCCACACGCTTACGCCCGACGCACGAGGGACCAGCAAGACGCGCGGCGTCGCGGAGAAGGCGCTCAACACCAACTACGAGTCGCTCCAGAACGCCGTCACGCGCGGCGACAGGTATTGGGTGTTCTTCGACCCCAGCAAGCCGGGGCAGATGACCCAGGCCCGCGATCCCCTCACCGGGGAGGTCATCAAGGACAAGAACGGCAAGCCCGTGATGGTTCTCGGGTCCGGCTACTTTGAGACATCGAGCCGCGCCCTGGCCGACCTGGACGAAGTCAAGGCCGGGTACTACCTCGACCTCGCGGTTGGCGCGCTGGAGGACGGGAACGTCGGGTCCTACTGGACGAACGTCAGGAAGGCGATCACCGCCTCCGACCACGGCCGCGGGGTCAACGCCAAGGCGCTCGTCCGTGATGTCACCAAGGCGATCTCCACGATCGACCTTGGCATCGAGAACGCGATGGCCGAAGGGGACGCCGCCGGCGTGTTCGCCCTCCTCAACTACAAGTCCGAGATCATCGAAACGGCGCTGTCGGATATGTCGCTCGATGAGAGCCGGCGGGTCCGGTTGGAGAACGATCTGGAGGAGATCGGCCAGCATCCGCTGTGGCCCTCCGGGGAGCTGGACGCGAACGGCAACCTCAAAGTCCAGACGGGCGGCTTCATCGACCTCGCCAACAGCGTGTGGAAGAACGGCGAGCTGGTGGCCGCGGCGATGGCCCCCGGCGTCCACTTCGTCCTCGACCACGAGGACGCGAACGGCCGCGCGGCCCCGCGCTGGGTCAAGGCTGAGGTGGACGACCCGCAATGGGACCTCAACCACCGCACCGTCGTCACGTTCCGCAACGGCAAGGCCGTCGTGGGCGAGGTGACGCTCCGCACCGCTCCCACGAACCCCATGCTGATCGTGCGAACCGCGAGCGGGCAGCGGATGATCCAGGTCGGCTCGCTGACGACGCAGTACATCACCTACGTCGATGCGAACGGGAAGCGCGTCCACGCCTACTCGATCGACGAGGGTCGGTCCTGGCTCGTCACCGACGGCACGATCGCCCCGACGATCGAGCTGACCGGCGGGCGGTTCGACTACGAGGAGCAGTTGGACTCCGAGGGACGGCCGATCCGCGCTTTCGTCCGCGACCTGGAAACGGGCAACGTCGTCCTCTCGATGGACGAGACTGGCGCCTGGACGCAGAACGACGCCGGCATGGAGGGGATCGGCTTCTCCTGGTACGGCGAGTCCGACTTCTACCGCTCCCGCTCCAGCCTCAACGACGTTCCCGATGTCGGCGCCCCCGGCTTCAAGTTCACGATCCAGCCGGCGAACCCGGACGGGTCGATCTCCGTCCTCTCGCAACAGGTTCGGAGCGACCTCGCCTACACCGCTCGGCTCTACGGGCAGGCGGAGGCTGCGCGCCGCAGGACGGCCGACTCGGCCTACTCCGCGCGGCTCGACGCTCTCGCCGCCGCCAGCCCGGAGATCAGGTCGAGCAGGGCGTACTCTGACCGGCTCACGGAGCTGTCCAACGCGATCAACGCTCGCCAAAGCGAGGCCGCCCTGGCGGCGCACCGCGCCGCGGAGCGGGGAAACTCCGTCATCTCGCAAGTTGGCCCGTCCGCCTCGACCTACGGCGGGATCACCGCAAGCATCATCCCGCCGGCGAGCCCGACCCTCCAGTCGCCTTCGCCGGCCCCGACCGTCCCCTACGCGATCTCGCCCTCGACCTACGGCGGGATCACCGCAAGCATCATCCCGCCGCCGGCGCTTCCCACGCTCCCGACCGTGTCCGCCCCGCGGGTCACGACCACCACGCGAGCCCCCACGCCTCCGCGGGTTATCTCCTCGACGCAGCGGCCGTCCACCACCACTCGCCAGATCGTCGAACCGGCGGCCCCGAAGCCGGCCCCGAAGCCGGCCCCGAAGCCCACGCCCGTCGTGAAGCCGGGCATGGGTCCGATCGCGTCGTAGTCCGATGGGATACGCCGACGGCAAGGCCCTCATCGGGTGGGCCACCTCGACCGACCGGACCAGCACCAAGGCACTCACGAGCCAACAGGTCAAGTCGTTCGCCAAGTTCTCCGCAAGCTTCGGGACGTACAACCCCTACTCCGCGCAGCCCGTGGCCGGCGTGCGGACGAGCAACCTGTTCGGCGCCTCGCCGTCGAAGCCCGGCTACCCCAAGGTCGGGGCGCCGCAGAAGCTTGAGTTCTCGATGCCCTGGTCGGGCGGCGAGGACAGGATCATCGCCTCTCGGCCGTCCTCGACGCAGGGAGACTTCCTCGCCTCCCTCGGTGCCTCGTTCGACAACGCGATCGGTGAGGGAGGTTTCCTGAACCTCGCCAACGCGATCCCGTGGGGCATGGAGCGGACGGGCGTCCTCGCCCGCGAGGCGGCGGGGATGCTCACCTCCGACGATGACAACATCGTCGGACAGGGGCTCGACTTCATCGGCAGCGGCATCAAGGCGGTGAGCGACATCCTCGCCCCGGTGATCGAGTGGTTCCCGAACACCGTGCGCGACACGATGCTCAACCAGCGCACGATGGTCTACAAGGCGCTCGTGAAGGGGGAGAGTCTCGGCCCGCTGGAGTACCTCGGCTCGCAGCTCCTCTCGCAGATCGGGCTCAACGACGCATCGCTGACCGCGAAGGGCGCGACGGCGGGCCGCATGAACCCGGTCCAGCGCCAGGTGTTCGCCGCGGCGATCGATCTTCCGACGGCGGTGAAGCGGGGACTTTCGTCCGACCCCGAAGCCGACATCGACAGCTTGTTCAAGGCGACCCCGGAGGGCCGGCAGTTCACCTACATGGGCGGGCTCGGGGGCGGGCTCGTGAACGCCCTCTCCTATCTGTCCCTCTACGGCGTGGAAATCTTTGCGACTGGCGGGCTCGCCGGCGCCGCGGGGGCGGCGGGAGCGGCCTCGACCATCCCGGTCATCGCCGGGGGGACGCGGGCCGCGGCGACCGCCGTGAAGGGCATCCACACGGTCCAGAAGGTGTTTCTGGCGCAGGGGCTCGGCTACTTCGGGGTGACGACCACGCTCGACGCGGTGGCGCGGACGGTCGGTAACCAGGAGGCGGTCGCCTGGTTCGACCGGATGAACCGCTCCACGATCATCAGCGACAGCCCCTCCGTTCAGCTCGTGACCTCGTTCTCGGTCAACCCGTTCGGCGCCGCGAAGATGGCGAAGACGGGGGTCGTTAAGCTCGCCCACGGCGGGGAGATCGTCTTCGACAAGGCCACGGCTTATCGGTTCTCGCGCCTCTACACCTACCGCGACGCCGTTCGCAAGGTGATCGGGGAGGCGTACCGAACCACCCGACCGGATGACATCATCGGGCCGGAGGGGGCCTACGACTCGTGGGGCCAGGCGACCGATCGGGTCGTCGAGTGGGCGGCCGACGACCTGGCCGACAGGGGGATCATCCCGAAGGACGACATCGTCCGGTTTCACGCCCTCCCTGACGCCCGCACGAGGACGACGGCCGTTCTCACGAAGTACGCCGATCAGATCGTGGACACGATCAAGAACACTCCCAAGCTGGTCGCCTACCGGCTCCAGAAGGATTGGGAGTACCACGGCTTCGCCGGCCCGTGGGATCGCCGCATCGCGATCCTGACCGAGCGCGACTATGCCGCCGCCAAGACAGCCACGGAACAACTGCGGCAGCAGAACGACCTCGTCACCGGGTACGTCGATCTCCTTGGGCCGGAGGGGCAGGCCGCCGCACGGCAGATCGTGGACGACGTGTTCACTCGCGGCCAAGGCACCTTGGCCGACCTCAACGACCTGACCCGTCGGTTCCCTGCCCTGCGGGGGCTGTACCGCGACCTCGTTCCCGGTCGGGCGGCTGACGAGGTGCTGTCGCGCAACGTCTTCGACACGGTCCTCGCTCGGGCCGCGGAGAAGTATGCCGACACCGTCCGCCGGAACCCCATCAAGGCGTCCACCGGCGCCGATCCCGTCCTACGCCCGTCTAGCAGGAACCCCCAGGCGGAGATGGCGGTCGCGCTCGGAACGACCGAGGACACCGTCCGCGCCATCGGCAAGAACCCGACTGCCTGGTCCGCCGAGGAGGACGACCTCGTGCGGGCCTTCGCCCACGAGAAGCAGATCGCGGCCGACGTGGAGCTGGCCGCGATGCAGCCTGCCCCGCTGTGGGAGCGGGTGTCGGCGTGGGTCGATAGCACGACCGAGCCGTGGCTCAAGCGGGGCGCCGAGGTCGAGCGGATCGAGGCGGAGTTCGTCCGCGTCACCGATCGCATCCGCGAGCTGGACGACCTCGTCCGCAGCGGGCGCGGCGATCTGCGCCCTGAGCTTCGCCAACTGGAGGCCGACCGGGGGAAGCTCTACGGGCTCCTCGCTGACGTTCGCGAGCCGGAGGTGCCGTTCTCGCAGAGCGTGAAGTTCGCTCTCCAGGACTCCGCCGCGGTCGAACGGGCGCGGACGATCGTCGCGGCGCGGGAGCGCCTCTCCACGATCGACTACGTCCTCTCCCGCGTGGGTGAGGTGCAGAAGCACGCCCTGGGGGACGTGCTGCGGTCGGTGGACAACGTCAACGGCGAGTGGCGCTGGGTGTCCGATCTGCGGACCACCTCCGGCCCCGTTTTCGATGCGGCTGTCCAGGCGTATCGCGCGTGGCGCTACAAGTGGGCACCGACGCTCACCGGCCAGGGCCGCAAGGGGACGTTCCGCAAACGGGGCATGACCCGTGCCGAGCAGGGCTTCATCGAGGCGCCGGCCGAGTACAAGGCCGCGGAGATGGTGGACTCCCCCGGCTTCGTGAAGTTCCTCGCCCGCGGCCCCGACGAGGAGGCGTTCGCCGGCGCCGGCGTGACGAAGGGGGAGATCGCGGAGCTGATGCGGGCCAACCGCCAGGCGACCTCCCGCGGAGCGGCCGTCGAGATCACCGACGAGATGATCGCTGCGCTCGGGGTGGACAGCCGTGAGGCGTTCGTGGCGGAGATGGGGCGGCTTCGCCAGGCATACGACGACGCGCTCAACGGGAGTCGGGTCGCGGAAGTGCGGCGGGTCGCCGGCCGGGAGGCGCCGGAATGGGCGGTCAGGCGCGTCCGCGATGGGGAGTCGCCCGACATCTGGTTCGACGCGGAGGCCCAGCAGGGCCGCGAGGCGGCCCGCCAGCAGCTTGCGCGCGCCCTGGAGTCCGAGGAGTCGTTCCCGGCCGTCGCCGGCATCGTCCGCGGCGACCCGTACCTCGCGATCGAGGCGGAGGCGCTCGCCGGAACGATGGGCCGGTCGGTCGATGACCTCCTCGCTGACCCGGCCAACGCCGAGGCGCTTCGCCAGCTCGTCGGGGCGCTGCCGGAGGAGCCGATCGTTCCCGGCGTGCCTCGCGCGCTGACCGAGGTTGACCAGGCGATCCTCGCCGGCGACAAGACGGCGATCGACGGGCTCAAGCCGTACTTCGATGACCTCCGCGGCCGGCTGGCGCCGCCGAAGCGCAACGTGCCGGTCGAGGACGCGGCGGCGATGGCGCGCGCGCCTCGGCCCTCCCGCCAGCTCGCGGGCGACATGGCCGACTCGGGGGTGAGCTGGCACGAGGTCGTGCCGGAGGCGGCATGGGCGAAGTACGACGTCGGCTCCAAGGTTCTCTCGGTAATCCTCCACGGCAACACGAGCTTCCCGCCTCGGACCCCGAAGGCGATCTTGTCGGCGCTCAAGGAGATCGAGAACGGGAACGCCGCCAACCTCGGCATCGGCACCGATCTCCTTGCGGAAGCGCAGCGCGCCGCGAAGGGCGTCCTGCGGGGGATGGTCGGCCAGGCGCGTAAGGCCCAGGTGGAGGCCGGCGTCCTCGGCATGGGCAAGGGGCTGAACCCCTACACGCTCACGCAGGACTCGTGGGACATGATCGACGACCTCCTCGGCAAGCACGGGGACAAAGCGGGGCTCATCGTCCGCGACGACCAGCTTGGGCTCCAGTACGGGCTCAAGCAGCGGCCCAAGGACGCCCTCGTCCTGGAGATGTCCTCGGTGCCGGGGCTGGCGGAGGAGCTGCTAACCGGCCATTTCCGCCCGTGGACTGAACGGATGGGGGTGGCCCAGGTACGGCAAGCGTTCAATGCCGTGTTCGGACCCCGCCACAACCAGATGATCGCCTACGAGGCGCGCGGGCGGTTCATCGCCGCGCTGGCGGAGCGCGGCGTCCCGGCGCAGCTCTCCTCCCGCATCTGGACGGCGTGGAAGAAGGCCGCGGAGGAGTCGCGCGAGCCCCGCATGGTCCGTCGGCAGGGGCGGATCACCACGGAGCTGACGGGCAACGCCCGCTATGCGTCGGAACGGAACATCCCCAACGCCGAGCTGCAACGGATCGCCCAGGGAGAGGTCCGCTCGTACTTCGGGGCCAACTCCGCGGTCGAGGAGGTCATCGACTTCTCGGAGGAGTTCCGCCTCGCCTCGTCGTTCACCCGCCGCCAGCTCGCCAAGCTGCCCCTTGGCGACGCGCTCCAGCGGACCTACGGGACGGTCGTCCACAACAAGTTCACGACGACCATGTACTACATCTTCCGGTTCGGGCTCGACGTGCGATTCCACGCCCTCAACGCCCTGGAGGGGCCGATGCTGTTCGCCGGCCGGTCGGGGATGCGGCCCAAGGACCGGCTCGTGATGGCGGACGAGGGGCTCATGGGCTATACGAAGGAGTGGCTCGGCCGGATGTCCTCCGACGGGCTCAACGACACGGGCTACCCGTTCTCGCAGTCGCGCGCCGCCTGGGCCTACCGGACCTTCCTCCGCGAACAGCCGGAGAAGCTACGCGGGCTCATGGCGGAAGACCCGAAGCTCATGCAGGAAGCGGTCGAGCGGATCATTCAGTACGACCCGGAGCTGGCTGCCACGATCCGGGCGATGGGCGACAACGCGGACTCCTACCTTCGGGTGATGGATCAGCACTACCGGAAGATGCTGGCCTCGGTGGACACGGACATGACGATCCGCGAGTCGTTCGCCAAGGAGGCGTTCTCCGATCCCCTGCTGGCGGAGGTCTACGGGCGGCTGGAGAAGATCAACGCGGAGCTGTGGCAGAACGTCCGCGCCACGTTCTTCGGGAACCCGTCGCGGAGCGTCGCGGAGCGGACGCTCAACCACTACCTCCTCTACTGGCCGATCTCGTACCAGATCAAGGCGACGAAGTGGCTCCTGCGGGTCATGTTCGACCGGGCCGGTGGGATGCCCACGAACGCCGCCGGCGCCTACGCGATGGATCAGCTCCAGGGGGCGCACGAGGAGCTGCTGGTCAACGACCCGGAGTACGCGCAGTTCTTCGACGAGCATCCGTCGCTCTTGTTCGCGGCGCAGATGTTGTTCCCGATGACCCCTGGCTCGATCGGCGTGTCGCTCTCGCCCCTGACCCGCTCCGTGTTCTTCAACCGCAGCCGAAACATCCTGGAGATCGGCCCGGTCTACACCGTGACCAAGTTCATCCCGGCCGTCGCCGGCGAGCTGTACGCGGACTTCGGCCAGGTTCCGGGGGTGGACATCATCGCCCGCGCCGCAGGGATCGACACCTCTGACCAGCCGTAGTTTGCCCCCCTTCCATCACCTGTGCCCTGCGTGTACGCTCGTCAGCAGACGACCACCGCTACCGGGTGGTCCGACTAGAGGTACGGGCGAACGTGGCAGAGGACTCGGCGGCCACCCTAGCGACGGCAGAGGCACCCGCACAGGCGGACACGCCGGAAGCCGCCCCGCAGGACACGGCACAGAACACCCCGCAGTCACCGCAGCCGAAGGTTACTTGGGAAGATCGCTACAAGGCTTCCCAGGCAGAGCTGACACGGAAGTCGATGGCCCTCGCGGAGAAGGAGCGGCTCCTCGCGGAGCTGATGTCCGAGCCCGACGAGGAGAACGAGGAAGCCCCGGCCCCCCGCAAGGGGACACGCCGGAGCGAACGTGAGGTCGAGCTGGAGCGGGCGCTTGTCGAACGGGACTGGCAGATCGCGGAAACGATCTACCCGCCCGAGGTGATTGGCGCCTACGTCGCCTTCGCGGAGATGTTCAACGCGGCGCAGAAGCCCGCGGACTTCATCGCCGCGGCGGAGGTCTACTACCAGCGCCGGATCGCCGGTGAGTCACCGCAGCAGGCGGCCGCATCGCCGGCGGCACCTCCCCCCTCCGCTGTCCTTCCCCGAGCAGACTCCAACCGTTCGGATGCCCCGGCCCTCCCCGAGATTGAACAGCAACTTCGGGAGGCCGAGAAGAAGCGTGACCTCGGAAGCTGGGTCGGAGCGAAGCTCCGCACCGGCCTAGGGGGCTAGCTTAGGCGCCTCCCGCCACCTGACGGGAGATACATTCGATGGGCGTTCTCGCCGGCATCCGTTACCCGCAGAGCGACAGCGCGAACATCGGCATCGACATGAGCGACTCGCTCGCCATGCTCGATCCGAGTGACGTGCCGCTCCTCTCTCTCATCGGCAAGTCGGGGCTCACGGCCCTGGCCCTCAAGCACGAGTGGCTGGAGGACGCCCTCCGCCCGCTCGACACGAACGTCGTGACGCTGGGCGAGCTGGGCGGTTCCACCGACCCGGCCGACGACGTGGTCATCACGACGGGTCACGGCGTCTACTTCCGCATCAACGACATCGTCGCCGTCGTGTCGGCGGCCGGCACCGAGCTGGTGCGTGTCGCCGCGACGCCGGGGGCTGACACCCTCAACCTGGCCCGCGGCTACGGTGGCTCCACGGTGCTGACGCACACGGGGCTGCCGGTCCTCAAGATCATTGGCAACGTCAACCTGACCGACGCCGGGCAGGGCGCGAGCCGGACGACCACGAAGACTGGCAAGTTCAACTACTGCCAGCTCTACGAGGACACGGTCGTCACGACCTCGACCACCCAGGCGATCAAGAAGTGGGTCGAGCAGAACGACCTCGACGCCCAGGTCGCCCGCGCCCTCAAGGTCGCGTGGATGCAATGGGAGCGGGCGCTCTACTACGGCCGCAAGGTGCAGCCGACGACTTCCGTGGCTGGCGCGATGGACGGCATCCTGCCGGTCCTCACGACCAACGCCTACGCGAAGTCGGGCGCCTATCTCACGGAGGAGTTCGTCCTCCAGGCCATGCAGGACGTCTGGAACGCCGGCGGGCGGATCGACACGATCGTCGTCAACGCCTTCCAGAAGCGCCAGCTCAACAAGTTCCTCGACAGCCAGCGCATGACGACCCGCACGGATCGCATCGCCGGCTCGATCGTGGACACCTACTCGTCGGACTTCGGCACGGCGGACATCGTCCTCTCGCGCCAGGCCCCGACGGACACCGTCCTCCTCCTCGACCGCCAGCGCATCAAGTTTGGCCCCCTGACCGGGCACCCGCTCTCCGCCGCTCCGGTGGAGACTTCGACCCGGACCAAGGACGCCATTCAGATCATCGGCCAGTACACGGCCGAGGTCCGCAACCAGGACGCGCACGCCAAGATCACCGGGCTCGCCACGAGCTAAGCAGAGCGGGGGGCCGGCTGACCCCGGCCCCCCGACTCCAGAAAGGAGTCGCTCATGCCGCGCAAGGCGCCCTACGGGGTCCAGCGTCACACCCTCAACATCTACCACGCGATCCCGACCGGGACTGGCGCGGTGGAGATCGTCACGGATTGGGTCGCCGGCTTCGCCTACACGATCGAGTCCGTGAAGGCATACGTCGCGGTGGCAGGGACCGGCGCGGGCGCCACCCGCACCTACCGGGTCCTCAAGGGGGCCTCCACGGTCGCCGCCACTCGCACTCTCGCTCTCGCAGACACCGCCACCGTCGGGGCGGAGGTCGCGTTCACGGTCACGCCGGCGAACGCGTCGTTCTCCGACACCGACACCCTCACGGTGGACTTCGCCTCCGGCGGGACGGCGTTCACGGCCGGCGCCGTGAACCTCGTCATCGTCTATCGCGAGGAGTCGCAGCGGGTCCGCGACTGATCGCAGGGGGGCCGGGGCGATCCGGTAGCCCGCCCCGGCCCTCACCCCTCGGCTGCCGGAAGGAGATTGGCTACCGATGGTCACGCTCTACTGCGAGGAGACACCGGAGCTGAAACTCGGCCCCGGCGTCCGTCCCGAAGACCCGGATGTCATCGTGTTCAAGCAGGGCTACGCGACGATCGACCCGAACGACCCGCTGTTCAAGCAGAAGATGTCCTGGGTCATGCACCCCGGCACCCCGTTCATCCGCATCCTCGACGCCGAGGAGGCACAGTCGGCGGCCGAGGCCGTCGTGAAGTGCCCGGAGTGCGAGAAGGTCGGCATCACCAAGGCGTTCTCCTCCGACCGCGCCCTCAACGGACACCTCATTCAGCACCGCAAGGGGTAACGGCCATGCCGTTTCGCAGCGAGGCGCAGCGTCGCTGGATGCACGCTACGCACCCAGCGATGGCGAAGCGGTGGGAGAAGGAAACGCCCAAGGGCAAGCTCCTCCCGAAGAAGAAGGCGCCCCTGCCCAGGAAGAAGAAGGGGTAGGCCGTGGCGACGACGTTGGCGAACCTCCGAGCGAAGCTCAACGGTGAGATCGGGGTCATCTCCGACAGCGAGACTTCGCCCTGGAGCGCGACCGTTCGGAACAACGCGATCAGCGACGGCTTCGCCGCGCTCTGGCGAGCCGGCGTGTGGAAGCCGGCCAAGCAAGACCTCACCAGCTCGTCCGCGGCCTACACCTACGCCCTGACCTCGATCCGCCGGCTCAAGCGGGCGGACATCATCGACTCCGATGGCAACATCACCGGAGTCGTGAAGGGCCACGTCGAGGAGAACGGGACGGGCGGCTACCAGCTCATCCTCGACTCGCCGGTGGCTGACGGCTTCACGATCCGGGTGTACGGCTGGACGGCCTACAAGTCCACGTTCGGGGCGACCGGCTCGATCACCTCGTCGAGCGTGGCGAACCCGACGGTCATCACCACGGGTGCGGCGCACGGCCTCACGACGGGAGACTCCGTGGTGATCGCGGGCCACACCGGAAGCACGCCGTCGATCAACGGGACGTACACGGCCACGGTCACGGGAACGAGTACCTTCACGATCCCCGTCAACGTGTCAGTCGGAGGCACCGGCGGCACGTTCACCGCGCTGTTCGCGGATGCCACGGCCGACGACCTCGACGCGGAGTACAGCCGCATCCCGCTCCTCAAGGCGAAGGCGATCCTCTATCGCCAGGTTCTCGCGACGTTCGCCCGGTACGGCGAGCGGCAGGCTCTCCCGCCGGAGATGAACCTCACGGTTGACCAGGCCATCGGGATCATCGCGGCCGCCGAGCGGGAGTTCGCGGACGAGTGCCGCGTCCTCTCGGGCCTGCGAACCCGCACGGGCATCCGTCGATGAAGCACAGCCGGGCCACCTTCGCGCACAAGAGCCTCGTCCTCAACGAGCAGTACACCGCGGCCGACCCCCCGGTCCTCGACCGGACGAAGGTGCAGGACACGATCATCGTCGATCAGCTCCTCATCCGGCCGGCGTACCGCGACCTCCGCGACCCGCTCCATCTCGGGCAGGGCGGCACGGTCGGGCGGGTCCACAAGGGGATGCTGTCCCTCTCCCTCCAGGGCCGCATCCTCGTCCCCAACGTGTCCCAGGTCGCCTCGCTGGAGGACCGCGAACGGGCGCTTCGCCTCGCGTTCGACCCCTACGAGTGCTACCGCGACTCCCCCACCACGGAGGGCGTCTACGCGCTCTCGTGGCTCGACCCCACGCTCGACACGACGACCTACCCGACCGGCTGGATACCCGTCACGCGGTACGTCCGGCCCGTCGGCCAGCCGGAAACCCTGTGGTCGATGACGGACGGCCCCCAGCGCCGCTGGACGGTGGCTCTCGTCGCCCCCGACCCCCGGCTCTACGACGCGACGAACGGGTCGCTGGCGGCGTCCGTGGCCGGCCCGAACGACATCACGAACAAGGGGACGATCCCAGGGCCGCTCAAGGTGACGATCACGATGTCCGGCGCCGGCGCCTCCAACTTCACGATCGCGCGTGGCGGCGTGTCCTTCGTCCTCAACCTCTCGGGAATGGCGAACGCCGACGTGGTGGTGGTCACGATGGAAACCTGTGGTCCGTTCGGGATCGGGCGCCGGATCACCAAGAACGGGGCGGACGCCTTCTCCCTCAAGACATCCGGCCCGACCACCTGGCTCGACGTTCCCGCCGGCACCACCTCGTTCACCCACGCGAACACGACGGGCATCGCCTCGATCGCCTACGCCTGGGGGCACGCCCGCCCGTGAGCGTCGAGTACGCCGTCGAGCTGTTCGCCCCCGACTCCAGCTTCGGGCCGGGAACGAAGATCGCGGAGGTGTGGGACGCCCGCGACCTCGGCTGGAGCCGCTACGACCGGCTGCCTGGCCGCGGCTTCTTCACGCTCTACCAGACGAGCCCGGCCCTCTCCCTCATCGACCCTCCCCTGACCCACGCGCGGATCACGCGGGTTGCCCCCTCGGGGAACGTCGAGGTGTTCAACGGGATCGTGTCCGACTACTCCTCGACCGGCGACGACGTGCTGTTCGACATCTACGACTACGTCAGCCTCCTCTCGCTCTCGCGAACAGGCTACCGGACGATGTACCCGGTGAAGGCCATCGGATCGGAGAT
Organism: Vicinamibacterales bacterium; assembly: GCA_025456345.1. Taxonomy (GTDB): domain Bacteria; phylum Acidobacteriota; class Vicinamibacteria; order Vicinamibacterales; family JAKQTR01; genus JAKQTR01. The sequence continues at coordinate 17,203 of JALOKU010000023.1, read as the reverse complement.
CGTGGCCGCGGAGTGGGCGCTCGGAAAGAACGCGACCTACTCCCCGTTCGGCTTCGTGACGACAGGCACGATCCAAGACCCCGTGGGGACGGACGGCTCCACCGTCATCAAGACGAACAACGAGTTCGGGCTCATGGACCAGATGCGCCTCCAGTTGTTCTTCGACCTCGCGGAGATGGGGCGCGCCAACACGACGAACCAGGTGACGTTTGAGATCACCCGGACCTCGCCGTTCACGTTCAACTTCTGGAAGAACAAGGGCACCCTGCGCGACATCGGGCTCGTCCTCAATGGGACGGTGTCCGACTACGAGCACGCCCCCAACTGGAACAGCTACCGGAACGATCTCGCCACGCTCGGCACGACGACGGGCGGCGGCGCCACCGAGATCGTGAAGACGGACGAGACTGCGGCCGCCGCCAGGGCGCGCCGGCAGGACGTGTTCCTCCTCAAGACGGTCCTCGGCATCGCCGGGGCCGCGACCGAGGCCGACCAGCAGCAGGCCGCGGCGGCGCGCCAGCTCAAGTCTGCGGTGCAGGGCTCGCCGGCCCTCTGGCTCACGCTCCTCCCCGGCGTCATCGAGCCCTTCACGGGCTGGGACATCAACGATCTGTTCCCCGTCGAGGTGGGCAACGGCAAGGACGCCATCGCGACCCCGTGGCGCGCCTCCGGGGTCCGCGGCATCTTCTCGGAGCAGGGCGAGAAACTCATCCTGTTGATGACGCCGGTGCTGACATGAGCGTGAAGCGGAACGAGTACGACTACTTCGGAAACCCCGTTGGCTCGGCGGCCGGTATCGCCAACCTCGCCGGCGGCAACACCTACGACTATCTGGAGGAGCTTCGCTCCCGCGTGACGTATCAGGAGGACTACGTCCGGCGGCTCCGCGAAGCCGATCTCCAGCGGAGGCTGGACTCCGACCTTCGGGGCGGGACGTTTCGGGGCAACTACGGCACCCTGACCGCCGGCGGGGCGGGCGTCCCCTCCGGGCCTTCGGGTGGCGCGTCCCCCATTGCCTCTACCCCCTGGAGCGACCCTGTCTCGTTCTCGCTCGGCAACACGAACCCCTACATCCAGACCAACGCCCTCCTCGATCCCTGGTTCGACGGCTTCGTGGACGATCTGAGGGCGGAGCTGACGACCTCCTACTCGACGTTGTCGTCAGTTCCCTACGGCTACGGCGACCCGCCCATCCTGGTGTCGGAGTACGCGTGGCGCGGGAAGAAGTCGGGATCGGGAACGGCAAACGTGTGGCAGGACGCCAGCCGCATACGGACCCTGGTCAACCCCTTCGCCTCGGGGGTCATCACCCTCATGGTCACGGGGGCGAGTGGCACCACCGAGGCGATCGTAGAGTCCAACACCTTCGACATGAGCTATGGGAAGTACGTTCCCTACCTCGTGGCGTCGGCGGTCATCACGGGTGCCGGCTATGGCAACAACACGACGAACATCACCAGCGCCAGGCTCTACATCGAGATCGTGGAGTACCAGGGCTCGGGCACCGTCAAAGCGTCAACCTACATCGACCTCCTTACCGAAAGCCCCACCGGCAGCAAGTTCCGGCGCTTCTGGTCGTCCGTTCTATCGTGGTCCGGCAGCAACAACAACGTCATGCGCCTGCGCCTGGAGGTTGTCGGCACCGGCACCGGAGGAACCATCTTCGCCTCCGTTGCGGAGCCGTACCTCGCCCCCTCGTGGGCGCCCGACCCGGTTCCGTACAACCCCATCGTGGGGCGGGTGGCCCTCACGCATCCCGCCGGTATCGACTTCGGTGACGAGCCGCTTGCGACCACCCGCAAGACAGGCGACGCGGCGGCGCGGCTGGCGCTTGGCTCGATCGGCTCCGTCCGCTGGGGGCCGGGCTCCAGCGTGTACCTCGACGCCCGGCTGTGGCGCTCGGCGGCAGGAGTCCTGACGCTCGACGGCGCCGGACCCGCGACGACTCTCGGCATCCCCGACCTCAAGGGCTTCTGGAGGTTCAACGAGGCGTCGGGGGCGACGGCGATCGACTCCGTCGGGACGAACAACGGGACGTACAACGGCACGATCACGCAGGGCGTGACGGGTCCCGTCCCCGGCGACCCGACCTCAAAGGGAATCACCCTCGACGGCTCGACGGGGTATGTCTCGATCCCCGATCACGCCGACATCGACCTCGGTGACGGGCCGTGGACGATCTTCGTTCGGATGACCCAGGACTTCTCCCCACCGGCGTCGCGGCGGCAGCTTCTCGACAAGGGCACGAACGCCTACGGCATCTACTTCAATGCCTCCTCGACGGCTCCACGCCTGGAGAAAGTCGGAGAGGGTGACATTGCCGTGTACAGCAGCAGCGTGGGCGGCGGCGCCTGGAACTCGTTCGCGTTCACCAAGAACGGGTCGTCGATCGGCTTCTGGTCATCCGGCCGCGACCGGATTACGTCCTGCACCATCACCAACCGGACGCTCTCCGACACTTCCTCGCCGCTCATCGTCGGGCGCCAGCAGGCAAGCTCGGGCTACTACGACTCCTCCATCGCGGACCTCGCAATCTTCAAGCGCGTCCTGTCCAGCGAGGAGCTGCGTCTGCTCCACGAACAGCGATTGGGAGGCGGCCCCCCAACGCTCGACATCGTGGGGACGCTCAAGGCCAACGGCAGGGAGATCGTCCCGGCCGCAGGCTTCGTCCCCTACGCCTACATGGCCGGCTTCAACGGAGCGGGGACGTACACGACCGCCCTCTCGCTGGCGGCGAACGGCGGCAGCATCGCCATCCCGATCGTCGTGCCGTCCCGAATGTCGCTGCGCCAGGTGTCGATCTGGAACACCGACACCGGCAGCGCCCGGTCGTGGAACTGGTCGCTCTACGCCCAGCTCGCGGGAAACGACTCCAACACGCTCAACCGGGTGGCCGTCGGCTCCGCCGCCGAGTCCTACACCGCGACTGTCGGCAGCAAGCGGACCATCGCCGCGGCCTCGGCCCCGATCACCCTCTCGCCGGGCCTCTACTGGCTCGTCGTCCAGAACAACCACTCGACCAACACGTTCGGGCTGGGCTCGGTCGCCACGGGCACACTCTCCCACAACCGGGCGCAGACCAAGACCCTCACGGTCCCGGTCGGCGCGACTCTGGACTTCGTGGCCGCGACCTGGACAAAGGTCACGAGCATCTACCCCGTCGTCCTGGAGGGCGACGTGTTCGGGCAGACCGCGGCGTTCTGATCCCCTACCGTCGATGACCGCTGCATGGCAGACTAGCCACATGGCCGAAGCAGACGACATGAAGATCACCGAGCATCACGGAACCACGGTGGAACGGCTCGATCGGATCGAGTGCAAGCTCGACAACTTCATCGTCGAACACGGCCGGACCCACGAGGCCGAGCGGGTGTTGATGGACAGGAGCCACGGGGCAACCGAGGACAAGGTCCGCTCGCTCCAGGACTGGCGCATCGAGGTCGCCATCTATCTCCGTCAGGCGAAGTGGGCGGTCGCGCTCGCCGGCGGGGCCGTCGTCATGGGGATCGCAAACGCGTTCCTCCAGATCGTTCTCGCCACGAGGTAGGAGCCATGGCAACCCCGAAAGACCCGATGGCCGCGATGCTGGCCCAGGTCAACGCGTACCGCAGCAAGACGCCGGAGCAGGCCGCCGCGGATAAGCTCCGGCAGGGCGTGGCCGCGCGCGTCGTCGCGAAGGGTGGCACCCCCACGCAGGCGCGGCTCGACGCGATCATCTCCAAGACCGCTGCGACGAAGGCCGCAGCCGCGAAGGCCGCGACGGCGATGCCCGTCAAGAAGATTCCGGTGGACGCCCAGGGCGTGCCGATCCGCCATTTCCCGGTCATCGACCCGTCCCGCGGCACGGGCAACTCGTCCGGCGGCGTTGTTCTCTCCGGGCCGACCCCGGAGGGCCTCGCTGCCGCGGAGGCGGTCGAGAAGCGCATGAAGGAGCAGAGGGCAGCGGCGCGGCGGGGAGGAACCCCCGACGCCGGCGACATGAAGACGCCGGCAGGCTGGACGCAGGGCAACAAGACCGGCTGGAACGGGGCACCGCTTCCTCCTGGCAGGGGCGAGATTGGAGCCGACGGCAAGCCGATCAAAACTCCGACCTCGCCGTTCTCCGGCAGGAGTGGGCGCCGGGGCAACCGCCGCCGCGGCAACCGGATGCCCGTGCCGAGGACGAGGGGCTGATGGCGTTTACTGCGGCTGACCACGTCACCCAGCGCGAGGAGGGTCCGTGGCGGGACTGCACCTTCGCCTCGATGCTGGAGGTCATCCGCCTGGGGCTGCCCAACGGACGTGCCATCCCGGCGACTGAGGCCGAGAAGGAGCGGTTCCGGGCGGCTGCGGGCTTCCCCGACGACCACACGGGAGCGACGATCGAGGACACCCTGCCAGCGGCCGAGCGCCTCTACGCCCTGGAGCCGGAACACTACCTCCTGACCCGCGACTGGACCGTGCTGGCCGCGGCGCTGGAGGACCCCACCAAGGTCTGCGTCGTCACCGGCTGGATGGGCTCCGTCCCGGCGAGCGAGCGGATCACCTCGTTCACGGGTGCCCACGCCGTCGCCAAGCACGGCGTCCGCGTCCGCTGCGACCCGCTAGGCCCGAAGGACGGGCGCTACGTCGGGAACACCTGGGCGCTCTCGACGTGGCGGGCGTTCACGTCGGGACTGCCGGGGTGGCAGGCACTCGTCATGGAGGAGAAAGGAGCGGGTATGCCGCTGGCGATGAGTGGCGTCAAGGTCACAAGCAACAAGCTCGCCGTCGCGCTTCGGAACACGGACCTGTTGGACAAGCCATCGGGCACGAAGGTCATCTCGATCCGTGCCGGCGTCAAGCTCCCCTACCTCGGCTCGGACTCGGGGCACCGCATGGTCATCGCGAGGACCGGAGCCCCCTACCCGGACGCGGTGCCTCGCGACACCGGCCTGTTCGCCGTCAACGCGGACATCCGCATCGAGGATGTTCCGGCACCGCCGCTTGGCGACGTGAAGCAGAAGGTCACGCTCGCGATCAATGACAAGGTGGAGTTCACGAAGGAGGTCTAGGGCTCATGGCGCGCACGGTCGAGGCTTGCAAGAAGCTGATCGCGACCAACCGAATGTACATCCAGCGCCTCGCGGCGGCCGGCAAGCCCGTGCCCCAATGGCGCTGGGATCGCCTGGCGAAGTTTGAGGCGGAGCTGGCCGCCCTCATCGCGGACGCCAACGCCGTCATCGCGGCCCCCGTCCGCGCGGCTCCGGTGGCTCCCGCGGTCCCGGTGGTCGCCACCGGCGAGTGGTACAACCCGTCGGCCGGCGTGGAGGGGACGCCCCAGGCGGCCGCCCTCGCGGCGGCGGACGAGCCCTACATCGCCGCCGGCTACGGCCAGAGCGGCGTGTGGCTCCCCGGCTTCACCCCGAACAGCGCCCGCGCCTGGTGGGCGGAGTGGTTCGCCAGCCCCTTCGACATGAGGCTGGTCGATCCTGCCGCGCTCCCCGGCAGCCTTGTCCTCTCCGCTGAGCAGGGCGCGCGGGCCGTGGCCCTCAACAAGACGACCCTGCCGGTTCCCCCGGCCTACTGCGCGGGCGTGCCGTGCCCCCCCAACCCCAACCTCTACGAAGGCTCGGCCACGCTGGAGGCGATCCGCTTCATGCAGGCGTCGGGCAATCCGTCCTTCCCGCCGTTCGCACCGGGCGTGACGTTCCCGGCCCACCCGTAGGGAGACACCGATGCAGCAGACCATCATCGACTGGCTCATCGAGCTGGCGGGGAGCCCTGAGTTCACCGCCTTCCTCCTGACCACCTTCGCCGGCATCGTCACCGCGGTAGTCGGCTGGGTCGGGGTGCAGTTCCGCAAGCGCATCTTGCGGGAGCTGTCGGCGTCCGACCTGGCCCTCCTCCGTTCGATCGCCGTGGTCGCGGTCCAGTACGTCGAGCAGAAGTTCAAGGAGGCGGAGGGTCCGACCAAGCTGGCCGAAGCCATCCGCGCCGCGAACACGATGATCTCCTCCTACGGGCTCAACGTCACCGTCGAACAGCTCACCGCCATCGTCGAGGCTGCCGTCTACGCGGAGATCGCGAAGACGGAGCTACCGGAAGCCACCGCCTACGCCGGTACGGACTAGGCACTCCACTTGAGTTCGACGTCCGCCGTTGAGCGGACGATATCTGCGTAGAGCTTGCCTTCCCCGGCTACACGCTCGGGAAGGCAACGCTCCAGCAGGGGCCGCACCTCCGCCCGCGCCACGAACGCCGTGACGCGGGCGTTCTCTACCGTGATCTCCCGCATCATCAGCCGGGCCACGGCGCGCTGGACATCCGGCTTCGCCGCGGCCCACCCGGAGGCGAGGTCGCGGAGCCGCTCGGCCAGCTCCCCCATCGTGCGCTCGGAGGGCTCGGCCACCTCCGCCAGTTCGCCGCGGACCTTGACGACCTCGGCCCGGTACTCGTCCTCCGCAATCTCGCCCCACCCGTAGAGGTTCCGTAGCCTGACCAGGCGATCGGTCAGCCGGCGCCGGCGCTCCTCCCCTCCCCTGTCAGGCTCGTGGGTCGCGGCGATCGCCTCGCGCCAGTCGGCGGGGAGCCGCAGGGCGCCCAGCCAGTCCGCGAACGATCCCTCCGCGACATCCGCGCGGATCAGCGGGGCGGAGCAGGAACGATCGCCCGCGCGCGAGACACAGCGGTAGTACCGCGAGTAGCCGTTGCTCACGCCGCTCATGCCGCGTCCGCAGGAGGAACAGCGGAGGACGAGAGAGAGCGGGTAGACCCGCTTGCTCTGTCGGCCCTGGCTCCGCACCCGCGCGTCGAGGAGCGCCTGCACCTGTTCCCACTCGATCTCCCCGATGATCGGCTCGATCTGCGGGTTCTCGATCTCCCGCCGGCCGTCGTGGGGGTCGGCCTCGGGGTAGTAGTGGAGCCCCGGTCGGGCGTGCCGGTAGCGGACAAGCCGGCCGGCGTACACCGGGTTGCGGATGATCTTCACGATCGTCGCCCGGCTCCAGGGGCCGAGCGGGCCAGAGATGCCCTCGGCGTTCAGGTCGAAGGCGATGTCGAGCGGAGCCCGCCCCGCGGCGAAGGCGGCGAAGATGCGGCGCACCACGTCGGCCCGCTCGTCGGGCACGAGCCCCCCGTCCCAGCGCCGCGTCCCGTCGGAGAAGTCCGCGAGCCGCCGGGTGTAGCCATAGGGGATGGCCCCCACCCACCTCCCGGCCAGCATCCGCTCCCGCTGCCCGCCTGCGATCCACATTCGGCGGACCTCGTTCTCCTCCTCATCGACTACCTCTTTCACGCCCTCCAGAAGACCACTTTGCCGCGACCCCGACACGATGCGCTCGTGGACGAAGTAGATCGGGATGCCGGCGGCACGAAACTGCGCCTTGCGGCGGACGGCCTCGGCGCGGTTGCGGGCGAACCGCGAGGTGGTGAGGACGAGCAGCACGTCGTACTGGCCGGCGCGACCGTCCGCGAGCGCGCGGGCCAGCTCAGCCGACTCGGCCTCGCCGCTCCCCGTGCGCTCGTACCACGTCGGCTCGGCAGCGACCAGGCCCAGCTCGTCGGCGCCGCGGAGGATGTCCGACCGCTGACGCTCCGGGCTCCAGCGGTCGGCCTGTGCCACCGTTGACTCACGGACGTATCCCCGCCAGCGGAGTCCTCGGAGGTTCTCGGGACGAAGGTGACGGATGTTCATGGTCCCCTCGCTAGTAGATGAGGGACGCGACAAGCTCCGCCAGGTCCGTGCTGACCTTGTAGCGGAGAAGGTTGAGCTGCGTTTCCACGCTCGACCAGATGGTCTGTGCGTCGGCTCGCGAGACTCCGTGAGCCTCCAGGGCCGACATCACGCGGGCGCGCAACAGCAGGCCGTCGATCGCCCCGTTGGGCAGTTCGTAGGTCCGCTGGAGGCGCTTGTAGATGTCCAGCGAGGCTGCGGTGCGCTCGCCGCGCTCGATGTTCTGGAGGTACTGCGCGCTGATGGGTGCCTCACGCGAGACATCACGCAGGGACATCCCCCGTGCCTGGCGGATGAACCGCAGGGCTCGGCCGAAGTCCTTGGCCGCTGTCTCGGTCAAAGCGGCGTTGGTCGGCATCCGACGATCCTCTCTCCCCGTTCTTCCGTCCCCTGGGCTCCGTCGTGGGCACAACGGCGGACGGGCGGGTGTGCTGTCAACGATACACAGTATACGCCGCTTGGCAAGCACCTTGTCAGAAATCGGTGACAGGCTGCACCTGTCCACGTTGACATTCATCCGCCGCCTGGCATACACTATGGGGCATGACGCGACGAACGCTCGATCCCCAAAGCGCGCCGATCCGGCTGGACTTCCGCAGGCTGCGGACCCGCCGCCGGCTCCTCGACATCTCGCAGGGGGCGCTCGCCAAGGAGATCGGGCGCCACCGGAACGCCGTGTCGGCCTGGGAGCGCGGCAAGGCGGTCCCCGACGCCGAAGACCTCGCCTACCTGGCGAGGACGCTGGGCACGCCGATGTGGGACTTGTTCGTTGTCCTCGATGCGGAGGACGAGCCGGTCACGGCGCGCTGGGCGCGCAAGTGATGGACGGTGCCGAGTTCGTTGCCTCGGCCCCAGCTCTCGCAAGAGTGCTAGCTCGGATGGCAGCAGAAGGAGAGGGAACCCGTGAAGCCCTGGTCGCGCCTCTGGTGGAACGAGATGAAGTCGCCAGAGGTGGACATCAACCCGATCGACCGCAGGCCGAGCCTCATCTGGTCGTCCTCCAGCGAGGAGGTCGCGATCACCCTCAAGTCCATGAAGGAGCTGCGACTCCTGCGCGCCAGGATCGACGAGGCCATCGAGGCTGACGCCAACCGCCGGTACGGCGATGCGCCGGAAGCCTAGCCCCGTCCCCGGCTCCGACGAGTGGATCGCCCTGCGGCGCTCCGGCATCGGTGCGACCGATGCCGCCGTCGTGGCGGGGCGGTCCCGGTTCCACGGGCCGTTCGACAAGTACGCCGAGATGATGGGCCGCACCGCCCCCCTCGCGGAGACTGAGCCGATGCGCTGGGGGATCATCCTCCAGGGGCCGGTCGGCCGGGAGTGGGGCGTGCGGGCCGGGAAGCGCGTCCGCGCGAACGGCCACACCTACTGGCTGGAGGAGGGCATCTACTCGCACTACGACTTCGACGTGGTGGGCGAGCCGGCCATCCTGGAGGTGAAGACCGCCTCCGCCTACGCCCAGCGCGAGTGGGGCGAGCAGGACACCGACCAGGTTCCGACGGAGTATCTCCTCCAGGCCCAGCACGAGATCATGTGCCGGCCGGGGATCGAGCGGTGCTACATCGCCGTCCTCATCGGCGGCCAGAAGCTCCACAAGTACGTCGTCGAGCGCGACGACGATCTGATCGGGTCCATGCTCACGATCGACCGGAAGTTCCTGGCGGACACCTGGGCCGGCATCGCCCCGCCCATCGACGGGTCGGCCGCGGCGACGGAGTACCTCCGCTCGCTCCACCCGAAGGACGACGGCACGGTGATCGAGTTGCCGCCCGACACGGAGGACTTCGCCCTCCAGTACCTCGCCGCCAAGGAGGAGGAGAAGTCCGTCGGGGCTCGCCTCACCTTCCTCGGCAACACCCTGCGCGAGCGGCTGGAGGCCACCGCGGTCGCCACCGGCAAGAGCGTGAAGGTGACGTACAAGGCCACGAAGGACCGCGAGCAGACCGACTGGCCGGCCGTGGCCCGCGAGCTGGGCCTGCGCCTCGTGGGCGCCGGCATCAGCCCCGACGTGGTCAGCGAACACATCACCAAGCACACCGAGACAAAGCCCGGAACACGCCCGCTCGTCGTGTCCTGGATCGGGGAGTAGGGATGGCGTACAAGGACTTGGAGAAAAGGCGCGCCTACGCCCGCGCTTACAGCGCGGCTCATCCCGAGGCCCAGCGCGCCTACCGCGCGGCCCATCGCGAGGAAGACCGCGCCTGGCAGCGCGGTAGGTACGCGGCCCATCCCGAGAAGGCAAGAGCCCGCACTCGCGCCTGGTACGCGGCCCATCCCGAGAAGGCAAGAGCCCGCACTCGCGCCTACCGCGCTGCCCATCCTGAGGAAATCCTCGCTTCCCAGCGCGCCTACCGCGCGGCCCATCACGAGGAACGGCGCGCTCGCGACCGCGCCTACCGCGCGGCCAATCGCGAGAAGGTAAGAGCCCGCGACCGCGCCTACTCCGCGGCCCATCGCGAGGAACGGCGCGCTCGCGACCGCGCCCGCTACGCGGCCAATCGCGAGAAGGCAAGAGCCCGCGACCGCGCCTACTCCGCGGCCAATCCCGCTGTTGCCCTGGGTGGCGGCGAGAAGGTGCGGATCAAACAACTTCCACCGGAAGCACAGAAGGTAGCCCTGTTGCTCCGCGATCTGCGGAGGGCACAGAAGGAGATGCGACGTGGGAAAGGCAACGCGGATCGAGCGGCGGGTCCACAGCCTGTCGGAGCTGCAAGCCATCCTCTCTGACCAGATCGACCGGGTCGCCGCCGACGAAACGACGCCGGCGAAGGTCAACGCGGTCGTCAACGCGACGGCCACGATCCTGCGGACGGTCAAGATGCAGATGGACTACGCGAAGCTCGTCGGCCGGACCCCGGTGATCCCGCTCCTTGTCACCGACGACGAGGAATGACCTCCGTGACCGAGAACAAGGCGCTCCAGGTCGCCCGCGACAACTACGTCGCGGTGCGGCAGGAGATCAGCGACAAGGCGACCAGCGAGCTTGCGAAGCTCCTCCCGCCCGACAAGGCGGAGCGGTTCGTCGCGATCGGGCTCCGCAGCCTGGCGAAGAACCCGGACCTCCTGACGGCCACGCCCAAGAGCCTGACCAACGCGTTCTACGACGCGGCGGTCCTCGGCCTGGAGCCGGTCCTCGGCTCGGTGTACTTCGTGAAGTACGGCACCGAAGCGACCATGCTCATCGGCTACCGCGGCCTGGTGGAGCTGGCGAAGCGCGGCGACCCGGACATCGAGGACATCTACGGCCAGGTCGTCTACGAGGGGGACGAGTTCTCCGTCGAGTACGGCGACGCCCCGCGGCTGCACCACCGGCCGGACCTGTACCGCCAGGTGGGCGACCCGACGAAGGTCACCCACACCTACGCGATCGCCTTCCGGCGCAACGCCCGCCCGACGTTCCTCGTCCGCACGCGCGAGGAGATCGAGGCGATCCGCGCCCGCAGCCGCGCCAAGAACAGCGGCCCCTGGGTCACGGATTGGGCCGCGATGGCGCAGAAGACAGCCGTGCGCGCCCTGTGCAGCCAGCGGCTCTCGCTGTCGGCCGAGATCAGGGAGGCGCTCGACCGCGACGCCGACCGCGAGTACGGCCTAGTGGAGCCCGTGGCGGCTCCGCAGAGCAAGACGATTACCCTCAAGGAGCAGCTCCGCGAGAAGGCGCAGACCATCGTCGTCGAGGGCGAGGAAGTGCCGGCCGAGGCGATCGTCAACATCGAGGAGGTGGCGGAAGGAGCGCCGGTCGTGCTGGCGCCCACGGAGTCTGCCCCGGAGCGGACGAAGTGCAGTGATCTGTCCCCCTACGAGGACGGACTTATCTGTGACCGTCCGCCGCAGCACCCCGGCTCCCATTGGTCGGGGATCGGCAAGGACAAGGTGGCCTGGTGAACCAGCCGTACCGCCTCATTCCCGGCGAGATGGCCGTCTTCCCCAACGGGGGCGACATCTCGTTGATGATCGAGGCTCCCTGCACCTGCGGATGGCGGCGCCGGGTGTCGGACTTCATCCGCCGCCGCGAGCATCCGCCGTTCCACTACGTCCAGATCGGCAACACGCTCGCCGCCGTCAGCGGCAATGAGATGACCGTCGAGTGGGACGCGGCGGGCAATCTTCGGATCAAGCCGTGAGGCGTAAACCGCGCCGCGATCTCGTGACGGCCCCCACGAGGTACGCCGTCCTCTCGCGGGATCAATGGCGCTGCGTGGCGCCCGACCTCGACCCGACCGCCGGCGACTGCCGCAACGAGTTCGGTGATCCGAACCGGCCTGGCGACCTGGAGCTACACCACGTCAAGGATCAGCCCCGCATGGGGGTGCGGGCCGAAAGCGACCCCGAACATCTCGTGGCCCTCTGCCCGTGGCACCACCGCTACTCCGGGTGGGGCACGTCCCGCCACGGGCTCGGTTTGCTCCGCCAATACCTCGCCGGCGTAAAGCAAACCGGATTTCCTACCCGGCAGTCCGAACCCCCGTCGGACGCGCCGGACCAGGCGACGCTTCCCCTTTCGGGCGAGGGGGAGCCGTCGTGAGGCGCGACCGTCGCCGGGGATCGGTCCTGGCATGGCCCCCCCCATCGACCGGGACTCCCCGGCGACGGCGCGCCACATCCAATGCTATGACCTCGTTCGTTGGTCCGAAAGGGAACGATCGTTCACTTCCGGGGGCGCCGGCCGGTGGCTAGCGGCGCGTGGGCTCGGTCGGGCCGCCGGCCGGGGCCGCCGGCCGGGGGCCGGCCGGCCGGGTCGTTCGCGGTGGCGCTCGGCCGGGCTCGGGGCGTGTGGGATGAGCTGACGGGCGGGCCGGATGCGGGGGAGGTCTACTCGGTGGCGGCCGCGGCGGCTATCGTGGGCCTGGCGCTCGGGCTGTGGGCCGATACGGCGCGGAGCATGGGGCCGGAGGAGGACGGGCAGGATGGGCGATCCTAGGGCGCATTGGTGGCAGGGGCCGGGCGACGGGCCGGGGCCGGAGTGGGGCGAGCTGGCGCACGGGCTGGCTATCCTGGCGGTCGTCGTCGCGGTGTGGGTCGTCCTGGCGGCGGCGGCGCCGGAGCTGTTCGCGTTCCTAGCTTCGCTGGGGCGATGGGGCGGCTAGGGCGGCCGCTGGCGGCCGCTGGCGGGCCGGCAGGGTCAACGGGCGGCTAGGCGGACAATCGGGGGCCTGGGGCCGGATTTCGGCCGCTGGCGGGCAAACGATACGGCCGGCGCTGTGGGCGCCGGCCGTTCGTTGTGCGGCGGGGGTCGGGCTAGGGGGCGCGCAGGGCTCGGGCGGCCAGTAGGGCGGCGGCGAGTGACGCGTAGGGCGGGCCGATCGTTCGGCCGTGGCGGTCGATGATCCGCCATAGGCGGCGGTCGGTCGTGTAGCGTCCTACCGTGTACGGGGTCATGGCGTAGTGGCGGCGGTGAATACGGCGCCGGCTCATGCTTCGGCGGCTCCGTGGGCAAGCTCGCGCCAGAGTGCGAGCTGATCGGCGGGGATGTCGTGGGCGGTCACGATCGGGGCTCCGTCGGGGCCGGCGGCGATGCGGTAGCCTGGGAGGGCGATGGTCGGGGTTTGGGCTAGGGCGACGCGCAGGGCTGTCTCGGCGGCGGCGTAGCGTTGTTCCAGGGTGGCGCGGCGCGCCGGGATCGTGTCCACGGCGCGCGCGGCGCGGTACAGTCGGCGGAGGTCGGCGGTCGTCATGCGTCGGCGCTCCGGTTCGACGGGTGGTAGGGGTACCAGGAGCGGCCATAGGATCGCCAGCAGGTGACGCACGCGCGCCATGGGGGCATGGGGTAGGTCAAGCATCGGACCGTCTGAACGCGGGCGAGGCGGCCGCAGTCGCTACAGCGGTACTTGCGGCGAGTCATTCGGGGTAGGGCGCGCGGCGGCCGTCGGTGACGCGTCCTCCTCCGCGGCCGTCTAGGGCCGGGTCGTGTCGGATGATGTCGGCAATCGGCAGGTCTAGGGCGTCGTACACGGCTCGGGCTTCGGCGGCGTCGTCGTGGCGGGTGTCGTGGGCGACGCGGCCGCGTTCCACGTCGGACCATGAGCGGTAGGCGCGCACGGTCCAGTAAGGCCGGGCCGCGTCGATCGCGGGCCGGCAGTAGGCGCGGTGGGCGTCGCGGGAGTGGTGGCGGCGCAGGGTGCAGTAGTCGGGGATCATGCGGCGGCGCTCCTCCGGCGTCGGGCGGGCTTCGCGGTGATGGGGTGAAGGTGGCGCGCGGCGCGGCGGAGGGCGCTGGCGTCCATCATGCGGGCGTGTCCTGGGCACCGGGGAGCGGTGACGGGGCACGGGTCGATCGGCCAGGGGGCCGGGGTCCAGGCGCGGGCGGTGCGGTACTCGGTGACGGCACGGAGGGCGGAAGCTCGGGCGGCGTCGCGGGCGCGGCCGGGCTCGGTGTCGGCGGTGGCGTCGCGGGCGGAGCGGCGGAGCTGGCGCGCGGCGCGGATGGCGTCGCGGGCATCGCGCCGGAGCTTTGCGACGCGGGCCGGGTGGGCGTCAAGCTGGGCGCATCGGGTGACGCGTTCGGCGTCCAGGATGGCGCGGAGGGGGGCGCGGCGGTCGCGCCGGTGGGCTTCGCGCATCGCGCGGTACTCGGTCCAGTCGCGCGGGCCGGTGGCGGCCGCGTCGTGGGCCGGGGCGATCGTGGGCATAGGTTCGGGCTCCTACGCTTCGGCGTCGCTAGGGTGCGGCGCTCCGTTCGGCCGGCGGGGGCGCGCCGGCCGCGGCGGAGGGCCGGACGGCTAGGCGTCGTCGGGCGGGCGGATGGTGAAGCTTCGGCGGCCGGCGTAGTCGTCGGTCGGGCCGGGGTAGGCGGCGACGGTCCATCCTTGGGGCACGTCGATTTCGAGGCGGGCGGGAAGGCCGCCGGCCGCGATCCTGACGGGCTCGGAGACTCCGCCGGCGGCGGTCCGCAGGGTGACGCGGCCGGCGATCCAGCCTCCGCGGGTGGTGGGGCCGCCGGCAAGCTCGGTGCGGCGGCCGTCAATGTCCAGGGCGATCCACGCGGGGCGTACAAACCGGGGCACGATCGGGGCTCCTCTCTGCTAGGTGGCGGACGGTTCGGGCGTGGGGTGGGCGGCGCGCCATTGGGTGATGGCGTGGCGGATGTAGGCGGCGGCCGCCGGCGCGTCAAGCTGTCGATAGTCGGCGGCGTCGTAGGTGCCGCCGGCGGGGCCGCGGTCGGGGGCGTCCACCAGGAACGCGAACGCGGCGCGGAGGGCGGCTCCTAGGCGGAGGAGGAACGCGGCGGCGTCGATCGGGGGGCCGTGGCGGGCTTCGTCGCGCCGGTTGTAGGCGTCGATCGCGCGGAAGGTCCGCGCCATGGCTTCGGCGCGCCGGGAGTCCACGCGGTAGGGGCTGTGATAGGCAAGCTGGTACAGTCCGGGGCCGCGGGAGTCCTGCCATAGGGTGACGGTGGCGCGGAGGTCGGCCAGGGCGCGGCGGTCGTCGTCGTCGGGATTCTGCGGGGCTCCATCGGGCCGGAGGAGGAGCGCGGCGGCGCTGATCTCCAGGCGACGCGCGCCGGGTAGGCTACTCCATCGGTCCTGCGCGTCGTCCACGCGGAGGTACAGTACGGGCGGCAGGGTGGCGGGGTCGGTCCATGTCATCGGTCGGGCTCCATCGTGTAGGGGGAGGGCTCCGGGTCCAGTAGCTCGGCGCGCCGGGCGCGGCGGAGTAGCTCGGCGGCGGTCCAGGCGGTGCGCTGGTAGGGCCATAGGGCGCCGGCGGCGCCGGCGGCAAGCTCGCGCGCGCGCCGGTCGTAGTGTTCGACGGCGGCGAGCGTCGGGCCGGCGGGCTCGGTGGGCTTGGGGGTCATGGCTGGCGCTCGGGGATACCGTGGGCGCGTTCGTCGGCGTCGGCGCCGGGGCCGCCATCGGCCCATGTGACGGCGCGCGATCGCATGGCGCGGGCGCCGGCGATGGCTTCGGCGTAGCGGTCGGCGTCGGCGCCGGTGCAGTCGGGGCACGCGCAGGGCATACCGTAGTCGTGGGCCAGGGCGTCGGGCGGGCCAGGGTGCATGGCGCGGCGGTCCTGCTCGGCGCGCAGGGTGTCGTACCAGGCGTCAAGCTCCACGGCGTCGTCGTAGAGTGCGGCGCGCACGGCGCGGCAATCCTCGGGCGGGGTGCCGCGGGGCGCGGTGTAGCGGTTGAGTTCGATCCATGCTCGGGCGGCGCCGGCGTAGGCGCGCCGGGTCATGGCGTCTAGTTCGGCGTTCGTGAGTAGGGCGAGGGCGGAGGTTAGGCTAGAGGTCGTGTGCATCGTGGGTACACTCGGCTATGGCGTAGACTCGGGCGGTGAAACAATCGGCGCAGTACGGGGCGTCGTCGTCATCGGCGACGTTCGGGCACGGGCCGTACTCGGGGTGCGTGCATCGGCACCGGGGCCGGGGGCCGGCGGCGGTGAGTACGGCGCACGGGGAGTCGGGCCGGTGTAGCGTCGTGGTGCCGCAGTCGGGGCACGGCGCGAGCTGAAGCGGGGTCATGCGGCACGCGCGGGGGTGGCGCTGTGCGCCATCATGCGGGCGGCGTAGTAGGCGGCGGCGGCGTCGTCGGCGGCGATGCGCGCGGCGTGGTGCCGGGGGCTGTGGGGGTCGCGCGCGGTGCGGGCGTAGTCGGCACGGGCGCGCCGGTAGTCTCGGAGGGCGGCGCGCATCTCGGCGCGGGCTTCGGTGGCGGTCATCGCGCTACGCTTCGCAGTCATGGCCGGCGCCGGTGTCGGCCGGTCCGCCGCATTCGGGGCAGGGGGGCGGGAGGGTCACGCGCGGGGCGTTGTAGGCGCTGCGGATCGCTGCGCTGATGGCGCGCCGGGCCGAAGGGTGGTGATCGGTAGCCAGTAGGGCGGCGGCGTAGGCTTCGGCAAGCTCGGTGGCGATGGCGCGAGGTTCGTCTAGGGCGCCGGCGGGCGTGTCGCGCAAGTGGGCCGCGAGAGCGCGGACGGGATGGGAAACGTTGGGGCTGGCGTCGATCGCATCGGCCAGGGCGTCAAGCGCTGCGCGGGTGCGGCGTTCGGTGTAGGGGTCCATGGGGTGCGCTCCTACCGTGTCGGGGCGTAGGCGGCGCGGCGCTCGCGTTCGCTGTGGGGTGGGTAGTGCCGGCACGGGCCGGAGGTCGGCTCCTGGGCCATGGTTCGGGCTCCTCTCTCTAGGGCCGTTCGTCTGCTCGGTAGCAGGCGCTACGGGCACCCTATCACTTCGTCCGTATGCTGTCAAGCGGTGCAAGCTGGTTCGTTTGGGGTGCAGTCGTCGGGCGGGTTCGGCCGGAGTCGGTCGGTCCTAGTAGGCGTCTAGGGGCTAGGGCTCGGCGGCGAGCTGGGCGCCGGCGGCGGGCCGGGGATGCGTGCATAGGTGCAATGGTTAGGCGCTGGGCAATGGTTAGCCTGGCGGCGATCGTTAGCCTGACGTGGGCACGGCGGCGAGCTGGCATGTAGCGGGGCGGGGCGGGGGCGATACTCGGCCGGGAGGTCATGCGACGCGGCCGCGCGTAGAGGGGCGGCGAGCTGGGGCCGTGCGTGTAGTGGGTCGCTGCCTACAGCTAG
>JALOKU010000022.1 GCA_025456345.1 Vicinamibacterales bacterium | reverse complement strand
CGAGCGAAGTCTGGTGCGGAAGGGGGGATTCGAACCCCCACACTCTTGCGAGTGCCAGCCCCTCAAGCTGGTGCGTCTGCCAGTTCCGCCACTTCCGCAACGAGGGTGAGACGACGGCTTTCTACTTCTTGACCGGCGCGGCAGGCGGTGTTGCAGGCGGTGTCGCCGGCGCGGTTGGCGCGGCGGGTGCGTTGACTCCGCTCACAACCGACGTCGGGCCTTTCTGCCACGCGATCGCCAGCCCGATCGACCCGATCATGAAGAGCGCGGCCAGGATCGTCGTGGCCCGCGTCAACATGGTCGCCCCGGTCCGGGCGCCGAACACGGTCTGACTGCTGCTGCCGCCGAATGCGCTCGCGATGTCTCCCGCGCGCCCCTGCTGCAGCAGGATCGAGAGGAGGAGGAAGAAGCACACCAGCACGTACACGGCAACCAGCAGATAGTAGAACATCCTTCTATTATACAGATCTCCCGGCGCCTGTCACGATCGCGAAAAACGACGGCACCGTCAGGCTGGCCCCGCCGACCAGCGCGCCGTCGACGTCCTCGAGAGCCATCAAGTCCTTGATATTGTCGGGTTTGACGCTCCCGCCGTAGAGCACGTGGCATGCCTCGGCCGCCTCCTGGCCGAAGGCCCCTCGCAGGCGCGCCCGGATGTGCGCGTGGGCTTCGCCGGCCTGGGCAGGGGTGGCGTTCCGGCCCGTCCCGATCGCCCACACCGGCTCGTAGGCAATCACGAGCGAGCCGACCTGGGCCGGTGTGAGCCCGTCCAGCGCGGCGTCGAGCTGCCGGTCGAGCACGGCCAGCGTCTGGTTCGCGTCGCGCTCTTCGAGCGTTTCGCCGACGCAGACGATGGGCGTGAGGTCGCTGGCGAGCACGGCGCCAATCTTGCGTTTGACCCACTCGTCGGTGTCGCCGAAGAGGCGGCGCCGCTCCGAGTGGCCGATGATCACGTAGCCGGCGCCGGCATCCTTGATCATCGCGGCGCTGACCTCGCCGGTGAACGCCCCCTCCCGCTCCCAGTAGCAGTCCTGTGCCGCGACGCCGACGTTGGTGCCCCTCGTCACGTCAGCCGCGGCCCGGAGTGCCGTGAACGGCGGCGCGACCACGATTTCCGCGCGGGCGACACCGGCCGTCAACGCGCAGAACTCGCGCAGATACGTGACCGTCTCGTCGACGGTCTTGAACATCTTCCAGTTGGCGGCGAGAAAAGGAGTGCGCATGGGTGAATCATCCTAGGGGCATGGGGCATGGGGCATGGGGCATGGGGCATGGGGCATGGGGCATGGGGCATGTCCCATATCCCAAGGCCCATGTCCCTACAGTCTACTTGTCGGTGAGGGCCGCCACGCCGGGCAGTACGGCGCCGCCGAGGAACTCGAGCGACGCGCCGCCGCCGGTCGAGATGTGCGTGATCCGGTCGGTGACGCCCGCCTTCGCGACCGCCGACACGGAGTCGCCGCCGCCGATGATCGTCGTGCCCTTCACGCCGGCCACGGCTTTGGCCACGGCCGTTGTCCCCGCGTCGAACGGGCTGGTCTCGAACACGCCCATCGGCCCGTTCCACACCACCGTCTTCGCGGTCGAAATGACCTCGGCGTACCTGGCGGCGGTCGTCGGACCGATGTCGAGCCCCATCCGCTCGCCGATGGACGCATCGTCGACGGCCAGCGTCGCCGTCGGAATGCCTGCCTCGATCTTCTCCGCGACGACGTGATCGACCGGCAGCTCCAGGCGCACGCCCTTCTCGGCCGCCTTCGCCACCACGGCCCGCGCGGCGTCGAGCTTGTCGTCCTCGACGAGCGACTTCCCGACGGGCAGGCCCTTCGCCTTGAAGAACGTGTAGGCCATCGCGCCGCCGATGAGCAGCGCGTCGACGCGGCCGAGGAAGTTCTCGATGACGTCGATCTTGTCCGACACCTTCGCGCCGCCGAGCACG
This sequence comes from Vicinamibacterales bacterium, assembly GCA_025456345.1. Classification (GTDB taxonomy): domain Bacteria; phylum Acidobacteriota; class Vicinamibacteria; order Vicinamibacterales; family JAKQTR01; genus JAKQTR01. The sequence goes on along the minus strand of JALOKU010000022.1, from coordinate 41,910 downwards.
GCGACAAACGGCCGCTCGGGCGACGCGAGCGCCAGGCCCAGGTACTTGAGTTCGTCTTCCATCAGGAATCCGGCGGCGGCCTGCGGCAGCAGGTGCGCCATCCCCTCGGTGGACGCATGGGCCCGATGGCTCGATCCGAAGGCGTCGTTCACGTAGAGGTCGGCCAGCTCCGCCAGCTGCTTCGCGAACGCCGGATCGTTCTTCTCCTCTTCCTTGTGGAAGCGGAGGTTCTCGAGGACCACGAGGTTGTGGCCCTGGGCCTGCGCCTGTTCGATGGCCTTCCGCGCGGGCTCGCCGACGCAGTCGGTTGCGAAACTCACCGCCTGATCGAGGAGCCGGGCCAGGTGCGCGGCCACCGGCTCGAGCGAGAACTCCGGGCTCGGACCGCCCTTGGGCCTTCCGAGGTGCGAGGCCAGGATCACGGTGGCCCCGTGCTCGAGCGCGTACTTGATGGTCGGAAGCGACGCGCGGACGCGCGTGTCGTCCTTGATGCGCCCTTCCTTGATCGGCACGTTGAAGTCGACGCGGATGAAGACACGCTTCCCGCGCACATCGAGATCACGAATCGACAGCTTCGCCACGGCAGTACTCCCTAGTGGGGGCTGATGAAGGCGGGGATTGGGGGTCGGGGGTTGGGGACTGGGGGCAGGTCCGTGTGACTCTTCCCAGCCCCTAGCCCCTAGCCCCTAGCCCCTAGATTCCCTTGCTGGCCATGTAGAGGGCGAGATCAACGCAGCGCACCGAGTATCCCCACTCGTTGTCGTACCAGGCCAGGACCTTGACGAAGTCCGAGTCCATCACCTTGGTGTACGCCGCGTCGATGATCGACGAGTTGGAGTTGCCCCGGAAGTCGATCGACACCAGCGGCGCGTCTTCGACCGCCAGGATGCCCTTCAGCGGGCCTGCCGCGGCCGCGCGGAACGCCGCGTTGATCGCTTCTCCGGTCGTCGCCTTCTCGACGAGCACCACCAGGTCCACCACCGACACGTTGGGCGTCGGCACCCGCATCGAGAAACCATCGAGCTTGCCTTTGAGCGCCGGCAGCACCTCGCCCATCGCCTTCGCCGCGCCGGTCGTCGTCGGGATCATCGACAGGGCCGCCGCGCGGGCGCGCCGGAGATCCTTGTGCGGGAAGTCGAGGATGTTCTGGTCGTTCGTGTAGGAGTGGATGGTGGTCATCCAGCCCTTCTTGATCACGAACGAGTCGTTCAGCACTTTCGCGACCGGCGCGAGGCAATTGGTCGTGCACGACGCGTTCGAGACGATCACGTGCTTCGACGGGTCGTAGATCTCGTGGTTGACGCCCACGACGAGCATCGCGTCAGGCCCCGTCGCCGGCGCCGTGATGATGACCCGCTTCGCGCCCGCGGCGATGTGCTTGGCGGCATCGTCGCGCTTGGTGAACTTGCCCGTGCCCTCGAAGACCACGTCCACGCCGAGGTCCTTCCACGGCAGCTGGGCGGGGTCCTTCTGGGACAGCACCTGGAACTTGTCGCCGTTGACGCTAATCCACCCCTCACCGGCCTCGATCGCGGCGTCGAGGTTGCCCAGGATCGAGTCGTACTTGAGCAGGTGCGCGAGGGTTTTGGTGTCGGTGATGTCGTTGACGGCCACGAAATCGATGGCCTTATGGCCCATCGCCGCCCGCATGATGTTGCGGCCGATGCGCCCGAACCCGTTGATGCCGACCTTGATTGCCATTCTGTGCTCCTCCACCGTAAAACCTGATTGTAGTGAACCGGTTGCGGAGGGGTCAAACCCGCGTGGTATCTTGGTGCGGCCTATGTACCTGCTCTACAGCCTCGCGATGCTGCTGGTCTTCCTGGCGGCATCGCCGTACTTCCTGTACCAGGCGGTCCGCCACGGGAAGTATGCCGGCAGCCTGCTGGAGCGGCTGGGGCTTCTCCCGGTGTCGCTCAACATCGATCGCGAGGCGTCCATCTGGATTCACGCGGTGTCGGTGGGGGAGGCGCTCACCGCACGAGCGATCGCCGGCGATCTGAAGACCCGCTATCCCCACCTCCGGCTGTTCGTGTCGACCACGACCATGACGGGGCAGCGGGTGGCGAAGCAGAGCTTCCCGGCGGCCGACGGCGTGTTCTTCTTCCCGATCGACCTCGGGTTCATCGTCCGCCGGGTCCTCGACATCATCCGGCCCCAGCTGTTCCTGATGATGGAGACCGAGATCTGGCCGAACCTGCTTCGCGCGTGCCGGGCCCGCGGCGTCAGGACCATCGTCATCAACGGCCGGATTTCGACCCGGTCGTTTCCGCGGTACAAGCGGGTCAAGCTCCTCTTCCGGCGCGTGCTCACGCTCGTCGACCGCTTCTGCGTGCAAGGGGAAGAAACGGCGGGCCGGCTGGCCGAGCTCGGCGCTCCGCGGGAACGCATCACGATCACCGGCAGCCTGAAATTCGACGCGCTGCAGGGGCCCGGTTCGACTGGCCCGGCGCGGGGCGGCGCGGAGCGCGTGCTCCGCTACTTCGCGGTGGCCGAGGGGCGCGCGGTGGTGGTGGCGGGCAGCACGATGCCGGGCGAGCACGAGATCGTGCTGCGGGCGTTCGAGCGGGTCCGCACGCTCGCGCACAATCCGCTGCTCGTCCTGGCGCCGCGCAAGCCCGAGCACTTCGGCGAGGCCGCGTCGCTCTCGCGGCAGTCCGGGTTCCGCACCGTGCTCAGATCCGAACTCGCGATCGACGAGGAGGTCAGGGCCGACGTCGTCGTGCTCGACACGATTGGAGAGCTGGCCCAGGTTTACCAGGCGGCAACCGTCGTGTTCGTCGGAGGAAGCCTGGTGCCCACCGGCGGGCACAACATCCTCGAGCCCGCCGTCTTCGGAAAGCCCATCGTGTTCGGCCCGCACATGCAGAACTTCGCGGAGATCGCGGAGGCCTTCCTCGCCGGCCGCGCGGCGGTCCAGGTGGAATCGGGCCGCGAGCTGGAAGACGCCCTCATCGAGTTGCTGTCGGAGCCCGAGGCGCGGGTCCGTCTCGGTGACCGGGCCAGGGCGCTTGTCGAGGCCAATCGCGGCGCGCGGGAGCGCAGCCTTGCCGCCATCGCTGAACTGCTGCCCCTGCCGCCGGCCGCCGCGGACAACGTCCTGGCGTTTCCGGCGGCCCGCTGAGGCCGATGAGCATGCTGGCATCCATTTACGCGGCCGCGGCATCGGCACGGCGGTCGTACTACCAGGGCCTCGGCCGTCAGCGGCGGCTGGAGCGGCCGGTGGTCAGCGTGGGGAACCTCCGCGTGGGCGGCACCGGAAAGACGCCGGCCGTGGCTCACGTCGCGCGCATGCTGCTGGAGATGGGTGAGCGGCCGGCGATTCTCAGCCGGGGCTACGCGCGCCGATCCGCGCCTGACGGCGTCGTGGTGGTGTCGGACGGACGCCGCCTCTGCGCCGATCTCGATCGCAGCGGCGACGAACCGCTGATGCTCGCCCGCGCCGTCGAGGGTGCCCGCGTGCTGGTGTCGCCGGATCGCTATCTCGCCGGGCGGCTGGCCGAGCGTCACCTCGATGCCACCGTGCACGTGCTCGACGACGGCTTTCAGCATCTGGCGCTCGCGCGAGGCACCGACCTGCTCATCGTCGGCGTGGAGGACATCGCCGACGCGCGGACCCTTCCGGCCGGCCGGCTCCGCGAGTCCCTCTCCGCGGCGTCGTTTGCCCACGCGGTGCTCGTGCCCTCGGGCACTGAGGAGCGGGCCCGTACGGTGGCCGCAAGCCTCGGCGTGGGTACGGCGTTCCGGCTCGTGCGCCTGCCGGGCGAGCCGCGGCGCCTCGACCTGCACGGCGCGAGCGCGCCGGCGCGGAAGGCGACGGCCGTGCTGGCGGTGGCCGGGGTCGCGAGGCCGGATCGGTTCTTCGAGGAACTGCGCGCCGGCGGCTGGGACGTGAAGCGGACGGTGTCGTTTCCGGATCACCATCGCTACAGCCGCGCCGATGCCGCCGGCCTGGTGGAGTCGGCGCGGTCGGCCGGCGCCCGCGCGATCGTGACCACCGAGAAGGACCTGGTCCGGCTGCTGCCCTTCAGGCCGATGCCGCTGCCCGTGCTGTGGGTGCCGCTCGAGGTCCGGATCGAGCCCGCACCGGCGTTCCGCGAGTGGCTGGCCGGGCGGCTTGCCGCGGAACGGGCGCGCGGCCGGGAGGTGCCCGCATGAAAACCGTGCGCCATCTGGCCGAGTACGGGCTCGTCGCCCTGACCATGCGGCTCGCGCGCATGCTGCCCTGGGGAGTCGTGCGCGCCATGGGCTCCGGGCTGGGATTCCTCTTCTACGCCTTCGACCGCCGGCACCGGCGTGTCGCGATGCAGAACCTCGCGGCGGCGTTCCCGCGCAAGCCCGAGGCCGAGCGCCAGGCGCTGGTCAGGCAGGTCTTCGGACACTTCGGCCGCCTGCTCTTCGAGTTGCTGAAGTTCAGCGGCCTGTCCAAAGCCGAGGTGCTGGCCAGGGTCGAGATCGAGGGTGGCGAGCGGATCCGCGACGCGCGCGCGAAAGGCCGGGGCGCGCTCCTGTTCACGGGCCACTTCGGCTACTGGGAGATCAACGCGCTCGCCCACGCCGCGGCGTTCGCGCCCATCGGCGTGCTCGCGCGCCCGCTCGACAACCGCCGGCTGCACGACCTGCTCGAGCGGATGCGCGGCGGCCTGGGGAACTACGTCATCTACCGGCGGGGCGCGCTTCGACGGGTGCTGAAGGCGTTGAGCGCCAACGACGGCGTGGCCATCCTGATCGACCAGCACATCCAGGCGCCCGACGCGGTCACGGTGAACTTCTTCGATCGGCCGGCGGCCACCACGCTCGCGCTCGGCGTGCTCGCGCTCCGCACCGGCGCGCCCGTGGTCCCGGTGTTCGCGCTCCCGAACGGCGTCGGGCGCTACCGGCTGATCTACGAGCACCCGGTCGACCCGCCGGCCGACGACTCGCCGGAGGCGATCCGCGACTTCACCCAGCGCTGCACCGACGTGCTCGAGATGCAGGTGCGCCGGCATCCGGAACTGTGGCTGTGGATGCACCGGCGGTGGCGCGACTCCGCGGTCGCCGACGCCGGTGACCCGGGCATGTTCCCCCCGGCTGCGCGCGACGACGAGCCCGGCGAGGCGCGAGACGACGCATGACGGCGCTGGTCTTCTCGCCCAACTGGCTCGGCGACGCGGTGATGGCGCTGCCCGCGGTGTCGGACATCCGCCGTCACGCGGCGACGCGCCGGCTGATCGTGGCGGCGCGGCCGGGCGTGGCGGGCCTGTGGAGGATTGCGGCGGGCGTCGACGAGGTGGTGATCCTCTCCCCCGCGCGCGGACTGGCCCGCTGGCGGATGCTCGGTGAGCACGCCGAGGCGCTTCGCCGCACCGGGTCCGAGACCGCCGTGCTGCTGCCCAATTCGCTGCAAACAGCGCTCGCGGCCCGGCGTGCCGGCATTCCCGAGCGGTGGGGGTATCGCCGGAACCTGCGCGCGTCGCTGCTCACGCGCGCCGTGCCGCGGCCGCGCGGGCTCGTGCACCAGGCGGACTACTACCGGCACCTGGTGGCGGCGCTGGGCATCGCCAACGGCGATCGGGTGCCGCGGCTCGTCGTGCCGGCCGGCGTCATCAACGGGGCCCGCGACCTGCTGACAGCGGCCGGGTGGGCGCCCGGCGCGCGGCTGCTCGGCATCGCGCCTGGGGCGGCCTACGGCGGCGCGAAGCGATGGCCGCCCGGGCGGTTCGCCGCGGTGGCCGCCGAGCTGGCGCGCGCGCACGGGCTCGTGCCGGTGCTGGTCGGCTCGGAGGCGGATCGCGCGGCCACCTGCGCGATCGAGGCGGAACTCGATAAAATCAGCCGTGCGGGACAGAAGCCGGCGGCGATCAACCTTGCCGGACGCACCGATGTTCCGCAGCTGGCGGGCGTGCTGGCGCTGTGCGCGGCGTTCGTGTCGAACGACTCGGGCGCGATGCACCTGGCGGCGGCCGTCGGCACCGCCGTCGTGGCCCTGTTCGGGCCAACCGACGAGCGGGTGACGGCGCCGGTGGCCGCGCGCGCGCGCGTGCTGACCGCCGCGGCGTGGTGCCGGCCGTGCCTGCTGCGCGAGTGCCCGCTGGATCACCGGTGCATGAACGGCATCGATGCCGGAACCGCCGCCCGGGCGGCGGGGGAGTTGTTGTGACCGACACGCGGCCGGCCGTCTTCCTCGACCGGGACGGCACCATCAACCTCGACGCCGGCTACATCGATCGCCTCGAGCGCTTCGAGCTCTACCCGTTTGCCATCGACGCCATGCGGATCTTCAAGCAGGCCGGGTACCTCGTGGTGATTCTGACGAACCAGGCCGGCGTGGCCCATGGCATGTACGGCGAGGACTTCGTTGCCACGATCGCGGCGCACCTCGCGGACCGCGCGACGCGTGGCGGCGCCCAGATCGACGGCCACTACTACTGCCCCCACTCGCCCGACGCGGCGGTGCCGAAGTACCGGGTCGAGTGCGAGTGCCGGAAGCCGAAGCCCGGCATGGCACGGCGGGCTGCCGAGGAACTCGGCATCGACCTCGGCCGGTCGGTCGTCATCGGCGACCGGTGGCGCGACATCGCCGTGGCCAGGGCTGTCGGCTGCCGCGGCATACTCGTGAAGACAGGCTACGGCGCCACCGAGGCGCTGAGGCCGCAGCCGGGACTGTCCGCGGATGCCGTCTGCGACGATCTCATCGGCGCCGCGGTCTGGCTGCTCGATCATCCGGTGCCCTGACGCCATGGCCGACCTGATGACCCTCGACGAACTGGCCGCGGCCGTCGCGGCCGACCGCGCCGCGGGGCGGACGATCGCCCTGGCCAACGGCGTCTTCGACCTCCTCCACGTCGGCCACATCCGCTATCTGGAAGGCGCGAAGGCCGAAGCCGACCGGCTCGTGGTCGCGGTCAACGACGACGAGTCGGTGCGGATGCTGAAAGGGGAGGGGCGGCCCATCATGAAGGAGGCCGACCGGGCGGAACTCATCGCGGCGCTCCGCTCGGTGGATTACGTCGTCCTGTTTCCGGGGCGCACCGTGGCCGACATCCTGCTCCGCCTCAAGCCGGACGTGCACTGCAAGGGCACCGATTACACCGTCGAGACGGTGCCGGAGCGGCCGATCGTCGAGTCGTACGGCGGCCGGACCGCCATCGTGGGCGATCCGAAAGACCATTCCACGCGCGACCTGGTGTCGCGGTTCACCGCGTCCTGAATGGCCCGGTCCGTTCTCATCGTCCGCCTCGGCGCCCTCGGCGATCTGGTGCACGCGATGCCCGCGGTGGCCGCGCTTCGCGCCGCGTGGCCCGAGGCGATCATCGACTGGCTGGTCGACGGGCGGTATGCCGCGCTGCTCGAACTGGTGCCCGGCGTCAATCGCATCGTGGTCATCGGCGGGCGGACGGGCCGGCCCGTGCGCTCGGTGATCCGTGATCTGCGCCGCGCGCGCTACGACCTGGCCATCGATTTTCAGGGGCTGCTGAAGTCCGCCGCGCTGGCCCGTTTCGCGGGGGCGCGCGAGACCGCGGGTTTCGCCGCGGGACAGCTGCGCGAACCGCTCGCCGGCGTCTTCTACACCCGGCGGATTCCGGCGGACGACAGCGGCCACGTCGTGCGCAAGAACCTCTCGCTGGTCGAGGCGCTTGGCGCTGGCGTGCGCGAGGTGGCCGCCCCGCTGAAGGTGACGGCCTCGGCTGTGCCAGGCCAGGTCAGGCAGCTGCTGAGGATCGAAGCCGATGCGCGGTTCGCGGTGATCAACCCGGGGGCCGGATGGCCGAACAAGCAGTGGCCCGCCGGCCGTTACGGCGCGATCGCGGCCCATCTGCGGGCGCGGCACGAGTTGCCGTCCATCGTGACGTGGGGGCCGCGAGAGCAGGCGCTCGCCGGCGAGGTGGCGGCCGCGTCGGACGGCGCCGCGAAGGTGGCGCCGTCCACGTCCATCGCGGACCTGGTCGAGCTGGTGCGGGCGGCGGCGGTCTTCATTGCCGGCGACACCGGCCCGATGCAGCTGGCTGCCGCGGTCGGCACGCCCGTGGTCGGCCTGTTCGGGCCGACCAACCCGCTGCGCAACGGACCGTGGAACGCCGCCGACACGTGGGTGTCGCGGTTCGACCAGTGCGAGTGCCACCACAAGCGGCGATGCCGGCGCGACACGCCGTGCGTCAACACCATCACCGTCGAGCAGGTGGCCGACGCCGTGGACCGCCGTTTCGGCGGCGGAGGCTCCCGTGCCTGATATGTGGCGCCGGCTCGCACGCCTGCGCGTCCCGCTCGGGTTCGTGGCCGGCGTCCTGGTCCTCTGGCTGGCCAGGCCGACATGGAGCCTGCTCGCCCTTGGCACGGTGGTGGCGTGCGCAGGCGAGGGCATCCGGGTATGGGCCGCTGGGCACCTCGAGAAGAGCCGGGAGGTGACCGGTTCAGGCCCCTACAGGTGGTTCCGGCATCCGCTCTACGTCGGATCGGCGCTGATGGGTGCTGGCGTGGCCATCGCCGGCAACAGCCCGGTCGCGGCGGCGGCCATCAGCCTCTACCTGGCGGTCACCATGACCGCCGCGATCCGCACCGAGGAAGCATTTCTTCGCGCGAAGTTCGGGCCGGAATACGACGCGTACTGCCGCGGGGCCAGCCGCGCGCCGGACCGGCCGTTCAGCGTGGCCCGTGTCTGGCGCAATCGCGAGTACCGGGCCGTCGCGGGCATGGGCGCCGTCTTCGCCATCCTGGCGGTGAAAGCGCTCTTGGCCAGGGGCTAGGGGCTAGGCGCCAGGGTCCAGTCAGTCTCCGTGTCACGTTGGCAACCGCCACACGCGGTGTGACCAGCCTCCGACCAGCCCCTAGCCCCTAGCCCTATTGTGATACGATCCCCGTAACTGTTTGCCTCCCATGAGCTTCCGCGAGATCGTCGGTCATCGTCGGCTGAAGCGGCTGCTGGCCCGCGCGGTGCGTTCCGGCACGCTGCCGCCGAGCCTCGTCTTTGCCGGCCCCGAGGGTGTGGGCAAGCGGCAGATGGCCTATGCGCTCGCGCAGGCGCTGAACTGCCTGGCGCCGGTCGACGGCGCGGAGGGCGAGCGGGACGCGTGCGGGACGTGCGCCTCCTGCAGCCGAATCGCGAGGGGCCTGCATCCGGACGTGGTGCTGGTCAGGCGGCCCGAGGACAAGAGCGCAATCGTCATTTCGCAGGCGCGCGACCTGGTCCGTCAGGTCGGCTACCGGCCGTTCGAAGGCCGCTGTCGCGTGGTCGTCATCGACGATGCGGATGAACTCGGCGGGGATTCGCAGGACGCGCTGCTCAAGACGCTGGAAGAGCCGCCGGCGCGGAACGTGTTCGTGCTGGTCACGTCGCGGCCAAACCTGCTGTCGACCACCGTCCGCTCCCGCTGTTGCGTGCTGCGTTTCGCGCCGCTGGCGGCCGCCGAGATCGCCGGCGCCCTCGCCGGGGCGCATGGGTTCTCCGACGCCGACGCCCAGGCTGCGGCCGCCTTGTCCGGCGGCAGTTTCGCCCGTGCGATGGGCGCGGGCGCGCGCGAGCGGGCCCAGGCGCGGGCGGTGGCCGCCGCGGTGCTCATGGAGACCGCGCAGACCACCGACGTGCGCGCGAGGCTCGCGGTCTCCGCGGCACTGCTGAAGTCCGCGGCGCGGAAGGGCAAGGACACGGACAAGGACAGGGACAGGGAGAAGGAAGGGAAGAGCGCTGGCGCCGATCGCGAATCGGTGGCCGTGCGCCTGAACGCGATGGGCTCGCTGCTGCGAGACCTGGCTGTGCTGACAACCCGCGCGCCCGGGACGGCGCTGGTCAACCTCGACCTCAGGGCGGATCTCGAACCCCTGGCGAGGCATTACGACCGCGACCGGCTCGCGCGCGCGTTTTCTGCCGTCGGACGTTCGCTCGGAGCATTGGAGCGCAACGCCAGCCCCAAGATCGTGGCGGACTGGCTCGTGCTTCAGCTCTAGCGGCGCGTCGCGAGCGGCGATAGATGCAGGATCCTATGAGCGCTGGAGCGCCCGGCGCCTTCGTGGCGGTCAAGGCCATCCCCGGCGGCTGGATTCGGACGGCGCTGGCCTGCGCCGCGGAGCCGCCCCTCGCCGAGGGCGATCTCGTCGTCGTCCAGACCGAGTCGGGCCCCGGGCTCGCGTCGGTGCTGGCCCGCCCGGCCTCGGTGCTGGCGCACCATCCCCCGTCAGGCCAGCCCCCCCGCGTGCTGCGCCGCGCGTCCGGCCAGGACCAGTCGCTGCGCGCGAGGCACGAGCAGCGCGAGCGCGAGGCGTTCCGCCTGTGCGTGATGAAGCTCCGGGAGCGCGGCCTGGCGATGAAGCTCGCCCGCGTGGAGCAGGTGTTCGACGGGTCGCGGCTGGTGTTCTTCTTCACGTCGGAAGAGCGCGTGGACTTCCGCGAGCTGGTGCGGGAGCTCGCGTCGGAATTCAAGACCCGGATCGAACTCCGCCAGATCGGCGTGCGTGACGAGGCGCGGCTCCTCTCCGGCTACGGCACGTGCGGCCGCCCGCTCTGCTGCAGCACCTGGCTGAAGTCGTTCGAGCCGGTGTCGATCAAGATGGCCAAGCAGCAGGACCTCGCGCTGAACCCGTCGCGGCTGTCGGGCGTGTGCGGCCGGCTGAAGTGCTGCCTCCGCTACGAACTGAACCACGGGACCCCGGCGGCGGCCCGCGACGAGGCCTACCCCGGCAGCGCGGGCGACACCCCGGTTCCGGGGGGCTGCGGCGGCGGCTGCGGGCCGGGATGCGGCGGATGAGCCTCCCTCGCGTGGCGATCACGATCGGCGACCCGGCCGGCATCGGCCCGGAGATCGCGGCCAAGGCCGCAGCCCATCCGCGCGTGATCGAGGTCTGCACGCCGGTGCTCTACGGCAGGATCTACTCGCCCGGCGTCGAAGCCGGGACGCTCTCTGCCGAAGCCGGGCGCACGGCGTACGGGGCGATTGTCGCGGCGGTTGAGGACGCCATGGCCGGCGAGGTCGACGCCGTCGCCACCGCGCCCATCAACAAGGCGGCCTTCGCGCTGGCGGGCCTGCCGTGGCGCGGCCACACTGAACTGCTCGCCCACCTGACCGGCGCGCCGTCGGTGGCGATGATGTTCCACGCCGACGCCCTGCGCGTCGTGCTGGCCACGATTCACGAGCCGCTCGCCTCGGTGCCGCGCCTGCTCACGCGCGAGGTGGTCGAAGGCGTGATCCGGCTGGCGGCGAGGGAACTGCCGCGGTTCGGCTTCAGCCTGCCGCGCCTGGCGATGTGCGGCCTCAACCCGCACGCGGGAGAGGGCGGCGTGCTCGGTGACGAGGAGCAGCGCGTCATCGAGCCGGCGATCGCGGCGTGCGCCGGCGACGGCATCCGCGTGGCGGGGCCGTATCCGGCGGACACGCTGTTCGTGCGCGCGTCGCGCGGCGAGTTCGACGCGATCATCGCGTGCTACCACGACCAGGGGCTCATCCCGGTGAAGCTGCTGGCGTTTGGCAAGGCCGTCAACGTCACGCTCGGGCTGCCGATTATCCGCACGTCGGTGGATCACGGCACCGCGTTCGACATCGCCGGGAGGAACGCGGCCGACCCCGGCAGCCTGATCGAGGCCGTGCGGCTGGCGGCCAGGCTGGCCTGCGCGGGCCGCGACCACCGCGCGTCCGCCGGGGAGCGCCGGCCGTGAGCGTCAAGGGCACGCGCGAGAAGGCCGACCGGAAGAAGGCCGAGCGCATCATCGCCGAGAATCGCAAGGCCCGCCACGACTATCACCTGATCGAGACGTTCGAGGCGGGCGTGGCGCTGGTCGGCACCGAGGTGAAGGCGATTCGCGAAGGCCGGGTCAACCTGCGCGACAGCTTCGCGAGGGTCCAGGGCGGGGACGTGTACGTCCACAACGTCCACATCGGGGCGTACAGCAGCCGGGGCTACGCCGACCACGAACCGCTCAGGCCGCGCAAGCTGCTCCTGCACCGGCACGAGATCCGGAAGCTCATCGGCAAGACCACCGAGCGCGGCATGACGCTGGTGCCGGTGCAGATGTACTTCAAGACCGGCCGCGTCAAGATCGCGATCAGCCTGGCGAAGGGGAAGAAGGACTACGACCGCCGCGAGACGATCAAGCGCCGCGAGATCGACCGCGAAACGCGGGCGGCCGTGAAGGAGAAAGGCCGCTGAGCCGCGGCCCCGCCAGCTTGCGGCCCGATCGGGCCGGATGCTAGCATGCGGGGATTTGGGCGTTGGACGCGACGAAGGAGGGATGTCACCCGTGCTGAACAACAAGAACGTCGTGGCGGCGCTGGCGGGCCTCGCCGTCCTGGTGGCGGTGGTGGCCTTCTGGATGCTCCGCACAGGCGGCACGACCGCCGCCGTCGATCTCATCAGCCTGCTGCCGCAGGCCCTGACCCGATCGACGTGGGAACAGCCGGGCGAGGCGCCCTTCACGGTGGCGCCGGTGACGCTCGCCGGCGAGACCCACCAGGCGATCTTCGCCCCGCCGCACGCGCGGATCCGCTGGAAGATCGAGGTGCCGCGCCGCGGCACGCTCGAGGTCTACTACGGCGTGCGGGAGGACGCGTGGACGGCGGAGGGGAACGGCGTGCAGTTCCGCATCGGCGTCTCGGACGGCCGCACCTACGAGGAGTACCTGAAGGAGCTCGTGAACCCCAAAGGCCGCGATCGCGACCGCCGATGGCTGTCGGCGACGATCGATCTGGCCGCCTATGAGGGGCAGCTGATCGAACTCAACTTCAACACGGACCCGGGCCCGCCCAAGGACGCCGGCGACGCCCGCAACGACTTCGCGCTGTGGGGCCAGCCCCGCATCATCGGCCACTGACGGCCCCGCTCAAGGAGACGCAGGCATATGGCAGCCACAGACACGGGTCAGGCCTCGGCCACCATGCAGGTGCCCATGCTCGACCTGCAGGCGCAGTACCGCCCCATCCGCGACGCCGTGATCGACGTGGTGACCCGGGTGTGCGACAGCCAGCGCTTCATCATGGGGCCGGAGGTCGAGGCGATGGAGCGGGACCTGGCCGCCTGCCTGGGCGTCACCCACGCCGTCGGCGTGTCGTCGGGCACCGACGCCCTCCTGCTCGCCATGATGGCCCTTGGCATCGGGCCCGGCGACGAGGTCATCACGAGCACCTATTCGTTTTTCGCGACGGCCGGGTGCGTGGCGCGCCTCGGCGGGAAGCCGGTCTTCGTCGACATCGATCCGGTCACCTACAACATCGACCCCGCGGCCACGGCCGCCGCCGTGACCTCGCGGACGCGGGCGATCATCCCCGTGCACCTGTACGGGCAGAGCGCGGATCTCGATCCGCTGATCGCGATCGCGAAGCGGGCCGGCGTGCCGCTCATCGAGGACGCCGCCCAGGCCATCGGGGCGACCTACAAGGGCCGGATGGTGGGCGGCTTCGGCCGCGCCGGCTGTTTCTCGTTCTTCCCGAGCAAGAACCTGGGCGCGTTCGGCGATGGCGGCCTCGTCACCACGAACGACGACACGGTGGCCGCGTCGCTCCGGCGGATGCGCGTGCACGGCGCCGACCGCCAGTACTACCACCAGGTGATCGGCGGCAACTTCCGCCTCGACGCCCTGCAGGCGGCGGTGCTGCGCGTCAAGCTGCCGCACCTGGCCGGCTGGACCGAGGCACGGCGCCGCAACGCCGCGCGGTACGATGACCTGTTCGCCGATGCCGGCCTGACCGGCCGCGTGACCCTGCCGGTCTCGGCGCCCGACCGCCGCCACATCTTCAACCAGTACGTGATTCGCGTGCCGCAGCGCGACGCCGTCAAGGCCCACCTGGAATCCCGTCACGTCGGCTGCGCGATCTATTACCCCGTGCCGTTCCACGAGCAGGCCTGCTTCGCGTACCTCGGGTACCGGACAGGCCAGTTTCCGCAGGCCGAACTCGCGGCCCGCGAAACGCTCGCGCTGCCCATCTACGGCGAGCTCACGGCCGAGCAGCAGCGCTACGTCGTCTCGGTCCTCGCGGAAGCACTGAGCCGGACGACCTGACCGCCACGCGCCCGTGCGCGGGCGCCCAGGAAGGAGCCCCGCCCGTGAAGGTCGCGCATGCCGACGCCCAGCCCGCCGCGCCCGCCCGCCGCAGCCGCGTCCCGGGGGTGACGACGCAGATCTTCATCGGCCTGTTCGTCGGCATCGCGGTCGGGTACTTCTGGCCCGGCTTCGGCGTCAGCATCAAGCCGCTCGCCGACGCGTTCCTCCGGATGATCAAGATGATCATCGCCCCCCTGCTGTTCTCGACGCTGGTCGTCGGCATTGCGGGCACCGGCGACCTGAAGGCGATGGGGCGGATCGGCCTCAAGGCGATCATCTACTTCGAGGTCGCGACGACGATTGCGCTTTTCTGGGGTCTGGCGCTGGTGAACTGGTTCCAGCCCGGGGCGGGCCTCGCCGTGCCGATTGGCGCGGACACCGGCGAGCTCGCCGCCCTCGCGCAGAAGCAGCAGCACGCCTGGGACATCTTCCTGCACCTGTTCCCCACGTCGGTGGTCGACTCGATGGCGCGCGGCGACATCCTCCAGCTGGTCGTCTTCTCGACCTTTTTCGGCATCGCGCTCGCGGCGATCGGCGAACGGGGCAGGCCGCTGGTGGACGTGCTCGAGAGCACAGCCCAGGTCATGTTCAAGTTCACCGGCTACGTCATGCGCTTCGCGCCGATCGGCGTGATGGCGGCGATTGCCGCCACGGTGGGCGGCAAGGGCCTGGGGATCCTCTACACGCTGGGCAAGCTCGTGCTCCTGATGTACGGCGGCCTCTTCGTGTTCGCCATCGTCGTGATCGGCGGCGTGGCGTGGCTCATCCGCGTGCCGTTCTTCAAGTTCGCGAACGCCATCCGCGAGCCGTTCCTGATCGCCTTCACCACGGCCAGCAGCGAGGCCGCGCTGCCCAAGGCGCTCGAGGTGATGGAGCGCTTCGGCGTGCCCAAGAACATCGTCGGCTTCGTGCTGCCGACCGGGTACAGCTTCAACCTCGACGGCACGACGCTCTACCTGTCGCTGGCGAGCGTCTTCGTCGCGCAGCTGGCGGGTGTCGAGATGACGTTCGGGCAGCAGCTCATCATGATGCTGACGCTGATGCTGACCAGCAAGGGCGTGGCCGGGGTCCCGCGGGCCGCCCTGGTCGTGCTCACCGCGACGTTGGGCCAGTTCAACCTGCCGCTCGAAGGGGCCGCGATCCTGCTCGGCATCGACCAGGTCATGGACATGGGCCGCACGGCGGTGAACGTGATGGGCAACTGCATCTCGACGGCGGTGGTCGCCCGCTGGGAAGGCGTGTTCGACGACGAGAAGATGAAGGCCTTCGTCGCCGGGAACAGCCGGGCCGCCTGATGCGCCAGCGCGTACTCGTGACCGGCGCCTCGGGTCAGCTGGCCGGCGCCATCTCCGCGGTGTTCAGCCGCGACGCGGACGTGACGCCGCTCGACCGGGCCGCGCTGGACATCACCGACGATCGCGCCGTCAACGACGCCGTCGCGGCCCATCGCCCGGACGTCGTCGTCAACTGCGCGGCCTGCAACGACGTGGACGGGGCCGAATCGGATCCGCTCCGCGCGCTCGACGTGAACGCCTTTGCGGTGAGAGGACTCGCCAGGGCATCGGCCGCCGCCGGCGCCACGCTCGTCCACTACTCCAGCGATTTCGTCTTCGACGGCACCGCCTCCCGTCCGTACACCGAAGACGACCGGCCGAACCCGCAGGGCGTCTACGCGGCGTCGAAGCTGCTCGGCGAGTGGTTCGCCGCCGAAGCCGGCCGGGCCCTGGTGCTCAGGGTCGAGAGCCTGTTTGGCGCGCCAGACGGCTGGGCAGGCCGGAAGGGCAGCCTCGGCACGCTCATCGCGGGCATCGACGCGGGGCGCGAGGTCCCGGTCTTCATCGACCGGACCGTGACGCCGTCGTACATACTCGATGTCGCCGAGGCGACCCGCGCCCTGGTGGCTTCGGGCACGGCCTCCGGCCTCTATCACTGCGTGAACACCGGCGCCTGCAGCTGGCACGACATCGCGCTGGAAATCGCCAGGTTGCTGGGCAAACCCGCCGACCTCCGGCCCATCACCCTCGAGAGCGTCACGCTCCCGGCGCGCCGGCCGAGGTACTGCGCCCTGGACAACGCCCGCCTCCGCGCGGCCGGCATCAGCATGCCGGCGTGGCAGGACGCGCTGGCGCGGTACCTGGCGTCCGGCCTCGCGTAGCCCATCGGTCCGGAAGGCTCGGACCCCGGCCGCCGCTACAGCAGCGACGAGACGAGCTTGCCAACGGCCAGGCACGAAGTCAGGCCGGGCGAGTTGATGCCGGCGGCGTGAATGATCCGCGGGTTGAGCCGGTCGCGCCGGATCAGGAAGTCGGCGAAGCTGACTTCCGGCGGGTTCAGATTCGCGCGGATGCCGCTCCCGCCCAGCCTCAGGTCTCCGGGCGCCAGTTGCGGGAGCAGCCGCCGCGCCGGCTCGAGGAAGCCGCCGAGCGCCAGTCTTGCCGACTCGTAGTCGTGACGGCTGTCCTGATGGTGGACCGTTGGCCCGATCAACACGGTTCCGCGCGTGGTTCGGGTGAGGTGCACGCCGAGGCCGTGGCCGGACGCGTTGGGGAGTGGATACACCAGCGCGTTTACCAGGTGCGCACGCGACGGAGCCAGTTCGGCGTACTCGCCGCGGCACGGGTGAATGCTGAACGATTCACCGCCGAGCATCGCCGCCACGTGGTCCGCGAACAGCCCGGCCGCGTTGACGACCACCCCTGCGAGAATGGACTCTCGTTCCGTGCGCAGCAGCATGCCGCCGGCCGTCAGGTCCGCGCCTTCGAGGCGTGTCCCGGGCAGGAGATAGCCGCCCGACTCTTCGAGCACGCGCGCCAGGGTGTGCACGAGGGCTTCCGGCTCCACCACGCCCGTGTTTGGCGACACGAGCCCAGCGATGCCGGCGGCATGGGGCTCGCGGCGCCGGATGCCCGCCGCATCGATGATCGCGAGTCCTTCGGCACCGTTGGCTTCTCCCCGCGCCTTGAGCGTCTCGAGTCCGGCCACGTCGCTGTCGTCGCGGGCGACGACGAGCTTGCCGCAGCGGGCGTGGGGCACGCGATGCCGCTCGCAGAAGGCGTAAAGGTCGCGGGCGCCTTCGACGCAGAGCCTCGCTTTCAGGGATCCCGCCGGGTAGTGGAGGCCTCCGTGGATGACGCCGCTGTTCCGCGTGCTCGTGTCCATGCCTGGACGAGGATGGCGCTCCAGCACGCAGACTTCGCGGCCCGCCGCCGCAATCGCGGCCGCGGAAGCCAGTCCGATCACGCCGCCCCCGACGACGACGACGTCGATGGTCTCCATCGGCGGCCTCAGACCCGGGCCAGGGAGAGGGGCCGGCGGCTTGCCTCTCTGCGCGGGTACCTACTAGGATGAAGGACTCGAACCGATAAGGGAACGACCGTATGTCCAAACGCGCCATGATCACGGGCATCACAGGGCAGGATGGGTCCTACCTGGCCGAGCTGCTGCTCGGCGAGGGGTACGAGGTCACCGGCATCATCCGCCGCCTGAGCCATCCCAACCTCAACCGGATCGAACACCTGCTGGATCGTATCAGACTCCATCCGGCCGATCTCCTCGACGGGCTCTCGCTCATCCGGGCCATCGAAGAGAACGAGCCGGACGAGCTGTACAACCTCGCCGCCATGTCGTTCGTCCCGGCGTCGTGGGACCAGCCCCTGCTGACCGGCGAGTTCAACGCCCAGGGCGTGACGCGCGTGCTGGACGCGGTCCGGCGCGTCAACCCGAAGATCAAGCTGTACCAGGCTTCCTCGAGCGAGATGTTCGGCAAGGTGCGCGAGGTGCCGCAGACGGAGCTGACGCCGTTCTACCCGCGCAGCCCGTATGGCGTGTCGAAGGTGTTCGGCCATTACATCACGGTCAACTACCGGGAGAGCTACGGGCTGTTCGCCTGCTCCGGCATCCTGTTCAATCACGAATCGCCGCGCCGCGGCCTCGAGTTCGTCACGCGCAAGGTATCGGACGGGGTCGCCCGAATCAAGCTCGGGATCGAGCAGAAGCTCTACCTCGGGAACCTCGAGGCGCACCGCGACTGGGGATTCGCCGGGGACTACGTCCGCGCGATGTGGCTCATGCTCCAGCAGCCGACGGCCGACGACTACGTCGTGGCGACCGGCGAGAGCCATTCGGTCCGCGACCTGGTCGAGGTGGCGTTCGGCCACGCCGGCCTCGACTGGAAGGCGCACGTCGAGGTCGATCCCCGGTTCCTCCGGCCCGCCGAAGTCGATCACCTGATCGGCAATGCCGCGAAAGCCCGCCAGAGTCTCGGCTGGGCGCCCTCGGTCGATTTCGCCGGGCTGGTCGGCATGATGGTCGACAGCGACATCGAACGGCTGTCCGGGATCAAACCGCCCAAGCCCCGCTAGAGGTCCACCATGAGTCTGCTCGATCGCGTCACGAACAGGGACTGCAACGTCGGCATCATCGGCCTCGGCTACGTAGGCCTCCCGCTGGCCGTGGAACTCGCGCTTGGGCGGTTTCACGTCACGGGATTCGACGTCGACGAATGGAAGGTCGGAGAATTGAACGCCGGGAGGAGCTACATCCCCGACGTGAAGTCCGAGGACCTTGCGAAGGTGGTGGCGTCCGGCCAGTTCAGGGCGACCACCGACATGGCCGCGCTCGCGGCCATGGACTGCATCGACATCGCCGTGCCGACGCCCCTGCGCAAGACCAAGGACCCGGACATGTCCTACGTCGTCCAGGCGGTGGAGGCGGTCCGGAAGCACCTCAAGAAGGGCCAGCTGGTCAGCCTCGAGTCGACCACCTACCCCGGCACGACCGACGAACTGGTCAAGCCGATGCTCGAGGAGACCGGCCTGAAGGCCGGCCAGGACTTCTACCTGGCGTTTTCGCCCGAGCGCGTCGACCCCGCCAACCCGCAGTACCTGACGAAGGACATCCCGAAGGTCGTCGGCGGCATCGACAAGGCGAGCACGGACATCGCCTGTGCGCTCTACGGCGCCGTCGTCGCGAAAACCGTGCCGGTCAGCTCGACGGTGGTGGCCGAGATGGCGAAGCTGCTCGAGAACACGTTCCGATCGGTGAACATCGGCATGGTGAACGAACTCGCGCTGATGTGCCACCGCATGAAGATCGACGTGTGGGAGGTCATCGACGCGGCGAAGACCAAGCCCTTCGGATTCATGCCGTTCTATCCGGGGCCCGGTCTTGGCGGCCACTGCATCCCGATCGATCCGTTCTACCTCTCGTGGAAGGCGCGCCAGAGCGGGTTCGAGGCCCGGTTCATCGAGCTGGCCGGCCAGGTGAACAGTTCGATGCCCGAGTGGGTCGTGACGCGGGTCGCCGACGCGCTCAATACCGCCAAGAAGGCGGTGAACGGGTCGCGGGTCCACGTGTACGGGGTCGCCTACAAGAAGAACGTCGGCGACATGCGCGAGTCGCCGGCGCTCGACGTGATCGAGCACCTCGTCCGGCGCGGAGCGTCAGTGACCTACAGCGACCCGTACGTCCCGTCCTTCAAGGCCGACGGCCATGCCTTCACCGCGATTGGCACGGCAGAAGCCCTGGCGTCGAAGCCGGACTGCGTGGTCATCACCACCGATCACGACCTGTTCGACTACAAGGAGCTGGTCGCGAAAGCGCCGCTCATCATGGACGCGCGCAACGCGCTGCGGGGGTTCGCCGGCAAGCATATTCACCGGCTCTAAGCAGGCGCTAGGCGCTAGGGGCTAGGCGCTAGGGGTCCGCGCGACTGACTAGCGCCAAGCGCCTAGTCCCTAGCCCCTAGAGTCGCTCTCCCACCACCGCATAGTCCAGGTACGAGTACATGACGGCATTGAGCTTGTCGACGTTCTCGTTGAACGTCTGGGCGAGGGAGACCATGCCCGCGGTGAGCGCCTCGGGCGGGAGTTGAACCGGCTGCAGCCGGGCGTCGATCGGATAGGGCGACAGCAGGCGGACATCGGCGCGCTGGAAACCCGAGGCGACGACGAGGAACTTCAGCGTCTCCGGGTGCAGGGGCCAGGCGTGCGTGATGTCCCGGAGGTAGGCCTCGAAGAACGCGAACCAGCAGGACGGGTTCAACGTTTCGAGCACGATCGTCGAACCGGGCTTCAGTTTGTGGTACGCCGTGTCGAGGAACCGCACGAGGTACGGCGGCTGGAAGTGCTCCACGACCTGCACGGCAATCAGGCCGCCGAGCGACGCATCGGGCAGCGACTCGAGGTACGCGAGCGCGTCGCCTTCGGTGGCATCGAGGCCGCGGGCGCGGCAGGCCTCGATCATCTCGTGGTTGATGTCGAGGCCGCGGGCGCGGATGCCCCGTTCCCGGAGCAGCGACAGGAACTCACCGCGGCCGCACCCCAGGTCGAGCACGTCCGACGCGCGCTCGAACAGGTGGACGTACTGCAGCAGCCGAGCCGTGATCTCGGCCTCGGATCCTCGGAACTTGTTCTCGAAGCCCACGTACTTGTAGGCGTTGACCGCGTCGGAGGCTGCCGACGGCGAGGCGGCAGGAACCGGCGGGGCACCCGCGGCCGGGCCGGCGCCCTGCGCGGCCGGCGTGATCGCGGCGCCCGCCGCCAGGCCCCGCTCGAGTTCACGCTTCAGCATCAAGCCCGTCTGCTGGACGCTCGCGAGGCTCGTGCGCACCTCGTCCACGGAGGCGACGTAGCGCTGTTCGCGCGCGACCATCGACTCCCAGCGGCGGCGGAACTCGTCGGCCACGCCGCTCAAGCCGGCATTGGTGAGGTTCGCCAGCGTGGCGATGAACTCGCTCCGGTCCTTCGTGTCCACGTAGCGGGTGATCGTCTGCAGGTACAGGATCAGTTTCGAGTGGAACGCCTCGAGCTTCTCCAGTTCATCGCGCACGGCGCCCAGGGTGGCCTCGATGGCTGTCCGGTTCGCCCGGTGCGCCGCGACGTTCCGGTTCAGGTGGTCCACCAGCGCCGCGTTGAAGGCCTGCTGGCGATCGAACACCGGGCCGACGAGCCTCCAGGTCGCCAGCGCAAGCCGCCGGCGCCATCCGCTGAGCCCCGCCGCCGGGTCCGCGGTGACGAGGCGCCATCGATCGTTGAGGCCAGGCAGCTGGCTTTCGTCGTAGGGCACCGGCGGGAGCGGGAGTGCCGGCACCCTGGGGAGCGCGTGGTCAAGCGCCGTCAGGGCCTCGTTGTACGCCAGGTCCGCGGCTTCCCGTTCCTGGCGGCGGCGCTCGATGTCGTCCTCGGCAAACATAGGTCTGGTCCCCCCGGTCAGGCGTCCCCGGCGAACGGCGCGTGTGCGATCGGCGGCACGATTCTCCCCGGCTCCCTGCCGGCCGCCGTTGCGAGTCCCGGCGGCTCGAGCGGGTAGGGCACGGCCATCTGACGGAGCAACCCGCGCGCGGTGGACGTGCCGTCGGCGCTCAGGTGGGCTGGCCAGCCGGCCGGCCGGACCGGGTCGGGGGCCGCCTGCGCCTCCGCCAGCAACGTCTCGTATTCGCGCGCCATCAGGCCGATGGTGCCGTGGTCTTCCCAATACCTGCGAGCCGCCCGGCCGAGGCGCTGCCTGAGTCCGGCGTCTTCCGCCAGGCGCCGCAGCGCCAGCCTCAGCATGTGCGATCCATCAACCAGCTCGACATGGACGCACACCGGCTCTGCGCCGGCAGCAGTGGTGCTCACCACCTTCATCGATCGGAGGTCGAGGCTGGGCACGTCGGTCAGGTGGACGAGGTCGGTGATGACCGTGGGCTTCCCGGCCGCCAGGCAGCGGACCCATGCGGCGGAGGTTTCCCGTCCAGTTGGCCATCGGAGGTTCAGGCAGACATCCACGGCGGCGAGGTACTCCGGGAGGGCGTCGTCGTCAACGTACCCCGTCTCGATGATGCGGTCCGCAACGCCCCATTGGCGGGCCTCTGCCATCGGGTCGAAATACGGCGGCACCTCGCCGACGATCAGCACGCGAATCGACGGCAGCGCCGCGGCGACCTGCGCCAGGGCCTGCACAACGCCCGACAGGCCCTTCTCGGGCGTCACCCGGCCGAACGATCCGAAGACGACCGCGTCGTCGGGAATCCCGTGGCGGCGCCGCACATCCCCGGCCGGAGCCATCGCGGCGCTCCTGGGATCCCGAACGCCGAGATGGATGGGCCGGATGGGTTTCCCTGGATGCTCCTCGGCCAGTTCGCGGGCGAGGTAAGCGCTGTGAACGGCGACCACGCGGGCCGATTCAATGGGAACCCGGACCATGGGCCAGAAGTAGCAGAGGGTGTCTCCCAGTCCGGCGATGACCAGGTCTGCCAGGAGCGGCGAGACGCCGGGATGGCAGTAGGCGAACTCCGCCTTGAAGTCGGCTTCGCGGTGCCGGCCAATCAGGGCTTGGGCCCGCGCCTGGTGGAGCTGCGCGTCGTGCAGCACGAGCAGGCCGGGGTACCGCGTCAGGTACGGCCACATGTAGTCGTGGCAGCGGTCATTGCCGAGGTGGTACACGACGGCGTCGTACGGCTGGCGCGCGTGCCGCCACGGGAAGTCATGCGCGCCGCGGACGGTCACCCCCTCGACGGGAGCGATCCGCGCTGGCGCGTCCTGCCCGCCGCTGTCGTCGACGAACGCCTCGATCTCATGCGCCGCCAGGCGGGGCAGCAGTTCAGCGCAGTACGCGGCGATGCCCGACCGGTTCGGAGGCAGCGGGCTGAACCAGGCAATCCGCATGGCGTTCCAACGGTAGCATACCCGCCGCGTGTTCCGCGGGCTGGCGTGCCGGTTCCCGCGTGCCGGTTCCCCTTGCCCCCTCTCCCCCTCGTCCGTTAGCATGAACGTCACTTATGCAGAGTTGGCTCTCCATCCTTCTGCTGGCATTCCTGGGCGTGGCCTTTGCGGCCGGGTCCATCGTGATGGCCTTCTTCCTCGGGCCGAGGAAGCGGACGGCCGAGAAGGAAGCGCCCTACGAGTGCGGCATGCCGCCCGTGGGAGATGCGCGCGAGCGCCACTCGGTGAAGTTCTACCTGGTGGCGATGATCTTCCTCCTGTTCGACATCGAAGTGGCGTTCCTCTACCCGTGGGCGATGGCCATCCGGGACCTCCGATGGATCGGGTTCGTGCAGGTGCTGGTCTTCTTTCTGATTCTGGTGGCCGGCTACGCGTACGTGTGGAAGAAGGGCGTGCTGGACTGGAACCGCCCGACCTAGGTGTGATGCGGCGCGCCGGGGCCTGTGCCGGCGCCCTTCCCGGACGGACGAACGATGGCACCTGATTTCGACATCCCGATCCTGACGACCACCGTCGACAAGATGGCGCAGTGGGCCCGCCGCTCCTCGATCTGGCCGGTGACGCTCGGCCTGGCGTGCTGCGCGATCGAAATGATGTCGATGGCGGCGTCCCGGTACGACATTTCCCGCTTCGGCGCCGAAGTGTTTCGCGCCT
The DNA here is from genome assembly GCA_025456345.1 of Vicinamibacterales bacterium. GTDB lineage: Bacteria > Acidobacteriota > Vicinamibacteria > Vicinamibacterales > JAKQTR01 > JAKQTR01. The sequence goes on along the minus strand of JALOKU010000022.1, from coordinate 18,552 downwards.
CGCCACGCCAGGCCGACCTGATGATCGTGGCCGGACGCCTGTCGAGGAAGATGGCGCCCGCCGTGCGGCGCATCTACGACCAGATGCCCGAGCCGAAGTGGGTGATCTCGATGGGCGCGTGCGCCTCCTGCGGCGGCGTGTTCGACAACTACGCGATCGTGCAGGGCTGCGACCAGGTGCTGCCGGTTGACGTCTTCGTCCCGGGCTGCCCGCCGAGGCCCGAGGCGCTGCTCTACGGCATCATTTCGCTCCAGCGCAAGATCGACCAGCAGAAGGCGTTCGGATACGCCCGCAGCTAGCCCCGAGCAGCCATGGACGCATCCGCCATCATCGCCGCGCTGGAGACGCTGGTGCCCGGGACCGGCGCCGAAGCGCTCGCGAGCATCGACCAGCCGACCATCCTCGTGCCGGCACAGACCCTGCGTGCCGTGGGCGGCGCGCTCCGCGACGACCCGGCGTTCCAGTTCACGGCGCTCATCGACATCGTCGGCGTCGACACCCTGCCGAACGAGCCCAGGTTCGAGGTGAACTACAGCCTGGTGGCGGCAGACGTGCCTGCCCGCCTGCGCGTGAAGGTGCGGGTCGGCGGCGAGCAGCCGCGCGTGCCGTCGGTTGTCGGTATCTGGCCGTCGGCGGGCTTCCTGGAGCGCGAGGTCTGGGATCTTTTCGGCGTCGAGTTCGAGGGCCACCCGGACATGCGCCGGCTGCTGACGGCCGAGGATTGGGAAGGGCACCCGCTCCGGAAAGACTACCCGGTCCAGGTCGACGTGCCGGTGACGTTCGCCGCCCCGACGCAGGTCACCGAGGAGCAGTTCCGGGCGACGATGGAGCAGGACCGCCGCCTGCGTGGGGACAAGGGCTGATGGCCGACGCCCGCACCGATTTCGTGGCCCAGACGCTGGCCGAGGCGGCCCGCCTCCACGGCGCATCCCTCCCGGCGGCCGGCCCGGCGGCTGCGGCGGCCGGGGCGATGGTGACGGCCCTGCGGGGCGGCGGGCGGATCCTGGCCTGCGGCAACGGCGGAAGCGCCGCCGACGCGCAGCACTTCGCGGCCGAGCTGGTCGGGCGCTTCGAGCGTGAGCGCGCGGCGATGGCTGCCATTGCGCTGACCACCGACACGTCGATCCTGACGGCGCTGGCCAACGACTACGATTTCACCATGGTCTTCGCGCGCCAGGTGGAAGCGCTCGGGCGGCCGGGGGATGTCGTCCTCGGGATCTCGACCAGCGGCGGGTCGGCCAACGTGCTGGCGGCGTTCGACGCCGCCAGGGCGGGCGGGTTGACGACGGTGGCGCTGACCGGGCGCGACGGGGGCGTGGTCGGCGCGGCCGCCGACATCCACGTCAACGTGCCGGCCGCCTCGACGGCGCGCGTGCAGGAGGTGCACCGCACGCTGCTGCACGCGGTGTGCGCCCTGATCGAACGGGAGCTGTATGCCTGAGCTGCGCACCGAGGTGCTGACCGTCAACATGGGGCCGCAGCATCCCAGTACCCACGGCGTGCTGCGGCTGGTGCTCGAGCTGGACGGCGAAACGGTGCTGTCGATCGCGCCGACCATCGGCTACCTGCACACGGGCATCGAGAAGACCGCGGAGCAGAAGAAGTGGCAGCAGGTCATCCCGCTCGTCGAGCGCATGGACTACCTGAGCGCGCACTCGAACACCCTGGGGTACGTGCTGGCCGTGGAGAAGCTCCTGGGGACGGAGATCCCGGAGCGGGTCACCTGGATCCGCGTGCTGCTGGCCGAACTGCAGCGGCTGAACAGCCACCTCGTCTGGCTCGGGACCCACGTGATGGACCTGGGCGCCATCACGGTGATGCTCTACACGTTCAACGAGCGGGAGCGCATCCTGAACGTGAACGAGCTCATCGCCGGCTTCCGGATGTTCCCGAGCTACATCCGCGTGGGCGGGCTGCGCGAGGACCTGCCGGCGGGCTTCCATGAGGCCGTGCGCGACATCCTCGATCGGCTGCCGGGCCAGATCGACATGTGCGAAGGCCTGCTGACGAAGAACGCGGTCTTCACCAGCCGCACGCGCGGCGTCGGCGTCCTGTCGCGCGCGGATGCGATCGCGTTCGGCCTGGTCGGGCCCATTGCCCGCGGGTCCGGCGTGGCCTACGACGTGCGCAAGGCCTTCCCGTACTGCGGCTACGAGACGTTCGACTTCGATGTGCCCATGGGCGCGGCAGGGGACGTGTTCGACCGCTACATGGTGCGCGTCGACGAGATGCGCCAGAGCATCCGCATCTGCCGGCAGGCGCTCGAACGGATCTCCCCGAAGGGCGCGCACGCGGCGAACGATTCGCGCGTGGTGCCGCCGCCGAAGGACAAGGTCTACACGGAGATGGAGGCGCTCATCCAGCACTTCCTGATCTTCTCGCAGGGATTCACGGTGCCGGCCGGCGAGGCGTACGTGCCGGTCGAGGGGCCGCGCGGCGAGCACGGGTGCCACGTCATCTCGGACGGGGGCAACCGGCCGGCGCGGGTGAAGATGCGGTCGCCGTCGCTGATGGCCTGCCAGGCGCTCGAGAAGATGGCCCGGGGCGGGCTGCTCGCGGACGTGGTGGCGGTGATCGGATCGAGCGACGTCATCATGGGAGACGTGGACCGGTGACTTTCCACCCGAACATGCCCTACGACACGGGGCTGCACGCGTCGGCCCGGCAGCTGCCCGACCCGGGCGAGCCGTTCGCGTTCACGCCCGAGCGGCGCGCGCGCCTCGAGGAGATCGCGGCGCACTATCCGCCCGAGCGGCGGCGCTCGGCGCTCCTGCCGGCGCTCCATCTCGTGCAGCACCAGCAGGGCCATGTGAGTGCCCGGGCGATGGAGCATGTCGCGGAGGTGATCGGCGTCACGCCCGCCGAGGTCGAAGACGTCGTCTCGTACTACTCGATGTTCTATGCGCAGCCGGTGGGCACCTACGTGCTGCAGGTCTGCCGCACGCTGTCGTGCGCCCTGAACGGCGCCGAGCGGGTCACCGACGTATTGTCCCGCACGCTGGGCATCAAGCCGGGAGAGACGGACGCGTCGGGCATGTTCACGCTGATGGAGGTCGAGTGCCTCGGGGCGTGTGACCGCGCGCCGGTGGTGGCCGTGAACGAGCACTGGCACGAACTGGTGACGCCCGAGGCCGCCGCGCGCCTGGTCGACGACCTCCGGGCCAGGGGCCCCGCGGCGCTGAGCGGGTGCCATTTGTGCGTCGAGAAGGGCAAGTGACGTGTTGGAAGCAAGGAGCAAGAATCAAGAATCAAGAAGGCGAACGCCGGGCGGTACTCCGGCCTTCTTGCTGCGTCTTCATTCTTGCTTCTTACTTCTTGCTTCTTGCTTCTGACTGAGACCATGGAACCAGTACTGACCAAGTTCGTCCACGAGCCGAACAGCTTCACGCTCGACGTGTCGCTGACGCACGGCGCCTACGAGGGGCTGCGCAAAGCGGTCACCATGCAGCCGGGCGAGGTGATCGACGCCGTCAAGGCCTCGGGTCTCCGGGGCCGCGGGGGGGCGGGCTTTCCGGCCGGCATGAAGTGGGGCTTCGTGCCCAAGGACTCCCCCAAGCCCAAGTACGTGTGCTGCAACGCCGACGAGAGCGAGCCCGGGACGTTCAAGGACCACGTGCTGATGGAGCGCAACCCGCACCTGGTGCTCGAGGGGGTGGCCATTGCGTGCTACGCCATCGGCGCGACGACGGGCTACATCTACATCCGCGGCGAGTTCTGGCACGTGGCGGCCGTCCTCGAGGGCGCCATCGCCGAGGCGCGGGCGCGCGGCTGCCTGGGTGCGGACATCTTCGGCAGCGGGTTCGACTGCGAGATCCACGTGCACCTGGGCGCGGGCGCGTACGAGGCGGGGGAGGAGTCGGCGCTGCTCGAGTCGCTCGAGGGCAAGCGCGCCCAGCCCCGGCTGCGGCCGCCGTTCCCGGCAGTGGTCGGCCTGTACGGCTGCCCGACCGTCATCAACAACGTCGAGACGCTGGCCAACGTCCCGTTCATCATCGTGAACGGGCCGGAGTGGTTCTCCGGCATCGGACCGGAGAAGAACACCGGGCCGAAGCTGTTCTGCGTCAGCGGCCACGTGAACGCGCCCGGCGTCTACGAGGCGTCCATGCACACGACGCTGCGGCAGCTCATCTACGACCACGCGGGCGGCATCCGCGGCGGCCGCCAGCTCAAGGCGGTCATCCCCGGCGGCTCCTCGACGCCGGTCCTCCTGCCGTCGGCGATTGACGTGCCCGCCAGCTTCGACGGCGTCGCGGCCGCGGGCTCGATGCTGGGCTCCGCGGCCATGATCGTCATGGACGACACCACCTGCATGGTGTGGGCCGCGGAGAACCTCATCCACTTCTACCGCCATGAGTCGTGCGGCAAGTGCACGCCGTGCCGGGAAGGCGCCGACTGGATGCTGAGGATCCTCCGCAAGATCGAGCGCGGGGACGGCGCGATGCGCGACCTCGACCTGCTCGAGAGCGTGGCGCGGAACATCAACGGCAAGACGCTGTGCCCGTTCGGCGAGGCCGAGGTGGCGCCGGTGCTGAGCACGCTCCAGCACTTCCGCCACGAGTACGAGGCGCACATCCGCGAAGGGCGCTGCCCGCTGCATGCGGACTGGAGGCGCGGCGCATGACGACTCGGGATTCGGGGCTCGGGATTCGGGATTCGGGACGCCGTCGTCCTACTGGCTACTGGCTACTGGCTGCTGACGAGCGATGATGCCCATATACGTCGCGCAACTCGGGATGGTCCTGGCCGTCTTCGTCATGCTGCTGCTCTCGGCGGCCGTGATGGTCTACTCCGAGCGCAAGGTGGCGGCCTTCATCCAGCAGCGGTACGGCCCCTACCTGGTCGGGCCGAGGGGCCTGCTGCAGCCGATCGCCGACGTGATCAAGCTGATGTTCAAGGAGCCGCTGCGGCCCGTCGCCGCCGACACGGCCATCTTCTTCCTCGCGCCGATCCTCTCCGCGACGGCGGCCTTCGCGGCCTTCGCCGTCGTGCCCTTCGGCGCGGAATCCACCTTCTTCGGCCTGCTCGACGAGCCGATCAAGCTGCAGGTCGCCGACGTCAACGTCGCGGTGCTGGTCGTGTTCGCCATCACGTCGATCAGCGTCTACGGCATCGTGCTCGCCGGCTGGAGCTCGAACAGCAAGTACTCGCTGCTCGGCGCGCTGCGCTCGGCGTCGCAGATGATCAGCTACGAGCTGTCGTACGGCATGGCGCTCGCGGGGGCGCTCGTGCTCGCGGGCTCGCTCTCGCTCACCGACATCGTCAACGCCCAGCAGGGGGCGTGGTTCGGGTTCATCCCGCGCTGGTTCGTCTTCGTGCAGCCCCTCGGCTTCGCCATCTTCATGATTGCGGGCGTCGCCGAGACCAACCGCGCGCCGTTCGACTTCCCCGAGGCCGAGCAGGAGCTGGTGGCCGGCTACCACACCGAATACAGCAGCACGGCCTTCATGATGTTCTTCCTCGCGGAGTACATCAACATGGTGACGGCCGCCGCGGTGGCCGCCAACCTCTTCCTCGGCGGCTGGCACGGGCCGTTCCTGCCCGAGTACCTGGGCTGGATCTGGTTCCTCGCCAAGACCGCCGCGATCCTGTTCTTCTACATCTGGATGCGGTGGACGCTGCCGCGGCTGCGATACGACCAGCTGATGCAGTTCGGATGGAAGGTGCTGCTGCCGCTCGCGGCGCTCAATCTGATCGTCACGGCGGCGGGGGTGATCTACTTTGGCAACTGACCTGCTGCTCTTCTACCTGTTCGGCGCCATCGCCGCCGGCGCGTCGCTGCTGGTGGTGCTGGGCCGCAACCCGATGCACAGCGTGCTGCTGCTCATCGTGTCGTTCGCGGCGCTGGCGGCGATCTACATCGGCCTCGAGGCGCCGTTCGCGGCGGTGGTCCAGATCATCATCTACGCGGGCGCCATCATGGTGCTCTTCCTCTTCGTCGTGATGCTGCTCAACGCGCACCGCGAAGACGACGCGGCGCCGCCGGCGGGGGTGACCAGCGGGCCGCTGCGCGCGGGCGGGGTGCTCGCCGTGCTGCTGGTGGCGGAACTGGTCTGGGCCCTGCGGCGGGCCGCGCGCGGCGGCGACGCGCTGCTGTCCGCCGGCCCGGGCGCCGACCCGGCAGCCCTGCAGTCGGTGCGCGCGCTGGGCAACCGCCTGTTCACCGAGCACTCCCTGGCCTTCGAAGTGACCTCGATCCTGATCATCGTCGCCATGGTGGGCGCCGTCGTGCTCGCCAGGCGGGAGTCCTGACGCGATGGTGCCACTGGGACACTACCTCATCCTGTCGGCCGTCCTGTTCGCGACGGGGACCATGGGCGTCTTCCTGCGCCGCAACGTGATCACGGTGCTGCTCTCGATCGAAGTGATGCTGAACGCCGTCAATCTCGCCTTCATCGCGTTCGGCCGCACCCTGGGCTCGGTCGACGGCCAGGTCATCATGTTCTTCGTCGTCACGGTGGCCGCGGCGGAAGCGGCAATCGGGCTGGCGCTGGTGATTGCGCTCTTCCGGCACCGCGAATCGCTCAACCCCGATGTGTTCACCAGCCTGAAGTGGTGAGAGGACCCGTGCTGCTCCTCATTCCGTTGCTGCCGTTCCTCGGGTTCCTGATCAACCTCGCGCTGGGGAGGCGGCTCTCCAAGGGCGTGTCCGGCGGCGTCGCCTGCGCGGCCATGCTCGGCGCGCTCCTGGCCGCGGCCTCGTCGGTCTGGTCGCTCCTCCAGATGCCGCCGGATGCCCGCGGCATCGTCCAGCAGGTGGCGCCGTGGATGGAGTCGGGCACCCTCTCGGTGCCCTTCACCCTCCGCCTCGACCCCCTTGCCGCCGTGATGGTGCTGGTGGTCACCGGCATCGGGTTCCTCATTCACGTCTACTCGACGGCCTACATGCACGAGGAGCGCGGCAGCGAGTACGCGCGCTACTTCTCGTACCTGAACCTGTTCGCCGCCTTCATGCTGGTGCTCGTGCTCGGCGCGAGTTTCCCGGTGATGTTCGTGGGCTGGGAGGGCGTGGGCCTCTGTTCGTACCTGCTCATCGGGTTCTGGTTCACGAAGCAGTCGGCGTCTGACGCCGGCAAGAAGGCGTTCATCGTCAATCGCATCGGCGACTTCGGGTTTCTGGTCGGCATGTTCGTCGTCTGGAGCCAGTTCGGCAGCCTCGACTTCCAGGACGTCGCCCGGCAGGCCGGCCAGCTGCCGCCCGAGGCGACGTTCGGCGCGACCTCCCTGGCGACGCTGCTCCTGTTCCTGGGCGCCACGGGCAAGTCGGCTCAGATCCCCCTCTACGTCTGGCTGCCTGACGCGATGGAAGGCCCGACGCCGGTCTCCGCCCTGATTCACGCCGCGACGATGGTGACGGCAGGCGTGTACATGATCGGGCGCAACGCCGTGCTGTTCAGCCACGCGCCGGAGACGCTCGCCCTCGTGGCCGCCGTCGGCGTCGCCACGGCGCTCATGGCCGGCACGATCGGCCTCGTGCAGAACGACATCAAGCGCGTGCTCGCGTACTCGACGGTGTCGCAGCTGGGCCTGATGTTCGTGGCGATGGGCGTGGGCGCGTTCGCGGCGGGCATCTTCCACCTCTACACGCACGCCTTCTTCAAGGCCCTGCTGTTCCTCGGGTCCGGCGCCGTCATTCACGCGCTGGCGGGGGAGCAGGATATCCGGCGGATGGGCGGCCTGCGGAAGGAACTGCCGGTCACCTACTGGACGTTCCTGATCGGGGCGCTGGCCATTTCCGGCGTGCCGCTCCTCTCCGGCTTCTTCAGCAAGGACGAGATCCTCTGGAAGAGCTACTCCGGCGGGCACACGCTGGTGTGGGCCGTGGCCGTGGTCGCGTCGCTCCTGACGGCCATCTACATGTTCCGCCTCGTGTTCCTGACGTTTCACGGGGAGCGGGCGAGCGCCGGTTCGGAGCACGCCCTTGCGGACCATGGCCACGCCGCCTCGCCGGGCCATGGTCACGCCGTAGCCGGGCATGATCGAGCCAGCGAAGGCGGACACCTGCACGACGCGCCTCCGGCGATGGCCATCGTGCTGGTGGTGCTGGCCGTCGGCTCGGTGGCGGCGGGGTATGTCGGCGTGCCCGCGGTGCTGGGCGGCAGCAACCACATCGAGCACTTTCTGGCGCCCAGTTTCGCCGCTCCGGGTGTTGAGGAGAGCGGCGAGCACGGCGCCAGTCCCGCCGAAGCCCGAGCCGAGATGGTTCCAGGGAACGAGGCGAAGGGCGAAGGCGGACACGAGCCCGCCGGGTCCGGCGATCACGGTGCAGAACTCGGCCTGATGGCCGTCTCGAGCGGCATCGCGCTGGCGGGCATCGGGATCGCGGCCTACTTCTTCCTGCGGAACAAGGACGCGGCCGGCCGCGTCGCCGCGCGCTTCGCGGGCGCGCACCGGGTGTTGCTGAACAAGTACTACGTCGACGAGTTCTACAACGCGGTGATCGTGCAGCCGATCAAGCGGGTGTCCGATCGCGCGCTCTGGCGGGTGGTCGACGCGGGCGTGATCGACGGCGCCGTCAACGGCGCCGGGTCCTTCGTGAACGGCGCCAGCGCAATCCTGCGCCGGCTGCAGACGGGGTCGATGCGGGCCTACGCGCTGTCGGTGTTCGTGGGCGTCGTCCTGATCCTTGGATACTACGTATGGCGGTAGTGCCCATCCTCTCCGCGCTCGTCGTGCTGCCGCTCGCCGGGGCGGTGCTGCTCCTGCTCGTCCGCAACCGCGGGCACGAGCGCGACAGGTTCATCCAGTGGTCGGCCCTCGGCGTGTCGCTCGCCGAGTTCGCCCTCTCGCTCTGGATGTGGAGGGGGTTCGATCCGTCGCAGGCCGACTTCCAGATGGTGGAGCGCGTCGACTGGATCCCGTCGTTCGGCATCCAGTACGCCGTGGGCGTGGACGGCATCAGCCTGTTCCTCGTGGTGCTCGCGGCCTTCCTCACGCCGCTGGCGCTGGTCAGCTCGTGGCGGTCGGTGCACAAGAAGGTGCGGGAGTTCTCCTTCTTCATGCTGGCCCTCGAGAGCGCGATGATCGGCGTCTTCCTGTCGCTGGACATGTTCCTCTTCTACGTGTTCTGGGACGCCATGCTCATCCCGATGTACTTCCTCATCGGGATCTGGGGCTACGAGCGGCGGGTGTACGCGGCCGTGAAGTTCATCCTGTACACGATGGCCGGCAGCGTGCTGATGCTCGTCGCGATCCTGACCGTCGCCTACCTGCACAGCGTGGCGACCGGGTCGTACAGCTTCGACTACGAGGCCTGGCTGACGCTCGCCGTGCCGCGCCACACGCAGATGTGGCTGTTCCTCGCGTTTGCCGTGGCCTTCGCCATCAAGGTGCCGCTGTTCCCGTTCCACACGTGGCTGCCCGACGCCCACGTCGAGGCGCCCACGGCCGGCTCGGTGATTCTTGCCGGCGTGCTCCTGAAGATGGGCACCTACGGGCTGCTGCGCTTCGCGTTCCCGCTGTTCCCCGACGCGGCGGCGTACTTCGCGCCGTACCTGGCCGTCCTCGCCGTCATCGGCATTGTCTACGGCGCGCTGGTGGCGATGGTGCAGCCCGACATGAAGAAGCTGGTGGCGTACTCGAGCGTGAGCCACCTGGGCTTCGTCGTGCTCGGCATCACGGCGATGAACGTCCAGGGCGTCCAGGGCGCCGTTTACCAGATGCTCAACCACGGCGTCTCCACCGGCGCGCTCTTCCTCATCGTCGGCATGCTGTCGGATCGGCGGCACACGCGCCTGATCTCGGAGTACGGCGGCCTGAAGCACGTGGTGCCGAAGCTGGTGGCGGCGTTCTTCGTCGTCACCCTGTCGTCGATCGGACTGCCCGGACTCAACGGGTTCGTCGGCGAGTTCCTGATCCTGTTCGGGGCGTTCCGGTGGAACCCGGCGCTGGCGGCAGTGGCCGCAAGCGGCGTGATCCTCTCGGCGGTGTACATGCTGTGGATGTTCCAGCGCGTGAACTACGGCGCCGTGACCAACCCGAAGAACGAGGGGATGCAGGACCTCGACACCAGGGAGAAGTGGGTGCTCTGGCCCGCCATCGCGATGGCCGTGTTCATGGGGGTGGCCCCGTGGGTGTTCCTCGAGCCGATGGCGCCCGCCGTGAACCGCATCGTGGCGAGGGCGGCCGAGGCCGAGCCGGCGAAGGTCGTGCGGGTCGCGGCGCCGGCGCCCGTTGAACTGAAGAAGGGGCCCGGCCCCTTTTCTGGCAGGTGAGCAGCGTGTCCATCATTGGCCCGGCCCTGAACGGCATCATCCCTGTCCTCTGCGTGACGCTGGCCGGGCTCGCCTGCATGCTGGCCGAGGCGTTCCGCCAGCGGGACGAGCGCATGCCCATCGGCGGACTGGGCGTCATCGGCCTCTGCGGCGCCGCCGTCGCCGTGATGCTCCTCTGGGGCCGCCGGGCCGAGAGCTTCGGGGTGGTCAGGGCCGACGACTTCGGGCTCTTCGTGCAGCTGGTGATCATCGGCGTCGGCCTGCTCACCATCGTGTTCTCGCCGAAGGCCATCGAGCGCGACCGGCTGCCCGCCGGGGAGTACTACGCACTCCTGCTGTTCGCCGTGGCGGGCATGATGCTCATGGCCGTGGCGACGGACCTGCTCGTGATCTTCCTGGCGCTGGAGGTGTTCTCGCTGGCCCTCTACGTGCTGACGGGCCTGCGCCGCCACGAGTGCGCGAGCACGGAAGGCGCCTTCAAGTACTTCGTGCTCGGCGGGTTCGCGAGCGCGTTCTTCCTGTACGGCATCGCCTTCACCTACGGGCTCGTGGGAAGCACGCACCTCGACAAGGTGACGTCGGCCGTGCAGGCCCAGGCGTTGACCGGCAACCCGCTGCTGCTCGTCGCGATGGGCCTCCTGCTGGTCGGGTTGGCCTTCAAGGTGGCCGCGGTGCCGTTCCACATGTGGACGCCGGACGCCTATGAGGCGGCGCCCACGGTGGTGACGGGCTTCATGTCAACCGCCGTCAAGGCCGCCGGCTTCGCGGTGTTCGCCCGCGTGGTCCTGCTGGCCCTCGAGCCGCTGCGCGCCGAATGGGAGCCGGTCATCTGGGTGCTGGCGGTCTGCACGATGATCCTCGGGTCCGTCGTGGGCGTCGCCCAAACGAACCTCAAGCGGATGCTGGCGTATTCGAGCATCGCGCACGGCGGGTATCTGCTCGTGGCCCTCGCGGCGGGCGGCGAGATGGGCCGGGCGTCGATTCTCTTCTACCTGGTGGTGTACGCCATCACCAACGTCGGCGCCTTTGCCGTGCTCGCGCTGCTCAGCACACGCGAGGCGCCGATGGAGCACCTCGACGACTACAAGGGCCTGTGGCATTCGAGCCCTGCCCTCGCGGGGCTGCTCACCATCTTTCTGCTGTCGCTCGGCGGGTTCCCGCCCACGGCAGGTTTCGTCGCGAAGTGGTACGTGTTCAGCGCGGCCGTCGGTGCGGGCCAGTCCGGCCTCGCCATCATCGGTGTGCTGACCAGTGTCGTCTCGGTCTTCTTCTACCTCCGCATCGTCGTGATGATGTACATGTCGGAGAAGCAGGAGGCTGCCGCTCTGCCGCAGCTGCCCGGCACGGCCCTCGCCGCGCTGTCGCTCTCGGCAGTTGCCCTCTTCTACCTGGGCGTGTTTCCTACACGTCTCCTCGATCTGGCCGCGCGCTCGGTTGCCGGCATGTTCTGAAGAAGAACACAGCAGAAGCAGTCAGTAGCCAGTAGTCAGTAGCAGACCAGTGCACGCCGAACGGCGTCCGACGGCTACTGGCTACTGGCTACTGGCTACTGGCTACTGGCTACCGGCTACCGGCTGTTTCTTACGCAACGGTGCGCAGGCCCTGGACGAGCGCGGCCTCTTCGTCCTCGAACACCGTGCGCAGGTCGAGCACCAGGCGGTCGCGCTCGATACGGGCAATGACTGGCGGGTCGAGGCGGCGCAGCGCCGCCTCGAGGGCCGACGCGGAAGAGTCCCGCCGGGTGAGGGCAAGCAGCCTGGTCGGCAGCGTCAGGCCGGGCGTTGTGCCGCCGCCGATGGCCGATCGGCCGTCGACGATCTCGCAGTCGTACACGCCCGATGATTCAAGCGCCGCGGCGACGGCCCTGGCCCGGGCTTCGATTGATTCCGGCGTGCGCGTCAGCATGTGCAGGACCGGCACCGTGTCGCGAGCGCGGCCCGCGGCGTACTCGACCAGCGTGCCGGCCAGGGCGGCGTAGGTCAGTTTGTCGGCGCGGAACGCGCGCATCAGCGGGTGGCGGCGGATGAGGGCAAGCGGTGCCTTCCGGCCCAGGATGATGCCCGCCTGCGGGCCTCCCAGGAGCTTGTCGCCGCTCACGCAGACCACGTCGACGCCGGCCGCAAGGCTCGCCTGGGTGGTGGGCTCGCCGCGGAGGAAGGGCTCCAGCCACGGTAAGCCGGCCGCGCGGAGACCCGTCACATCGGCGGGCTCGGCCAATCCGCCGGCCAGGTTGCCGCTCCCCAGGTCCTCGACGACCAGGACCCCCCGCCGCCGGCCGATGTCGACCAGTTCCTGCAGCGACGGCTGCTCGGTGAATCCTTCGATGGTGAAGTTCGAACGGTGGACCCGGAGAATGAGCGCCGTCTTCTCCGTGACGGCGGCCTCGTAGTCCGACGCCCGCGTGCGATTCGTGGTGCCGATCTCGCGCAGGATCGCCCGTGACTGCTCCATCACCTCGGGCACCCGGAATCCGCCGCCGATTTCGACCAACTCGCCGCGCGAGACGATGACCTCGCGGTGTGCGGCGAGCGCGGCCAGGATGAGCATGGTCGCGGCTGCGTTGTTGTTGACCACCACGGCCGCCTCGGCACCCGTGAGCCGGCAGAGGAGCGGCGAGGCGTGTCCGTCACGGTGCCCGCGTCCCCCTTCGGCGAGGTCGTACTCGAGCGTCGAGTACCGCCGGCCGACCGTGACGACCTGGTCGAGCGCTGCCTGGCTGAGGGGGGCGCGGCCGAGGTTGGTGTGCACGATGACGCCGGTGGCGTTGATCACGGGCCGCAGGCTGGACTGGAACATCGCCTGCAGCCGCGGCTCCAGTCCCGGCTCGATGATCGCCGCCGCTTCGTCTGAGCTGGCCGGCCACTCCACGCCGGCCTCGCCGTCCGCCCGCATGCCCGACAGGAGCCGGTCGCGGAGGGCGGCCGTCTCCGCGCGAAGGGCCTCGACCACCGCCGCGTGGCCGTACCGCTCCTGCAGCGCCGCGACGCGCGGGCGGATGCGCAGCTGTTCGATGGAGGGAACGATGCGGACGTCGGGCATGGCAAGCTCAGTAGTCAGTAGGCAGTAGTCAGCATTCAGTAGGATGGCGCCAGCACGAATCCGGAAGCCAAGAGGGGAAGCACTCTCCCGATTGACGAGTATCGCCTGTAAACTCGGAGCGGCCTACTGGCTACTGGCTACTGGCGACTGGCAACGCTTAATTGCCAGTCGTCGCCGTCTCAGGATACCATCAGCAGACTTTCCGCGCCGTGATGGTCATGGCCCGGTCGAGCATCGAGATGGCCGACGTATCAAGCCGCGCGGGCACCGGCTCCCAGCCTCCGGGAGCCCAGGCCGATTCCGAGCCGAGGTTTCGGCCCCGCGATCAGTTCTGGCCGTACGCCGATCTCGACGAAGAGCCGTCGGACGAGGAGCTGGCGAAGCTCGACCCCGACCTGCAGGCCGCGCTGCTCGAGAGCCCGCCGGACCGCCCGTTTTCCTGCACGCTGGTCTTTGCGCCGTTCGATGGGCCCGACTACGCCGCGGCCCTCGCGCTCGCCAGGTCCAGCCCCGAGTACCTGGAAAGCGGCACGGGCGACGGGCGGCGCCATCGCGCGCGGTTTACTCCCGACCGGGTGCCGGCGCTGCGGGAGCTCTGGCAACTGGTCGGAGGCCTTCCGATGAGCGAGGTGCTCATCGACGATCGGCCCGTGCCGTACGCGCGTGAGCTCTGGCTGCCCCTCCTCTGGTTTCTCCTGCCACGCTAGTGCAACGCGGCTCCGATCTCGACCGGGATCTTCGCAAACTCGAAGCCGATCTGCGCAAACTCGAGGCCGAGTACAACATGTTCTTCGCCGGCCAGCTGCCGCGGCCTCCGTGGGAGACGCGCACGCACGTCGAGCAGACCATCACGCGCCTCGAGCGCGCCGGCGCGATCGCGGGCACCTATGCCGAGCGCTTCAGGCTGCAGACGCTGCAGTCGAGATTCGCCACCTTCGTGGACCTCTGGGACCGCGGCTTGCGGGCCCGCGAGGAAGGGCGCCCGGGCCCCTTCGCCCGAAAGGGCCGCAAGGAGGCCGCGCCGGAGCCCCAGGGCGATCGCGTCGTGTTCGTCACGGTGTTCTCGGAACCGAAGGAAGAACTCGATCGGCTGCGTGAACTCTACGAGCGCATCACCGACGTGCGCCAGGAGCTGGGCGAAGCGCAGGTGCCGTTCCACAAGTTCGCGGGCCTGATACGCGAGAAGGTCAACGCGTTCAAGAAGCGCGGCGCGCCCGAGGTCGCCTTTCGCGTGACGGTCGTCGACGGCAAGGTCACCTTCTCGGCGCGAGGCCTCAAGGGCACGCCCGAAGCCTGATCGCGACCCGGCGCGCGGACGCATGCCGGCCGGCCCGGTCTGGTCCGGGGGCTGTCTCAATTTGATACAGTCGCGATCTTCGTTGACATCCTCCGTCCCGAACGCCACGATCTACTGTTAGTTCCAAGCCGGATGTACCCCCGGTTTTCCCCTTGGGAGTGGAGGTTGGCGATGAAGTGTCGGCCACAGGTTCCGTCAAGGCTGCTCAGTGGTTGGTCGTGTGGCGCCGCGCTGGCTGCGCTGCTGATCATGCTGTCTGCGTCCGTGATTCCCGCAGAGGCCCAGCCAGGGTACATCACGACGGTGGCGGGCGGCGGGACCGGCGGCGATGGCGGGGCAGCGGTCGCCGCGGCGCTCTTGCAGCCCGGTGCCGTCGCCGTGGATGCGGCCGGGAATCTCTACATCGCCGATACGGATGCCCAGCGCGTTCGGAAGGTGAATAGCTCGACAGGCATCATCACGACCGTCGCCGGGAACGGCTCGGCAGGCTCCGGGGGCGACGGCGGGGCGGCGACAGCCGCAACGCTGAATTACCCGGTCGGTGTCGCCGTGGACAGCGGCGGCAACCTCTACATCACGGAGTTCTTCGGCCAGCGAGTCCGCAGAGTCAGTTCCGCGACGGGGGTCATCTCGACGTACGCCGGGAATGGGACACAGGCCTTTGGCGGAGACGGGGGCGCTGCCACGGCGGCGTCGCTGGATTCGCCATGGGGAGTGTCGGTCGACCCTGTGGGGAACCTCTACATCGCGGACTCCGGAAACAACCGCATTCGGAAGGTCACCGCGGCCACCGGCGTCATCAGCACGATTGCGGGATCCTCGTCGGGGTTCAGTGGTGACGGCGGATTGGCGACCGCGGCGACGCTCGCAGAACCCACCGATGTGTCCGTGGGCGGAGACGGGAACTTCTACATCGTGGACTTCGGCAACAACCGCATTCGCAAGATCATCGCTTCGAGCGGAATCATCAGTACGGTTGCCGGTGACGGATCTGCGGCGTTCGGGGGTGACGGCGCGCAGGCGACCTCTGCCCAGATCAATCAGCCCTACGGCGTCGCCGCAGACCCGGCCGGGAACATCTACATCGCGGACTCGTACAACCACCGAATCCGCTATGTGGCGGCCGCGACGGGCGTCATCTCGACGATTGCCGGGACCGGGACCGCGTTGTTCGGCGGTGACGGCGGGCTGGCGATCAACGCGTCGTTCGAACTCCCGCTCGACGTCGCGATCTCGGGCGGGTCAGACCTGCTGATCGCCGACTACGGCAACGCGCGGGTTCGCAGGCTGACGGGCCGCGAGCTGCCGGTGATCACCTGGGCGACGCCCTCGAGCATCGTCTACGGCACGGCACTCAGCGCGACCCAGTTGAACGCGACGGCGAACGTTACGGGGACGCTCGTCTACAATCCGGCGGCCGGTACGGTGCTCAATGCCGGCGTACAGACGCTGTCGGTGGCCTTCACGCCGACCGACGAGGTCACCTATTCGCCGGTGAGCAAGACGGTGACGATCGACGTGACGAAGGTGACGCCGGTCATCACCTGGGCGAATCCCGCCCCCATTTCCTCGAGCACGCCGCTGTCATCGACACAACTCAACGCGACGGCGAGCGTGGCAGGGACCTTCGTCTACACCCCGCCTGCCGGGATCACGCTCAGCGTGGGCAACGGCCAGACGCTGTCGACGGTCTTCACGCCGACCAACACCGTGAATTATGCGACCGCCAACAAGCAGGTCACCATCGACGTCACCTCGGGCCTGCCGACGGGGCCGCCGTATACGCTGACGATCACGCCGCCGGCGGGCGGGCGGGTGGGCGCTGACGCTGGGGATCCAGGCGACGGCGAGCTCGGGGTACACGTTCACGGGCTGGTCGGGCGACTGCAGCGGGACGGCGGCGTCGATTTCGGTCAATTTGCAGGGTCCTCGGACGTGCGCGGCGACGTTTACGCCGGCGGGAGGCACGACCTACGCGCTGACGATTGCGCCGGCGCCGACGGGCGGGACGGTGACGGGGAACGGGCTGTCGTGCGGGGCGGGCGGCGCGACGTGCGCGGTGACGCTCGCGAGCGGGACGACGGCGGCGCTGACGGCGGCGCCGGCGGCGGGCTACACGTTCACGAGCTGGGGCGGGGCGTGCAGCGGGACCAGTGCCGCGGCCTACGTGCTGATGGATGCGGCGAAGAGCTGCAGCGCGACGTTCACGGCGAGCGGGGGCGGCGGCGGGCTGCCGACGGGGCCGCCGTATACGCTGACGATCACGCCGCCGACGGGCGGGCGGGTGACGGGGGCGGGGATTAGCTGCGGCGCCGGCGGGACGGCCTGTTCGGTGACGATGCCGGTAGCGCTGACGATTGGCATCGCGGCGACGGCGAGCTCGGGCTACACGTTCACGGGCTGGACGGGCGACTGCAGCGGGACGTCGGCGTCATTCTCGGTCAATCTGCAGGGCGCGCGGACCTGCACGGCCAGCTTCGCGCCCACAGGGGGCGGTAGCGACTGAGGTTTCTGCTGAATGGTCTTCAGAGGACTGAGGAAGCGAAGAACCCGGGGCGGGCAGCCGCCCCGGGTGAAGTCAGGAAGGGGTCGCTAGATCTTCACGACGTTTCCGGCCTGGGGTCCCTTCGGGCCGTCGACGATCTCGAACTCGACCGCCTGACCCTCCTCGAGGGAACGGAAGCCGTTTCCGGTGATGGCGGAGTAGTGGACGAACACGTCGCTCCCGCCCTCACGCTCGATGAAACCAAACCCCTTCGCGTTGTTGAACCACTTCACCTTGCCTGTAATGCGCATGCTGACCCTGCCTTGCCTCTGTGCGGCGCCTCGCGCGCCGCTCGTCTTGCCTGCCCCCGCCATGAGGACGGGGGAATTTCCGGGGCACCGCTCATAGAAAACGGACGGCGCTGGCCCGACAGCGCCTGAATCGCATGTTACCGGCCGACTTTGCGGGGTGTCAAGGCACGGGAACGGCTTATACTCTGTGCCGGCCGCGCCAGCCGGCGCCGGCCCGCCACATCCCTCGGGAGTCATCATGCGTGCACTGATCAGTGTGTCCAACAAGAGCGGCCTCGCCGAGTTCGCGCGCGGCCTGGTCAAGCGGGGAATCGAGATCGTGTCCACCGGGGGCACGGCGAAGGCGCTCGGCGAGGCCGGCTTGCCGGTCATCCAGGTGGCCGACGTCACCGGCGCGCCCGAGATGATGGACGGCCGCGTCAAGACGCTGCACCCGTTCGTGCACGGCGGCATCCTGGCCCGCCGGGGTCATGCCGGCGACCTCGAGGCCCTGGCGCGACACGGCATCACGCCCATCGACATGGTGGTGGTCAACCTCTACCCCTTCCGTGAAACGGCCGCGAAACCGTCGACCACGTTCGAGGCGCTCATCGAGGACATCGACATCGGCGGGCCGTCGATGATCCGGGCCGCCGCGAAGAACTTCAAGGACGTGCTCGTGGTGACCTCGCCGTCCGACTACGCGCGCGTGCTCGCCGCCCTCGACGAGCCTGGCGGCCCGTCGATGGCCGTCCGCTTCGGTCTGGCCAGGGACGCCTTCGCGCACACGGCCGCCTACGACACGGCCATTGCGAACGAGCTCGAGGCGGTGGCCGTGCACGGTGCCGAGTGCGTGCGCGTGTCGGAGCGCGACGTGCTGCCGTCGATGCTGGTCGTCGCGGCGACGAAGCACCGCACGCTCCGCTACGGCGAGAACCCGCACCAGCCGGCCGGGTGGTACGTGCCGGCGGACGCTGCGGCGGCCGACCTGCCGGCCGTGCTCCAGGGCAAGGAGTTGTCGTTCACGAACCTGCTCGACGTCGACGCCGCGGCGCGCATCGCGTCGGAGTTCGCGGAGCCGGCGGCGGTGGTCATCAAGCACACCAACCCCTGCGGCGTGGCGACGGGCGCCTCGCTTGGCGACGCCTACGTGCGGGCGAGGGACGCCGACCCGCTCTCGGCCTTCGGAGGCATCGTCGGCTGCAACCGCGAGATCGACGAAGCGACGGC
>JALOKU010000088.1 GCA_025456345.1 Vicinamibacterales bacterium | reverse complement strand
GGACGAGTGGACGGGCGCGGTCGGGCAGGTCGTCCTCAACCGTGGCGACGTGCTCGCCATCTTCAGCGACGGCGTCACCGAGGCGATGAACCGCGACGGGGACGAGTTCGGCGAAACGCGGTTGGCCGACCTGCTCGTATCCTCCCGCGGCCATCCGGCCCGCGAGATCGCGGACCGCGTGATCCTCGAGGTCAAGGCGTTCAGCGGTGGCGACCAGCACGACGACCTGACGCTGGTCGTCGTGCGCGGGCGGTGACCGCGGCTGCACGTCAGCACGATTCCTGTGATGACGCCACGGCTGGGTGTGTGGAGCCCTGAGCACCTGTGGCCGTCGTCGCCGCCATCCATGGCCGCACCGCGCGAATGAAGCCGAGTCTCGTATTGACCGCGCACCGCGGCAACGTTAAGGTTGCCTCTCTGGCTGAAGTGGACTGACCATTCCCGGAGTCACCCATGCCGTTGCGTCCCGCCCTCTCCTGCGCGCTTCTCGTCACGGCGACCGTGATGGGTCCCTCGGCCGACCACCAACCCGGCGCCGCCAAGGCGCCGGTCCTCGGTTGGCGCATGGTCCCAGTCCTGGCGGTGAATGGCCTGCAGTTCAAGGACCTCAACAAGAACGCCCGGTTGGATCCGTACGAGGACTGGCGAGAGCCGACCGAGAAAAGGGTGAACGATCTCGTCGGCCAGATGACGCTCGAGGAGAAAGCCGGTTTCATGGTCAGTCCCACCCTGCCCATGGGGCCGGAAGGCGCGCTCGTCGAAAAAACCGAAAGCCTGGATGGCGCGTTCGGACGGTCGATGCAACTTGGGACATCGGACGCCGTCATCGCCAAGCACATACGACAGTTCATCGTTCGAGTGAACACGCCGCCGCGAACGATGGCCACGTGGCTCAATCGAGTTCAGGAGGTCGCGGAACGGTCCCGGCTCGGTATTCCGGCGTTCTTCGTGACCAACCCGAGGAACCATCTCGGCTCCGCCGGAATCGTCGGCATCGATGAGGCGGGCGCCGGCTTCTCCCAGTGGCCCGGCACGCTCGGTCTGGCAGCCACGCGCGACGCCGCGCTGGTCGAAGAGTTTGCGCAGATCGCGGCGCAGGAGTACGTCTCGGTCGGCCTGCGTGGCGCCTACCATCCGCAAGCCGACCTTGCGACGGAGCCGCGCTGGGCGCGGATCTCCGGCACGCTGGGCGAGGACGCCGATCTGGCCAGCGACATGCTGCGCGCGATGGTGCGCGGCTTCCAGGGGGCGACGCTCGGACCGACAAGCGTCGCCTTGATCGTGAAGCACTTCCCCGGTGGCGGTCCCGCCATCGAAGGTCAGGACTCGCATTTCGCCTACGGCAAGTACGACGTGTACCCGGGTGGGAACTTCGACTATCACGTGCGTCCATTCAAGGCCGCCATCGACGCGGGCGCCGCGGTCATCATGCCCTACTACTCGATTCCGCAGGGCATCACGAAGGAACAGGTGGGCAACGCCTTCAACCGCGAGATCATCACCGACCTGCTCCGCGGCACGCTCGGGTTCACGGGCGTCGTCAATTCGGACTCCGGCGTCACGACGAACATGGTCTGGGGCGTCGAAGACCTGACCGTGGAACAGCGTTATCGAAAAGCCATCGAGGCCGGCACGGACATCTTCAGTAACGACTCGACGCCGGAATACGTGGTCAACCTGGTGCGGAAAGGCGAGGTGCCCGAGAGCCGGATCGATGAGTCGGTGCGCCGCATGCTCCGCATCCGCTTCGCGCTGGGGATCTTCGAGAACCCGTATGCCGACCCGGAGCATGCGGTGAGGACCGTCAACAACGCCGAGTTCCGGAAGAAGGCATTGACGGCCCAGCGGAAGTCGATCGTCGTGCTGGCGAACGGGAAGAACATCCTGCCGCTCAAGGCAGGGACGAAGGTGTACCTGGAGGGAGTCGATCCGGGTGCCGTGGCTGCGGACGGACTCATCGCCGTCGCGACGCCGGCCGAGGCTGACGTGTGCCTGGTCCGGCTGACGCGGGCTGGACGTCCCGGCGAAGCGGGTGGCCGCGGTCGAGGGGCTGGCGGCGGTGCCGGGGGGCTCAACACGGGCGGCGTCCCGATCGACCTCACGTTCAGTGCGGAGGCACTCGCCAGACTCCGCCCGCTCATGGAGATCAAGCCGACCGTGACGGTCGTCTACATGGACCGTCCCTACGTCATCCCCGAGATCGCCAGAGACTCTGCGGCCCTTGTTGCGCACTTCGGCGTCACTGACCAGGCCCTGCTCGACGTGGTGACCGGGGCGTTCGCGCCCGTGGGCAGGATGCCGTTCGAACTGCCGTCGTCGATGGAGGCCGTCCGTGCGCAAAAGGAGGACGTGCCCCACGACTCGCCGAACCCACTCTTCGCCTTCGGCCACGGCCTGACGTACCCGGCCCGAACACCGCGATAGAACGGCCGGCGCCCGGCAGTTGTAGCGTCCGCCCTCAGTCACCAACTCCGCTCAGCGTCCGCCCGTGCGGTCGAGCTTCAAGCCGTTCTACTGCGCGTAGACTCTCTGGGCCGCGGCCTTGCAGGCGTCGTCCATCTGCTGGCGGAACGCCATCTCCGCCGGTCCGGCCTTCGGCCGGCGTGCGATGCCGTCGAGCACGTGAATCAGCGTGTCCACGTCCGCTTCGCTGTTCTCGATGCCCAGACTCACCCGAACGACGCCGGGGAGTTCGAACTTGCGAAGGACGGTCAGAATCAGGCGCTGGAGCTGCTCCGCCCAGGGCGGGACTGCGGCGATGCGCTTCACCGTGAGGTGCGCGCAGTGGCAGCCGGACCGGACGCCGATCCCGCCCCGCGCGGCCAGCCGCCGGGCGACGGTGTGCGAAAGGACGCCCTTCAGATCGAAAGGAACCACGCCACCCTTGAAGGCGAACGACGGCGATTCCGGGTTCGCGATCCCGTGAATCTTGATGCCAGGGACCCGCCCCATGCCGAGCAGCGCCCGCGCCGTCAGGGCCTGCTCCTCCTCCTGGATCACGTCCATGCCGATCCGGTGCAGCAGCACGAGCGCCTTGCCAAGCGCCGCGATGCCCGCGACATTCTCCTCCGCGGCCGACCTGATGCCTTCCATCTCGGCGGGGCTGAATGCGAGCAGTCCCTTTCTGGCCACCAGCACGCCGGTGCCGAACGGTGCATACACCTTGTGCGCCGAGAAGGCGAAGTAGTCGATGCCGGCGCCCGCCATCTCGACCTTGCGGTGGGCGACGAGCTGCGCCCCATCCACCAGCAGGCGCGCCCCGTAGCGATGCACGATCTGCGCGATCTCGGCGAGGTCGTTGAAGACGCCGAGCACGTTGGAGGCACCGCTCACCGCGACAAGCGTGACGCGCGTCGCGCCGTGCTGCCCATCCTGGTTGTACGCCCGCAGCCATGCCTCCAACTTCCCGAGATCCAGGAAGCCCTCGCCATTCATCGGCAGGCGCAACAGCGTTGCGCCAGGAACCGCGCGCCACGGCAGTTCGTTGGAATTGTGCTCGAGAAGGGTGTTGATGACGACAGGCCCGGTGCCACGAGCGCCCGCGCGGCCCTCACTCTCGGCCACCAGGTTGATGGCGTCAGTGGTGTTGGCCGTGAAGATCACGTCGTACTCCGACGGCGGCGCGCCGACGGCCTCGGCGACGATGGACCTGACGTCCCGAATGAGGTCCTGTTGAACGTCCGCAGGCTGCCGCCACGCCTGGCGGAACGCGGCCCATACCGGCTCGAACGTGGGCGTGCTGGCGCCGTTGTCCAGATTGACGTAGGGCTGGTCACCGTCCACGGTCGGAACGCGCACGCCGCGGCCGATCAGGGTCTGCCGAAGAGCCTGGAGCAGCGCTCGGCCGCTGAACCGCTCGAGGTCGTCGACGCGCAGGATCCCGGCTGCCGTCCGCGTCACGTCGGCCGGGACCTCGAAGGCATGATCGCCGAGGCGCCGCCTCAGCAGCAGCGCCCTGGCGAACGCGATGACGTTGACGATGCCGGGCGTGCCGGCCTCGAATCGGCCCGGTGCCGTGGCCCACATCACCCAGCCTGGAGCCACCAGCCTCGCGGTCCCTCCCCCGGTGAGAACCGGCGGCCCTGTCGGCAGCGCCCTCCGTTCGATCGCCAGCGCGCGAACGCCCAGCGGCAGGCCGACGTCGCGGCTCGACGCGGTGAGGTAGCTTCCCCGCTCGAGCAGTCCCGTCAGCGTGTCGGCGGATCGCGGCGTCCCGAAGATGACGACGTACTTGCCCGCGCTCAACCCCAGGTGTTCGAGCACGATGCCCCGGGCCTGCTCGAACAAGTACGTCGAGACCATCGAGTGGTGCCCGCTGCCGCGGTGGACGTTGGAGTAGTTCTCCAGCACGGCATAAACGCCCTGCTCGAGCGCCTCGAAGGCTGCGGTCGCGTCACTGCTGCCCGGTTCGACCTTCATCGCCAGCCTGCCTCCATGCGCATCAGGCTCCAGGGCGTGTCCGCCCCGCGCCGCGCCGATCGAGGAGATTGACGGTCCGAAGCGCCAGAGAGTTCCCGGCCGGGCGCGAGGATGCGGAGCCCGTGACACACGCGCTCCGCGCGTTCGTATCCTCCAGTTGTCGGCTCGCCCGCCCGCGGTCGGTCCGCTCTGCCACGGTTTGGGGTATCGTAGCTGGCAGCGGCCCACTCCGGGCCGCCATGCGCGTGGCATCACATCCGACGGAGACTGTCATGTTGATCAGCAAGGAACTCAACGCCGCCTTCAACGGGGAAATCGGCCTGGAACTGTTCGCCTCGAACCAGTACCTGAACATCGCCTCCTATTTCGACGGCGCCGGGCTGAAGAAGCTGGCGGGCATGTTCGTCAAGCAGGCGGATGAGGAGCGGGTGCACGCGGTCAAGTTCGTGCACTACATCGACGAAGTCGGCGGCTCGGTTGAGATCCCGGCCGTGCCGGCGCCCAAACACGCCTTCGCCTCCGTGGAGGAAGCGGTCGCGCTGGCGCTGCACTGGGAACTCGAAGTCACGGCCCGCGTCAACGCGATGATGACGCTGGCGGTCGATCAGAAGGACTACGCGGCGCAGGACTTCCTGCGCTGGTTCGTGACCGAGCAGGTCGAGGAAGTGTCGACCATGGAGAACCTGCTGAAGGTCGTGAGAGTGGCCGGCGAACGCAGCCTGATGATGGTCGAGGCCTACCTGGTCCACAACGAGTAGGCGGCCTTCGCGCACGGAGTACGGTTGTCGTGATCCCTCGATCCATCTTCACGCGGTCACGGGGCGGCGCCGCCGCGGCGGGCGCCGTGCTCGTCGCGCTCCTGGCAGCGGCCGGGGCCGGCCCGGTCCTGGCCGCCCCGCCCCCGCATGTCGTCGTCATCCTCGTCGATGACATGGGCTACGGGGATCCGGGCGCCTACAACCCGGCGTCGAGAATCCCGACACCCAACATCGACCGTCTCGCCGCCGAAGGCATGCGGTTCACCGACGCCCACGCGCCGGGGACGCTCTGCCACCCGTCGCGCTACGGCCTGATGACGGGGCGTTACCCGTTCCGGACCGATGTGTCCCGGTGGCCGACCCGGCCGCTGATCGCGGACGGGCAGGTCACGCTCCCCTCGATGCTTCGCGATGCCGGCTACGCCACCGCGATGGTCGGGAAGTGGCATCTCGGATTCACCGAGGACGGCTACGACAAGCCGCTGCGCGGCGGGCCGGTGGATCGCGGCTTCGACAGCTTCTTCGGGATCCGCGCCTCGACGGACATTCCCCCCTATTTCTACATCCGCGGCGACCGCGCCGTCACGCCGCCGACGGCCAGCATCGAAGCGCACCACACCGCAGGGTGGGAGCCGAATCAGGGCGCGTTCTGGCGCGCGGGCGGAATCTCGCCCGATCTGAACCTGAGCGACGTGCTGCCGCGGTTCACCGACGAGGCAATCTCGGTGATCGAGCGGCCGCGGGGCGCGGGCAAGCCGCTGATGCTGTACCTCGCCTACCCCGCGCCGCATACGCCCTGGCTGCCCTCACCCGCGTTCGCGGGCAAGAGCGGCGCCGGCCTGTACGGCGATTTCCTGATGATGGTCGATCACGAAATCGGCCGGGTGCTCGCCGCGCTGGCGTCCGCGAAGATGCTCGACCAGACCCTGCTCGTGTTCGCGTCCGACAACGGCCCGGTCTGGCATCCCGCGGACGTCGCGCGTTTCGGCCACGACTCCGCCCGGGGCCTCCGCGGCATGAAGTCGGACGCGTGGGAGGCGGGGCACCGCATGCCGTTCATCGTCCGCTGGCCGGGCACGGTCCGCGCCGGGTCCGTCTGCGACCAGACCATGAGCTTCACCGACGTGCTGGCGACGGCGGCCGACGTGGTCGGCAAGGTCCTCCCCGCCGATGCCGGGCCCGACAGCTTCAGTCTCCTCCCCGCTCTCAAGGGCGGGACCTCCCAGCGCCCTCCCATCGTGATGCAATCGGGCAGCGGCTTCATGACCATCCGCTCGGGCCGCTGGAAGTTGATCGAAGGCCTCGGCTCCGGCGGTTTCTCCAAGCCGTCGAGGATCGAGCCCGGCCCGGGAGACCCGGCGGGTCAGCTGTACGACCTTGCCGCCGACCCCGCAGAAACGACGAATCGATTTGCCGGGGAACCCGACATCGTCGAGCGCCTTCGCGCCGAGATGCGCAGGATCGTCGAGGCGGGCCGCAGCCGCTGAGTGATGCGGCAACGCCAGGCGGCCGACGGCCGACGGCGTGTGATCGTGAGACGCCGGGCGGTCACTCGCGGCTATCGTGCCAAACGCTCGAGGGCGTGCGCGTAGGCGCCGATGGCGACGGCCTGGCTCGTGCCGAGGCGCGAAACGCCGATGCCCGTGCGCTGCAGCGCGTCGAACGAGACCGTGCGCCCAGAGCCCGGCACCGTCAGATCGATGGTGCGGCCGCGCAGGAAAGCCTCCATCTGCTCCGGGTCTTCGAGGTCGAACACCACCTGGACGAGCCGCCGGAACGGCTCACCGGCCGGCGTGGTGTACCGGCCGTTCATCTCGGCGACAAGCGACGGCAGGAACAGCCGGTGCGCGGCCGCGATGCCGCCGCCGACAACGACCAGTGCGTCGACCAGCGTGGTGACGAACGCGATGGCATCGCCGGCCACCTCGCCGAGCTGCGCGAAGGCGCGCCGCGCGGCCTCCGCGTCGCCGGGGGCCTCACCCCGGGCGATCTCCGCAATCCGCTTCGGGTCGGGCGCCTCGGCAAGCGCCACGCCCGCATACGCGGCGTAGGCGCGGCGCACCGCGCGGATCGACACGCCTTCCTCGACATTCGTGCCGGGCACGAGCTTGTTCCTCAGCAGCCACACTTCTCCGCCGAGGGAGTTGTCACCCGTATAGAGCGCGCCCTTGTGCACGATCCCGCAGCCGAACCCCGTGCCCATCGTGAACCCGACGAGGTTCTGGTACCGCTTCGGGCTGCCCGCGCGCTCGAGCCTGGCGTTCACGTCGGGCAGGAGGCCGGCCGCCGCCTCGCCGACGGCGAACAGGTCGCCATCGTTGTTGATGAACACCGGCAGCCCGAAATGGTCCTCGAGCATCGGGCCCAGAGCCACGTTGCGGTACGCCGTCAGGTTGGGGGGTGCCACGACGATGCCGCGGGCGTAGTCGCACGGGCCGGGGAACGCGAAGCTGATCGCGACCGGCGGCCGCGGGCACTCGGCCCTGACGCGTTCGAACCCCTCCACCATCGTGGCGAGCGACGCTTCGAGCTCGTCCGCGCGGGCTGGAAGCGTCAGGGCTGCGGCCGCGGGCTCGTGACCGGCCATCGCGCCGAACACGAAGTTCGTGCCGCCCGCATCGAGCGTCAGCACGACGCGATCGTCCGCCGCGTAATCACGCATGGTCGCCTCCGGCAGCCGCCGAGAGGTTCGCGACGGCCACCCAGGTGATGTAGCCGACCGCCGCGATCGGCACCAGGAACCCGGCCATCACCGTCGTCTGATCCGCCACCATGCCCATGAGCGGCGGCAGGAACGCTCCGCCCACGATGGCGGTGACCATCAGCCCCGACAACTCGTTGGTGTGCGACGGCATCTTCTCGACGGCAATCGAGAACACGAGCGGGAAGATGTTGGCGAACCCCAGGCCCGCCACGAAGAAGCTCGCGATCGCGAGCGTCGACGACGGCAGGAAGAGCCCCGCCAGGCCGGCCAGCGCCAGCAGGCAGGTGACGACGAGGAACCGCTTCGGCGCCATCCACGTGAGAATGACGCTGCCGGAGAAGCGGCCGATGGTCAGCGCAGTGAAGAAGAGGCCCGTGCCGAGGAGGCCTTCCCGGTTGATGTCGATGCCGAACCGATCCTTCAACAGCAGCGGGATGCCGGCGCTGACGCTGACTTCGGCCCCGACGTAGAGGAAGATGGCCGCCACCATCGAGAACACGTACGGATTTGCCAGCAGCGCGAGGCACGAGCCGAGGGTGGCGGCCGGCCGATCGGGTTTCTGTTCCTTCACCTTGAGCGTTGCCACGGCCACGATGGTGAGCGCGATGGCGGCGGCGTAGACCGGGAAGATGACGCCCCAGCTCGCGCCGAAGGCGCGGGCGGCCACGACGGGGATGACCGCGCCCGACAACGACCCGATGGCCTTCACGAACTGGCCGAGCGTGAGGTTGCGGGCGAAGCGGCCTTCGTCCGAGACATCGCGCATGATCGGGTTGCCCGCCACCTGCAGCGTGGCGGCGCCGGCGCCGAGCAGGAGAATCGTGAGCAGGAACCGCGCGAACGTCGTCAGGCCGAAGCTCGCGTTCATCAGGCCGGCAAAGGCCACGAGCAGCCCGAGCATGAGCACGAACTTCTTGCCGCGGCGGTCCTGCAGCACGCCCATCGGTACCGACAGCAGGCCGAACATGATGAACCCGGTGAACGGGACCATGGCCGCGACGGCGTTGCTCAACTGGAACTCGTCGCGCGCCAGCCCGACGAACGGGCCGACGGCGTCACCGAAGCCCATGGCGAGGAACGCCAGGAAGATCGGCAGTGTGCGCAGTTTCATGTCACGCTCCTTCTCGGGGTCACGCGGCGGCCGATCTCGGGAACGCGCGGTGATTCATGGCGCGCTCACCCTCCGCTACTCTAGCATCGGATTGACTCGCTTCAGCGCATGCGGAGGCAATCGCCACGGGTCACGCATCACGAGAGCCGAGGCAGGATCACCCGTCTCACCCTCATGGGGTTCGCCGCAGCTGAGGGAGCGGAAGCGGGAGGTCCTGCCTGGCGAGCGGCGCGCCGTCGAGCACCCGCTGCGCTTCGCCGGCCAGCCGCAGGTACCAATCCTTCGGCACGGCCTCGCCGTCCGCGTCCAGCGTGAGGAAACGGGCCTCGACGGGCGCCGCCCGGGCCGTCTCCGTCAGCTTGAACATCGCGGTGCCCTCGTCGACCTCGTCCAGCATCGCGCCATACAGCATCGTGCTCCCGAGGCGCACGGCGTTCTGCACCTGCCGCCAGTAGAACCGTCCCGAGCGGCGCGGGATCTGGTTGAGGAGCGGCGTGCCCTTGAGGTTGTGCCACGAGAAACCGGGGAAGATCACGGGCAGGTAGTCGATGCCCAGGCGCCGCGTCTCGGTGACGTCTGGTGCCACGACGGTCCGATAGAAGTCGTCCGCGCTCTTGGCGTCTCGAAAGCGACCGACGGTCCACGGGCTCAGGACGTCGAAGGAGCGGTAGACGGCCGCCCATCGCGGATCATCGAGCGAGTCCCTGCCAAGGGTGCGCCAGCGGCTCGGCACGCCGCCGACCAGCGTCACGCGGTAGCGCGGGTCGGGGTTGTTCGTGAAGAAGTCGATCAGCCGTGCGGCCTGGTCGGGGGTGACGTTGCGGTCGCGGAATCCGAACCCCCAGATCGACAGGACCGGCAGACCGCGATGGTGGAGGTAACGCGGGTGCTCGGTCAGCCGCAGGCCGTCGACCAGACGGCGCCAGTCTGCCTCGACCCGCTCCACGAGACCGTCGTGGGGGTGGCCGGAGATGTCGTACATCAGCGCGAACACGCGGCCGTGCCGAAGGGCGCCGGCGGCCGCGTTCTGCAGCACGCGGTCGCGGAAGTCCTGCATCTCGGGCTGCTCGAGGCGGACCGTGAACCGCTGGACGAACACGCCGGCCAGCCCGTGTTCCTTCATCCACCCGAAGTGCCGATCCACGGTCTTCGCGTTGTAGGCGGAGTACAGGTAGGCCGGGCTGCCATCGGGCAGCGTGAACGGCGTGGCGCACCGCTCGTCCGGATCGAGTTCCGACACGTCGGGCCACATGTCGACCCGGACGGTGTCGGGGGCCGCCGGCAGGTCGCGGCGGAACCAATGCTCCCAGCGCCCCAGCGCCGAGCCGTCCTCGGGGCAGCCGAACCAGCCCTGGTAGCCGAACAGCAGCTTGCGGTCCATGCTGCCGGCGTCAACCTCCGGCCCCGACGCCGGGGACGACACCGGCGCCAGGGCGGGCACTGTCCGCCCGGGCACCGACGCCGTCCGACACGCCGCCGATCCGGCCAGCGCGCACGCCAGCAGCACCGCAGCCCAGCGTCGCATCGTCGCGTCCCCCTCACCCAGCCGCATCAGAACCAGAGGCGAAGCCCGAGCTGCAGCCTCCGCTCCCCGCCGCCGGTGGTGATGCGACCGAAGTCAACCGAGGTGAAGGAACTGACCGGCTCGCCGAACTGCGGCGTGTTGAAGACGTTCTGCGCCTCGATCCGGAACTCGAGATTCGTCTTCATGATGGGCTGGATGCGGCTCAGCATCAGGTCCAGCTTCTGAACCCTCGGGCCCCGCACCTCTGGGTAGGTGCGCTTGCCGGTGCCGAACGTGAAGGGGTCGGGCTGCGCGAACGCCGCGCCCTTCGCCGGGTCCTTCTGGTTGTTGAACCACTGGTCGAGCGTCTGCTGCCCCTCGGGCAGCTTCGGGTCCCCGAGCAGCTTGGCGTACGCGCCGAGCCCGGTGGAGACGCCGTTGCTCGAGGAGATGCCCGTGATGATCAGCGGGCGACCGGTGGCGAAGCTGCCGATCCCGCTGACCTGCCACTGGCCGATCACGTCCGCGACCCAGCCCGAGTTGGCCCAGCGGCGGCCCTTTCCGAACGGGAGCTGGTAGATGAAGTGGCCGGTGAGCACGTGCGTCCGGTCGTCCTCGGCGACGGCCCTGGACTTGCTCAGGTCGTTCGGGTCGATGATGACGGAGCCCCGCGCGCCGAAGCGCTCCGGGACGGTGTCCTCCTGCCGGCTGAGCGTGTAGGAGACCCCGAAGCCGAGATCGGCCGTGTTGCGGTCGAGGCGCGCGGTGAGCCCGTTGTACCACGAGTCACCCACCGAATCGCGGAACCGGGTCACGCCGGCGTAGTGCGGGAACGGCTTCATCAGCTGCGAAGCCCGCGTGGTGGACTGGGTGAGCAGGCTGTCGCCGGTCTTAATCACGCCGAAGAACGGGTTGGGCACCAGCGCATCGAGCGCGGACCCCTGCGCCAGCATGTCCGACGGGATGGCGTTGCGGGAGAGGTTCGTCCACAGATGCAACCCGCGCGTGCCGACGTAGGCGGCCTCGGCGACGAGCTTCCAGGGCAGCCGCTGCTGGACGCTGACGTTCCACATGTGGCCGTACGACGTCACCAGGTCCCGGAACGCCGTGCTGACGCTCGCCCCGACCTGGGTCGCCGGAGGCTCGAAGTATCCGGAGGAGAACGGGTTCCGCAATGACGCGCCCGGCGGGGGCGTGTTGGGCGACGCGGGATAGGTGCCGAGGTTGACGCCCGTCGACGTGAGATAGCCGCCCCCGCCGAGGTCGCTCGGCGCCGAGCCGATGCCGCCGCTGCCGGGGTAGTACACCATGCCGTACGCGCCGCGCACCACGGTGTCCTCCCGTACCTGCCAGGCGGCGCCGACGCGGGGCGCGAAGTTGTTGCGGTCGGGATTGGACTGGAATCGCGACGCGCCATTCTGCCCGACCAGCCGGAGGATCCCCGTGCGTCCGGTGAGCGGATCCAGCGCGTCTGCGTCGAAGAACGTCAGTTGATCGCCCGCCTCCTGCCAGGGTGTCTGGTACTCGTACCGGAGGCCGAGGTTGAGCGTGATGGTCCGGCTCACCCTCCAGTCGTCCTGGATGTACGACGCCCAGTACATCTGCGAGGCGTCGAAGGTCGGGTCGCCGGTGATCTGTCCGCCCGTCGGCGCGCCGAGCATGAACGTGGCGAGGCCGTACCCGGCGGCACTCGACGCGGCTGACGGGTTCGGCCCCTGGGTGTACCCGGCCCCGTACACGTACTGGCCTGACGGGTACTCGGGCCGGAAGACGTCGAAGCCCATCTTCGACACGTTCAGCCCGCCCTTCCAGCTGTGGGCGCCCTTGACCCAGGTCACGTGACCCTGCAGTTCCGTCGCGCTTTCCGTGTCGTCGATGAGCCCGGCGCGGCTCATCCCGAGGGGCGCGAGCCCGCTGACCTCGATCCGCGGGAACATCGACACCGCCGAGTGCGCCTTCAGGCCGGGGTCGGCGGCGCCGATCCCCAGCGTCGAAAAATCGAAACCCAGCGTGGACGGCGATGTCGTCGCGTGGCTGCGGGTGTAGCTCACGCGGAACTGGCCGATCAGGTTCGAGGCGAAGAGCACGGTGTCGCTCAGCACGGCCGACACGCGGTTGTTGGCGGTGGTTCCCCGTTCGCCGTTGGTGCCCGGATCCGGAAAGGCTTCGTTCACGGCTGCTGAGGTGGCCTCGCTTCCCGTTTGCCGGAACGCCCCGAACAGGCGCTGGCGACCCCAGTTGTGGTCGACTCTGACAACGATGGGGAGCGAGCTGCTCGTCCGGGAGCGGGACTGGACGAAGTTGTTCGTCGCGCCGTCAGTGGTGGGGAGCGGATAGTACTTCAGCAGCTGCTGCGAGATCGGGTCGAGGCGGTTGGCGGGGATGACGTTGCCCGGGAACGGGTCCCGCACGTAGCCGCTCCCCGACGGGCGGGTGGTGAGCGGATCGTAGACCGTGATGAGCTGGCCCGAGCTGTTGCGGGTCTCGGAGAAATCGCCGTTGCGCTGCCGCAGCGTGGGCACCGTCAGGATCAGGTCGTCGGGCGTGATGCTCTTGCTGTGCTCCATGTTGAAGAAGAAGAACGTCCCGTTCCTGCGGATCGGGCCGCCGATGCTGAAGCCGTAGTCGTCGATGTTCTGGACGCTCTTCGGCAGGTTGTTCCGCTTGTTCGTCCAGCTGGTGGCGTTGAGCGAGTCGCGGCGGAAGTAGCCGTACGCGGCCCCGCGGAACTGGTTGGCCCCGGATCGCGTCGCCGACGTGATCACGCCGCCTCCGGTGCGTCCGAACTCGGCGGCCAGGCCGTTGGTCACGACCCTGAATTCCTCGATGCTCTCCGCCGGCGGCGTGTAGTTGAGGTCGTTGGTGGTGCTGTTGCGCTGCTCGGCGCCGTCCAGCAGCACCTCGGTCGAGTTCGACCGCGCGCCGCTGACGATCGGCCCTGTGCCCGAGTTGCCGCGGTCCTGGACGCCCGGCGACAGGGCCACCAGCGAGTACGGGTTGCGCCCGACGATGGGCAGTTGTTGAATCTGACGGCCGGTGACCACGTTGGAGAGCGTCGCGCTCTGCGACTCGAGATGAGTGATCGCAGCCGTGACCGTCACCTCCTCGCTCAGCCCGGCCGGGGCCAGCGTCAGGTTGACGGTCGCCGTCGATCCGACGCTCACCACCACGCGCTCGACGCGCGCGCCGGTGAAGCCCATCAGCTCGGCGCTCACGTCGTAGACGCCGGCCCGCAGATACGGCAGCGCGTAGTTGCCGGACCCGTTGCTGACTGTGTCGCGGGCGACCTTGGTGTCCACGTGAGTCGCCACCACCGTGGCACCGGGGACGACCGCTCCAGACTTGTCGACGACCGTGCCCGCGATCGTCCCCTGCTCCACCTGCGCGAACGCCATCGTGCTGGCGGCGAGCAGCGCTCCGGCCATCATCAGCGCCATCAACCCACGTCGCATCGCAACCTCCACGGCATGGCTCCGGCCACCAGGGTCGAAGTCGCCAGGAGTGTATGGAAACGGAGGAGGCGTCGTCACGAAGCCTGCGAGGGGTACGTCACCCCGACTTTGGTCGGGGATGCGAGGCGGGCTAAAGGTGCACGAGCCCTCGCCGGAGGGCCGTGATCACCGCCTGCGTGCGGTCGGTGACGCCGAGCTTGCCCAGGATGTTGGTCATGTGGCCCTTCACGGTCGCCTCGGTGATTTCCAACGCGGCCGCGATCTCCTTGTTGCTCTTGCCCGTCGCCACGAACTCCAGCACCTGCCGCTCCCGCTCGGACAGGGTCATCCCGGCCATGCGCTCGGCCAGCCGTGTCCCCACCGCGGGGGGGATCCGGCGCTGGCCGGCGTGGACGGCGCGTACGGCCCAGGATCTCCTCGCAGAGCATGTCCTTGAGCAGGTACGCCTGGGCGCCGGCCTCGATCGCGCGGTAGATGTCTTCGTCCCCGTCGTAGGTCGTGAGGACGATGAGGCGGCTCGCCGGGAACTCCCGGCGAAGCTCCCGGATCGCCTCGACGCCGCCCATCCCGGGCATGCGCAGGTCCATCAGGGTCACGTCCGGGCGCAGGCGCTGGAACAGCTCGATCGCCTCTTCGCCGGAGCGGGCCTGGCCGACCACCGCCATGTCCGGCTCGGTCTCGATCATCGCCGCGAACCCCTCGCGCACCACCGGGTGGTCGTCGGCGATCATGACGCGGATGCGCGCGCTGTCTGCGTTCCCCGAGCGCTGCGTCATGGGACTGGCACCGCCACGACCACCTCGGACCCTCGGCCCGGCTGGCTGAGCAGGTTCAGCTCGCCGCCGAGATTGTGCACGCGTTCGCGGATACCCGCCAGCCCGAAGTGCCCGGACGCGGCCTGGGCGGCGTGCTCGACGTCGAAGCCGCAGCCGTTGTCCCTCACGCTCAAGCGCACCACGCGCTCCTCGAACCACAGGTCGACGCTGATCTCGGCCGCATGGGCATGGCGCACGGCGTTGGCCAGCGCCTCCTGCCCGATCCGCAGGAGGTTGTTCTCGATCTCGGCCGGAAGGCGCCGCTGCGGCCCGGACACGCGGACCCTCACGTCGTGATCGCCGCTGAGCTGTCGCGCGACCAGGTCGAGCGCCCCGGCAAGGTCATGCGCCTCGAGCGTCTCGGCGCGCAACGCCCACACGGTGCGGCGGGCGTCGGCCAGGCTGGAGCGGACCAGGATGCGCGCACGATCGAGGTGCTCGCGGGCCTGCTCGGCCGAGGTCGCCTGCAGCTTGGCCGCCGTCTCCAGCTGGACGCCGATCCCGACGAAGCCCTGCGCCAGGGTGTCGTGGATCTCCCGGGCCATGCGGCCGCGCTCGGTCGTCACGGCGGCGAATTGCG
Organism: Vicinamibacterales bacterium; assembly: GCA_025456345.1. Taxonomy (GTDB): domain Bacteria; phylum Acidobacteriota; class Vicinamibacteria; order Vicinamibacterales; family JAKQTR01; genus JAKQTR01. Next base: position 1,318 of record JALOKU010000088.1, on the reverse strand, counting down.
CTCGCACCTGCCGCAAGTGCAGCCGGTGGAGGCCGAACGCGAGGGCGGCCCCCGCCAGGGCGACGGCCGCCCAGAACAGAGGCTGCCGGTAGAACGGCGCGGCGAGGGCGAAGTCGACGCTCGCGCCTGCGTCGTTCCAGACGCCGTCCCTGTTGCCCGCCTTCACGCGGAAGCGGTAGCGGCGCGGCGGGACGGAGGTGTAGTACGCCACGCGCTGCGTGCCCGCATCAATCCAGTCCGGGTCGAAGCCTTCGAGCTTGTAGCGGAATTGGATCTTGTCAGGAGCGGCGAAGGCGAACGCGGTGTAGCGGAACGCGAAGCGCCGGATCCCCGAAGGCAGGTCCGCCGGCGCACTGGAGGCGACCACCACGTCGTCCGCGCGGAGTTCCTCGATGACGACCTGGGGCGGCTCGGTGTCCAACGGGACGCGTGCCGGATCCACGACGGCAAGCCCGCTGACCGTCGGAAACCACAACCGGCCCCGGAGGTCCCGCCACGGCCGGGTCTGACCCGGGCGGCTGGTTTCGCCGGTCGGCATCCCGTCGGACTTGTCGTAGAGCGTGGTCCGCAGCGTCGCGATCCCGCTCGCGCCGACGTCGTCGAACGACCGCTTGTCCACCCGAAGGACGCCCCTGAAGGTGCCCATCCACAACGAGCCGCGGCCGTCGTCCACGACGGACAGGATGCTGGCACTGGGCAAGCCGTCAGCGCGCGTGTAGCCCCGCAGCCGGCCCTCCCGCATTCGATTCAGGCCCCCCAGCGTCGCGATCCAGAAGTCGCCCCCAGCGTCGTAGAACCCGGTCACGGCATCGTCGAGCAGCCCGCCACCTACGTCGTACTTCGTGCAGCGACCGCCCTGCACGCGGGCGAGGCCGGCTTCTTCGGTGCCTGCCCAGACGCTGCCGTCGGCGGTGGCGAGGACAGCGGTGATGTTCGGGAGGTCCTCGGTACCAGGAACGTACGTCACGGTGCCGTTGCGGAAGCGGGCCAGCCCCAGGCGCGTTCCGATCCAGACGTCACCGTTGCCGTCCTCGGCGAGCGCGGAGATGTAGTGGCTTCTCAGGCCAGCGGCCTCTACGCGAACGACCTTGCCGCCGCTCACGTGCCACAGGCCCTCACGCGTGCCCACCCACAGCGTCCCTGCCCGGTCCTCGAGCAAGGAGAGGACCATGGTATTCACAAGCTGCGGGAAGACGGGTCGAGCCGTCATGCGATCCCCGTCGACGCGGTGCACGCCGGCCCGTGTCCCTACCCACGTTCCGCCGCCGCGCGAACCCACCACGGCGGTGACGAAGCCGTTGGTGAGACCCTCCCGCAC
>JALOKU010000198.1 GCA_025456345.1 Vicinamibacterales bacterium | reverse complement strand
CGCGGATAGTGCGCCACCATCCCGTCTTCGTGGGCCTCGCCCCTGTAGACGCCGCGCAGGTGCAGCAGGCGGCCGAGGTCCAGGATCGCGAACCCGCCGCGCCCCATCGTGCCCAGGTCGCCGCCGCTCCCCTTCACGGCCAGCACCCTGACCGGCGCCCCGGTCACCGGGTCGGCCATCTCGAACTTCGCGCTCGTGTTGCCGCCGCCGTAGTTGGTGATCCGCTGGTCGGCGCCCAGCAGGTTCGATCGGTAGCGAAGCAGCTCGAGCGGCTCGTCGCGCCAGGCCCCGGTGAGCTGTTCGTCCCAGAGATCGCTGAGGAATTTCATGAGGAATGATAGCTTGACATCCGCGCGGGCGGGACCAACAATCGCGGCTCATGAAACGCCTGATCATGCCCGTCGCCGCCGCCCTCATCCTCTCCTCCATCGCGCTCGCTCGCAGCCAGGCCCCCGCCTCGGGGCAGGCTGCGCCGACGTCCGGAGCCGCCGCCGCGACGGCCACGCTTCGCGCCGATCGGCCCGGGCCCGTCGTCAACCGCAACGTGTACGGTCACTTCGCCGAGCACCTCGGCCGGGGCATCTACGAGGGCATCTGGGTGGGCCCGTCGTCGCCGATCCCCAACACGCGCGGCATCCGCCACGACGTGCTGGCGGCGCTCAAGCAGCTGAACGTCCCCGTGCTGCGGTGGCCGGGCGGCTGCTTCGCCGACGAGTACCACTGGAAGGACGGCATCGGCCCGCGCGAGAAGCGGCCGTCGATGATCAACACCCACTGGGGCGGGGTTGTCGAGGACAACAGCTTCGGCACGCACGAGTTCATGGACCTGGTGGAACAGCTCGGCACCGACGCCTACATCACCGGCAACGTGGGCAGCGGCACGCCGCAGGAAATGATGGAGTGGGTGGAGTACCTGACGTCCGACGCCGTGTCGCCGATGGCGAACCTGCGGCGCCAGAACGGCCGCGAGCAGCCGTGGCGCGTGCCCTACTTCGGCCTCGGCAACGAGCCGTGGGGCTGCGGCGGCAACATGCGCCCCGAGTACTACGCCGACGAGTACCGCAAGTACAACACCTTCATCAAGAACTACGATCGCGCCAAGCCCATCTACCGCATCGCCGGCGGGGCCAATGATTTCAACTACGCGTGGACCGAGGTGCTGATGGAGCGCGTCGGCCGGCGGATGAACGCGGCGTCGCTCCACTACTACACGCTGCCCACCGGGAACTGGAACAGAAAGGGCTCGGCCACGCAGTTCGGCGAGGATCAGTGGTTCTCCACGCTCAGCCGCACGCTGAGGATGGACGAGCTCATCACGAAGCACGCGGCCATCATGGACAAGGCCGACCCGGAGAAGCGTATCGGCCTCGCCATCGACGAATGGGGCACGTGGTACGACGTCGAGCCCGGCACCCAGCCGGGGTTCCTGTACCAGCAGAGCACCATGCGCGATGCGCTGGTGGCCGCCCTCAATTTCCACATCTTCCACCGGCATGCCAGTCGCGTGGTGATGACCAACATCGCCCAGACGATCAACGTGCTGCAGGCGATGATCCTGACCGACAAGGAGAAGATGCTGCGGACGCCCACCTACTGGGTGTACGAGATGTTCAAGGTGCACCAGGGCGGCACCTTCCTGCCGGTTGACCTGCAATCGCCCGACTACGCGTTCGGCGCCGAGAGGATTCCGGCCGTCAGCGCCTCGGCCACCCGGTCGGCCGACGGCAAGGCCGTCCACCTCTCACTGACGAACGCCACGCCGGGCCAGACGATCCCGATCACCGTCACGCTGGCGGGCATCGCGCCGGCATCGGCCTCGGCCCGGCTGCTCACCGCGCCCGCCATGCAGGCGCACAACACCTTTGCCGCCCCCGACACGGTGAAGCCGGTGCCGTTCGAAGGGCTGAGGCTCGCCGCCGGCACGCTCACGCTGACGCTGCCGGCGAAGTCGGTGGTCGTAGTCGAGCTGCGCTAGACCCGGCGCTCGCTTCCGTTGGTGATGCGCCGGGATGGAGCCCGCAGGCTTCAGCCTGCGTGAGCCGGAGCGAACGTCACCGACCGAAGTGAGCTCCGGGGCTAGGGCGGCTGGAGGGCGTCATGCCGGTATTCCCGATGAAGCGCCGTGAGTTCGTGAAGTCCGTTGCCGGCACCACGGCGTTGTTCGCCCTGCCCGGGCGCCTCGTGGCCCTTGCGCCCCAGGCGGGCGCGCCCGAATCCGGCCTGCCGGATCGCTACCCGCCCATCATCCCCGGTTTCGCGCACGTCCTTCACGGCGGCGACTGGAGCCCCGAGCAGTGGCTCCACGAGCCGGCGGTCATCGAGGAGGACTTCCGCCTGATGGAGAAGACGGGCTGCAACGCCTTCTCCATCGGCATCTTCGCCTGGTCGTCGCTCGAGCCGGAGGAAGGCCGCTTCGAGTTCGGGTGGTTCGACGACATCATGGACCGCCTGGCCGCGCACGGCTTCTACGCGTTTGTCGCGACGCCAAGCGGCGGAAAGCCGCGGTGGATGTCCGAGAAGTACCCGGAGGTGCGCCGCATCAACCGCGCCGGCCAGCGTGAACCGCACGGCGGCCGCCACAACCACTGCTTCACGTCGCCGGTTTTCCGCGAGAAGGTGCGGATCATCAACACGAAGCTCGCCGAACGCTACAAGGGCCACAAGGCCCTCGCCGGCTGGCACATCTCGAATGAATACAGCGGCTCCTGCCTCTGCCCGTATTGCCTCGCCGCCTTCCAGGGCTGGCTGAAGGCGCGCTACAAGACGCTCGACGCCCTGAACCGCGCCTGGTACACGGCGTTCTGGAGCCAGACCGTCCAGGCCTGGGAACAAATCGTGCCGCTCGAAAGCCCGGTCGACGCCATGAATCTCGACTGGGACCGCTTCGTGACCCACCAGACGGTCGACTTCATGAAGCAGGAGATCGCCCCGCTCAGGGCCGCCACGCCGGCGCTGCCCGTGACGACGAACATGATGACCATGTTCGTGGGCCTCGACTACTGGCGCTTCGCGGAGCACTGCGACCGCATCTCGTGGGACTCGTACCCGCGCCTGCACGCCGAGGACTCGTGGAAGGGCGTCGCCGACACAGCGCTCATCCACGACATGTACCGCTCGATGAAGGGCGGCCTCCCCTTCATCCTCATGGAGTCGTCGCCCTCCGCGACGAACTGGATGCAGACGCCGCAGCTGAAGAAGCCAGGCCAGCACCGCCAGGAAATGCTCGTGGCCATCGGCCACGGCGCCGACACGACGATGTACTTCCAGTGGCGGCAGAGCCAGGGCTCGGCGGAGAAGTTCCACGGGGCCGTCGTCCAGCACGGCGAAACCGAGCGCTCGCGCGTCTTCCAGGACGTCGTCGCACACGGCGCCTTCCTGAAACATCTCGACGGCGTGGTGGGCACGACAGTCAGGCCCGAGGTGGCGCTGGTGTACGACACCGAGGTGCGGTGGGCGCTCATGTACTCGCAGGGGCCGCGCCAGACGAACCCGCGGACGCCCTTCGACAAGGAGTACGCCCGGACCTGCCAGGAGCACTACCGGCCGTTCTGGAAGCTCGGCGTGCCCGTCGACGTCATCGAGTGCCTCTCCAGCTTCACCCGCTACCGGCTCATCGTCGCGCCCATGCTGTTCATGCTGAAGCCGGGCGTGGTGGAGCGCCTGGAGTCGTTCGTCAGGAACGGCGGCACGCTCGTGCTGACCTATCTCTCCGGCGTGGTGAACGAGACTGAACTCGTGCTGCGCGGCGGATGGCCCGGCGGCGGACTGCGGAAGCTCGCCGGAATCTGGTCCGAGGAAATCGACGCGCTCTATCCCAATCCTCCGCAGCGGATCGTCCCGGCGCCGGGCAACGCCCTGCGCATGGCCGGCGCGTTCCCGGTGCAGGACTACTGCGAGCGCGTGCATCCCGAGGGCGCCGCGGTGCTCGCCACGTTCAAGAACGACTTCTACGCCGGCATGCCGGCGCTGACCGTCAACAAGTACGGCGCGGGACAGGTGTACTACCTGGCCGCCCGGCCAACCGCCGACGGGATGCTCGACGCGTTCACGCGCGGCCTGGTGGCGCAGCTGAAGATTGCCCGCTGTCTCGACGTGGAGTTGCCCGAGGGCGTGACCGTGCAGAAGCGGTCCGGCGGCGGGCGCACGTTCTACTTCCTGCACAACTGCCGGCGCGAGGATCAGGTGGTCGATCTCGGCGCGATCCGGCTGAAGGACGTCGCCGACGGCCGCATCTTCACCGGCAGGACGACGCTCGCGCCGTTCGCGTCGTTCGTCCTCGAGCGGGCGT
>JALOKU010000197.1 GCA_025456345.1 Vicinamibacterales bacterium | reverse complement strand
TACGATCGACGGGCCGTAAGTTATTGACTGTCATCCTCTTCATCGTCATTGGTCCCACGTGGTAGAACTCCGGGGCCGCTTCTGTTAACCGGAGGGTTGCCCGCCTACGCTCGCCCGGACGATTCTTCGGCGAGCTTCGGCGAGGTCTCGCCATAGCGCGGAGCGCGACGGCGCGATCGTTTTGGGGAACGACTCGACGATGCCGGTAGAGCCCGACGGGTCCGGTCGCCTGCCACCAGCCGGTCTCGACTCCGGCTCGCGGGCTGCTGCTCAGTGGATCCAGTCGCTCCACGTCACCGGCCCGTGCCCTCCCTCGTAGCGGACATTGGCCGAGTACGCTGCGGGGTCGGTATCGGGGCTGCGGTTGCCCGGCGGCCGCTGGAAGGCAATTCGAACGGCCTGCCGGTCCCAGTCGTTCGGCAGATTCCTCGCGCTCGAGTTCATCGCCGATGCGCGCATGGTGACATGGTTGTACCCGAGGGCGTGGCCCAGTTCGTGGATGCGGAGCGATTGCACGTAGATGCCTTCCGACGCCTCGAAGCCGCGGTCCAGGAAGACAATCCCGCCCACGACTTCGTCGTCGGCCGTCGTCGCCCACCGGCCGTAGCCCCAATAGCCGGTGGCAGCCGTCAGGCCGTCGTGGTCCGCCACGACAATCGTTCCCGGCCGCTTGACCAGCACCGTCGCGCCGGGCGCCGGGCGCTCCACGGTGACGGACGCGAACCCGCCAATCTGCCCGGCAGTCAGCGCTGCGAGGCCGCTGGTGAGATCGGAGACGAGAAGATCAATCTCACGCGCGCCCAGCTCCGCGCTCAGGGCGACGAACTCGTTGTCGCCGTAGCTGGTGAACTTGAGCACGCGTGAGATCACTACGAGCGACGGCGCCTGGGCCCATCGCTGGATCCGACCGCTGGAACGCAGCATTTGATTGAAGGAGACGAGGTCGAAGTCGGCCGGAATGACAGGCATCGTGATGCCGCCGCCGGGAGCGGTCATCGCGGTCTCCCTTGTCACAATCGACGCGGCCGACACCACGGTTGCCTGCCGTCCTGCCGGCACGCCGGAGATCAGGAAGCGTCCGTCGGCCTCGCTCGTTCCCTGGAGCCCGCTGGCCACGCTGACCGACACGCCAGGCAGCCCTGCGTCATCGAGTGACCCGACAATGCGGCCTCCGAGGTTGATCGTATTGACCGGCGCCGGCGTGACGTCGGCGGGCGTCGGCTTGGCGGGCAGGGAATCGTGGCCGCAGGCTGCCGCCGCGAACGACAGGAGCGCGGCGGTCAGAACCGGGCACGCGGCCGACGCCGCGCGCCGCGCCGCATTCGCACGCGAAAGGTGCCGATTGGGCGGGATTCCAGCCATCTTGCCCCCCCCGTCTGGCCTGGTGCCGGCCCGTGCGAGAGCAGACCTATTGTAGCGCCGTTGCGCGTGATTGGATCCGGCCTTCGAGCCTCGCGACGCGGTTGATTCCATCGGGAATCGCTGCGCAGGCATCGCGCCCGGCCGGCGGCGGCGAACGCCCTGACGCGCAGTCCGGCGCGAATCGGCTACGATGCTGCACGCCGCAGGTGGCCCGAGAACTTCCAGGAGGCGATCACGATGATGCCCGTATTCCCTGCCCGTCGAGGACTGGCGTTGGCGCTCCTCACGTGTGGCCTCGGAGTCCTGCATGCGGCGGGGCAGTCGTCGGGAACGCCGCCTGGAGCAAGCGGCCAGGCCACCACCGCCGGCGCGCGCGCGCGCGCGTGGCAGACACATCTCGACCTCGGCGACGCGTCGCCCTTTCGGCCGCTGCACTGGGAGCCGCTCGGGCCGTCGCTCCAGGGCGGCCGCATCGAGGCCATCGCGGTGGCGGCGCCCGGCTCGAGCACGGTTTACGTCGGGCCCGGAGCGGGCAACGTCTGGAAGACGACGAACAATGGCATGACGTGGGACCCGGTCTTCGAGCACGAGTCCGCGTTCGCCATCGGCGACATCGCCGTCGCGCCCTCCAGCCCCAACGTCGTCTGGGTGGGAACGGGCGAGGTCCAGCCGCGGCACAGCGGCCCGGCCTTTTCCGGCACCGGCGTCTTCAAGTCCACCGACGCGGGCCGGACGTGGCGGAACATGGGCCTCGCGGACACGCACCACATCGGCAAGATCGTCGTCGACGCGAAGAACCCGGACATCGTCTATGTCGCCGCGATGGGCCACGCCTGGTCGCCGAACGAAGAGCGGGGCGTGTTCAAGACCGTCGACGGCGGCGCGACGTGGACCAAGTCGCTGTACGTGAACGACCGCACCGGCGCCATCGACCTCGTGATGGACCCGTCCGACCCGAAGATCCTCTACGCCAGCCTGTGGCAGATCGTCAGCGGGCCGGAGAGCGGGATCTACAAGACCACCGACGCCGGCCGGACCTGGGTGAAGCTGGGGAACGGGCTCCCCGCCGGGCCGATTGGGCGCAGCAACGTGGACGTCGCCCGCAGCAATCCGCGAGTCGTCTACGCGTTCCTGGACAATGCCACGCCCACGCCCACGCCCGCGCCGGCGCCGCCGCCGGGCGGCGGGAGGGCGCGCCCGACCATCGGAGGCGAGGTCTACCGTTCCGACGACAAGGGCGCCACCTGGCGCCGTGCCAACGCCGAGGATCTCTACGAGGTATTCGGCATCTACGGCTGGAAGTTCTGCGACATCCGCGTGGCGCCGGACAACGAGAACGAGGTCTACATTCTCGGCAACCGGATGTACCACTCGAGTGACGGCGGCCGCACCTACGCCCGGATTGGCGAAACCATCAGGCGCGTGAACCCGATTCCCGGCACCGCGATGCACCTCGATCACCACGAACTGTGGATCGATCCCGCCAACCCGGCGCGCCTGATCCTCGGCAACGACGGCGGCGTGTTCACCTCCTGGGATCGGGGCCGCACGTGGCTGCACCTGAACACGCTGCCCATCGGCCAGTTCTATTCCGTCAGCGCGGACGAGGCGGATCCCTACACGATCTACGCCGGCACGCAGGACACCGGGGCGTTGATGGGCGCATCGACGTGGAGGCCCAACGAGGATCCGGGGGCGAACGACGGGTGGCGGTACGTCTGGCTCGACAAGTGGACCGGCGGCGACGCCTTCGTCACGCTGCCCGATCCGACCGACCCGCGCTGGGTCTACTACGAGCACCAGAACGGCGCCATGCGCCGCATCGACATCACGGCCGGCAACCCGTTCTCGGGGGGACCGGCAACCGAGATCGTGCGTCCCGAGGCGCCGCGCGGCGAGAAGCCCTACCGCTTTGGCTGGTTCACGCCGTTCCTCATCTCGCAACACGATCCACGAACGCTCTACGCGGGGGCGAACGTCGTGCTCAAGACGACGAATCGAGCTGCGGCGTGGCGCGCGATCAGCCCGGACCTGGGCGAAACGCCCGGCGGCGAGCGCGCGGTGGTGCCGTACGGGTCCATCACGACGCTGTCCGAGTCGCGCTTCGCGCCAGGGTTTCTCTACGCGGGTACCGAGGGCGGCCACGTGTGGGTGACCAGGAACGATGGCGGGCAGTGGACGGATGTCAGTGGGAACCTGCCGCGCAAGTGGGTGACCCGTGTCGTGGCGTCCCGGCACGACGCCGGCACGGTCTACGTCTCGATGACCGGTTACCGCGAGGACGATGTCACGGCCTACCTCTATCGCTCTACCGATTTCGGCGCGACCTGGACCGCCATCGCGAACAACCTGCCAGCCGAATCGATCAACGTGGTCGCCGAGGACCCGAAGCGGCCCGGGATGCTCTACATCGGCACCGACGCCGGCGTCTACGTATCGATGGACCACGGCGCCGCCTGGCTGTCTCTTTGCGCGGACCTGCCGACCACGCCGGTGATGGACCTCGTGGTCCATCAGCGGGAAAACGAGATTGTGATCGCGACGCACGGCCGGAGCCTCTTCCTTCTCGACGTCCGGCCCGTGCAGGCGTTGAGCGACGCGGTGCGCGCGTCGGACCTCCACCTGTTCGACGTCAGGCCCGTCCGGCTCACCTGGCAGCCTGGCCGCGAAGTGCCGCCCCAGCCGCCGCGGGGTCGCGCCCTGTTGCACGTCTGGCTGAAGACGCCGTCGGAGGTGGAGGTCGCGATCAGCGATGCTGACCGCCGTGCGGTGCGGACCATGGTCCTGCGCGGGTCGGCAGGCGTCAATCGGGTCGAGTGGGATATCCGGCGCGACGACGGGCGGGATGCGCCGCCGGGCGTTTACCGCGCCGACGTGACCGCGGGAACGAGGAAGGCCGCCGGCGACATCGTCGTGAGTCCGGGCAGACGATAGGC
>JALOKU010000021.1 GCA_025456345.1 Vicinamibacterales bacterium | reverse complement strand
CGCCGCGCGCCACCATCACGCCGTCGGCCGCGGCCAGGATCTCGTCGTAGTGGTCCAGGGCGCCCGCGCGCTCGATCTTCGCGATGATGAACGGGCGGTATCCGAGTTCGCGCGCGGCGTCGCGCACCGCCGCGATGTCGGCCGCGGTTTCCACGAAGGACTGGCTGACCGCGTCGACGCCGTGCTCGAGGGCAAAGGCCAGGCACGCGCGGTCGTGGTCGGTGAACGCCGAAATGCCGAGGTCGATTCCCGGCAGGTTCAGCCCTTTTCGCGACCGCAGTTCCCCTGACACCGCACGTCGTCGGCCTCCACGCCGTCGACCTTCAGCTGTATGAGCCCGTCGTTCAGGAACAGCCGGTCGCCGGACTTCACGACGCGCGGAAGGCGCGCGAAGGACACCGACACGCGCGCGGCCGTGCCCGGCACCTGGAGGGCCGTCAGCGTGAAAGGGTCGCCCGGCCGCAAGTCGACGGGCTCGGGCGAGATCGTGCCGACGCGCATCTTCGGCCCGGGCAGGTCGGCCATGATGGCGACGCGGCGCCCCGCCGCCTGCTGGGCGGCGCGGATGCGCCCGATGCGGGCGGCGTGCTCGTCGAACGCGCCGTGCGAGAAATTCAGCCGCGCGACGTTCAGTCCCGCGCGGATCAGACGCTCGAGCATCTCGGGAGAATCGGAGGCCGGGCCGATGGTGGCGACAATCTTGGTCTTGTGGGCGGGAAGCTCCATGGGCGTCGATTATCCCACCTTCCGGGCCGCGACCCGCTGCCAGCGGCAACTGACGCGGCAGCCCTGCCTTCGACTTCGCTCAGGCCAGGAAAAGGCCGCCCTCCGACGATTACGCGCCGCCATCTGGCCGGTGTATGATGGCCATATGGCGACATCTTCCCGCGCGTCCGTTCCGCCCTCGCCCGGCCAGGCGCGGGATCCCGCGTACGCATTTCTTGCGCTGCTCGGCGTGGAGGCCGGCGGGTTTCCCGCCGTGGCCAGGCAGATCGAGCGCGGGCTTCCGTACCGGTCGCTCGAGGAGTTCCAGCGGCACGCCGCCCTGAGCGTGGCCGAGGTGGCGGAACTCATCAGCCTGCCGGCGAGAACGCTGGCCAGGCGCCGGGGCGGCCGGCTCCAGTCCGAGGAGTCGGACCGCCTCGTCCGCGCCGCGCGCGTGTTTGCCCAGGCCGTGGGCCTCTTCGAAGGCAACGAGGAGGCCGCGCGGGCCTGGCTCAGCACACCGCAGCTCGCGTTCGGCGGGGTGACGCCTTATGCCGCCGCCCGCACCGATCCCGGCGCGCGGGAGGTGGAGCAGCTCATCGGGCGGCTCGCCCACGGCGTGCCAGGCTGATGACCGCCTGGCGGCTCGTCAGGGCGAGCCTGGCAGCCCAGGCTTTCACGGGTGAAGGCGCGCGCCTCTATGGCGCGCGCTGGAGCAGCCCGGGGGTGGCGGTTGTCTACCTCTCGGAATCCCTCGCACTGGCCGCGCTCGAAATCCTGGTTCACCTGCCGTCGCGAGACGTCCTCGCGTCGTACGTGGCGTTCCGCGTTCAGATGAACGGCCGCCGGCTGGCCAGGGCGATCGACCCGGCGCGCCTGCCGCGCGACTGGCGAGCGTGGCCTGCGCCGCCCGGGCTTCGGACGATTGGCGACGAGTGGGCGAGGCGGACGCGCTCGCTGATCCTCGAAGTGCCAAGCGCGGTCGTGCCGAAGGAGCGTAACTACGTGGTGAACCCTGCCCACCCGGAGTTCCGTAGCTTAATCATCTCGGCTCCGCAGCCGTTCACCTTCGACACGCGGCTGTGATCGCACGGCAGCCCTGAAGGGCTGCCCTCCAACCCCGCCCTCCAAGGGCCGCCCTCCAGATGTCGCGGCTGGAGGCCGGGCCTTCCTATGGCGTCCCGGTGTTCGGCACGGGCTTCTACTACCCGCCGTACTACGGGGCCTACTACTATCCGCGCCCGCCGACGTGGGGCTTCCACGTGGGCTACAACCCGTGGACGGGCTGGAACTTCGGCGTGAGCTGGGGCGGCCCCTTCATGCGGGTCGGTGTCGGCTGGAACAGCGGCTGGGGCTCCCGGGGCGGCGGCTACCGCCGGTATGGCTGCTGCGGCGGCTACCACAGCCACTACTCGTACCATCGCGAGACGAACGTCGACATCAACCGGAATACGAGAATCGGAATCGGGAACAACTACAACAGCAACCGGATGCGCACGACCAACGTCCGCAACGCCAGCCGCGACAACATCTACAACCGGCCGGAGAACCGCGCGCGAAACGTGGACCGGGCGCAAGCAGCCGGGCAGCTGAAGAACACGCGTCCAGCCGCCGGGAAGGCGAACAACGTGTTCGCCGACAAGGACGGCAACATCGCGCGCAAGACCCAGCAGGGCTGGGAGGCCAAAGGGCAGAAGGGCTGGGAGAAGCCCGAGGCCGAAGGCATCCGCGACAAGGCCGACAGCATCGACAAGCGGCCCCCGGGTGCGGGCTCGGGCCCCTCAATTGACATCGGCCTTGGCGGCCAGCCGATCCAGTTCCACCATCGTCACGCGGACAGACACGATGTAAGGCTCGGCGCCAGCCTCCCAATGGCCGTACGTCGTCGTCACGAACGTCCCGTCCGGCAGCAGTTCCAACCCGGGGTACGCGCAGTCCCACGCATCCTTGTTGTCCATCAGCCGGACGCGATACTGGCCCTCGCGGCCGTTCACGATGTCGTCGTACGATCCGACCCAGGCGACCCAGTCGCCCTTGGTGGCGCTTTCCAAAGCCATGTCGCGGAACGTGATGAAGAGGCGCCCGTCCGGGGCGTACTTCGCGACGTGACGATCGCCGGTGAGCGCCCCCGGCAGTTCCCGCGGCGCCGTCCACGTGCGGCCCTCGTCGTTCGAGAAGATGACGAAGGCATTGAGCTTCCGGCTGTTCTCCCGCAATAGCACGGCGATCTGCTTGCCGTCGGGCGAGCGGAACGCGCCCGGCTCACAGAGGTGAGCCACGGGATGCGACGCCACCACCTCGGGCGGTCCCCACGTCAGCCCGCCGTCGGTGGAAATCGTCTTGTACACCCGAAACTGCGGCGGCCCGTCCGCGGCGCGTTCCGCGATGAACCGCCCGTCGTCATGGAACAGCGCCATGTAGTGGCCCGCGCCGGTGCGCAACGGCACGACACTCGCCATGGCCACGATGCCGCCGAAAGTCCCGATCGGCGCAAGGCCGCTCCACGTGGCGCCATCGTCCTCGGACACAGCCAGGCGGATGGGGTAGAGGCCCGAGAACATGATCAGACGCTTGGTGCCCTTCGCGTCGACGACCCGGTAGATGGTCGGGACCTCGAGCGACGTTTGCCAGTTCGGCGGCGTCGGCAGGCGCGCAGACCAGGTGCGGCCGCCGTCGGTGCTGCGCTTCATGACGATGGCGCCGCGCCCGTGGCCTTTTGGGTACACGGCGATGATGGCGCGGCCGTTCTCGAGCAGGACGGTTGTCGGGTGGCCCAGGTACTGGCCCGGCTCGCGATCGACCACGGTCTGACGCGCGGTATCCGCGGCGAGATCGACGACCGGGATTGAATAGCCGCGCGGGGGGACAGCGGATGTCACGGACGCGACCTGCGCGTCGGCCGCGCTGCCGAGCGTGAGGATCGCGAACGCGCCCCCGCAGAGCTGAATGAAGATGTGCATGAGACGGCGTCGCATCAGAAGATCTGACCGATCGAGAAGTAAACGCGGTAGGGACGATCCTCCGGCCGCCGGTTGAGGGGGTATCCCACGTCGATGCGGATCGGCGCGAACGGGGTCATGATGCGGATGCCGAAGCCGGTGCCGACGGCCAGTTGGTCGAGCTTCAGCGGCTTGCCGGGCGCGAACGTGTTGCCCGCGTCGATGAAGATCGCGCCCTGGAACCACTTCGAGAACAGCGGAAAGCGGGCTTCCTGGTTCAGGATGAGCAGTTTCGTGCCGCCGACCGGCGCGCCGAGGACCTCGAACCCCGACAGCGAATCCTCCGCGTAGCCGCGAACCGTCTGGGCGCCGCCGGCGTCGAAGAAGCGGTCGAGAATCGTCACGGGCACCTCGCCCCCGATGCCGTGCAGCCATCCCCACCGCACGCCGCTGGCGAAGATGAAGGGCCCGGCTGGACGGTAGTAGAACTGGCGGAGCAGGACCCGGACGTAGTCGAGGTCCGAGCCGAGCGCCTGCACGCCCCACTGCAGGTTCGAGGACTGGAACCATCCTCGCGACGCGTCGAACGGCTTGTCGCGCGCATCGAGGATGAACGTGCCGTTGAGCGTACCGAGGGCCCCCTTGAGCCGGGCGGTTTCTCCCCGGGGCCGGACGTCGAAGGTGACGTCGCGCACGTTGTAGCTGTACCCCCACGACACCTCCATCTGGCGGGGCAGGCGCAGCCGCTGCTCGAATGTGGCGTCGCGTTCGTTGTCCGTGTACGTCACTGTTCCCTCGGACGTGTCGGTCTCCGAGCGGAAGGTGACGAAGTAATTGGTCTGCAGCCGCTGATTGAGCAGCGGCGGCAGCGAGAACTGGCCCCGAAGGCTCTGCAGGTTCTTCTCGAGGCGGCCGCTTGCGCCCAGCGTGAACGCGCGGCCCAGGAAGTTGCGATCGCGGATGTCGGCCGCCACGCCGATGGCCGACGTGAAGTCGTCGAGGACCGGCCCGTACTGGTTCGACAGCTGGATGCCGTAGCGCAGCTGGAAGCGGCGCGCCTCTTCCAGCGCAACCGTCGCAATGACCGGCACCACCGCCGCGTCGGCCTCCGCCGGTGCGCCCGGCGCAGGCTCGACGCCGATATCCGCGCTCCGGAAGACGCCGAGCCCATACAGCCGCAGTTGCGTGTCGGAGACCGCCGGCTGGCCGGCCGGTTCACCTGGCCTGAGCGTGATGGCGCGGTTGGCCGCCGACGGCCGCGTGGCCTCGAGCCCCGTGACGGCGACCGCGTCGACCATCGACACGGGCCCCTCGGTGACGAGGAAGGTCATCGCCACACGGCCATCCGGATCGCTTTTCGAGGCGGATCGGACCGCGGCGGAGCGGAATCCCCTATCGAGGTAGAACCGCCGCAGCCGCCGCCTGGCCTCGGCTTCCGTGCCGGGGAGCAGCGGCTGACCTGCCTGCAGCGCGATCGCGGTCTTGGCGTCGGCGGTCCTCGCGTCCGGCACGCCGGTGAGGACGATGTCGTTCACGACGGCTTGCGGGCCTTCGATGACCCGAAGACGGCGTTCGGCCGCGGGGCCGTCGAACACGAGCTCGTCGGCGGACACGCGGGCCGACGGAAACCCGCGCTCGGCATAGATAGCCGCGACGGCGGCCACCAGCGGCGCCGGATCCACCCAGGCCTCGTCGAGCGCGGGATTGCCCGAGAGCGCCGCGCGCAGTTCGGGTTCCGCGACGGCCCGGTTCCCCTCGATCGCCAGCCTCCGCGTGCTGGTGGCCGGGCCCGGCGCCACCGCCACGTAGGCGGCCACCACGTCAGGGCCGGGCTCGTCGAGCGTGACCGTGATCGACGGGCGCAGGTATCCGCGCCGGGCGAGCAGTCCGCGCAGATACCGCGTCATGTCGTCGGAGAGGAACTCGGGCAGGACCGACCGGCTCCAGACCAGCATCAACGCCCGCCGGTCATTGTCCGAGAGGTCGATGCCGCTCGCGTTGAGCACCGTGCGCGGGCCCGGGTCCACGCGGTAGGTCAGCAGCACGCGCTCGGCGGCCCCCTCCTTCACCACGGTCCGCTGTGGCGCGATCCGGGCCACCGCATGGCCGCGGTCCCGATAGAAGGCTTCGAGGCGGGCCCGATCCTCCTGCCAGGCGCCGGCGTCGAACGCTCTCGTCGGCCTCAGCCTGACGACCGACTCCAGTTCCGAAACCGGGAATCCCAGGGCGCCGGTGAACTCCAGCGATCGCACGCGCGGCCCGCTCGCCCGCCTCCGGGCTCCCGACGCCCTTGGCGGCGAGACGCCCGGGCCGAGGAGCAGTTCCTGGCGGAATTCGACGACCTCCTCCACGTTGTCGCGTTGCGACAACCGGACCTCATAGCCGTGCCTGGGCGTCAGTGCGACGATCCAGGTGAGCTTGTTGTTGTCGAGATCCTGCGAGAGGATGAGCCGCGACCGGGCGCTGATGCTCTTGCTCACGGTCAGCCGCATGGCGGGGTTGACATCGCTCGATCCAAGCTCGAAGTCGCCTCTGCCGAGCTGCACCGAGTCGAGCCCCACCAACTGGCCCGCCAGGCCGAGCAGATCCGACGAGGCTGTCCCCAGGACGAACTCCTCGGCGTCGTCGCTTCTCGTGCCTCCCGTGTCGGTCGTCCGCCCGGTGACGAGCAGCGACTGCACATCGCGCTGACTGAGCGGCGGGTCCGACGTGTAGGAGGCTTCCAGGTTCGTCATGGGGCCCTGCGCCCGCATCGTCACCGCGTAGTCGCCCACGCGCGTCTCTCCGATCAGCCGCGCGGTGGGATCGCCGGTGCGGGGAAACGTCAGCCGGCCCTCGGTCAACCGGAACGAGCGTCCGAGCAGGCTCAGCCGTCCTTCGTCGACCATGTCCAGCGTCCCGAGCAGGACAGGCTCCTCGAGAGACCCCTGGAACCTCAGGCTGGGCACCAGGTCCAGGCGCGCGGCGCTGTTTTCGATGACGATGGGCGAAGACGCGGTGAGACCGACATCCAACGAGACTGCGCCGCGCAGGGTTGAGTTCCCCGCCGCGGCCGCCGGAGCCTTGCGCGGGGCCGAGAACAGGCGCGCCATGGCCGTGATGGGCTCGCGATACGCGCCGGATGTGACGGTGATCGTGCCGGAGATCCGAGCGCCGTCACGCGCCGATGCCAGCGTGAGATCGGCATCGGCCTGGCTGCGGAAGCCCCGCACCACCTCCATAAACGCGTCGCGCACGCGCAGGGTGAGCCCGGCGGTTCCGGTGCCTCCCAACGTGACGGTGCCGGTGACGTCTGCCTCGCCGCCGTTTACGCGGCCGGTCAGCTTCTCGATGGTGACTGCATCCGCTGTTGCGACCGCTTCGCCGGTCCAATCCCGGAACGCCATGCGCTGCTCGGGCCACACCCACGCGGCGTCGTCGAGGGACAGCCGGCCGTTCAGGCGTGGAGCCGCGGCCGTGCCGGTCGCGGTGAAGTCCGCCTCGACACGGCCCGCCACGCGTCCCGGGACCATTGAGGTGAGAAAGCCCAGCGCGCCGGCCACCGAGACGGTGGCATCGAGCGGCCGCTCGCCGGTCAAGCCGACGATGCCGGCGGCGGAGGCCGTCGCCGCCGGTGCCGTGATCGTGACGCGATCGATGGTGGCCCGTCCGCGCGCGATGGCGACCTTGGCTTCCCGGGCCAGCGTGAAAGGGACCTCCCGGATAGTCACCGTACCCGGCTCGATGACAAGCTGGGCATCGAGGGCCTCGACCGCCAGCGCGGTTGCTGTCCCGGACACCCGCAGGGCCAGGCCGCCGGTGATCCTCCGAGGTTCCTCCGGCCGCAGCCATGTGCCCAGCGTCTGCAGGTCCGGCGCAGCCCGAAGCGTGAACGCCGCCGGCTCTGGCGCGGCGGGTGCCTGGTCGAGGCGCCAGCCTGCGGGCAAATACTCGGCGAACCAGTTCAGCGGCAGATCGCCTGACGCCGACAGAGGACCGCCAAAACCGCGCCCGGCGAACCGGGTGAGCCACAAGCGGCCGTCTCTTGTTTCGACCGCAGCGTCCACGCCGTCGATCACGCGGCTCCCGGCGATGCTGAGGCTCGCGGCTGACAGCGTCGCCTGGCCGCCTACGCGCAGCGTCCGGGAACCGACGTTGCCAGCGGCGTCGATCCTCGCGGAGATCGTGCCGTCGGGCAGATAGTCAGTTTCCCCGGCGCCGGTGATGGCCTGGACCCGGGTGGCGGGGAGACCGGCAATCGACAGCCGGGCGGAAAAGTCGTGCGGGGCCGCGGCCGCGATCTGTCCGTCGAGCGTGGTCGACCAGTCAGGCGCGCGCGCGTTGATCGCGAGACCGCCGGAGGTCACCGTCAGCCCGGCACCGACGCCGCCCTCATACGTGAGCGCGCCCGAGAGGTCCGCTTCGCCGTTGTTCACCTGCCCGGACAGTCTCTCGAGCGTGACCGCGCCGGGGGTCAGGGTGACCACGCCGGACCAGTCGCGGAGCGCGACACGATGCTCGGGCCAGTCCCACTCGGCATCCTCGAGTGACAGCCGGCCGTTCAGCCGGGGCGCCGCGGCGGTACCAGTCGCGGTGAACGTCGCCTCGACGCGGCCCGCCAGGCGTCCGGGGAGCAGCGACCTGAGGAACCCCATCGCGCCGGACACCGAGACGGTGGCCTCGAGCGGCCGCTCGCCGGTCAAGCCGACGGTGCCCGAGGCGGAAGCCGCTGCCGCGGGGGCCGTGAGCGTGAAGCGCTCGATGGTGGCCTGCCCGCCTTCGATGGCGACCGTGGCCGCCCGGGCCAGCGTGAAGGGGACGTCCCGGATGGTCACCGTCCCAGGCTCGATGACGAGCCGGGCGTCAGTGGCCTCGGCCGTCAGCGCGGATGCTGTTCCCGTCACCCGCAGTGCCAGGCCACCGGTGATCCTCCCAGGTTCCTCCGGACGCAGCCACGTGCCCAGCGTCATCACATCCGGCTCCGCCCTCAGCGTAAACGCCGCCAGCTTCGACGCGGCGGGTGCCTGGTCGAGGCGCCAGCCCTCGGGCAGGTACTCGGCGACCCAGTTCAGTGGCAGATCGCCTGACGCCGACAGGGGGCCGCCGAAGCCGCGCCCGGCGAATCGAGTGAGCCACAAACGGCCGTCCCGGGTTTCGATCGAGGCGTCCACGCCGTCAATCAGGCGGCTTCCGCCGACGCTGAGGCTTCCGCCGGCGAGCGTCGCCTGGCCGCCCACGCGCAGCGTCCTGCTGCCGACGCTGCCTGCGGCGTCGATCGTCGCGGAGAACTTGCCATCGGGCACGTAGCCGGTCTCCCAGGCGCCGGTGAGGGCCTGGACCCAGGCGGCGTCGAGATCGGCAATCGACAGGCGGGCGGAAAAGCCGTGCGGCGCCTCGGTCGCGATCTGTCCATCGACCGTAGCCGACCAGACAGGCGCGCGCGCGGTCATTTCAAGGCGACCGGAGCTGAGCGTCAGCGTGACGTCGGCCGGCATCGGCGTCGTCGACGGGGCGCGCAAGGAACCCGCGCTGACGTGCACCATCGCCTCCGGGTTGGAGAGCGGGCCGGTGACGCGCCCCTCGGCCGTCATCCCCTCCACGCTGAAGCCTGCGCGGGCTATCGCCACGTCCCGCGCGGTGACCCTCACCGCCAGGATCGGATCATCGAGTGGACCCTCCCACGTGCCGGCGGCCACCACGGATCCGGTGGCCTTCGATGCCTCTACCGTTTCGGCACCGATGCCCGCCAGGGCCGCGACGAATGGATCCGGATTCACAATCCGCGCGCTGAAGCCCCCGTGGCTGCTTCCCGCGCCGATGTCGATCGCGGCGTGCGCGTCGATCGCGTTTCCCGCGTCATCCTGGGCTGTCGCCTTCGACACCATCACGCTCGATGCCGTCGCCTCGAAGGCGGCGGAGGCGCGAAGCACCGGCAGGCCGCCGATGCGCATACGGCTCGAGGCCGCCGTGCCCGAGAGGCGCGGCGCGCCGAGTGTTCCCTCAACCGTGCCGTCGAGCGTGAGCGGTGTGTCGGCGATCCAGGCTGCGATATCAGGCAGGGCGGGAAACGCGCGCTTCACGTCCACGGCGGCCGGCAGCAGGTTCGCGCTGGAGATCGTGAGCGTGCCGAGCACTGCGGAATTGGCGACCGCGGCCGCGTTGATCGTGATTGTCGCGTCGAGATCGGCGACGGTGCCGCCCTGGGCGAGTGCCTGCGTGCCGCGAAACCTCCAGCTTCCCGGTGATAAGGCCACGTCGATCCGCGCCGCTTCGAGTTCCGGATCGACGCGAAGCCGCGAGGTGATGTCCCCTGACAGCGTGGTGAACTCGACGGCCGTTCCAGGCCAGTTCAGCCTGGCCGAGCCGGTGGCCACCATGCCGGCGGGGCCGATCGGCAGGAGCGGAAAGACCTGCGCGAGGCTTGCCATCGATACGTCGGCCCACTGCAGCGAGAGCCGGCTGACGAGGTCGCCGGGCCCGAGGTGCAGCCGTCCGGATGCCTCGACCCGGCCCTGGCCGACTGCGGCGTGCATCTGTTCGACGTAGATGCCGGTTCGCGAAATGTAGCCCTCGACGCTCGAGGCCGGCACCCTGACGTCCGGCACGGTGAGGCCGGCCGTGCTGGCGGCATACGTGAACCGCGGATCATCGAGCGGGCCCGTGACGCGGCCTGTGAGCTGAACGAGACCATCGCCACGCGGAAGCGCCGGGAACCAGTCGGCGAGCAGCCCGACGCTGAGATCCCCGGACAGGCCGAGGTCGAACGCCGGAGACGGCCCGGTGATCGTGACCGAGCCGTCCAGGCCGATGCGGTGGCGTCCGGCAGCGATCGACAGGGAGCGCACGCCGATCGAATCCCCGTCAAGGAACGCCCGGCCTTCGATGCGGTCGATTCTGACGCGCATGTCCTCGTTGTCGAGGGAGAGCCCGCCGTACACCGTGAGCGGGCCTTCGAGGCGCCGCAGCGTGCCGCCCGTCGCGTCGAGGGCGGCGTCGCGCACCTTGAGATGGCCGAGGCCGCCCGGATCGACCACCTCGATGTCGGCATGGCGCAACGTCGCCCGGCCGACCGTGAAGCCCGGTACGTGGAAGGGCTTAGCCGGGCCGGGCTCCGCGGCAGCCGTCACGTCGATGACCAGCGAAAGCCCTTCCGCGTCGATCCAATCCACTTCGGGCGAGCCCGACAGCGTGCGTCGATTCAGGCCGAGCGCCACGCGGCGCGCGCGGAACACCGGCGCAGCCTCGGAGCCGGGCCGGTTGACCTGAACGTCGTAGGCCGTCGCCGTCAGCCGGAAGAGGTTGTAGTCCAGGCCGGCGGCCGACAACACGAATCCCGTACCCGCGCTGACACGCGACATGAGCTGGGACAGCACGATGGCGCGCACCGGGGGCGTGTGCGCCAGGACGGCCACCAGGCCGGCGCATGCGCCCAGCACCAGGAGGCGGCGGGCCCATCGGAGCAGGCGTTGTGTCACATCTACCGCTTGAGCTGCGCGGCCACCGCCTCGGCGGCCTTCTTCACGGCCTCAGGATCGCCGAGATAGTAACTTCTGATCGGTGCCAGTTCGTCGGTCAGTTCGTAGACGAGCGGGATCCCGGTCGGGATATTGAGGCCGACGATGTCCGCATCGGGAATGTTGTCGAGGTACTTGACGAGCGCGCGGAGACTGTTGCCGTGGGCGGCGATGAGCACGCGCCGGCCCGAGCGCACCGATGGCGCGATGGTCTCGTGCCAGAAGGGCAGGAAGCGCGCCACCGTGTCCTTCAGGCACTCGGTCAGCGGAAGATCCGACGGCGAGAGTCCCGCGTACCGCGGATCGCGGCTCGGGTGGCGCGGGTCGTCCGGCGTGAGAGCCGGAGGCGGCACGTCGTAGCTCCGGCGCCAGACGTTGGTCTGCTCCATGCCGTGTTTGGCGGCCGTCTCGGCCTTGTTGAGGCCCTGCAGCGCTCCGTAGTGCCGCTCGTTGAGGCGCCAGGTGTTGTGCACCGGGATCCACATCTGGTCCATTTGTTCGAGCGCTATCCAGAGCGTCTTGATGGCCCGCTTCAGCACGGAGGTGTAGGCGACGTCGAACACGTACCCTTCATCGCGTAGGGCGCGGCCCCCCGCGGTAGCCTCCTCGACGCCCTTCTCGCTCAGATCGACGTCGGTCCAGCCGGTGAACCGGTTTTCTTTGTTCCAGGTGCTTTCGCCGTGACGGATCAGGACCAGTTTCTTCATGACGCGTGCAATGCCCCCTTCCAATAATCGTCGAAAACTCCAGAAAATGGGACCACGTTCCGTTTCTGTCCCGTTCCTACCCCTCCGCCGATTCGTCGCGGTCGGAGGCGGATCCGGGGGCGGCAGACGGCGCCGGGGCCTCGGCTGGGTCCACGTCGTCACGGGCCACCAGGCGGTCGGTGAGCCAGGCGATGGCCGCCTCGTCTCCGCGAGCCAGGAGCGATTCGAGCGGCGAGCGGGCGAAAGCGGCGCCCTCGCGCGTCTGCATGCCGGGCCAGGTGAGGTCGGCGCGGCGCGGCGCGTAGCGGCACCAGAACCCCAGGTGCCACGCGACGAACTCGCGCACCCGCGTCAGGCCGTGCTCGTCCTCGCCCCAGTGCTCCCGGGCGAGATCGACGTAGCGGCGGTAGATCGCCAGGCGGTCGTCCGGCGTGATGTCCTCGTAGCCCCCGATCGCCTCGCGGAACAGCCACGGCTTGATGAGGACGCCGCGGCCGGCCATCACGGCGGCGCATCCCGACCGGGCGCGGGCCTCGCTGATGTGGTGGGGGAACAGGATGTCGCCGTTGCCCACGACCGGCACCGGCACGGCGGCCGCCACTTCGCCAATCGCCTCCCAGTCGGCCGACTGGCGATACCGGGCATCGCGCGTGCGCCCGTGCACGATCACCGCGTCGGCGCCGCCGTCGACGGCGGCCCGGGCCTGATCCAGGTAGTTGCGATCGGCATCGTTCCACCCGAGGCGGATCTTCGCGGTGACGGGAACGGCGGCGACCGCACGCTTCATGGCCTCCACGATGCGCCGGATGCGCTTGGGCTGGCGGCCGAGGGCCGCGCCCATCCCTTTCCGGGTGAAGTGATCGATCGGGCACCCGAAGTTGACGTCCACCAGGTCGGCGCCTCGTGATTCGACGAGCGCGGCCGCCCACCCCATTTCCTCCGCGTCGGTGCCCGCGAGCTGCACGCCGAAGTACGGCTCGCCGGGCGCCCTGCGGATCAAGGCGAACTCGCCCCTGCGCTTCTGCTTGAGCCGGCGGGCGACGGTCATCTCGCTCATCAGCACCCGGGCCCCCAGCTCGGCGCAGAGCCTGCGGTAGGGGAGGTTGCCGCCCCTGGTCATGGGGGCCATGACCACCGCCCCGTCAAGCCGCTGCCGCAGGTCCATGCCCTAATCGTAACCGTACCTTGAACTCCGTGACAGGCGGCGTCGTCCAATGGGTACAATAGTCAGCCGGGGTGGCCCGGGTGTGCCATCTGGCGAAAGGACTGCTGCAGCCATGAAGCGGATGATCGGCGGACTGTTCCTGGTGGGCCTGGTCGTGGTGTCGTCGCCGGCGGCGGCGTCGGACAAGCCCTACTCCTTCAGCATCGGCGGCGGCGTCGCGACGCCGGTCGGCGGGGTGGGCGAGAGCCTTGGTTCCGGGGGCCAGGTCACCATGGGGCTCGGTTTCAAGGTCCGGCCGAAGACCACGGTGTTCGGCGAGTACAACTTCTCGAGCCTCGGCCGGAAGGACATCGAGGTCCCGCAGCCGAAGATCGTGGATCCGCAGACCTTCTCGGGTAATGGCTGGTTTCAGTATGGGGGCGGCGGCGTTACGTTCACGCCGTGGCAGTCCGGGAAGTCCAGCGTCTACGTGCTTGGCGGCGCGGGGGTCTACTATCGCTCCGTCTACGTGACCACTCCGTCCACCGGACTGGTGACGATCTGCAGGCCCGACTGGTTCATCTGTTTTCCGAACCCGGTCACGGTCGACGAGGTCGTGGCCTCGCGCCACACCACCGACCCCGGGGTGAGCATCGGCGGCGGGTTCACGTACCGGCTCAGCGACCTGGCGTCGTTCTTCGTCGAGGCCCGTTACCACTACGTCTGGGGCCCCGAGGTGAACACGGCGTCGGGCGGCACGCAGAAGACCGACGCGCAGTTCTTCCCGATCACGTTCGGATTCCGCTTCTAACGGCCGGCCTGCCCCCCGGGGCTGCCTTCGACTTCCCTCCCTTCGACAGGCTCAGGCCAGGGAAGCCCCGGGGCTCCACCCTCAGAATGGAGGCCGGGCCTTCCGCCTTCGCGGGGCTTCGGCGGACCACCGAAGCTCGGGCTGAGGTGGTCAGGCCCGGCGTGACACCGGTCGTTTCACCAGGGCGAGTTTGTCTGCTAAGCTGCCATACGGTCAGCGCCAATCCAGGGGTGATGGTCATGTCGAAACAGTTCCGCGCCATGGTGTGGGTGATGATGCCGGCAGTTGTGCTGGTGTCGTGTTCCGCGTGCGTCAGCTCCAGGCCGAGGCAGCGCCCGATCGAGGGCGGGGCCGTCTCCGCAGGCCCGGGCACGCTCGCGTCGGTCCGGAGCCGGCTCGAAGGCACATGGAACCTGGTGTCGGCCGACGTCCTGTCGGCCGCAGGCGTGAAGACCCCGATCAAGGCGTCGGCCGTGCTCACCTATGACGCCTACGGCAATCTGTCGCTGAAGGGCGACTATGCCGACCCTGCGGCGACGGCCGAACAGCGGGCGGCGCTCAATTTCACGGGCCGGGCGGTGATCGACACGCAGCGGCAGGTGCTGCGCCTGCTGGACGTTCAGCAGTCGGAGGGCGACTTCGCCACGCTTCCCGCCGAGATGGCCGCCGGCCGCGAGCGCGCCTTTGCGTTCGAGGGCGACCTCCTCACGCTGACAGTGAAGGACTCGAAGGGCCGCGTGACCGCCGTCAACACGTGGCGCAGGCAGGCGAAGTAGGAGTGCCGGCCTACGGCACGCGCGTCGAGTACGCGGTGACGCGCAAGGTGCGCGAGCGGAACACGCTCGTGTACCGGGTGCTGCACTGGCCGGTTTGGGCCTGGGTGTACTTCCTGCTTCCCGGGCCGCTCATCGCCAGTCTCTTCCATCGCGGCTTCGATGCGCGCGTCGCCGGCTGGATGGCGTGCGTCCTTGCGGGCACCGGCCTGGCGGCGGCGTTTGGCAAGCTGCCGGGCACCGAGACGCGGCCGTACGTGATGTTCTTCACCGAGGACAAGCCGAACCCCGTCTACCGGCGCGTCTGCTACACGATGGCGTGGGGCGTCATCGCGGCCTACCCGGCGGTGAACATCACGGGCCTGCTGGTTGCCATCCTCTCGGGCCGCTGGATGATGCACCAGCTGTACGCCACGCTCTTTCTGGCGGTCATGGCGGCGACGTGGGCGCTCGGAGCCGCCGGCCGGCTGCCGCGCACCAAGCCGTCCGTGCAGTTCGAGGGCTACGAGCGCCGCGTCTTCTACGGCGCGGTGTGGACCGTCACGATCGCGCAGGCCACGGTGTGGGGGCTCTCGAAGGCCCTGCCCCGGGGCCGCGCCGCCGACGCCGCGATGCTGGCGGCCTTTGCCGCCCTCATGACGGCGGTCGGGTGGCTCGCCTACCGCGGCCGCCTCCCGCGCACCCGCCCCATCGTGCACGGCGAGCCGATCACGCTCGATTGACCCCGGTTAAACCCCGCCGGCGCGCAAAGGCCCGCGCCCGGCCTACTCCGGCGCCTCGAACGGAATCACGGCCGGCGACTGGGGATCGGTCTTCACATACATCGTCTGCGACGGGAAGGCGAGGTCGGCGCCCGCGGATTTCACGATGCTCATGATGTGCAGCAGCAGCTCTTCCTGCACGGCGAGAAACGACGGGAGGTCGGCCGCCTTCACGTACGCGAACACGTCGATGTCCAGCGAGTAAGACCCGAAGCGGACGAGCCGGACACGGTGCGTGTCCTGCTCGATGCGCGCATCACCGGCCAGCATGGCCCTGATCTCGCCCTGCACGCGTCCGACCTGCTCGAGCGTCGTCTCGTAGCGCAATCCCACGATGTGCTGGAAGAGGAACTTGTCGCGCCGGCTCAGGTTCTCCACTTCCATCGTGGCCAGCGTGCCGTTCGGTACGTAGACCACCGTGCGGTTCACCGTGCGCAGCTGCATCGACCGCAGGCCGACGTCCACCACCTCGCCGGTGTACTTCCCGATCTGGCAGACGTCGCCGACGACGATGCTGCGGTCGCTGAGGACGAAGATGCCGCCGAAGACGTTCTCGAGCGTCCGCTGAGAGGCGAACGCGAGCGCCACGCCGCCGATGCCCAGCCCGGCCAGCGTCGCGGTGAGGTTGACGCCGAAGGCCGCCAGCCCGGCGAGCAGCGCGATGGCGGCCACCACGCCCTTCAACAGGCGCCGGCCGAGCACGTAGACCGATTGGGCGGTCCGCGGATGATCCGGCTTCAGGCGATCGCGCATCCGCTCGGCCACCAGATCCACCGCCCGCCACAGCCACCACACGATGCCGCCGATCAGCAGAACGGTGACGGTCCGCGAGTAGTACTGGCGGTGGAGCAGCGGGATGCCGACCATGGGCGAGAGCAGGCGGTGCAGGCCGAGCGTCAGCAGGAACGCCGACGGGCGCGAAAGCGCCAGCCACTCCCGCGATCGCCTGATCGGTCCGCGATGCCCTCTGAACCTGAGCACCATCCGGACAAACTCGATGATGGCCCAGAGCACGAGCCGCGACACGAAGTAGAGCACCGGCACCGCGGCGAGGAGCGCGATGGGCACCCAGAGCGGCATTTCGCCGAAACTCGCGGACGTCAGGAACCTGGGAAGGCGGCGCTCGACCTTCGGCAGTCCGGCGTGCTCGTACATCCGCGGGATGTCCGAGACCGTGTCGGCCGAGATCATCCAGAGGGCCGGCCCCGTGCTCTGAACGACTCGCGTGAGGTGGATGTCCACGCGTTCGCCGTTCGACAGGACCGCCGTTCCGGCGCGATCGCGGTCGGGCGGGAGCCCGTCGTTGATGATGCCGCCGGGATCACGGCTCAGGCGGTCGAGATTGCCTTCGAACCCGTGGTTGAGGATGAAACGCAGATGGTCCGCCGCCTCTTCACGGTCGATCGGCATCTTCTGCCGTGGCCACTGCAGGTAGTCGGCGGCCGTGGCGCGGTCACCCCGCTGCGAGGCTTCGACGAACCCCAGGAATGCCCCGCGGGGCGTTTCGCGCCGGAGGGGATCCTCCTGGGACGCCGGCGCCGCCTGGGCCGCTGCCGGCTGCGGCTCCTGCGCGGCAGCCGGCAGCGTAACGGGAATGAGACCGATGGCGAAGACGAGTGAGGCGAGCCCCGCTCGCCGCCGTGTCAACATGGGCATGATCTGGCTCCGGTAGACATTCTAGCCGACGGCCCGCCCGGCGGCGGTCTTCAGAACTTGAAGCCGGCCGTGACGTGCACGCGGGTGCCGCTGTCGAACCCGTAGGCGACATCGACCTCGAGCTGGAACAGCGGCACGCGGAGGTACCATCCGCCGCCCGCGCCGTACTCGACGCGCGCGTCGCTCAGCTTGACGCCATGGTCGTAGGCCGCGCCCGCATCGCCAAACACGGTGAGGCCGGTCTGGCCCAGGCGCAGGGGAGAGTGGAACGGTACGCGCAGTTCGAGCGAGGCCGCCGAAAGGTTGTCGCCCGTGAACGCGCCGGCCTTGAACCCGCGCAGCGACCCGAAGCCGCCCAATAGGGCGCGCTCGTAGACGGGCAGCGGCCGGTCCGCCGTTTCCGTGCGGGCCCGCAGGGCGAGCACGGACGACCCGATGAAGCCCACATACGCCTGCCCGTCGATGGTGTAGCGGTTGATGGTGGAGCCGGATTCAGGCTTGAGCGCGTCCCACGCCGCGCTGGCGTAGATCGCGTTGCGCGGAAACGCCGTATTGACGCGAGTATCCACCGACACACGGGCGCCGTATGTCGTCAGCTGATCGTCGATGTCGCCGAAGGACACGTCGGCCCAGCCGGCGCGCACGGCGGCGTTCCCGACGCGGGCGAACTGACGGGAGGCCTCCACCCGGAAGTCGTTGCGAAGGTCGCGCGTGTCGTAGGCCGGATTCTCGCGGCTCACGATGGCATAGCCCCCGTGAATCCTGCTGAGCGGCCCGCTCTGCAGCGTCTTGTCCAGCTCGAGGCCAGCCTGGCGCGTCGATCCCACCGTCAGCGGCGCGACCAGGTGCCCGCCCTTTCCGAGCACGTTCACGAAGCTTACGCGGCCGCCCGCGATGAAGCCGTAACCATCCACGTACTCGAGCGACGGCGATGCCATGAGCGCGTTCCGCACCCGTTTCATCGGGCCGGGCATGACGCCGCCTGGTTCCACGCCGGGCCGCTCGGTCACGGCGATGATGATGGCGACATCGGTCATGTCGTCGAGCGATCGGTACCGCTTGCGGACATCGGCCGCTTCGAAGCGCCCGCTCCGGCGCAGCCGATCGGCGGCCGCGTCGACGGCGCCCGCCTCGAGCGGGCTCCCGACGGCGATGCCCGCGATCCGCAGCACCTCGCCGTCGGGCGTGCGGTAGTTGCCGTGGATGCGAACCTCGGCGACCACCTCCGGCATGGCGGTCTGGGCCAGGGCTGCCGCGTGGGAGATCACCGCCAGGATCGCGGCGGCGAGCAACGGCTGACGTCGGCGCGGCATCACGCTAGGGCTCCTTCGGCACGTAGCCGCGGATCTTCGCGCTGACCTCGCCCTTGCGGTAGTCGTAGAACTCGCGGCCGTACCGGAACGTGTACGATCCGGCGGCAAACGTCGCGCCAAATCCGAACGCGATTTCCTTCGGGAGCCAGACGTTGTCGAAGTATCGCCCCATGGTCATGGTGGCCTTCGCCTGATCGACGCGGACGATGGCGCGGCCAGGCAGGAAGCCCCAATCGGCGTTGTCGAAGGCGAACCTGACGATCTGGTACTCCTGCGGATCGATCCACATCGTGACCATCGTGACCTTGTTCAGGGCCGCTTCGATTTCGTTCTCGATGTCGTCGCCCTTGTCGCGCTTCGCCGGCGGCTTCGCCTTCTCCTTGCCTCCCGGCTTCTCCGGGGCCGGCTCGACCTTGACCTCGCCGCCGGCGGTGACGGTGACGGCCTTCTTCTCGCGATCCTCGTCGTCGCTGAAGAGGCGCGACGGGTAGTACTCGATCTTCACCACCGGGCGGCCGTCCATCATCTCTCGCCCGGCCAGGTAATAGTTGCCGGGCTCGAACGGGAACTTCATGAAGTACGCCTCGGAGATGAAGCGGGGTTCGGTGCCCACCACCGAGATGACGTCCTTGTCCGAGCCCAGGTCGACCGTGCGCAGTTCTTCCGCCAGCTCCGCCTCGACGGACTCCTTGTCCTTCTTCGCCGCCTTCTCTTTCGCCCGCGTGTCGCGCTCGTGCTCTTTCTTCAGCCAGTCCGCCTCGTATTTCCGGCGGTCCGACTCTCCGAGCGAGGCGCCATTGGCCTTCACCGGGCTGCGGACGAGATAGCCGTCGCGGACGAACCACTCGAACTCGCGGCGCTGGCCGGCAAGCGGGATACCGCCCGGGCCCAGAATCTGGAACGTCTCGCGCTCGCTCAGGATGTAGTCGTGAAGCGTTCTCCAATTCTCGTTGCGGCGCTCGAGGACGCGGGCCATGAACGCATCGAGACTGGTCAGCGGCGCGGCGGGCTTCGCCTGGCCGGCCAGCACGGCGCCGCCGCTTTGGGCGAGCCAGCCGGCGGCCGCGAAGGCGAGGACGGCGGCGATTCTGCGTCGGTACACGGACACCTCCACAAGGGCCTCGGCGCGGCCATCCCTGTACTACGGAGACCGGCGCGGACTTGTTCGACGGCTGCGGGCCCGTTCACCGCTGCAGGTAGTCCTCGCCGAGGATCCCGTCCAGCGTTGAGACGAGGCGGCCGGCGTCGCCGGCCGTGAAGCACAGCGGGGGCTTGATTTTCAGCACGTTGTGGAACGGGCCGTCCGTGCTCACGAGGATGCCCTTGTCGCGCATGCGGTTCGCCACGAGGCCGGCTTCCGTGCCCGCTGGTTTGCGCGTCTCGCGGTCGCGGACAAGCTCGATGCCGACGAAGAGGCCGAGCCCGCGCACGTCGCCGATGAGGGGATGACGGGGCATCAGCGCGCGGAGCCCGTTCACCAGGATCTGCCCGACCTCGAGCGCGCGGGCTTGCAGGCCCTCGTCGCGGATCACGTCGAGCACGGCCAGGCCGATCGCGCAGGACACGGGATTGCCCCCGTAGGTATTGAAGTACTCCATGCCGTTGGCGAACGCGCGGGCGATCTCGGGCGTGGTGACCACCGCGCCGAGCGGGTGGCCGTTGCCGATGGGCTTTCCCATCGTCACGATGTCGGGCACGACACCCTGGGTCTCGAACGCCCAGAAGTGCGAGCCGGCGCGCCCGAAGCCGACCTGGACCTCGTCGGCGATGCACAGGCCACCCGCGGCCCGCACGGCCTCGTAGGCGTGATGGAGGTACCCGTCCGGCAGCACGATCTGGCCGGCGCAGCTCAGCGCCGATTCGGCGATGAAGGCGCCCATCCGCCGGCCCGCGGCTTCGAGCCGATCGACCGCGATGGCCACGTGCGCGGCGTAGCGCGCGCCCGCATCGGCGGAAGCACCCCGGTAGACGCCGCGGTACACGTCGGGGGTGGGCACCACGTGGACGTACGGCGGCGCGCCGGCGCCGCCGGGGCCGTCGAACTTGTAGGGGCTGATCTCGACCGCCGCGTTCGTATTGCCGTGGTAGCCGACGTCGACGACGATGGTGTCGCGGCTGCCGGTGACGCATCGCGCAAGGCGCAGGGCGAGTTCGTTGGCTTCGCTGCCGGAGTTGACGAAATAGCAGACGCGCAGCGGCTCCGGCAGCGTGGCCGCGAGCCGCCCGGCGTACTGCACGAGCCGCTCGTGCAGGTAGCGCGTGTTGGTGTTGAGCACCGCCATCTGCCGCCGGCCGGCCTCGACCACGCGCGGGTGACAGTGGCCGACGTGCGGGACGTTGTTGACGGCGTCGAGGTACGTGCGGCCGTCGGCGTCGTAGAGGTGCTGCATCCAGCCGCGCACGATCGTGAGCGGCCGGCGATACGACACGCTGAGCGACGGCCCGACGCGGTCCCGGCGGGACGCCAGAAGGTCGTCGCCCGACGGCCCGCGCCGGGCGGTGACGCCTCCGGGAATCCGGGCGACGAGATTCGGGTCCGGGACCAGGCTCAGCCACACGCGGCGCTCCGCCGGATCGGCCACGCCGGGGAAGTCGCCGCGCAGGTCGAGCAGATCGGTGATGAGCTGGAAGTGCAGGTGGGGCGGCCAGCCGCCGTTCTCGGCGGCCGCGCCGACTCGCGCGATGACACGTCCGGTGCGGACCGTGTCGCCAACGGTGAGCGCGCTCGCCGACGCGTTCGAGAGATGCCCGTACAGCGTGTAGAAGCGGGGCCCGGCAGGCCCGGCTTCGTGCTCGAGGACGATGGTGGGCCCGTAGTCGAGCGGCGTGTCGTTCACGGCGATGCTGTGCACCACGCCGTCCAGCGGCGCGAGCACCGGCGTGCCGGGCCTCACGAACAGGTCCAGGCCGAGATGCACGGTGCGCGACGACGGGCCGTCGTTGCCCGGCTTCACGAACGCGTCGCTGGTGTAGACGCCGCGGACCTCGTCGTAACAGCCGATTCCGACTGCGGCGCCCGCGTCCTCCATCCGCCGCGCGATCTTCCTCGCCGACGACCCGCTGTCCGACCACACCGCCGGCGTGCCCGAGGTGAGGCTGTCGACCGCCAGGTCGAACACGACGCGCGGCGCCGCCCGCGGGTCGGGATCGAGCAACGGCCCGATGACGCCCGCAAAGTCTCGCAGCCACGACGAGATGGCGGGCGAGGCAGGACACGGTTCGAGACCGCACGCGCCGCGGAAGGTGTAGTGCGCGAACCTGGGATGCACGGAGCCGAGCCGCTCGAGCAGTTCCCACGCCGGCCGCTCGCTGACCGTGAGGTATTCGTTCCCGGGATCGGCATGGCGCTGCACGGCCGAGTTGACCACGCTCACCGCCAGCCGGCTGCAGATGAGGGGGAACAGCGCCTCGATCTCGGCGGGGCCGAGCGGGTACGCCGCGTAGTATCCCTCGACGATCGGCGCGGCCGCGGCGAGCGGGTCAGGCTTGTCCAGCATGGCGTACGCGCAGCCGACCGCCGCCTCGTTGGCGACCCAGGTATGAAGCATGTCACCGAAGTCGACGACTGACGTCACGCGCCGCGCGTACGGGTCGGAGCCGTCCACGAGCACGTTGTAGTCGTTGGCGTCGTTGTAGATGACGCCGGTGCGGAGTTGCGGGGCGAGGCGCGAGAGTTCCTCCTCCGACCACGCGAACAGGCGTTCCACCAGGATGCGCCGGGCCGGATCCCCGACGGCGTGAAAGTACTCGCGGATCCAGCCGGCTCGCCGGGGATCCCATTTCAGGTCGCGCTCGGACGCGGGATGCGCAAACGTCTCGAGCGCCGCGTCGACCGCGCCCAGCAGGGTGCCGAGGCTGCGCAGCAGCTCCGGCGTGTGCGGTTCCACGCGGGCGAGCATATGCCCGGGCGCCCAGGTGAGCAGCCTGACCAGGTGCGGCGTGCCTGCTGCGTCCGGCACGGACACCACGGCCTGGCCGTCGGCGGCATGCCGCACACGCGGAAGCCGGATGTCCGGCGCCATCGTGGCCAGGTGCAGGAGCGCCGCGTTCTGCAGATCGATCACGCGCGGGTCTTCCCCGGCGTTCGAGATCTTCAGGACGTGCCGATCATTGCTGGCCGTCGTCAGCAGGAAGTTCTGGTCCCGCTCGCTCGGCAACGGCGAGGAGGCGGCGTCGAGGCTGTAATACCGCCGGCCGATGGCCCCGGCGTCGTCATTGGTGAAGGCGGGCGAATCGAACGTGACTCTTGGCATGGCAGGCTCATCACGCCCCCGGCGCGTATGCCTTCGTGCGGACGATCCGATCGACTTCGCCCATCATGGCGTCGATCTCGTCCATCGCGTTGTAGAAGTGCGGCGAGAGGCGGATGCCGACGCCGGGCCGGTAGTCCACCACGAAGTCGCGGGCGTTGAGCGTCTTCGCCACGCGCGCGGCCTCCGGGACGTCGACCGCCACCGTGCCGGCGAGGCGCTCGGGATCCCGCGAGGCGACCGAACGGTAGCCGTGCTCGTCGACGAGGTCGAGCAGGCGCCGTGTCATGGCCCGGGATGCCGCCCGGATTCGATCGACGCCGACCTGCCGGATGATCTCGAGGCCGGGCAGCGCGGCATAGTAGGCCGGGATGGCGGGCGTGCCGTTCATCATCGCCATACCGTCGTCGCGCACGCCGGCGGCGTCGATATCGAAGGCGAACGGGTCGGTGCGGGAGAGCCAGCCGGTCAAGCGCGGGTGCGTCTTCGCCTTCACCCACGGGGCCGTGTAGAGAAAGGCGTTGCCGGGGCCGCCGCACAGCCACTTCAGGCATCCGCCGACGAAGAAGTCCACGCCGAGCGCCGTGACGTCGACGGGGATGATCCCCGCCGACTGGTAGCCGTCCAGGACGATGACCGCCCCCACCGCGTGGGCCTTCTCGATGACGGGCTTCGGATCGACGATGTACGAGCTGCGGAAGAGCACGTGGGACAGGCAGACCGCCGCCGTGCGTTCGTCGATGGCCGCGGCGATGCGATCGGCGGGGACCGACAGGTCCTCGAGGGCCGGCACGATGTCGAGATCGAACCCGAGGTCGCGCTGCCCCTTGTAGAGATAAACGGCCGACGGGAAGTCCATCGCCGTGCAGACAATCCGGCGCCTCGGTCCGTCGGGCCTGATGCATGAGAGCGCCACGGCCTCGGCGGTGGTGACATTCTCGTGCATGCTGACGGAGCCGGCCGGCGCGCCGATGATCGCCTCGATGCGGGCTCCGAGCTCGCCCGCCATCTCCCACCAGCGTTCCTCCCAGGCCCGCACGCCGCGCGTCGCCCAGGTATCGGCGTACTCGGCCAGCGATTGCGCCGCGGCGCGGGGCATCGCGCCCAGTGAGTTGCTGATCATGTAGACCGTGCGGGAGAGGATCGGGAACTCGTCGCGCCAGCGCGTCAAATCGTCCATGGCGACGGCATTCTACCCCGGCGGCCGCGGTTCGCCGATCCGCACGCCCAGGCTCGCGCCGCCTGGCCCGAATGCGCCTGGTGTAGACTGGCTGCATCTGAAGCCCGCGAGGTCACCGAGATGTTCAAGCGCGTAGCCGTCGTCTGCGTCGTCGTGCTGGCCATGGCCGTGCCGGCGGCCGCCCAGGAGAAGCCGTACAGCTTCATGGCCGGCGGGGTGCTCATGGCGCCGCTCTCCAACAGCGCCGACCGGTTCTCGATGGGGCTTGGCTTCACGGGCGGCTTCGCGTGGCGGTTCACGAGCCAGCTCTCCCTGACTGCCGACTACCTGTGGTCTGCGCTCGGCGTCCAGGACGACTCGGCGGCCGATAGCGCGTCTCGGCCCGCCGAGGTGACGCCGCGCATCCAGTTCGGCACGGTCAACATCAAGTTCCAGGCTCCCCCGGGCCGCGCTCGCCTGCATCTGCTGGCCGGCGGGGGGATCTACCATCGATCCGTCGGGCTCA
This sequence comes from Vicinamibacterales bacterium, assembly GCA_025456345.1. GTDB lineage: Bacteria > Acidobacteriota > Vicinamibacteria > Vicinamibacterales > JAKQTR01 > JAKQTR01. The sequence goes on along the minus strand of JALOKU010000021.1, from coordinate 17,985 downwards.
GCGCGAGCGGCAGCGGGAACATCTCTGTGTGCGATCCCTGGTGGTTCCTCTGCCCGTCCGGGCCGATTCCGGTGAGCACCTTCAACGGCACGAGAACCGCCACCAATCCGGGACTCAATGTCGGCGTCGGGCTGACGGCAGGACGGTTCTTCGCCGAGATCCGCTATCACTACATGTGGGGACCGAAGTTCCAGACGTCGAAGGGCACCGAGGACGCCAACGGGAAGTTCTTTCCGCTGACCGTCGGCGTCACCTTCTGAGCGCAGGGTCCGTACGCGACAACGGCCCGGTCAGGGCCCGGGCCGTCGTCGAGCATCCGCGGTGTCTGGCGGGTGCTACTTCTTCTTCACCACCTCGAACTCCAGCAGCAGCGCCTCGGTCCAGGTGAGGTCGACTTTGTCGCCGAGCTTGACCTGGTCCAGCACCTTCTTGTCCTCGATGCGGGCGCTGTAGGTCCACTTGTTCGGGCCGCTGAGCGTGATCGACGGCACCTTCGGATCGAGGGCCGTAATCGTCGCGGTGATCGTCCGCTGCTTGGCGGCGGTGCCCGAGGGCTTCACCGCGCCGCCCGGCGTGACGCCTTCGGCCGCCGTGTCCACGTCCTTCTCGCCCGGCAGCTTCTTCCGAATCACGAGGTTCTCGTAGTAGCGGGCCGTAAGCGTGTCGCCCACCTTGATTTCCGCGAACTTTTTTACGGCGTCCGGGACGACGATGTCCTGGAAGTTGCCCTTGGGCCCCTTGACCGTGATGGTCCGGGTGGTGGCGTTGATGGCTTCGACCGTGGCCGAAATGGTCTGGGTTTCGCCCGTCAGGGTTTTCGTCTGAGCGAGGGCGGTGCCGGCAATCCCGAGCACGGCGACGGCAACTACGACAGCGGCGATGACACTACGTTTCATGTGTGCTCCTTCTGCGTCAATCGTTCCCGCACCCGGCGCGTGGCGCTACCAGGCGAAGAATCGTCCAATCGAAATGTACCATCCCCAGCGCCCGTCGAATCCCGCGGTCCCTCCGACGAGCACCGCCCCGATCAGCGTGTCGGCCACGGCGCCAACCCCGGCCTGGGACTTGAACCCCGCGTCCTTCCAGTCGTTGAAGGCGTCGCCGTTCTCGAGCCACCCGCCCACGAAGACCGGCCCGCCGAGGAAGTCGGGCAGCCTGGCAAGGTGGCGGAGGTACCCGAACGTGCCGACGTAGTAATGGTCGCCGCTCAACTGGCCGACGTCATAGGCGCCGAGGCGGAACGGCTGGCCCAACTGGAACTGCTGGAGCACGAGCGGATTCTTGTCGAACGACGTGCCGAAGCCCCACGTGAAGAACACGCGGTCATCGGCCCGCACGCGGTGGAAGAGGCTGCCGTTGGTCTCCAACTGGAGCAGTTCCACGCTCGACCGCAAACTCTCCAGCGGTGGTTCGATCTGCGGGCCGTCAAAGATGTAGTGCGTACGAACCCTTGCGGCGAGACCGCGGGAGGGAATCACCGGGCTGTCCTGCGTGTTCAGCCGCCACGTGAGTTCCGCCGCCGTCTCCTTGCCCTCGACGGCCGGAAGCCCGGGATCGCCGACCGCCACCTCGGCATCGAGCCGGCCGATGTAGGCGCCGAGTCGGACGTCGCTGAAAGCCCCCAGGTTCACCCCGACGTTCAGACCAGCCTTCAGATACGCCTCATCGTAGCGGGCCACGACGGCGTCTTCTTCGACGAGGTTGTACGCCGACTTCCCCACACCCGCGAACGGCGCGATGAACAGCGGCGCCCGGCCCAGCGGCTGGTACCATTCTGCGCCGATCGCAGGGTTCGATCCCACGGTGCCATCGAGGCGGAGCTCGGACCCGGAGAACGGGACGTCGAAACTCAGAAAGCGGGCCGAGACCGACACGCCGAAGCTGTCGCTGGTGGTGTTCTGGAGGTTCAGGCCCAGCATGAGGAACGGCGGTGCGTGAGGGTTTTCGCGGCCGCGGATGACGAGGGCAACCTCCCCGTCATCCCTCCTCGAGAAGCGCCACGCGACCACCTCGTACCGGTCCAGACCCTGGAGCTCGGTCAGGTCGAACTCGAGCGAGGCGACATCGAGCGGCCGCCCGATGTGCTTCTGCAGCACAGCCGTCATGCGCTGCGCATCGGCCCCGCTGATGCCTTCGAACCTGACGGACGACGGAGCGGGCATCGCCGTGCGCCTGGTACGCCGCCGATGGTCGAGCCACTGCTGGAACTCGGCTTCACTGACGGCGTAGGGGAGCAGCTTGTCCTTGATCGCTTCGGCCGCCTTGTAGCCCTCCTCGATGAGTTCCTTGCTCCGCCGCCACGCGAGTGACCCGAAGCCCTGCTCGACGAGCGGCACGTTCAGCACGATGTCGGCCGCCGCGAGGCCCTCGCGCGTCGACGCCCGCATCATCGCCCCGAGCGTTCCGCCCGCGAGCCCGAACATCGACTGGCTGATTTCTGTCGGGTTGGTGAGATCGCCGACGTTGACCCCGATCACGACATCCGCGCCCATCCCCCGAGCGACGTCGGCGGGCACGTTGTTCATGGCGCCGCCGTCGACAAGGATCTTGCCCTCCCTCTCGACGGGCGGGAAGATGAGCGGCAGCGACATCGTCGCCCGCATCGCGGCTGCGAGCGAGCCCCGGTCCATCACCACCTGCGTCGCGCTGAGCAGGTCGACCGACACCGCGCGGAAGGGGGTGGGGAGCTCGTCGAAGCTCGCCAGCGAGAAATACTGGCCCGTAATCCGGGCGAGCATCAGGTCGACCTGTTCGCCCGTGTTGAGCGACGTCGGCGGGGAGAACTTCCCGTTCCGCACGCCGAATTCGAGCCTGGACGGATAGGCCCGCGCGTCGGTCTTGCGGCGGATGTTCTTGAAGGCGAAGTCCGACGATCCGAACAGCTCGTCCCAGTCCATCGTCGAGATGAGCTGGTCGAGCTCAGCCGCCGACATCCCCGTGGCGAAGCAGCCCCCGATCAACCCTCCCATGCTGGTGCCTGCCGCCACGTCGATCGGGATGCGGTGCTCCTCGAACCAGCGAATGACGCCGATGTGCGCGATACCCTTCGCGCTGCCTCCGCCGAACGCGACGCCGACCTTCTTCCGCTCCTGGGCGGATGCCAGGACGGCGAACGAGAAGATGAGAGCTGCGGCGAGCGCGGAGGTGAAGAGACGTCGAGCCATGGAAGTACCTCGACCGGATCATGCCACATGCGCGGCTCTCCGGGAACACCGCCGGGCGGGTCCGCTTGCGGTCGATTCGCACGGCGCCGGTCCGGCACGATAGAATCCGGCGTTCATCGGGAGTCGGATGGGCCGGGGGGCGCGGGAGAAGGGCATGGAAGGCTGGCGCGGCTGGGACGACTACGCGCAGTTCTACGACTGGGAGAACGCCCAGACGATGGGGCGCCGCGACGTGATGTTCTGGCAGCGCCTCGCCAGGCGCACCGCCGGTCCAATCCTCGAACTCGGCTGCGGGACCGGCAGGGTGGCCATCCCCATGGCCAAGGCCGGCGCCCGGGTGGTCGGTATCGATCGCTCGGCTTCCATGCTGGCGCGTGCCCGGAAGCGCCTGCGCCGCTCGAAACACGACGGGTCATTGGCTCTGGTTCGCGGGGACGTGCGGTTCCTGCCGTTCCCGGCCGCCAGCTTCGGCCTCGTCGCCGCGCCCTACGGCATTCTGCAATCGCTGCTCGACGATGCCACCCTCGAGGCGGCCCTGGCCGCGGCGCACCGCGTGCTCCGGAAGGGCGGCCTGCTCGGGATCGATCTCGTGTCCGACCTGACCTCCTGGCCGGAATACGACCGGCGCGTGAAATTGCGCGGCCGCGTGGGGCGTGGTGAAACCCGCATCACGCTCATCGAGTCGGTGCGGCAGGACCGCGCCCGCGGCCTGACGCACTTCGACCAGGAGTTCGTCGAGCGCAAAGGCCGCGTGACGCGTTCGCACCCCTTCTCGCTCGCCTTCCGGACCGTGTCCGTCGAAGAGATGTCGGCGCGCCTCGAGCGCCACGGCTTCCTGGTGTCGGCCGTCCTGGGCGACTACCAGGGCGGCCCCTGGGACCCGCGCGCCGATGTCTGGCTCATCCTCGCCACCCGCCCCTGAAATTGGTGTCAGACACCATCTGCGGAATGGTGTGCGGAACGGTGTCAGACACCATTCGGAGAGTGTCTACTCTAGGTGACAGGAGCCGCGGGAACGCCTGGCAGTTGTAGGCGTATCGGAAGGTCGTCACTGGCGCTGCTCTTGCACTGCCGCAGTCAGAGGAGGGTTCCATGCGGACAACACCTCGCATCCTGCTGCCGGCAGCGCTGCTCGTCGGGGTGACAGTCTTGGGACTGGCCGGCCCGGCGCTGGCGCAGAGCCCGGTCATCGCCCTCCGGACCAACGGGTCCATCGCACGGCCCGGCGACTGCCTCCGCCTGGAAGCGCTCGCCCTGGACTACGTGCCGGGGCCCCTATCCGCGCAGGTGACCTACCGGTACTCGGCCCCCGTCGTCGTCAAGGACAAGGACGGCGCGGAGTCGGCCTCGACGCGCACCGCCGAGGTGCGCCGAGCGGCCGGCCCGGTGATTGACGCGCTGAACCGCCAGCAGCTTCACCTTCTCGACGACACCTTCTGCTTCGGCCAGGGCGGCACCCCGGGCCCCTATGAGGTTGAGGTGGCCTTGCGCTCAGGGGCGTCGGGATCGCCCTTCGCCACGCTCACCACCTGCGTACTGTTCGAAGACCCGGATGCGCCGGCCGCGCCCGCGGGCCCGGGCTGTGGTTTTCTCGTGCGCGGCCTCAAACGGGTGGATTCGGAAGACCTGCTGATTCTCGATGCGGACCTTCCCTCCAGCGGCTTCTACCGGGGTGCGATGCTGCGCGGCGGAACCGTGGAAGCGATCCTCGACGCCGGGATCAGCCAGTCCGGTCCGCACGAACTGACCGTCCTGGTGCCCGCCTTCGGCCGCTCGGGCGGGGGGGCTGTGGACCTTGTGCTGGTCGATCAGTTCAGGAAGGCGTCGTCGACGGTGGCCCGCCTGCCCGTGCCGCCGGTCCGCTGAGCGGACCGCCTGGAACCCCCGCCTTATCCCCCCGCCGGGCGCTTGGCGGGGGTACAACCCGCATGTTAGGATCTCGAGGCACTTTTCCGCAGGATTTTCTCCTGACAGACCTGGAGTTCCAACATGTCTGGCCATTCCAAGTGGCACACCATCAAGCACAAGAAGGGCGCCGCCGACGCCAAGCGGGGCCGCGTCTTCACCCGGATCATCAAGGAGCTGACGGTGGCGGCGCGCGCCGCGGGCGGCGACCCCGACACCAATCCGCGCCTGCGCACGATCGTGGCCGAGGCGAAGCAGGCGAACATGCCCGCCGAAAACATCAAGCGGGCGATCCGGCGGGGCACGGGTGAAGAACCCGGCGTGCAATACGAGGAGATCACCTACGAAGGCTACGGGCCAGGGGGCGTGGCCCTGATTATCGAGGCGATGACCGACAACAAGAACCGGACGGTCGGTGAGATCCGCCACATGCTCACCAAGTACGGCGGCGATCTCGGCCAGTCGAACTCGGTCGCCTGGATGTTCGAAAAGAAGGGCTACATCGTCATCGAGAAGGCCAAGGCCACCGAGGACACGCTGCTGAGCGCCGCGCTTGATGCGGGCGCCGACGACCTGCGCGACGACGGCGACAGCTGGGAAGTGCTGAGCGCGCCCGACGCGTTCCCCGCCGTCAAGGACGCCGTGGAGAAACTCGGCATCGAGACCGTGTCGGCGCAGGTGGCGATGCTGCCGAAGAACTACGTGTCGCTCGAGGGCAAGGCCGCGCAGAGCATGCTGAAGCTGCTCGACCTCATCGAGGACCACGACGACGTGCAGCACGTGTGGTCGAACATGGACGTCGACGAAAAGGAGCTCGAGGCGTTCGCGTGAGGGTGTTCGGCGTCGATCCCGGTTCCCTGCGCACGGGGTACGGCTGCATCGACACCGACGGCAGCCGGCATCGGCTCGTGGCGTGCGGCGCCATCACCGCTCCCGCCGCGGCGGCGTTTCCCGCAAAGCTGCTCGCGATCTACCGGGGCCTTCGTCAGCTGCTCCTCACGCACCGGCCCGATTGCGTCGTGGTGGAAAACGTGTTTCACGCCACCAACGTCCGGAGCGCCCTGAAACTGGGGCACGCCCGTGGCGTTGCGCTGCTGAGCGCCGTCGAGGGCGGCTATCCCGTGGTCGAGTACACGCCCGCCGAGGTCAAGCTCGCGGTGGTCGGGTACGGCCGCGCCGAGAAGCACCAGGTGGGCGAGATGGTGCGCCTGCTGCTCGGCCTCGACGAGGTGCCGCAGCCGCACGACGCCTCCGACGCCCTGGCCGTGGCGATCTGCCATGTGCACCGCTCGACCGGCCCGGTGCGGGCCGCGGCGGCCGCCGCACCGGCATCGCGGCGCGCGCCGAAAACCTGGCGCGAGTACCGGCCATGATCGCTACGCTTCGCGGCCGGCTGGCCGAGAAAGCGCCGAACCGTCTCATCGTTGACGTGGGCGGTGTCGGCTACGACGTGGCGGTGCCGCTGTCGACCTACTACACGCTCGGCGAGCCGGGCGCCGACGTGGCGCTGCGCGTGCACACCCACGTGCGTGAAGACGCCCTCGCGCTGTACGGCTTCTCGACGGCGCTCGAGCTGCAGGTGTTCGAACGGCTGATCGGCATCAGCGGGATCGGGCCGAAGCTCGCCCTCGCCGTGCTCTCGGGCATCGACGCGGCCGACCTCGCGCGCGCGGTCCAGGCCGGCGACGTGGGACGCCTGACGGCGATCCCCGGCATCGGCAAGAAGACCGCCGAGCGGATTGGCCTCGAGCTGAAGGACAAGCTCCCGAAAGGCATCATCGACGAGACGACGGCCGGGACGGAAGCCGGCGCGCCGGGCGGCGTGCTGCGCCGGGACCTGCTCTCGGCCCTGCTGAACCTGGGATATCATCGACCTCTCGCGGAACGAGCCGTCGAGGCCGCGCTGGCCAGGGCCGAGTCGCCGGCCTTCGAGACCGTGCTCAAACAGGCGCTGCGCGAACTGGCGCGGGGCTGACCGCCACCACACGAGATGACTGACGAACCCCTGCGGGTGACATCGACGCGCGCCGACGACGAGGACGCGCAGTTCGAGGCCGGGCTGCGCCCGCGGACGCTCGACGAGTACGTCGGGCAGGACCGCGTGCGCGAGAACCTGCACGTCGCCATCACGGCCGCCAGGCAGCGCCGGGAAGCGCTCGATCACGTCCTGCTCTACGGCCCGCCCGGGCTCGGCAAGACAACGCTCGCGTACGTCATCGGGAACGAGCTCGGCGTGCCGGTGCGGACCACGTCGGGCCCGGTGCTCGAGAAGGCCGGCGACCTGGCGGCGATGCTCACGAACCTCAAGGAGCGCGAGGTCATCTTCATCGACGAGATCCACCGGATGGCGGCGACCATCGAGGAGATCCTCTACCCGGCCCTCGAGGACTACGAGCTCGACATCGTGATCGGGCAGGGCCCGGGCGCGCGGTCCGTGAAAGTGCCGCTCCAGCCCTTCACGCTCATCGGCGCCACGACGCGCGCGGGACTGCTGACGGCGCCGCTGCGCAGCCGCTTCGGCATCGTGCACCGCCTCGACTTCTACACCGACGCGGACCTCGAGGTGATTGTCCGCCGCTCCGCCCGCATCCTCGGCACGCCGATCCGCGACGAGGCGGCCGCCGAGATCGCCCGCCGGTCGCGCGGCACGCCCCGGATCGCGAACCGCCTGCTGCGCCGCGTCCGCGACTACGCGCAGGTGCGCGCCACGGGCGAGATCACCGAGCCGGTCACGCACGCGGCGCTGGCGATGCTGGAGGTCGACGACCGCGGCTTCGACGAAATCGACCGGCGGCTGCTCAAGACGATCATCGAGAAGTTCGGCGGCGGGCCCGTCGGCGTCGGCACCATCGCCGCCGCGATCAGCGAAGACAAGGACGCGATTGAAGACATCTACGAGCCCTTTCTGATCCAGATCGGGTTCATCGATCGCACGCCCCGAGGCCGCGTGGCCACGGCGCGGGCGTACGAGTATTTCGGCCTGCAGGCCCCGGGAAAGGACTCGCGACTGTGGTGAACGGGAACGTGCTCAGGAAAACGCGCATCAGCTCGCTGGCGACATACGTGCCGCCGACGATCCTCGACAATCACAGGCTCAGCCAGATGGTCGAGACCACCGACGAGTGGATCCTCCAGCGGACCGGGATCAGGACGCGGCACGTGGTCGACAAGGGCGTGGCGACCTCCGACATGGCCAAGGAGGCCGCGCTGAAGGCGATCGCGAACGCCGGCCTGACGCCCGGCGACATCGATTTCCTCGTCGTCGGGACGACCACGCCGGACATGATGTTCCCGAGCACGGCGGCGCTGGTGCAGCACAAGATTGGCGCCACCGCGTGCTGGGGCTTCGACCTGGCCGCCGCCTGCTCCGGGTTCACGTTCTCGCTGGGCGTGGCGAGCCAGCTTGTGTCGACCGGCAAACACCAGCGCGCGCTGGTCATCGGCGCCGACGCGATGTCGACCATCATCGACTACACCGACCGCACGACCTGCGTGCTGTTCGGCGACGGCGCCGGCGCGGTGATTGTCGAGCCGGCCGTCGAAGAGGGACTCGAGATCATCGGGTTCGAGAACGAAATCGACGGCAGCGGCGGCCCGGCGCTGCAGATGCCGGCGGGAGGCAGCCTCCACCCGGCCTCGCACGAGACCGTCGACAAGCGGATGCACTTCGTCAAGCAGGACGGCCAGGCGGTGTTCAAGTTCGCGGTCCGCAAGACCGAGGAGATCGCGCGCAAGGTGCTCGAGCGCAACGGGCACACCACCGACGAAGTGGCGCTGTTCGTGTCGCACCAGGCGAACCGCCGCATCATCATGTCGGCCGCGGCCCGCCTCGGCCTGCCCGAGTCGAAGGTGATGATCAACATCGAGGACTACGGCAACACCACGGCCGCCACGATCCCGCTGGCGCTCGAGGACGCGATCCGGCAGGGGCGGCTCAAGAAGGGCGACCTTGTGCTGCTGGCGTCGGTGGGCGCCGGGTTCACCGTGGGCTCGGTGCTCCTGCGCTGGGCGATCTGAGGCACTCGGCACTCGGGCCGCCATGACCCTCGATCGAGCCCGGCGGATCGATCTGCTGCGGCGGTGGAGCCGCCTGATGGACTCCGCCTATCGCGTGCCGGGCACCGCGATCCGGTTCGGCTGGGACCCGATTATCGGCTTCATCCCCGGCATTGGCGACGCGGCCACTTCGTCGCTGGCGGTGGCCATGCTCTATCACGCGTATCGCCTGGGCGTGCCGCGCGTCGTCCTGGGCAGGATGGCGCTGAACACCCTTGTCGACCTCGCCGCGGGCCTCGTGCCGTTTGCCGGCGACGTCGCCGACCTGGCGTGGAAATCGAACGCCCGGAACCTCGCGCTCCTCGAGCGGCACCAGCGCCCCGGCGTGAAACCGTCGAGCGGCGACTGGGCGGTGGTGCTGCTCGCGATGGTCGTCATCCTCGGCGTGCTCGCGCTGGTGCTCCTGTCGGTGGCGATGATGGCGTACACCGTGCTTCGGCCCTTTCTGTAGAGGGGTCGGGACTAATTACGCGACATACAAAAATGAAATTCAAATTTGTCGTTTGCGTAATTAGTCCCGACCCCTGTTCCTCATGAAGGTCTCGGACTTCTCGTTCGATCTCCCTGCGGAGCTTGTGGCGCAATTCCCGCCCGGCGAGCGGGGGTCGTCGCGCCTCTTGGTGCTCGACCGGCGCACGGGCGGCGTCACGCACGCGGACGTCCAGAGCATCGCCCGCTTCCTGAAACCCGGCGACGTGATGGTGTTCAACGACACCCGGGTGTTGCCGGCGCGGCTCATCGGGGAGCGGGAACCCGGCGGGGGCGCCGTGGAGGTCATGCTCGTGTCGCGCCTCGACGACGAGCGGTGGGAGGCGCTGGTCCACCCCGGGCAGCGGATGAGGCCAGGCCGGCGGGTGCGCTTCGAGCGGGGCGGCCGCACGCTTCATGGCGAGGTGCTCGAGGAGCGCTTCTTCGGACGCCGCCTCGTGCGTCTCTGGACCGACGACGCCGGCACCGTCATGGACGCCATCGAGGCGATCGGGCACATCCCGCTGCCGCCCTACATCAAGCGACCGGATCTCGACCTCGACCGCGACCGCTACCAGACCGTGTTCGCCCGCGAAGCCGGGTCGATCGCGGCGCCGACGGCGGGCCTGCATTTCACCGAGGCCATCCTCCGGTCGCTCGACGAGGCCGGCGTCGAGCGCACCACCATCACCCTGCACGTCGGCTACGGCACCTTCAAGCCGGTTCGCGCGACCGAGGTGGAGGCGCACACCGTCGACCCCGAGCGCTACGCGATTCGCGACGACGCGGCGGCGCGCATCAACGCCGCGCTCGAGTCCGGCCGGCGCATCATCGTCGTGGGGACGACGACGACGCGGGCGCTCGAGGCGGCGGCCGAGCGGGGCGGCGGGCGGGTCGTGGCCGGCAGCGCCGAGACGGAACTCTTCATCCATCCGGGCCACCGGTTCCTCGTGGCCGGCGGGCTGGTCACGAACTTCCACCTGCCGGCCTCGTCTCTGCTGATGCTCGTGGCCGCCTTCGCCGGACGGGAGGCCGTGCTCAGCGCCTACCGCGAGGCCGTGGCGGCGCGGTACCGCTTCTACAGCTACGGCGACGCGATGCTTGTCCTCTGACGCCGGAGCCACTCCCGCCGACACAACAATTCAGCCCAATTCACACCTCCCGGCGGCCGGGCGGAGCTAGGATGGCCGCGATCACGCGCCGGGGAGGTTGCGCTCGCGTGCCGAGCCCTTGGATCCACGACATCGACCCGATCATCGGGACGGTCTTCGGCGTCCACCTGTGGTGGTACGGCCTGAGCTACGCGCTCGGGTTCCTGAACGCCCACCTCTTCTTCATGCGCCGGCGCGGCGAGCTCGGCCTCTCGCAGCGGGAGGTCTACGAACTGTCGCTGCTGCTCTCGACGGGCGTGCTCATCGGCGGCCGGCTGATCGTCGTCAACAACGAATGGGCGTTCTACAGGGACCATCTCGCGCTCATCCCGGCGCTCTGGATCGGCGGCATGGCGACGCACGGCCTGATCATCGGCGGATTTGCGGGCGTGGGGCTGTTCTGCCTTCGCCGACGCAAGCCGCTGCTTGTGATGCTGGACGCCATGGCCATCCCGGCGGCGCTCATCCTGTGCGCCGGCCGCATCGGCAATTTCATCGACGGGCAGATTGTCGGCAGCGTGACGAGCGTGCCCTGGGCCGTGAAGTTCCCCGATGCGGAAGGGTTCCGCCACCCGGTCGTCCTCTACGACGGGCTCAAAAACCTGCTCATCGTGCCCGTGCTGATGCACGCCCGGCGCCGCGGCGTGCCTCCAGGCGGGCTCGCGGCTCGGTTTCTCTTCCTCTACGCGTTCCCGCGCATCTTCATCGACTACTTCCGCGAGTACCCGCTGACCCTGCTCGGCCTGCCCTCGGGCCAGACGATGAACATCCTGATGTCGGCGGCGGGCATTGCGTTGCTGTGGCGCAACCGGAGGCGGCCGATGACGAGACTCACGGTGCCAGCCGCCCTGGAGAACCCGTCCGGCCTGTGGTGGCGGCGGGCGCTGTTCGCGGCGGTCGTGCTGGGGTCGCTGGTGATCGCGAGCGACGCCACTCGGGACATCCCCGCCAAGTACGGCAAGCGGCACGCCGGGCTCGAGCATTCGCGGATGTACCCGCCGATTCCCAACCCCCCTGGGGAGCGGCGATAGCGCCAGCCGCCGCAGGGCCATACTAGACTTTTTCCCATCGCATGTCGGAGACACACGATGCTCGCACGCCGGTCCCCCGGGACCATGACGTCACACGGCTGCTCCACGAGTGGGCCGGCGGCGACGAGCAGGCTCTCGCCGGGCTGATCGAAATCGTCTACCCCGAACTGTGCCGCATCGCCGCGCAGCACCTTCGCCGCGAACGCCAGGGCCATACGCTCCAGCCGACCGCGCTCGTGAACGAAGCCTTCCTCCGCCTGGCCCAGCAGCCCGACAAGCAGTGGAACGACCGCACGCACTTCTTCGCCGTGGCGGCGCGCATCGTGCGACACGTGCTCGTGGATCACGCCCGGGCGCGCGAGGCCTCCAAGCGGGGGAGCGGCGCGTTCACCGTGGTGCTCACCGACGCGGTCGCCCAGGTGCCGGCGCCCGAGGTCAACCTGCTCGATCTCGACACGGCCCTCAAGGAACTCGAGCAACTCGATCCGCAGCACAGCCGCATCGTCGAACTCCGGTATTTCGCCGGCCTCTCGATCGAGGAGACCGCCGCCGTTGTCGGCGTGTCCGAATCGTCGGTGAAGCGCGACTGGGTCCTCGCCAAGACCTGGATTCGCCGCCGGATGGAGGGCGGAGCGCCGCATGGAGCCTGAGCGCTGGGCCCGCGTGAAGGCGCTCTTCGAGTCGGCGCAGCGTCTGCCAGCCGATCGCCGCAGGGCGTGGCTCGTGGACGCGTGCGACGATGCGGCCGTGGTGTCCGAAGTCGACGCGCTGTTGATTGCCTACGAGGACGACCCCGGGTTTCTCGAAGCGCCCGTCGCGGCGGCGAAGGCGGGCGAGGCGTTACTCGAACAGATCGGCAAGAGCGCCGAGGGGCGCCTGATCGGATCGTACCGCGTGGTCCGTGAACTCGGCCGCGGCGGCATGGGCGTAGTGTACGAAGCGCTCCGGACCGGCGACGAGTTCTCGCGCCGCGTGGCCATCAAGGTGCTTTCGCCGGGCTGGAGCGCGTCCACGCTCGCGGAGCGTTTTCGTTTCGAGCGCCAGGTGCTGGCGGGCCTCGATCACCCGGGGATCGCCCGGCTCTACGACGCCGGCGCGACCGGCGACGGGGTGCCGTACTTCGTGATGGAGTACGTCGACGGGCAGCCCGTCGACGTGTGGTGCCGCGAGCGCGCGTTGACCGTGCGGCAGTGCGTCGAACTCATGATTCGCATCTGCGAGGCGGTGGTTCATGCCCACCGGAACTTCGTGGTGCACCGCGATCTCAAGCCCGCCAACATCCTCGTCACCGGGGACGGCCAGCCGAAACTGCTCGGTTTCGGGATCGCGAGGATGCTCTCCGAAGAGGTCAATGCCTCGCCCGGATTGACGCGGACCGGGCAGTACGCCTTCACTCCCGAGTACGCCAGCCCCGAGCAGGTGCGCGGCGCGGCCATCACGACGGCGAGCGACGTGTACTCGCTCGGGATGCTGATCTACCTGCTGTCGACGGGCCGGCCGGCGTACTCCCTGTCGGGCCTCGGGCCGATGGACGCGATGCGGGCGGTATGCGAGACGGAGCCGCAGCAGCCCAGCCTCCTGGCGGCGGAACCGAACCGCTCCGCGTTGAGGGGCGACCTGGACCGCGTCATCCTCAAGGCATTGCGCAAGCTCCCGGCGGAGCGGTACGCGACCGTGGCGGCGCTGGCCGACGACCTTCGGGCGTGGCTCGAAGGCCGTGTCGTATCGGCCGTGCCGGCGACCTCGTGGTACCGGGCAAGGAAATCGCTGGCGCGGCACAAGATGGGGGCGGCGGTGACGGCCGGCGTCGTGGTGGCGCTCGTGGCCGGCGGCGCGACGACGGCGTGGCAGGCCCATGTGGCGCGCGCCGAGCGCGACAAAGCCGAACGCAGGTTCCAGCAGGTGCGCCAGTTCGCCGACTCGCTGCTCTTCGACGTGCACGACGCGCTGCGCAAGCTGCCAGGCGCGACCGAGCCGCGCCGGCTGCTGCTCGAGCGGGCGGTGCAGTTCCTCGACGGCCTGGCGCAGGACGCATCACGCGACACGACGCTCGCCCTCGAACTGGCGGAGGCCTACCGCAAGCTGGGGCAGGTGCAGGGAAGCCAGGTGAGCGAGAACGTCGGCGACGTCGGGGCCGCCCGGGCCAGCTTCGAGAAGGCCGCCGGCCTCTGCGACGCGGTCCTCGCGCGCGAGCCTGATTCGCTGCACGCCATGGTGGTCGCCACCGGGGCGTACGACGATCTGTCCAACGCGCGGAGGAGCTCCCGCGACGCCGCTGGCGCCGAGCAGGCGTACCGGCGTCACGAAGCGATTGCGGTGCGGCTCGAGCGCACCTATCCGAACGACCCCGCCGCCATGGCGTCGGTCGCGTCGAGCTATGCCAACCTCGGGTACTTCCGCGGGCAAGTTGGGGACACGGCTGGCGCGCAGGAGCTGTATGCCCAGGCCATCGGCGCCTTCGAGGCACTCCCACGGGAGACGCAGGCGGAGATTGAGGCCATCCGCATGTTCTCGTTCGCGCTGAAACGGAGTGCCGCGATTCACGTGAGCGAGAACCGCCTCGCCGAGGGAGAGATCCTGTACCGTCGCGCCCTTGCACTCGACGAAGCGCTCGTCGCGAGTCACCCCGATAATGCGGCGTATCGGTACGACATGACGTTCTCGCTTTCGGACCTGGCGTTCGTCGCGCGCAGGCAGGAACGCCCCGCCGACGCCGAATCGTTGTATCTGCGCGCGCTGGAGATCCGGCAGAAGGCCCTCGATGCCGACCCGAACGACGTCCGCGCTCTCACTGGTGTGTCGAACCTCCACAACTACCTCGGCACGGTCTACCGGGACCTGAAGCGGGCCCGTGAGGAGCTAGGCCATCGCCGGGCGAACCTCGAGTTGCAGAAGCGACTCTTGTCCCTGGGCGGACCAACCGCTGGTGTGATTGAGCCGCTCGTCTGGGCATCGGCCTATCTCGCGGCCGCGCTGCTCGACGCGGCCGACGCCGCCCGCTCGGTTGCCGACCGAACCGCGGCAATCACCGAGGCTCGCCAGGTGCTTGCCGAGGCGAACCGCCTCGACCGGCGCCTCGCCGGCGGATCACGGTACTGGAACGACGCCCTGGCCCTCCTCGACGAGCAGTCGGCACGTCTCCGCCGCCTCGGCGGCTGAACGCCCCCGCCCCATCCACGCGGCGACTCCCTGACCCTCTCCGGCCGGTTTTTCCGCTTCCAGATGTAATAGCCCGAGTCCAGCCGCCCGCCGGTCGTCCCCGGGGCGGTCGGCCGTCTTGTCGACTCGGCAACCTGGTTCAGGAGCCGCCATGAGGTCGATCGCCGTTCAAACGCTGGTGAGAACCTTCGCCCCGCTTTCCGTCCTGCTGGCCACGGCGGCCACGCCGGCGCTCAGCCAGACGATCGACCCGCCGTTCGCACTCCGCTATCGTTTCAGCGACGGCTCCTCCGGAAACCAGGCGAATCCGACTGCCAGCCTGACCCGCGGGCGGGACGGCAAGCTGTACGGGATGACCGCCGCCGGCGGCGGGGCGGGTGCGGGATCGATCTTCGAATTCGATCCCGTCGGCGGCACCGAGGCATGGACGATCCATAGCTTCGGGAACGATCAATACGCTCCGGGCGCGCAGCCGTCGAGCGGGCCCCTCGTCCAGGCGGCTGACGGCTCGTTGTTCGGCACGACCGTTCTCGGCGGCGATAACGGCGTGGGTACCCTCTTCCGGCTGGACCTCCTCGGCTCGCGCCGGGGCGTCGCGACGCTCTTCTCGTTTCCGGCCACGGCACCCTATCCGGACGGAGGCGTCATCCTCGGCTCGGACGGACTGCTCTACGGCACCGTCACCGGCAACGGCGGCACGACGAGAGGGGCCGTGTTCCGAATAGCGCTGGACGGGTCAGGTTTCACCGTACTCCACGCCTTCACCGGCGCCGCCGACGGCGGCGAGCCTGGGACAGGCCTGATCGAAGGCCTTGACGGCCTGCTCTACGGCACGACGAAAGGAGGGACGGCCGGCGGGACCGTTTTCCGGCTCAGCCGCACCGGCACCGGCTTCGAGGTGCTCAAGGCAGGCGTCGGGCCAGGCGTCTCCAACCTGGTTCAGGCATCCGACGGCATGCTCTTCGGCGCGAGCAGGGAGGCTGGATCGGCGTCGCTCGTCGGGAGCGTGTTCAGCCTTCGTCCGTCCGACAAGCAGTTCACCATTCTCCATGCCTTCGAAACCAGCGATGCCGGAGGTACGAAGCCGGAGGGGCGGCTCGTGCTCGGCCCGGCAGGGAAACTGTACGGATTCCTCGGGGAGGACATCGCATCTTCCCAGCCTTTCTACGGCGCGATCTTCCGCGTGGCTGTCGACGGGTCCGGCTATCAGGTGCTCCATCTGTTCTCACAGACAGACGGCATGAATCCCGGCGCCGGCCTGCTCATGACCGACGAGGGCACGTTGTGGGGCACCACGGCTCGCGGCGGCACAACCGCCACTCCTGATGGGGACGGTGTGTTGTTCTCGCTGGCCGGCGCGGCGGGGATTCCCGTCGTCATGCGCGACGGCGGCGGGTCTGGCCTCGACGGTGGGACCGCGGCAGGCGTGGAACTGCAGGTCACGCTGTGGCTGCGCAACTTCAGTGGGCTGGACGAGGGCGGGCCGGTGACCGTTCGTGTCGGGTCGCCGTTCCTGCAGTTCATCGAGGGCTGGTCCGGGGACCAGAACTGGTCGTGCACCGTCGCCGGCATCGAGGGGTCGTGCGCCTGGTCCGGGACGCTGCCGTCCGGCCAGGAATCGGCGATGCTGACCCTGCGGTTCCTCACCAACTCGGGCCCGTTTACGACGGCTTGCGCGACCTCTCCCACGCTGGGCCCCTGCTTCTATGTCAACGCGGTCATCGAAGACCGGGCCGCTACGGCGAGCTTCCCCGTCTTCGTGACGACCTGGAATCCGGTGGCCGGCGCCTTCAACAAGTTCCCGTATGCCGGCGACGACTCGGCTGAGGTCTTCGGGACGGAGCCGGTCACGATCAGGGTGCTGGACAACGACTCGGATGCGGACGGGGCCTCGCTCATCCTCGTCGGCATCGAAACGCCGCCGGCGTCGGGTTCGGCGACCGTCAACGCGGACAACACCATCACCTTCACCCCGTTCGCGCCCCTGACCGCCGACGATCGCTTCACCTACCGAATCGAGGACTCGGACGGCGCGTGGTCCGTGGCGACTGTCCACCTTTTTCCCGGCACCCTCGCCCTCACGCTGTCGAAGAGCCGAATCGACCTCGGCGTCGTGCCCGTCGGACGCATGGCGGCTGGCCGGGCGGTGCTGCGAGGCGGACCCGAGGGGTTGCCGGTGTCATTCAGGATTGAAGCGATCGATCCGTCCGAATTCCCTGCGCTGCTCCAGGGCACCGGACACGACCCCAACGATGCCGTTTCGGATCCCCAGGCGTTCTCGGGCTACCTCGGCTGGAGTTTCTCCCCCGCCGACGATCTTGGGCCCTTCTGCGTGCCCGCCATCTACTTCAGGCCCTCGGCAAACGTCGGCCAGGTCTCGCTTGCGCGTGTCTACCTGGACGCGCTCGTTTCGACCGGAACGGTCTCGACGTCCGTCATCGTCATAGGCGCCAGCGGAGACCCGGCATCGATACCTCCACCCCGGGCGGCAGACGACGCCGCGGCGACGCCGGTGGGCGTGCCAATCGTCATCCCGGTGCTCGCCAATGATACGGGTACGTCGGGCCGCGGCCTCTACATCTCTCAAAACGGGGGCTGCCCGGAGACGGTTTTCGATGGCACAGGCTGTGCGGGCGGCGGCGGATCGGTGGGGGTGGTCCTATCTCCGATCACGGGGTTCTGGGAGCAGCTCCGCTTCACTCCCGCGCCGGGGTTCTCCGGCCAGGGTGGCTCGTACTACTCGATGTCGGAGATCGATGCCTGCGTGAGCCCGCGCCAGCCCGGCTGCCAGTACGAAGGAAACATGTACTTCGCCCGCGTCACGGTCAACGTCGGCGGGACGCCGGCCTACTCGCTGACGATCACGCCGGCGCCGGCGGGCGGGACGGTGACGGGGAACGGGCTGACGTGCGGGGCGGGCGGCGCGGCGTGCGCGGTGACGTTCGCGAGCGCCACGACGGCGACGCTGACGGCGACGCCGGCGTCGGGCTACGTGTTTACGAGCTGGGGCGGGGCGTGCAGCGGGACCAGTACGACGACCAGCGTCCTGGT
>JALOKU010000196.1 GCA_025456345.1 Vicinamibacterales bacterium | reverse complement strand
ACCACGAGCCTGGGCGGTGCTGGGCGTTGCGTGCGTGCGACGCCCATGGCATCAGGGTGAACCCTGAATCGGAGGCCGCACATGGGTACCCGGACCGGAACCGGACCGTGGCGCGTAGCTCAGCGCGGCGGGCGACTCGCCCAGATCGAGGCGGTTCGAGGTGCCTCAGGTGCGCCTCAGGTCCGTAGCGGCTCGGTATTGGCCCCGATGTGGTGCGGGCGGGGTGTGCTTCAAGTTTCTAGCGCGGCCGGCCGGGGGGTGTTTACAGTTCCTAGCGCGGCCGAGGCCCCGCTCGGCGTCGAACCGATAACCGGCAAATCGATAGTGCATGCCGTGTGCGCAGCGCGCAGCCTTGACCCTCGGGCTTCAAGACTACTTCAAGATCTTGGGTCCCTGTCACCGTATCGTCCGCGTCGGACGCACGCCCCCGGGGGCGTGTCGGCGCGCTGCGGCCAGCTGTGACGCGCAGCGGATCCTGCGCTCGTCAACACCAGGGAGACCGTCCAATGCAACGCTCACATGGCCCGACATGGCCCCGACGCTTCGTGCGGGTCGCCACGCTGGCCCTGCTCGGCCTTGCCGCGAAGGCCGGCGTCGCCGCCGAGCCTTCGCTGCAGGACCTGGCGGGCACCATGCAGGCGCTGCCGCGCATCGTGATCTACCCGGCGAAGGAGATCGTCACGCTGGACCCGGCACGGCCGACGGCGCGCGCCGTGGCCGTGGTGGGCGACCGCATCCTCGCCGTGGGCGAACTCGATGACCTCATGAAGGCGGCGGGAACGCAGCCCTACACGGTGAACACCCAGTTCGCGGATCAGGTGGTGGTGCCCGGCTTCATCGCCCAGCACGACCACCCACTGCTGACGGCACTGACGATGACGAGCGAGATCATCGCCATCGAGGACTGGGTGCTGCCCGACGGCACCCGCCCCGCCGCGAAGAACCGCGACGACTACCTGAAGCGGCTCGCGGCCGCGCAGGCTCGGATGAAGGACCCCAACGAGCTGCTGCTGACCTGGGGCTATCACCACTACTTCCACGGCAAACTCGCCAAGGCGGATCTCGATGCGATCAGCGCGACGCGGCCGATCATCGTCTGGCACCGGTCGGCGCACGAGTTCTACCTGAACACGGCCGCCGAGAAGAAGTTCGGCGTCACGCGGGCCTGGTTCGACAAGCTGCCCGACAGCGCGAAGAAGCAGTCGGACTTCGCCAATGCCCACTACTGGGAGCAGGGATCGTTTGCGCTCATGCCGCTCATCGCGGCGGCGGTCGCCTCGCCCGACAGGCTGCGCGCGGGCCTGGAACTGGTGAAGAGCTACTACCACGCGAACGGCGTCACGCTCGGCGCCGAGCCCGGCGGCATCATGTCCAAGCAGGCACAGGACGCGCAGAACGCCGTGCTGAGCGACGCTTCGTCGCCGTTCCGCTTCTACTACATCGCCGACGGCAAGTCGATCACCGGCGCCTTCCCCGACGACAAGGTCGGCCCCGAAACCGAGAGGCTGCTCTCCTGGGGCCAGGGGATGACCGCTTACCTGCCCAAGCAGGTCAAGCTCTTTGCCGACGGCGCGATCTATTCGCAGGCCATGCAGGTGACCGGCGGCTACAAGGATGGCCACCGCGGGGCGTGGATGATGGACCCCGACTTCTTCGCGAGGAGCTTCCGCGTCTACTGGGACCTCGGCTACCAGCAGCACGTCCACATCAACGGAGACGCGGGGCTCGACATGGTGCTGGACCAGATCGAGACGAACATGCGGCGCCATCCGCGGTTCGACCACCGGACCGTGGTGGTGCACTTCGCCGTCTCGCGCCCAGACCAGGTCGCGCGCATCAAGCGCCTGGGGGCGATCGTCAGCGGCAACCCGTACTACCCGGTGGCGCTCGCGGACAACTACCGCACCAACGGCCTCGATCCGGGGCGGGCCGATGTAATGGTGCGCATGGGCGACGTCGAGAAGGCGGGCATCTCCTACTCGTTCCACTCGGACATGCCGATGGCGCCCGGACAGCCGCTGTTCCTGATGTGGTCCGGGGTCAACCGCGTCACCAACGACGGCAACCTGCGCGGGCCCGAACAGCGCGTGAGCCGGCTCGGCGCGTTGCAGGCGGTGACCCTCGAGGCGGCCTACTCGCTGCAGATGGAGAAGGAGGTCGGCAGCATCGTGCCCGGCAAGCTCGCCAACTTCACGGTGCTGGCCGACAACCCGATGACGGTCGACCCGATGAAGATCAAGGACATCCGGGTCTGGGGCACGGTGCACGAAGGCCGGGTGCTGCCGGTCCGGCGCGCGTCGGCTGCGCAAGCGGCGGCTCGTTCGGCTGAAGTCCGCGCGTTTGCCCCGGTTCCGGGGCTGGCCGCGGAGCCGGACCTGTCGGCGGTGGTCGCGGCAAGGCTGGTCGAGTTGCTCAGCCACCAGCATCACCAGTGCGTCGAACATGGCTTCGGCGGCTTCCGGACCTGGGCCCCGGGCTTCGCGCCCTCCTTGGGTGGACGGCATGATCCGCCGCAACAACGGCTCGCCGGGGCGGCGCCGCAGGCCGCAGCCGCGCCATGACAGGAGACGGCTGTCGTGGAGGGGCAACCCACTCGGACGTCCAGAGCGCGCCAGACAACGCAGCCCGTGCGGCCTGATCGCCGGGCGCACACAGCGAGGAACTCACGTGAACAGGACTTCTACCAAGGCGAAATTGCTTGGCTCGCTGGCGGCCGGGTTCGTCGCCGCCACGGCCGGCCTGGCCGGCCACGCTACGGCGGCGCCGGTCGGATTGCCCAACCCGGCGGCGGCCTTCTGCGCCGAGAAGGGCGGCACTTACCACATCGAGAATCGCGCCACCGGCGCACGCTCGATCTGCCGCCTGGCCGACGGGCGCGTCGTCGACGCCTGGGAGTTCTACCGCCAGAACCACCCGGTGAGCCCCTCACCCGCCTCGGCGCCCCGGGCCGAGCGCATCTGGACCGGCGGCACCATCCTGACCATGGACGACGGCGCGATGCGCGCCGAGGCCGTGGCCGAGGCGGGCGGGCGCATCCTGGCCGTCGGCACGCGCGACGAGGTGATGAAGACGCGCGGCCCGAACACCCAGCTCATCGACCTGCAGGGGCGCACGCTGGTGCCGGGCTTCGTCGACGCGCACGGCCACATGATGATGGGCGGATTGCAGGCGCTGTCGGCCAATCTGCTCGCGCCGCCGGACGGCCAGGTGACGGACATCGCCTCGCTGCAGGAGACGCTGCGTCGCTGGGCCCAGGCCAACGCGGCGAGCGTGGCCAAGGTGAACCTTATCATCGGCTTCGGCTACGACCCGGCCACGCTCAAGGAACAGCGGCACCCGACGCGCGACGAACTCGACGCCGTCTCGAAGGACGTGCCGATTGCCATCGTCCACCAGTCCGGGCACCTGAGCGCCGTCAACTCCAAGGCCCTGGTGGCGGCCGGCGTGACGGCCGCCAGCCAGGACCCGCCCGGCGGCGTGATCCGCCGGCGTGCCGGCAGCCAGGAGCCCGACGGCGTGCTGGAGGAAAACGCCTCGAGTGCCGTGCTGATGAAGCTGCTGGGCAACCTGGGGGCCGAAGGCCTGAAGACCTTCGCGCGCGAAGGCGCCAAGCTGTGGGCGAGCTTCGGCTACACGTCAGCGGAGGAAGGCCGCGCCAGCCCGGGTGTGACCAAGGTGCTGCAACAGGTGGCGGCCGAGGGCGGCATCGCCATCGACGTCATGGTCTATCCGGACATGCTGATCGACCGCGAGTTCATCAAGGCCAACCAGAGCAGGACCTACGTGAACCGCGTGCGCGTGGCCGGCGCGAAGCTGTCGCTCGACGGCTCGCCGCAGGGCTTCACCGCCTGGCGCGACCGGCCCTACTACAAGCCCGTGGGCAGCTACCCGCCCGGATATTCGGGCTACGCCGCCGTCACGGCCGAGCAGGCCTTCGACGCGATCCGCTGGGCCTCGGAGAACGGCGTGCAGGTGCTGGCGCATGCCAACGGCGAACGCGCCTCGGACCTGCTGCTCGCCGCGCACCAGGCCGCGATGGCGCGGTATCCCGACGCGCGGAAACTGCGGCCGGTGCTGATCCACGGCCAGTTCCTGCGCGAGGACCAGCTGGAGAACGCCCAGCGGCTGGGCCTCGTCCCGTCGTTCTTCCCGATGCACACCTTCTACTGGGGCGACTGGCACCTCGACCACACCGCCGGGCCGGTGGACGGCATGAACATCTCGCCCACCGGCTGGGCGATGAAGCGCAAGATGATCTTCACGTCGCACCACGACGCGCCGGTGGCCTTCCCCAACTCGATGCGCGTGCT
>JALOKU010000087.1 GCA_025456345.1 Vicinamibacterales bacterium | reverse complement strand
GTGAGCGGGTTCCCCGGGTATGCAGCCGACGCCCCGGTCCCGGCCCTCGTCCAGGTGCTCGACGGCCAGAAGCCGGCCAACACCGCGGCGATCAGGGCCGACGTCGTGCCCGGCACCATCTGGCGCTACGCCGGCGGCGGCTACACGGTGATGCAGCAGCTGCTGACGGACGTGACCGGCCGGCCGTTCCCGCCGCTGCTCGCGGATCTGGTGCTGCAGCCAATCGGCATGAAGGACAGCACCTACGAGCAGCCGCTCCCGGAGACGAGGCGCGCGGCGGCGGCGAGCGGCCATCTCACAGGCGGCGGCCTCCTGCCGGGCCGGTACCATACCTATCCGGAGATGGCGGCTGCCGGCCTGTGGACAACGCCGACGGATCTCGCCAGGTTCCTGGTTGAGATTCAGCAGGCCCTGCAGGGACAGTCGAAAGTGCTGACGCCCGCGATGGCGCGGGAGATGGTGACCGTCCAGAAGGGCAGCTACGGTCTTGGCCTCGGGCTCGATGGCAGCGGGCCGTCGGCGACATTCGGCCACGGCGGCTCCAACGCGGGATTCAGGTGCCAGATGACGGCCTTCATCGAGAGCGGCCGCGGCGCCGTCGTCATGACCAACGGCGACCAGGGCGGACGCCTGGCCATGGAGATTCTGCGGGCCGTTGCCGCCGAGTACGGCTGGCCGACCCTCAAGCCTCGGCAGAAGACCGTCGTCACAATCGAACCTGCCGCCCTGGCCCCGCTCGCGGGCCGCTACGAGCTGAGGCCCGGGCGCGTGCTGACGGTCGCCCTCGAAGGCGGCACGTTGTTTGTCATCGACGGCCAGGAGCGGATCGAGCTCTTCCCCGAGTCGGCCACGCGGTTCTTCGAGCTGGTCGAGGGGTACGACCTTGAATTCGTCAAGGGCTCGGACGGATCCGTGAGCCATCTGCTGCTCAACGGCCAGCAGAAGGTGCCGCGGATTCCTCAGCCGCCCGCGATAGCCCCGAGCACGATGTAGGGTTCATCGCCCGACACCACCGCCTCGGGCAGCGGCGCGTCGGGCGACTCGTGCGACACGTCTTCGCCGCAGGCGTAGAAACGGACCAGCGATCGCCGCCGCCCCGACTGCGCGTCCCGCATGGTTCCGCGCAGAGCGGGCCATCGTGTCTCGACCGCGTCGAGTACCGCGCGTTGCGTCACGGGCGGCGGCACGTCGAGCGTCACCTCGCTTCCGATGCGTGCCAACGTCGCCAGGGGACCGGGAAGCGCCACCCGGATCATGCCAGTGTCTGCACTTCGACAGAGAGAACAGCCGGGAGGTCTCGCGCGATCGCGGACCAATGGTCTCCCGAATCGGCCGAAACGTACACCTGCCCGCCTGTCGTGCCGAAGTAAATGCCGCACGACTCGAGGGCATCGGTCGCCATCGCTTCGCGCAGGACGTTCACGTAGCAATTGCGCTGCGGCAATCCGTCCGAGAGCGCTTCCCACGCGTTCCCTCCGGTCCGGCTGCGGTAAACACGCAGGCGCCCATCGAGTGGGTAGTGCTCGGCGTCGCTCTTGATCGGGACGACATACACCGTGTCCGGCTCGTGGCTGTGGACGTCGATGGTGAACCCGAAGTCGGTCGGCAGGTTCCCGCTGACCTCGCGCCACGACTCACCGCCATCGTCGCTGCGCATGACATCCCAGTGCTTCTGCATGAACAGCACCGACGGGCGTGACGGGTGACGCGCGATGCGGTGGACGCAGTGGCCGATCTCGGCGTCCGGGTCGGGGATGTACTGCGATTTGAGGCCGCGATTGATCGGCCGCCAGGTCGCGCCGCCGTCGTCGGTACGAAAGGCGCCGGCGGCCGAGATGGCGACGACGATGCTCGCCGGATCTGCGGGGTTCAGAAGGATGGTGTGCAATCCCATGCCGCCGGCACCTGGTGTCCATTGCGACCCGGTGCCGTGGCCGCGCAGTCCTGGCAGTTCCTGCCACGTCTGGCCGCCGTCGGTCGTTCGGAAGAGCGCGGCGTCCTCGACCCCGGCATAGACCGTATCGGGCTCGAGCGGCGACGGCTCGAAGTGCCAGACGCGCTTGAACTCCCACGGATGCGGCGTGCCGTCGTACCACTGGTGCGTGCCGGGGACACCTTCGTAGGCGAAGGCGTTGCCCACCGGCGCCCACGTCCTTCCGCCGTCGTTGGACCGTTGAACCACCTGGCCGAACCAGGCGCTGGACTGGGAGGCGTATAGCCGGTCCGGATCGGCTGGCGAGCCCTTGAGGTGGTAGATTTCCCACCCCGCAAAATATGGCCCCTTGACGGTCCAGCGCGTGCGCCGCTCGCTCGAGGTGAGAATGAAGGCACCCTTCCGGGTGCCCACAAGCACGCGTACTCTGCTCATACCTCGCTCCTTCCGGCGTATCGCGTCTCCCGCCGGACAGCGCCCCGTGGCTGCTCGACACAGCCCCGGCACGCCGCGGCGCGAGTCCGATCTCGTTCGTGTGGTGAACCCACCCTATTGTCGATCGAATGGACCCGGCAGCGAAAGCCCCTTGCCGCGGGCGTGTCGCCAGGGCCTGTCGAGGCATACGCAAGTGCTACCAGCGCGGTGTCGCCATCAGACGCGAATCCGGACATAATGCGACCCAGACGGCTGCTGGCGCGGAGAGCCCATGAACGTATTGATCGCCGGAGGCGGGCAGGTTGGCGCGCTCATCGCGCGGCGCCTCATCCGCGAAGGCAACGCGGTCACCATCGTCGATCCGAGCCCGGATCGCTGCGCCGAGCTCGACGCCCAGTTCGACGCGCGCATTGTCACGGGCAACGCGGCCCGCGTGCTCGTGCTCCGCGAGGCCGGGATCGCGTCGGCCGAGATGGTGATTGCGGTGACGGACCACGACGAGGTCAACCTGCTCTGCTGCCAGATCGCGCAGGTCGAGTCGAAGGCCCGGATCAAGGTGCTGAGGCTGCGCACGCACGAAGTGCACCAGTGGCACGACGTGCTGGCCAGGTCGGGCGTCCACGTCGATCTGATCATCCATCCCGAAACGGAGCTCGCCGAGAGCATCATGCGGGTGATCCGGCTGCCGGGCGTGTCGGACGTCCACGAGTTCGCGGGCGGCGCGGTGCAGCTGATCGGGATGAGCCTCGACGCCGGCAACCCCGTCATCGGCCGGACGCTCGAGCGCCTGTCTGCGGACGGGCCGCCCGCTGATTCGCTGATCGCGATGATCTTCCGCGGCCCGCAGGTCATCATCCCTCGCGGCTCCGCGATCCTGCAGGAGGGCGACCGGGTCCACGTGCTGACGAGCCGCCAGAGCGCACCGGCGAGCCTCAGGTTCATGGGGCTTCCCACGCCGGCGCCGCTCAGGCGGGTGTTCATCCTCGGGGGCGGACAGCTGAGCATCCACGTGGCACAGCTGCTCGAGAAACAGGACGTCCGCGTCAAGTTGTTCGAGCGCGACAGGGCCCGCGCCGAGCGCGTCGCCGAGATCCTGAGCGGCACGACGGTCATCAACGCCGACGGCACCGACCAGTCCACGCTCGAAGAGGAGGGTGCGGGCGAGGTCCAGGCGTTCCTGGCGCTCACCAAGGACGACGAGAACAACATCATCGCGTCGATGCTGGCGCGGCGCCTGGGCGTGGACAAGGTCGTGGCGCTCATCAACCGGCTGAACTACCTGTCGATGGTGCAGCGTCTCGGCATCAACACGACCGTGAGCCCGCGCCTGGCCGCCGTCGATCGCATCCTGCAGTATGTCCGGCGCGGGCGCGTGCTGTCGGTGACGACGTTCCGCGACGAGGAGGCGGAGGCCATCGAGCTGCTGGCCGGGCCCGAGAGCCGGTACGTCGGCAAGCCGCTCAGCGACGCGGGCTTTCCGCGTGACGCGGTGGTGGGTGCGCTCGTGCGGCCGACAGGGGAAGTCATCGTGCCGCGCGGCAGTACGGTCGTACGGGCCGGGGACCGGCTGATCGTCTTCGCGCTCGAGCGCGTCGTGCCGACGCTCGAGGCGGCCTTCCTCGCCCCGGCAGGGAAGGGCCGCTGATGTTCCGCCCGCTGGCCATCCTTCGGGCGCTCGGTTGGTTCCTCGTCGTTCTCGCGGCCACGATGTTCGTTCCCGTGCTCTGGGGCCTCGCGTGGCGCACGGGCGGTTGGATGCCGCTCGTACAGGGTGCCGCCGTGACGGCGCTTGCGGGCGCCGTGCTCGCGGCCGCCGGCCACCGGGCGCCGCGCGATCTCGGTCAGCGCGAGGCGCTGATGCTGGTGGTCCTTGTCTGGTTCGCGGCATCGGCGTTCGGCGGGCTCCCGTTCCTCTTCACGCCGCACTACGCGAGCTTCACCGACACGTTCTTCGAGACCGCCTCCGGGTTCACCACAACCGGCGCCACCGTCCTCCCCGACGTCGAGGTGCTGCCGGAGCCCATCCAGTTCTGGCGGTGCTTCACCCACTGGATCGGCGGCATGGGCATCGTCCTGCTCGTCATCGCCATCCTGCCGGTCGTCGGGCACGGCGGCATGCTGCTCTACCGCGCCGAGTTCTCCGGGGCGCGATCGGACCGCCTCAAGCCCCGCATCGCCGAAACCGCGCTCGCGCTCTGGAAGATCTACGTGGCGCTGAGCATCGCGGAGTTCGTGGCCCTCCGCCTGGCCGGGATGAGCCCGTTCGACGCGATCTGCCACACGTTCGCGACGCTCGGCACGGGGGGGTTCTCGACGAAAACCGCGTCGGTCGGCGCGTTCCAGAACCCCGCCGTCGAGTGGATCATCACGATCTTCATGTTCCTGGCCGGCATGAGCTTCGTCCAGCACTACCGGCTGTTCCGGGAGCGGCAGTGGCGGAGCGTTGCGCGGGACTACGAGATCCGCGCCTATACGCTGCTCATGGTGCTGTCCGCGGCGGCGATCGCCGTGTCGCTGGTCTGGCAGACCGGGTTCGGCCTCGAGCGGGCGGTCCGGGCGGCGGCGTTCCAGGTGGCGTCGATTGGGACGACCACCGGGTTCGCGAGCGAGAACTACGAGTTGTGGACGCCGCTGAGCCACGTGGTGCTGCTGCTGCTCATGTACATCGGCGGATGCACGGGATCCACGGCGGGCGGCATCAAGGTGTCGCGGGCCGTCCTGCTTGGCCGCGTCGTGTCACGCGAACTGAAGCGGATGGTCGAGCGCCGCGGCGTGTTCGCGATCCGCCTCGGCGGGCAGGCCATCCCGGAGCCGGTGGTGCAGAGCGTGCTGAACCTCGTCTACCTTGCGCTGCTGGTCAACGCGGTCGGCATGGTGCTGCTCGCCGCAACCGGCGTCGATGTGCTCACGTCGATCACGGCGGTCGTGGCCTGCATGTTCAACATCGGGCCCGGCCTCGGACTAGTGGGGCCGGCGGAACACTACGGCCACCTGCCGGGGCTGGCGAAGTGGACGCTGTCGGTGGCGATGATCGCCGGGCGCCTGGAGTTCTACACGCTGGTGGTCGTCCTGACGCCGGCGTTCTGGCGGCGGTAGGCCGGGCGCCCGGTCCTACTTGTTCGCGTCCCGGATCTGCGTCGCGAACTGATCCACGTACTGGGTGAGCGCCCGGACCACGGCCTCGCCGTGTCCCTTGACGCCGCTGGCGGTCAGGCCTCCCCGGTTGAGCAGCGACACCTGCACGAGCGCCGGCCGCGACCCGAATGACATCGTGGCGGCCGTGTACGAGTAGACGAACGCGTCGTACCGGGAGAAGCACGTGCCGGTCGTCGTCGCGGCCGTGACCACGCGGATGTAGAGATACGTGTCTTCGTCGGTGTTGCGCAGGATCTTCAGGCCGGCGGCAGACAGGCTCTTCGCAGCGGCTCCTTCGATCGTCTCCTGCCTCAGCCCGCACGACGCCGCCTCGGCGCCGAGTTCCTCCACGACGATCGCCAGCGCCGACAGGCCTCTCAACTCGGCGCCGGGCGTCTGGTCGAGATTCGCCGGCGCCGCGCTGGCCGGCACGGCCGGCACCATCGGCCGGGCGGTATCCGCCTGCGCCGGAGGCGGCGGCTGGGCTGCGGCCGGCCGCTGGGACGGCAGCGGGATGGCAGGCGGCGCCTGCGGTGCGGCACCTGCCGCCGGAGGCTGGGCTCCAATCGCGGGCTCGCCGGCGCCCTCGAGATCATAGATCCTGACGACGGTGTCGCGGCCCCCACGCTCGAGCAACTCTGCCTGTACGACGAGCTGCGGCGGGCTGGCTCTGCGGGACACCGTGTAGCGGATCTCGCGGCCCGGCTCGACCTTGTAGCGGATCACCAGCCGGCTGGCCTCCCATCGTGTGACCGTCGCGACCGGCGCCGCGTCCAACTCCGTGAACGCCTCGCGGCCGTCCGGATAGTACTTGCGTGCCCGTCCCCCCTCGTTGGTGACGACGATGGTGCCGGCGTTGGACGCCACCGTCAGGCCTGCTGGCGGGTTTCTGACTTCGTTGACCAGTTGCTTCGAGTTCTCCGCTTCCTCGCGGCTGGCAGGCCGGTTGGCCACGAGCCCCGGGCTCACGCTTGAGCCTCCGCCTCCGCGTCCGCCCGGGTCGCTGATCGTCGTCCGGCCGCCGCCGACCACGTCCATGCCGAAACCCAGATCGCGGGGAAACTGGCTCAGTTCGCGGTTCAGTTTCCAGGTGCCGTCGAGATCGACCGGCACCGGCGCGGCCGGCTTGCCCTGGCCCGATATCGCGACGGCCCACGCGGCCACCACGATCCCCGCGACGCTCATGCGAGTCATGCGCATTTCCTCACTCCCGAGAAGCGGTTTCATCACCCGTTCTTGCGCCTCGATTCAGCCGCCTTCGCGCAGGTGATGAACCCGTTCCTATAGAATACCGCCGAGACGCGTATTTCGCGTTGTGGTAGGGTTGCGGGGATGCGTCGGCACGCCGGGTTTGCCGGGTTCGCCCTGATGGCCGCTCTTCTCGCCGCGCCCGAGGCTCGCGCGCAGGCGGTCGAGGTGACCGCCTTCGGCGGCCTGGCCTTCGGCGGCGAGCTTCTCGCGACCCCCGGCCTGGAGTCGGTCTCTCTTCAGGCCGGGCCGCTGTACGGCGGCGCCTTCAACGTCGAGTTCCTCCCGCGCTGGCGGTTCGAGGGGCTGGTGATGCGCCAGGAGTCGAAGGTTCGGGGACCGGCGCCCGGGACGTGCGTCGACGTGAACGTCGACCGCTACCTGCTGGGCGTCCAGGAGCAGGAGCGCCTGTCCGGCAGCTTCGACATCTTCGGCCAGTTCATGCTCGGCGCCACGCGCTACGCACCCGCCGGCTACGAAAGCGAGCTGTGGTTCACGCTGGGTGCCTCCGCGGGGGTGAAGGCGTACGTCACCAGGAACATCGGGTTCCGCTTCGAAGCCCGCGGATACTACACGCCGGTCGTCATCAGCGGGGTCGGCACGTGCGGCGGATACGGCTGCGTCATCGGCTACACCGGAACGGGCACGTTCTCGGGCGACGTCACGGCCGGGGTGATCATCGGATTCTGAACGCGCACCGCGTGACGGACCGTGGCTGCGCGCATTGGTGAGGAGTGTCAGGATGGCTTTTGTCGCCTTCGACGTCGAGATTGCGAAGCCCGTTCCCGACGGCCCGGACATCCTGGCGCACCGCCCCGGCATCGCCTGCGCGGCGATGGCCCGGGAGGGAGAGGAGCGCGCGGCGATTCTCTTCGACCCGTCCCTGTCGCCTGATCTGTTCGGCCCGGAGACGACGATGACGCGCGAGGGCGCGCTTCGTATCCTCGCGGCGCTCGAAGAGGCCGTGGGCCGCGGGGACACGCTGGTGACCTGGAACGGCGCGGGCTTCGATTTCAGGCTCCTCGCCGACGAGACGGATCGGCACGCCGACTGCGCGCGACTCGCCATGGCGAGCGTCGACATGATGTTCCAGGTGCTGTGCGAGCGCGGCCATCCGCTGTCGCTCGATGCCGCGCTCAAGGGCGCCGCCCTTCCGCCGAAGATGACCGAGGTCACGCTGCGCAG
Organism: Vicinamibacterales bacterium; assembly: GCA_025456345.1. Lineage (GTDB taxonomy): Bacteria > Acidobacteriota > Vicinamibacteria > Vicinamibacterales > JAKQTR01 > JAKQTR01. The sequence continues at coordinate 6,616 of JALOKU010000087.1, read as the reverse complement.
CGGGGCGGCCGTGCACATCAGCGGCGCCGAAGCGCCGCAGTACTGGCAGGCCGGGGAGTTCGCGGCGGTGGCGGCCTACTGCGCCGCCGACGCGGAGCGGACCGCCGCCCTCGCCGCCGTGTGCCAGAAGAGCCGCCAGCTCGCCTGGGTCAGCCAGAAGGGGCGGCCCAACCAGGTCTACCTGCGCACCGGCTGGCTCACGGTGGAGCAGTGCCTCGCCCTTCCGCTGCCGGACACGAGCTGGATGACCACGCCGATGAGCCGCGACGACGTCCTCGCGTGGACGAAGATAGCGGCGAGCCGGGCCTGAAGGCCCGGCCTCCGTTTCGGGATGGAGCCCGGGGTCTTCAGACCCCGGGAGCAGGCTACGCGCCCTTGAGTTCCTTGATATAGATGTTCCGGAAGCGGATCTCGGATCCGTGCGTCTGCAGCTCGACCTGGCCGCGAGGCAGGATCGGCTTCGTGCGGTCGAAGAAGTTGTCGAGCACCTGGTTGTCAACGGTCTGCTTGCCGTTGAGCCAGATCGACACGCGGGTGCCTCTCATCTGGATGCGCAGCGTGTTCCACTGGCCGATCGGGTTGTCGGCCTTCACGAGGGGCCACCTGCCCGGGTTGTCGGGGTTGTTGTTCCAGAGGGCGCCGGAGCCTTTGTCGGCGCCGTTGGCGGCCTCCTTCGGGTTGGCGGGATCCCAGATCTGGACCTGCGGGAAGCTGCGCAGGTAGATGCCCGAGTCGCCGTTCGGGCTCACCATCAGCCAGTCGACGTACAGCTCGAAATCCCCGTATGCCTTCTCCGTTGCGAGATGAACGCCCTGGCCGTCCGACACGATTTCGCCCTTCGCGACATCCACGCGCCAGTGCCTGTCACGGTCGGCGTTCCACTCGGCCTGCTTCGCGGCGAGCGCGCCGGGCGCCAACGCGGCCTGCTCGTACGGGCTGTAGGTGCCCTGCCGGCCGGCCCAGCCGCCAAGATCCTTGCCGTTGAAGAGGCTCGTGAACCCGGCAGGCGGTGTGTTGAGCGGCCGGTCCTGCGCGAGGGCCGCAAACCCGGCGGCCACGAACACCAAGGCGAACACGACGCAACGGCGATGCATGATGGCTCCTTCCTGTCTCTCTATCCCCTGAGGTGCTTGTTGAAGAACTCGATGGTGCGCTGCCACGCGAGCTTCGCGGCGGCTTCGTCGTAGCGCGGCGTCGTGTCGTTGTTGAAGCCGTGCTGCGTCCCCGGGTACATGTGCATCGTGTAGGGCACATTCGCCGCCTTGAGCGCCGCTTCGTACGCAGGCCAGCCGGCGTTGATGCGCTGGTCGTTCTCGGCGTAGTGAATCAGGAGAGGCGACTTGATCTTCGCGGCGTCCTCGGGGCTCGCCTGGTTCCCGTAGAAGGGCACCGCCGCGGCCAGGTCCGGGAGGCGCGTGGCCAGCATGTTCGCGATCCCGCCGCCGTAGCAGAACCCCACCACGCCCACCTTGCCCGTGGAGTCGGCGAGCCCTTTCAGGAAGCCATACGCGGCGACGAAATCCTCGCGCGTCTTGGCCTGGTCCAGCTTGGGGAAGAGCTGGCGCGCCTGGTCCTCGTCGCCGGGGTAGCCGCCGAGCGGCGCGAGCGCGTCCGGCGCGAAGGCGATGAAGTTCTCGAGGGCCAGCCGGCGCGCGATGTCCTCGATGTGCGGGTTCAAGCCGCGGTTCTCGTGCACGACGAGCACGCCCGGCAGCTTGCCCTTGGCGTTCGCCGGCCGCACCAGGTACCCCTTCGTGGTGCTGTTGCCCTGCGGTGACGGGAACGTCACGTACTCCGCCTTGATGCGCGCATCGTCTTTCGCCACCTGCTGGGCCTCGGCGAAGCGCGGGTTGAGGGCGTCGAGCATCATCGCCGCTGTCATGCCGCCGGCGGCGTACTTGGACGCTTTGTGCAGGAACCCGCGCCTATCGATGGCGCCGTGCACGTACGCGTCGAAGAGGATCAGCACATCGGGGTCGAAGTCACCGGCCGTCTTGCGTTCCATGGTCATCCTCCGTCAATAGCGCCAGCTGAGGTCCGCTCCAGCCGGGGCCGTCATCAGCATCCGCTCGATCATCTTCGGAATATAACGCTGCTCGGGGCGCTGGCCGGGAAACTCGGGCGTGCCCGCGTAGCAATGCGGCTGCCGCCTGCCGATCTCGAAGCTGCCTGCGTAGTACGGGTCTTTCGTGCTCTCGAGGAACGCCTGCAGCTTGAACGTGGCCTCCTCGAGCAGGAACGTGTCCTGATCGCCCATGAAGACGTGGATCTTGCCGACGAGCTTGGGGCCGATCGTCTTCCAGTCGCGCTCGACGATGTGGCGCAGGTCGTAATGCTCGCGCCAGTACTCGGCCACGCTCCGGTCGATGACGCCGGTCCACTTGTCGTAGAGGAGCTTCGGATAGCCGTCGGGCCCGACGGGGCCGTACGTGGCCATGAAGATGTCCATCTGTTCGCCCGACCGCCCCTTCGTGCCGAGCACCTCCTCGTAGCGGCTGGCATCGAACTGCGACATCTGCGTTTGATCGTCGAGCCCTCGCGACCAGGGCCGGATCGGCGTCTTCCTCCACTCGCTGTTCGGATGGAAGGCGTTGTCGTCCTTGTAGATGTCGACCATCTGGAAGTAGCGGAAATCGACCGGGTCGGGGCAGAACGTCCACGTGCCGTTCAGCCGGTCGGGGTAGAAGATCTGCCAGGCGAGCGATTCCCATCCGCCGGTGGACCCGCCGTAGGTCATGCGGGCCCAGGCTTCGGGGATGCCCCGGAACTCCTTCTCGACGCGCGGCACCAGTTCCTGCCAGAGGGCGTCGCCGTACGGGCCGTTGTTCTCCGAGTTGACCGCGTAGGAGTCGTCGTAGAACGGCGTCGGGTGCTGGATGAGCACGATGATGACGCGGCCCATCTTCCCGGAGACCCAGTCCTGGTAGAAGCGGTGGGCGGCGGCCTGCTGGCGCTGCTGCGGCTCGGGGGCGGACGGGTCCGGAGGCGTTTCGCGGATCCCGCCGAAAGTGCGCGGGAAGTGCCCGTGGTTGTAGATGACCGGGTAGCGCGCGTTCGCGTGTTCGGCCCAGCCCTCGGGCAGCAGGGCGATGGCACCCAGGAAGATGTCCGTGCCCCACCACGTGCTGAGGATGTCGCTCCTGAACCGGATGTGCTTCACGTACTTCGTGTCCGGCGGCCGCTCAATCGGCGGGTTCTTCCTGGCGAACGCCAACTTCACGACTCCGCCGCTCTTCGGATCGATGCGCACCTGTTCGACGTTGGTCACGAGATTCCCGGGCGAGTTCCGGTAGTTCTGGCCTTCGCCCTGGTCGAGGTGCACCCTGATCGTGTGACCGTCTGCGCGGGTGACGGTGGTGTAGACGTTCAGCGTGGCCTGCGCGAAGTAGTCGCCCGGCGGGAGGTCTCGGAGGCTCTCGACGGGCCACCCTCGGGTCGAGGCGTCGAAGACGGCCGGCTGGCCGGGCTTCAGGCCGTTCACCTCCACGCCGAACATCGGCTGGGCGTCAGGACCTGTCATCTGCGCAAGCCGGGGCTCCGGCGCCTCCCGCTTCGAGATGACCAGGATCACGCGGCCGTCGACGGCCTTCGATTCAACGGATGCCGGGAAGGACACCTCGATGCGCAACGGCCGGGCCGCCTGCGATTCCAGCGAGACGGTGCGTGCGGCCAGCGCCGCTGCCACGAGGAGCCCTGCGACGACGCGTGAACGGAACATGCAAGCCTCCGCGGATATCCAGTGAGCGTACCACAGCAAGGGGTCGGGACTAATTACGGATCACAGGCGTTTCCAGTTACAGGTTTGTCGTTCAACTCATCCAGTTACGTTCTTGTAAGCCGTTTCGGCTGTGGTATGTAATTAGTCCCGACCCCTTCTGGAGTGGAAGGCATGAAGCGACCGCTGAGCATCAGAGAACTCGGCTACGGCGAACTCTCGGAGCGGGCGCGCGCCATTGCCGCCGCGGGCACGCGCGGGCACGTGCACACGACGCTGCCGGGGTGCCTCATTACGGGCAGCCCGCGCCGCGCCATCGTGCTGGAGGCGACCGACGAAGGCGCGGTCTACGGGTTCTTCGACGACCAGCCAATCGAAGACCGCGCGAAGCCGCTCGCCATCCTGCTCCACGGCGCCGACAGCGTGCCGGACGACCACGAGGCGCTGGAACCCGCGAGCGCCGCGGTGAACACGATGGCCGGCCGCCTGCGGATGGGGAAGGGGCACTTCCACATCCTCAACCCGGTGTGCCTGGCGAACCCGAATCCCGGGCGTTGGACGATCCTGTTCGAGGACGTGGAACTCGGCGTCCTCGAGAGCGTGTCGGACGAGCGGCCCCTCGCCGACATTCGCCTCGTCGAGCGCCTGATCTACGCCTGACGGGCCTGCGCGCCTGCGCGGGCACGGCTCGCCTGCCCGCTTCTACTTCTTCGCGGCCCAGGCGGCCAAGACCTCGCGTTCGCGCTCCGGCTTGATGCCCGAGGCGAGCGTGGCCTGGCGCTCCGGCGTCTGCGCTTTGAACCACGCGAGCGTGTCGAGCGCGGTCTGCGCGAGGGGCCGGAACGTGAGGCCCGCGGCGATGGCCTTCCTGTTGCTGCGTCGCGCGAACCCGGCCATCTCCGCCGTGCCCGGCACCCAGACCGGCATGTCGGACCACGCGCGCACTTTCTGCTCGCGCAGGAACTCGGCCGGCACCCAGTGCAGCTTCGGGCCGGCGGTGGTCGCCGCGCGCACCCCCATCAGCATCTCCATCATCGTCATGGCGAAGCCCGGGCCGGCGCCGGTGAAGACGCCGAACGCGCGGGATTCGGCCATGCGGACGGTCCACTCGGCCAGGTCGCGCGCGTCGATGAACTGGACGTTGTCGGTGCCGTCACCGGGCGCCAGGACGTCGCCGCCGCGATCGAGCCGAACAGGCCAGTAGGTAAAGCGATCGCTCTCGTCACCCGGGCCGACGATGAGCGTGGGGCGGATGATGGTGGTGATGCCGGGGAACCACACCTCGGCCTCCTTTTCGGAGCGGGCCTTCAGCGGGCCGAAGAGGCCGCCGACATTCTTGCGGAACGTCTCCTGCGTTTCGCGCATCGGGTCGGCGCCCTTGTACTCGTGCACCGGCGCCGACTCGTCGGCTCCCACCTCGGTCTCTGACGAGTGCACGGAGAGCGATGAGATGAAGATGTACTGGCCGACCTTTCCCTCGAGCACTTGCCCTGCATCTCGGACCCAGAAGGGCAGCGTCGTGGGGTTGTCGATGCACACGTCCCACTCGCGGCCCTTGAGCGACGCGAGGTCGCCCGTGTTGCGGTCGCCGGTCAGCTCTTCGACCTCGCCCGGCCACATGTAGGGGTTGCGGCCGCGGTTGAAGAGCGTGAGCTTGTGCCCGCGGGCGAGCGCGTACTTCACCTGGTGCGGCCCGGTGAAGCCCGTGCCGCCGAGAATCAGGATGCGCAGCGGCTTCGAGGCGCGCTCGATGCCGTCGGGCAGCGGCCCGGCCTGCCGCGGCGGGCGCTGGGGCGGACTCTGAGGCGAGCCTTGCGCGAAGGCGCGGGGCGCGAGGCCGAAGCCGAGGGCGCCGGCAGCGGCCGTTTTCAGAAGGTCTCGTCGGGACGTAGGCATGTGAGGATCCTCTGTTTCGATCATTGTAGCCGCCTCGGACAGGCGTAGTATGTCGTGCGACGGCGCGATTCCATGAAGGTCACGACGACCGGTGAACCCGGGTCCGGCGAGCGCCCCGCGCCGGTGTGGGGATTCGCACTGCGCAGCGTCGTCAGCGGATACGGGTGGCAGTTCACCCGCCGGGTGGTCCTGCGTCACCCGTGGCGCACCCTGAACGCGCTGCGCGACGCCGAAGGAATCGACGCGGCCGGGCGCGGCGCCGTCGAGGTGGGCGGCGGCACGTCGACCGTCCGTGCTGGTGACCCGCCGTCGATTGTCGGCGCCGGGTTCTGCCTCAAGCCTGTGGACCCCCCGTGTCCGTCCGGACGCTTCAACCACGACTGCGTCTGTCTCGAGCGGTTGGCGGGTGCTGATGGCGCGGCCGTTCACGCGCCATGCCGATCGTGCGCGATCCGGGGAATCGGCACGCAGTCGCTCCAAGCCGGTTCCGCCTTCTACGTCATGACATCCGCGCGCGACATCCTGGACGACGTGTACGTGCCGGCACTCGAGAGCCGGCGGTTCACGACCGGGCTGTTCGTGCTCTGCCGCTACTCGTTCAAGCCCTTTGCCGTGGGAGTGCTGGCGTCAGGCATGAGCGCGACGCTCCTGCCGCTGAACTAGGGCGACTGCCGCGACTACCCGACGTGGCTGCTCGCGGACCGCGGCATCAAGGACGAACAGACCACGGTGGACGGCACCGGGATGGCGAGCGTGGCGGGCTTGCTCGGCCGCGCGGCACCGTCGCTGGTCTTGACCGTCGAGCGGCGTGGGAACGTGCTCTACCCGGCCACGGGTGGTCCGTCCGCCTGAGGCGCGGCGCCACATGGATGCGGCTCTCGACCGGCTGATCGGATTCATCGTCCAGAACTCGCCCTCGTGGAGAGCAGTGGCGCTCGGAGGGCCGCCAGGCCTCGCCTGGTCATTCGCCGCGCTGGGGTTCGCAGGGTGGCTGCAGCGGCGCGG
>JALOKU010000195.1 GCA_025456345.1 Vicinamibacterales bacterium | reverse complement strand
TTACGCCGCGGAGGCACCATTGTGATGAGTCCCCTGCACTAACCGCTGTGCTACAGGCCCACGCGCCGGATTCTACAGAAGGCGCAAGGCATTCACATGGCCTGCCGCGACCGCTCGCGGCGGAATCCTGCTCACATGCAGCACGCCGGCCTCGGTCAACCCGTCTTCGTCAATCGTCGTTCGAGTTGGCAACCGCAACCGCGACGCCCACGACGGCCGCGCCGACCAGCGCGCCTTTCAGGAACTCGTCGCCGTCATCGTCGTGCCGGCGGTAATAGCGACGCTCGTACTCGTAGCGGTCCCAGTAGCGTCCGTCACGATACCAGCGGCCATCGCCCCGATAGTATCGGTCGTAGTAGTCCTCGCGGACCTCGCGGCGAATTTCGCGCCGCGCCTCGCGCCGCTCGCGTTCCACCTCACGATAGCCTTCGCGGACTTCGCGACGGGCGCACTCCCGGGTCTGGCATTTGCGAAGTTCCCGAGCCGCCTCCTTCTTCTCCCGGCGTACTTCCTTCTTGCCTTCGCGCACCTCCTGGCGCACTTCCCAGCGGCTGGCGGAGGCCGGCAGCGGGCCCAAGAGGCCGACGATCGCCACGGTCGTGGCCAGGATCGCCGCCAGCCCCGAGCCCCTCATCACTGCTGTCCTCCACGGGCCGCGCGGTACTTCGTCACGCGCTCGTCGTAGGTCTTCAGCACCTCGGCGCAATCCTTCGTCTCGACCTGCACGGTCGTGCCATAACCGAAGGACGACGCGAACAGGAAGGCACGGTCGGTCCCGAGCAAGCGGGCGATGGCTGCGTGGAGGTCGACGGCCTCACGCTCCAGGTCGGCGCGCTGCTTCTCGACGACGCAGCCACGAGCCAGTCCCGCGAGGTAGCCGAAGCGCTTGAGCCCCTCGTCTACCTGCTCTTCCTCGTCGATGGCAGTCGCCATCGGGGCGCTCGGTGCGGGCGCTTCGGCAGCGTGGACGCCTTGCAGCATCGTTGAGGCCAGCGCGAGGGCCCACGCAGCCCGGGGCATTTTCATCACTTGCCGTCTCCCCAAAGTTGAGTGTATTCCCGGGCCCCATCCTGCAGAGATGACCAGCGGCCCGGGCTCCCTGTGATTTAGTTGAGACGCTGGGACGGATCAACAGGAACCCGGCGCCTGGCGCCCATTTTGGGCGCGCCAGCCATCCGTGGGGATCGCTTTTTGCCGACTCGCGTCAAAATGTCGGCTGGTCGCGCCGCCCGTTCAGCCGGAGCGTTGTCAGGCGCGGCGGACTCGGGTGCACCACGATTGCCGGGGGTGGAACGTGACGCATTCACGCGGTTCGAAAGGGAAACAGCGCATCGACATCGGCGCGCCCGGCATTCCGGGTGGGCCGACCATGGACGTCGGCGCCGTCCCGCCTGAATATTGGCGCGCATTCAGCCTCATGGCGTTCACGATGAACCGGTTCATCGTGGATCACGTGATCCGTTCGGCGCGCCTCTTCGACAACGATACGGAGGCGCTGATCCTGTTCGGCATGCTGGCTCACCTGAACATGCTCCACCTGGTGCCGCCGGGCTCGAGCCCGCGTACCACGCTGGACGAAAACGGCAGGATTCCGGACCCGCAATCGAAGTTCCGCCCGGTGCGCGTGCGCGACCTTGCGCAGATCACCGGCCGGCCACGCGAGACGATTCGACGCAAGCTCGAACAGATGCGCGCCGCAGGACGGGTGTTCCGCTTGCGGAACGGTTGGGTCTTCAACGCCTCGGCAGTCGATGCGGACATGCTGGCACTGACCATGGACAGCGTGCGTCGATTCCTCCAGACGGCGGACATCATGCGGTCCGCGGCGAAGGATGCCGCGGCCCTCGACCCGACAGACGGCACGACGCCCGCCTGACCAGCACCGGCACCAGCACCGGCACCAACAGACGTCTCACGGAACCCTGATCATGGAAGCATCCATCAGTCGCAAGCTGCGATTCCTGGCAGCCGCTGCCCTGTGCTGCACGCTGGCAGCACCCGTCGCCGTGCTCGCACAGGACAGCGCCGGCGACGCACGCAGAGGCGTCGAAATCCAGGCCGAGCTGGCGGAAGGCCTGCCGATCGGGCTGGTCTACGTTCACCTGCGGCAGTCCACGGGCGATCCAGCGAAGGATGAGGAACTGAAGGCGCAGGTGGCCACCGCGTTCGCGGTCAGGAGAGGTGGAGTCTTTCGCCAGGTGGTGGCGGGGCTGGCGCTGCAGCGGGTGCAGCGACTGCCCACGGTCCAGTCGGCCGACATGAGGCTGTTCAACACGGTTCCGAGCGGCCAGGTGGCGGTCGCACTGCTGGTGTCGCCGCGCGAAGAAGCGCCGGCCGCCCCTGCAGAAGGGAAAGAGGCGCCTGCGCCCACGGAAGCCAGGCGGTTTCCGACGATCCACGAGGACGATCGATCCAAGTTCGTCTACATCCTGAACGGCGGGGTCGGGGTCTTCAGCGACATCGACCCGTGGTTCGGCGGCTACGGCGACGCGTTCAACGCAGGCAACCCGACCGCCAAGGATCCGCTCGGTCCCGGCACCTCCACGTGGACCGAAGCCTACGTCGAACCCGGTCTCGGCGGGATCTCGCAACTCTCCGATTACCCGCTGTACCTGTACGGAGCGGTGTCGTGGCTGATGTCCGGCACGTCCGGGCACGACATCTACAACTCCGGCAACTGGGGACACGGCGACTTCGAGAAGCTGTACGCCGGCATGATCTGGAATCTTCCCGGCGAGGACACAGTGCTGGACGTCTCCGTGGGCAAGCAGGTCTACCAGCTCCGCGACGGCTTCCTGCTGTCGAAGATCCCGGTCTCCACGTCGATCGGCGAACGCGCCGCGCTCTATCTCGGCCCTCGCCTGTCCTCGGAAAACACGGTGCTCGTGCGAGCCAAAGCCTCGCGTCTCGGCATGGACGCGTTCCTCATCGAACCGAGCGAGATCGAAGAGATCGCGACCGATACGAAGCTGGCGGGCATCAACCTGCAGTACCAGTTCGCCGATGCCGAGGCCGCCTTCACGTATTTCTACGTCCCGGACTCGAAGTCCACCTACCGGACGACGGACGGCCGCCGCCTGCCCCGCGAAGGACTCAGGACCTACAACCCGAGCCTGTCGTTGAAGAAGCTGTTTGGTCGGGAGGGCGCGTGGCTGAAGGCCGAATATGCCTACCAGGCCCACGAGGACTTCGACATGTCTGCCGACGCCGCATACGTCTGGCTCGGATACCAGTTCACGACGACCGGCTGGCGGCCGACGTTGAGCTACCGCTGGTCGACCTTCTCCGGCGACGATCCCGACACGCAGGCGTTCGAACGGTTCGACCCGTTGTTCTCCGGCGGATTGGGCAACTTCCTGCCCGGCATCGTCTTCAGCAAGGTGTACAAGAACGCCAACCTGACCACGAACCGGGCCACGCTCAGCGTTAAGCCGTCGGATCAGCTCGAATTGATCCTCGACTACTTCCACCACCGGGCCGACAGCCTAAACAATCTCGGCGGCATCGGTCCGCTGCAGACGCTCGCATCGAAGGACATCGGCCAGGAAGTGACGCTGACCGCCTACCGCTACATCGGCAAGAACCTCTTCTTCCAGGCGATCGCGTCGGTGGGCATGCCCGGCCAGGCCATCGAGCGGGCGCTGGGGCCTGAGACGGACGACTGGTACACAGTCCAGGCTGCGCTGTACGTGTTCTTCTAGCTCTTCGCCCAGAATGGGCGCACCAACCGCCTGGGAGCGGGATTTTAGGTAGTCCTACTGATTTTTCGTCGTGCCACGCTGACTACTGTCGGCTCGTCGCTGACCCAGCGTCAGGGAGTGGGGCGTGGAAAACAGAGATTCCGGCTGCCGGTCTGCCTGCCCGAGTTGCGAGCCCGCCACCGTCTCCCGACGCGATCTGCTGGGCGGACTCGGCGTGCTCAGCATGGCCGCCGCATTCGGCGCGCCCGTGCTCCTCGCCGACGACCGCCTGGTGATCCCGAACTCCGAGGGATTCCTGATCGTCGATCGCAAGAAGTGCCAGGGTTGCGGCACCTGCATGATGGCGTGCTCGCTCGCGCACGCGGGCGTCGCCTCCTACAGCCTCTCGCGCATCCAGGTGATCCAGGACTCCTTTGCCGACTGGCCCGACGACGTGCTGCTCGCCACGTGCCGCCAGTGCCAGGACGCGCCCTGCGTCCAGGTCTGCCCGACGGGCGCGAACCGGCCCGACGCGAAGAACGGCTTCGTGCGGCGGATCGACCCGGACACCTGCATCGGCTGCAAGCTGTGCATCCAGGCCTGCCCGTTCACGCCGGTCCGCCTGCAGTGGGACCGCGATCACCGCAAGTCGCAGAAGTGC
>JALOKU010000086.1 GCA_025456345.1 Vicinamibacterales bacterium | reverse complement strand
TACGGTCGCGAGAACATCATCGGCATCGAAGCCTGCCTGTGGTCCGAGAGTTCGCGCGAGGACGGCCGCATCGAGTACATGCTGATGCCGAAGTTGCTGGGCGTCGCGGAGCGGGCCTGGGCTCCCGATCCCGACTGGGCAAGCGAACGGGACGCTTCGAAGGCGGCTGCGCTCTACCAGGAGGCCTGGTCGCGCTTCGTCAACGTGGCCGGCAAGCGCGAGTTGCCGCGCCTGGACCAGGAGGACCCGCCCTTCAACTACCGCATCCCGACGCCGGGGCTGAAAGCCGTCGACGGCGGTGTTCTGTGTAACCTGCAACTTCCAGGCTTCACGCTGCGCTACACGACCGACGGCACGGAACCGACCGCGAAGAGCCCGGCCGTGCGGGGTACCATCGCTGCGAAGGGCGTCATTCGGGTCGCTGCATTCGACGGACGCGGACGAAAAGGCGCGACGGCAACGCTCCGCATTCAGTGACATCGAGCCGGACACGAGAGAGGTGCATCATGAGCCCTTCGACTTCACGCCGTGAGTTCCTGCGCTCGACCCTCGGCGCTGCCGCGGCCGCCGCAGGCACGGTCGCCGCCACCAGCAGGCCCGCCGCCGCCGTCAACAAGCGCGACGCGGTGATGGCGCTGCTCGACACGAGCGGCCGCCAGCCCTACATCCCCGCGGCCTTCTTCATCCATTTCGATCCGAAGTTCCATTTCGGCACCGCCGCCGTGCAGAAGCACCTGGAGTACTTCCGCGCGACGGGCATGGACTTCGTGAAAATCCAGTACGAGAAGACCTTCCCGCCGATTCCCGCCATCAAGCGGCCGGCGGACTGGGCCGCCATGCCTTCGTATCCAATCGAGTTCTACGAGCCGGTCCTGTCGGCGGTGCGGGGCCTGGTGAAGGCCGCCAGGCCTGAAGCCCTCGTGCTCATGACGCTCTACTCGCCCTTCATGTGCGCGGCCCACACCACGAGCCTGCCGCTGCTCACCGCACACCTCGAGGAGAATCCCGGCGCGGTGCGAAAGGGACTCGAGGCGATTACCGGCAGCCTCATGCGCTTCGTCAAGGAGTGCGTGCGGCTGGGCGTCGACGGCTTCTATGCCTCAACCCAGGGCGGTGAGGCCGGCCGGTTCCGCGATCCCGCCGTCTTCACGCGGCACGTGAAGCCGTTCGATCTCGTGCTCATGAACGAGATGAAGCGCACGTGCCCCTTCAACATCCTGCACGTCTGTGACTACAACGCGCCGTATTCGGACCTGTCGCCGTTTGTCGATTACCCGGGGCATGTCGTGAACTGCAATCCACAGCTGACCGGCAGCAAGCTCTCCTGGGCCGAGATCGCCCGCCTGTTCGGGAGGCCCTGCATGGGCGGGTTGGACCGCCACGGCCTGATCGCGACGGCCGGGCCGGCGCAGATCGGCCGCGAAGTGAGCCGGGTGCTGAACGACGCGTCGCGGCCCTTCATCCTCGGCGCGGACTGCACGCTGCCGGGCGACATCAAGTGGGAGAACATCCGCGCGGCCGTCGACGCGGCGCACGCGCACAAGGTGTGACGATGGCGCGTTCGTGACCGACTGCGGGCTCAGGGCTCCCGCCGAGGGGCGGGAGCGACTTCGCTGGGCGCCGTCGCGATGTCCGGCTCGATGTAGATCCACCGCGCGGCCGGGACCGCCTGTCTGATCCGCCTCTCGGCCGAGTTGATGACCGCCGTAAGCTCGCCGGCCTGATACTCGGGCTTCACGCCGATCTTCACGCCCACCAGCAATTCATCCGGCCCGGTGTGCAGCGTGCGCATGTGAATCACGGAGCCGACACCGGCCTCGCCGGCGAGCGCCTCGCGGATGCGCGCCTCCACCTCGGGCAGGGCCGACTCACCCACCAGCATCGACGACAGTTCGTACGCGAGGAAGACGGCGATCACGACGAGGAGCGTGCCGATGGCGACCGCGCCCATGCCATCCCAGCGCCCGTCCCCGGTCATCGCGGCCGCGGCCACACCCACGAACGCGAACACCAATCCGACCAGGGCGCCCATGTCTTCAAGCAGCACGACGGGCAGCTCCGGCTGCCGGGCGTCGTGGAGGTACCGGAAGAGTGACCTGGATCCGCGCGAGTGGTTGGCCTCCCGTATCGCCGTCCTGAAGGAGAACGCCTCCAGCACGATCGAGACGCCCAGGACGGCGTACGCCACCCACACGCGGTCCGGGACCTCCGGGTGGTGGAACTTGTGCCAACCCTCGTAGAGCGAGAACAGCCCGCCGAGCAGGAAGATGATGATGGCGACGATGAACGAGTAGACGAATCTCGTGCGGCCGTACCCGAAGGGGTGATCGGCGTCCGGAACCCTCGACGCTCGCCGGCCCCCGATGAGCAGCAGGATCTGGTTGCCCGTGTCGGCCACCGAGTGAATCGCCTCCGAAAGCATGGAGGACGATCCGGTGGCGAAGAACGCCAGGAACTTGGTGACCGCGATGCCGAAGTTGGCGGCCATCGCGGCGATGACGGCCCGGGTCCCGCCCTTGGTGCTCATGTCCCGCTCGTCTCCGGTTGCCGCTTCGAGGCGCGGCGGCGCCGCGCCGCCTCCGGACCGCTACACGGTAAGGGCCGACCGCGCGATTATCAAGCGCGCCGCGCCCCTTCGACAACAGCGACCGGGGCACTGCGGCTCGCCGGGGACAGTGTATGCTGTCGCGGCGCAGTCCCGGAGGCGTCTCATGGCGGCGGCCAGGGAGGCTCCATTGTCTTCACCTTTCGTGCCGGATGGCTCGCCCGTGTCGATCAGCCACCTGCAGGGCCTGTACGACCGTCACTGTTATCTCGACGCCTTCACGCTGACCGAGACGTACTGGAAGAAGCGGCCGGACATCCAGCAACTTTCGATCGACGAAGTGCTGTTCGCCGGCAGACTGGCGGAGCGGCTGGGTGGTCCGCGCCTGTCGCGCTGGCTGCTCAGGAAGGCGGTCGAACGGGACCCGGCCGACCTGCGCGTGCGCGTCTACACGGACCACCTGTCGTTCCCGAGGATGCGTCTGCTGGACCGCCTTCGCGCATTCGAACAACAGCCTGATGCCAGTGGCGACGACCCGGACTTGCAGGCCTCGTGGTACGCCTCACAGGCGGGGACCTGGGCGAGTCTGCGCGAATTTCAGCGTGCGCACGGCTGCCTCGACCGCGCGCGCGCGCTGTCGGTCGATGACGCCTGGGTGCTCGCGTGCGAATCGGCCGTCCTCGGCGCCGAGGACCGCTGGGCCGACGCGCTGAAATCCGCTGAGCGTGCGTGGGACCTCGACGTTGGAGCGCCCTTCGCCTCGATCACGATTGGCGCCTGTCTTCTCAATCTGGGCCGGGTCCAAGAGGCAGCCTCCCGAGCCTGGGCGGCCGCCGGCGAGAGTCAATCCTGGGAATTGGTCCTCGACGCCTGCTGGCGCCAGTGCGCCCTCGCGGAGACTCGCGAAGGCCTCGAGCGGACATCCGCCCTCGACAGGGCGACACGGCTCGCCGACAGGCTGCCCTTCCTGGCTCCGCTGGCTGACCGCGAATCACGGGCGATGATGGCGCGGGCCAGGCTCGACATCGCCGCGTTGTCGGACGACTACGTTCAGATCGAACGGTGGGTCGATGAGGTCCGGTCCCCCTTCCACCGGCAATTGGTGGCGAACCTGCGCAAGAACACCCAAGGCCGCCGGATTCGGCTCACCCATCACAGGACGGTTCAGAAGCACGGCGCCTGCCTCCCGGCCAGCCTGTCGGTGGCGCTCTCCGCCGGTGGGCACACCGTCGACCCCGACGAGATCGCTGCGGAGATCACCTTCGGCGGGACGCCGGACTGGGCAGCGGCCGCATGGCTGCAGAAGCGGGGGTTTCATGTCCGCTGCTTCGCGGTCACGGCCGAACTCGCCTCACGGCTCATCCATCACCAGATCGGGTTCGTGCTCATCTGGGAAGCGGAGGAGGGTGGACACGCGGTCGCCGTGGTCGGCCTCGATGAGCGGGCCGGAACCCTCTTCGTCCACGATCCCCAGGCGTTTCGCGCGGCGGAGTACCTCCAGACGATTCTGGACCGGAAGTCCGGTCCTCTGGGCTTCAGGGCAATGGCCGCGGTATCGCAGGAACGCTCCGATGAACTCGATGCGCTGCTGCCTGCGGACACAGCGGTCATGGAGGCCGCGCTGGAATGCGACCGTGCGGCGGCCTCGCACGGGCCGTCGGCGACCGCGCCCATCGTTGCGGACATCGTCGAACGCTTTCCGACCCATCCAGGAGGGCGGTATCTGCAGGCGGTTCGCCTGCTCGATACCGGACAGACCGGACAGGCCCTGCAGGAGTTCCTCCAACTCCTGCAGGAGTATCCGGACGCCCCCGCGGTTCGCGTGAGAGCGTTGGGGGCCTGCCGCGCGGTCGGAAACCTCGCCCGGCTCAGGCAGGTGCTGGCGGACATCGTCGAACGCGGCGTGCTTCCCGGCTTCGCGTCCGGGCAGGAGTGGATTCGGCCTCCCGATCGATACGTCTTCGAATACGCGGACGTGCTGCGGTTGTCCGCGGCGACCAGTGACCAGGCGGAGGTGCTGTTGCACTCGCTCCTCAGGAGGCAGCCCGCCTCGGCGGGCGCCTGGCACGTCCTCGCCGACCTGCTGTCCCAGCGGGGCGACCTGGACGGCGCACTGCTCTGCCTCCGCCTTGCCTCGTGCCGGGCTGAAGGCGAGGAGCACTACGCGCAGGCGTACGCCATCGCGCTCGCCGCGCACAAGCGCGAAGAGGAGGGCCTCCAGTGGCTCGAGGGCCGGGCGCGCAGGCTGGGGGCGCCGAGTCATGCCGCGGGGACCTGGCTGTCCTGGATCGCCGCGCTGGAGGGCCAAGGGCACCCGGAACGAGCCATCGCCGCGTGCCAGGAAGCGCTCGAGCGGCATGGGAAGTCAGCCGAACTCCAGGGGTTTGCCGTCGCGTTCTTCGCCCGCATGGGTCTATGGGAGTCGGCAGAGGCGCACCTGCAGGCCCTCGGGCACGCGGGGCACCCCGCCGCGTTCCATGAAGCGTCAGCTCGTCTCTCCCGGGTGCGCGGGGACGTTCGCAGCGCCGTCGGCCATTGCGAGGCCTGGATGCGCGAGCTGCCGCATTCGGTGGATGCGCGGCGCAGCCTGCTCCAACTGGTGGCCGTGATCGACGGGCCCGGTGCCGCCGTTCAGAGGGCTGCGCTCTGGCTGCAGGCCAACAGGCACCATGAGGGGTTCGAAGAGGCGTACTGTGAACAGTTGGACCGGGCGGGCGGCCCCATGTGGAGGAAGCGCGCGGTCTTGAGGAACCGCCTCGCGCGTAATCCTGAAGACGCCTGGGCGTGGCGCGAGTTGACCTTCGAGTACCTGCGCGCCTACGAAGCGGCCGGGGACCGGCGGCGGCAGCGCCTCGAGCCGCATATTGAGCGCCTCCTGGCCGAGTGCGACCGCACGGCGGCCGAGGACACCAGCACCCTGCGAGCCCGCGCGCGATGGTCCGAGCTGCGCCGCGCCTGGGCGGATGCGGTCGCGCTGTCGATCCGGTGCATAAGCCGCGAGCCCGGCAACGTTTACAGCTACCTTCACGCCCTGCATTGCTCCGCACGGATGGCCGGCGGAGAGCGGCGGCGCATCTGGGAGGAGATCAGGCCGCTGCTCCTCAATGCGCCGGGCCGGCTCTCCGTTGCGCGGCCGCTGATCGCGCCGCTGGCGGAGCGGTTCGGCTCGGCGTGGACGGAACGGGAGATCGCAGGATGGCGGGACAAACGGCCGGACGATCCGGACCTGCTCGAAGCCGCCGTCGATCTCCTGATCGACCACGGCCACGGGGTGTCAGACGCCCGGCGGGCGCTGGCCTTGCTGGTGCCTGCGGTCGAGCGATATCCGTATCAACCCGGCCTGCGCTTCTCGCTGGCGAATGCCCATCGCCGAGCGGGGAACGTCGCAGAACTCGAACAGGTCCTCGACGAAATCGTCCGCCGTCATCCCGACAGTTGGGCCGCGCGAATCCAGATCGCCTGGGCCAGGCAGGCGGCCGGCGATGAGGAAGGTGCACGCCAGAGTCTGGAACTTGCGCAAACGTCCGAGCCCCGCAATCCCAGCCTCTGGGCCGCACGGGCCCAACTTCTCAGCGCTCAACAGCGGCTGAAGGACGCTCGAGCGTGCATCGCAGACGGGCTGGCGCGAATGCCGGACGATATCGGCTGGCGCCGTCAGGCGGTTTCGCTCCTCATGGAATGCCGCGCCCACGACGAGGCTGCGGCGGCCGCCCGCACGGGCGTCGCGGTCTGCCCGCAGGCGGCACCCGCGTGGCTCCTGCTGGGACAGACGCTGGCCTCCATGCGTCGATACGCGACCGCGGGCGAGGTCGAGTCGTGCCTTCGCCGAAGTCTGGCCCTCGACGCCGGCCTTTACGACAGCGCCGATCTCCTGTCGTGCGAGTTGCTGGACCGGGAGCGCTATGAGGACGCCGCTGAGGTTATCAGCGGGATCGAGAGGAGGATGTCCGACCCGTCACCGGCGCGGGGCCGGCAGGCCTGGATCAGGCGCCGCCAGGGAAGGCGGGAGGAAGCCGTTCGTGACCTGGCGGCGGTCGTGACTGACGCGCCGTGGTACGGCTGGGGCTGGCACGTGCTCATGGCCTGGTTGGAGGAGGACCAGTCGTGGGTCCCTGCGCGCCAGCTCCTGCGGACCGTACCGGAACAGATGTCAACGAACGTCATGTTCCGGCAGCGCCGTCTCGTGCTCCTCGGCAAGGCAGGCGTCGAACGAATCCTGCTCGATGCCGAGTGGGAGGAGCTCCAGCGGGACTTCCCCGACGACGCCTCGTTGCAGGCCGCCAGGTCCGAGTACGATGGTGCCGCGGATGCCAGCGAGCCGGACGCCTCCGGGGGATCGCCACGCCAGGGAATCTCCCCCTTATGGCTCTGGTGGCCGGCGATCATCGCGCTGTACCATCTCGCCCGAAGTTGCCAGTAGGCCGACATCTCGAGCGTCACGCCTCGGCGCGACGGCGTCAGTGTGGGCGGGGGAATCCCGGCCTGAACAGGAAGGAGAGCGATTCGACGTCGCTCGAGGCTGGCCTGTCTGGCCGAAGCCACCGAAGGAGATGGCAGGATGGAGGTGAGCGAAGGAGGAGACAGGTAGTCCGCCTTCGCAACGGTCCGGCGTGACGCCGTCCTCCCGTTGCTGCGGCGAGACAACCTTACGCTCTGGTTCGAGAGCGAAGGTTGGCGGAGAGGGGGGGATTCGAACCCCCGTGCCGCTTACGCGACAAGACGCTTTCGAGGCGCCCCCGTTACGACCACTTCGGTACCTCTCCGCACGGGACGAATGCCTATTATACCTTGCCCCGCCGCGTCTGGAAGAACTCCTGGATGATGGCCCGGCACTCCTCTTCGAGCACCCCGGCTACGACCTCGATGCGGTGGTTGAGCGACGGCAGGTCGGGCGCGCGGCAGGTCGACACCACCGCGCCGGCTTTCGGCTCGGGCGCCCCGAACACCAGCGACCCGACCCGCGCGTGCACCATGGCGCCAACGCACATCAGGCACGGCTCGATCGTGACGTACATCGTCGAGCCCACGAGACGGTAGTTCCCGATGGCCCGTGCCGCGCCCCGTATCGCGACGATTTCCGCGTGGGCGGTCGGGTCGTGGGTGCCGATCGGCTGGTTGAACCCGCGGCCCAGGATCTGGCCGTCGACGACGACAACGGCGCCGACGGGCACCTCTCCGGCGCTGAAGCCCCGCCGGGCTTCGTCGAGAGCGGCGCGCATGAAGGTGTCGTGCGGGTCCATGGAGTGCTCCGCCATTGTAGACACCCGGAGCGGCACGAGTCACGCCCAGGGGCCTTTTCGGCCTGAAAATGAGGGCCGCGGCGTGGCACCACTCCTGCACCGGTCACTGATGAGCGCCCGTGCGAGATCAGCCGGGCCAGATCGGCAGTTGGCGGCCGGACACTCAGGTGATAGGATGTCGGCCGCCTGCCAGAACGCCCGGATTCGGTCCGGGCGGAGGCGGCTGAGAGTACCGGCTCTCGTGCAACTCATGTTAACGGCCGCGGCGGACCGGGTGGACGCCGCCGGCAGCCCCTGCTGTGCGAACGCCGCGGCTCCAGTCGCCGGGTCGGACGGCAGGCCATTCGTGGAGGAGAGAGCATGAAGAAAGCCATGTTGGTGTTCGCCCTGATCATGGGTGTGGCACTGGTGGCCGGCCCCAGCTTCGCCCAGACGGCCCCGGCGACAACGGTGCTCAAGGGCAACCCGATGGGCGGCGTGAACTTCGACCATGCGAAGCACGCCAAGCTGATCGGCGACGCGAAGTGCGACACCTGCCATCACGCGTCAAAGCCCGAGATGGCGTTGAAGTCGAAGAACCAGAAATGCCAGGACTGCCACACCAAGACCGTGGCGGCGCCGATGAAGACCACGTCGAAACTGGCCTTCCACGACGCGATGGCCAAGAAGGGC
Source organism: Vicinamibacterales bacterium (assembly GCA_025456345.1). Classification (GTDB taxonomy): domain Bacteria; phylum Acidobacteriota; class Vicinamibacteria; order Vicinamibacterales; family JAKQTR01; genus JAKQTR01. The sequence goes on along the minus strand of JALOKU010000086.1, from coordinate 6,374 downwards.
CTCTGCGTCGACTGCCACGTCAAGGAAGCGGCAGCCGGCAAGAAGGCCCCTCTGAAGTGCAACGAGTGCCACACGGTGAAGGGCTAAACTGGTGACGGCGTCGTCACCTGCGTCAAGCGGCCCCAGCGGCCGCGAGAAGCGGTGACGCCACCGGGTATCTAGGACCATCACAGCACGGGGCGGCCCGGGACGACGCACGCGTCCTGGCCGCCCCGTTGTCTTGTACACTGCGTCAGCGCTTTGGAGGGCTCCGCGTGAGCGATCTGCCGCCGACCTCGTCTCCTGATCCCGGTGTGACGCGCGCGGCTGAAGCCGCCGCCGTCGCCTCGCGGAGTTTCGGCCCGTACCGCCTGCTCCAAATCATCGGCGAAGGCGGCATGGGCGAGGTCTGGCTGGCCGAGCAGACCACACCCATCCGCCGGCAGGTGGCTCTCAAGGTCATCAAGGCCGGTATGGACACGGTGCAGGTCGTGGCCCGGTTCGAGGCCGAGCGCCAGGCGCTGGCGCTGATGGACCACCCGGCCATCGCGACCGTGTACGACGGCGGCAGCACGCCGGAGGGGCGCCCGTACTTCGTGATGGAGCACGTGAAGGGCGAACCCATCACGACGTACTGCGATCGCCACAAGCTCGCGATGCGGGATCGCCTCGAGCTCTTCGCCCAGGTGTGCGACGGCGTCCAGCATGCCCACCAGAAGGGTGTGATTCACCGCGATCTCAAGCCGTCCAACGTGCTCGTCGCGGTCCAGGACGACCGGCCCGTGCCGAAGATCATCGATTTCGGCGTGGCCAAGGCGACCGCGCGGCAGCTGACCGACCGCACGCTGTACACGGAACTGGGCGCCATGATCGGCACCCTGGAATACATGAGCCCGGAGCAGGCCGAGATGGGCGGGCTCGACATCGACACGCGGACCGACGTGTATGCCCTCGGCGTCATCCTCTACGAGTTGCTCTCGGGTACGCTGCCCTTCGAATCGAAGGAGCTCCGGCAGGCTGGATTCGTGGAGATCCAACGGACGATTCGCGAGAAAGAACCGCCGCGCCCAAGCACGCGCATCACGAGGCTGGGCGGCGCCTCCACCGCCGCCGCGACGAACCGGAACACGGAGCCCCGCCGCCTCGCGAGCGTGCTGCGCGGCGATCTCGACTGGGTCACGATGCGGGCCCTCGAGAAGGACCGGACCCGCCGCTACCAGACCGTGAACGCGCTCGCCGCCGAGGTCCGGCGGTACCTGAATCACGAGCCCGTCGTGGCCGGGCCGCCCAGCGCGGTCTATCGCGCGAGGAAGTTCGTCAGGCGCCACCGGTTCGGCGTGGCGGCCGCCGCGACCCTCGTCGTTCTGCTCGCCGCGTTCGCGGTCACGATGGCGCTGCAGGCGCGGAGGATCGCCATCGAGCGGGACCGCGCGAATCGCGAGGCCGAAACCGCGCGGCAGGTATCGTCGTTCCTCGTGGGGCTCTTCGAAGTGGCCAAGCCCAGCGAGGCGGCCGCCAACAGTGTCACGGCGAGAGAGATTCTCGACAAGGGTGCCGCGCGCATCCAGACCGATCTGCGGGAGCAGCCGGCCGTCCAGGCCACGCTGATGAGCACGATGGGCGCGGCGTACCACAGTCTCGGTTCGTACAAGAACGCCAGGACGCTCAAGGACCAGGCGCTCGCCCTGCACCGGCAAGTGTCCGGCCCAGTAAGCCCGGAGGCCGCCGGCGCTCTGGTCTCGCTCTCGGAGACCATGGCGAGCCAGGCCGAGCACAAGGAGGCCGAGCACCTCGCCCGCGAGGCCGTCGCGCTGCTGCGGGCAGCTCCCGGCGCCGACGACATGCTGGCCCGCGCGCTTCGGGAACTGGCCTGGGCGCTCTATCGTCAGGGGAACGCAGCCGACGCCGAGTCGGCGGCACGCGAAGCCTACGGACTCTATGCGCGTCAGCCCAATCCCCCGGACAGGGAACTGGCCGCCTCCCTCAGCACGCTCGGCGGCATCCTGTTCGACAAGGCCGACCTCGCGGGCGCGGCCCGCGCCTACGAAGAGGCACTCACACTCCGCCGGCGGGCCTACGGACCGAGCCATCCGAGGACCGTTTCGGCGTCGGCGAACCTGGCCGCCGTCTGGATTTCGCAGGGCGAGCTCGCCAAGGCCGAGGCGGCCTATCGGGAAATCGTGGCGCTCGACCGTCAGCAACTCGGCCCGGATCATCCAAGCCTGTCGAATTCCCTCAGCAATCTCGGCGCGATTCTCTACCTGCAGAAGAAGCACTACGAGGCGGAAAACTACTATCGGCAGGCGCTGGCCATCGACGAGCGGGCCTTCGGCAGGCGGCATCCCGAGGTCGCGACGAACCTGACGAACATCGGACAGGCGCTCACGATGCAGAAACGGTACGGGGAGGCCGAGGCGGCGTTCGGCGAAGCGATCTCGATCAAGAAGGAGTCTCTGGGCGCGGATCACCCCGAGGTCGCGCTGGCGACGACGTTCCTCGCGGACTCCCTGTGCAGAAGCGGCAAGGCCTCAGAAGCGGAAGTGACCGCGCGCGCCGCCTTGAAGATCAACACCGACCGCCTCGGCAAAGACCATCCGCGGACGAAGGAGAGCGAGGGTGCGCTCGGCTGCGCGATGGTCAAGAGCGGCCGCTACGGTGAAGCGGAACCCTACATGCTGAGTTTCGCCGACGCCCTCGAGCAGAACACCGGCGCCGAGGGCGACGCGCGCGAAGTCGCGCAGCAGATTGCCGGCATGTACGCGGCCTGGGGCAAGCCAGACAAGGCCGCCGAGTGGCGGAAGAAGGCCGGCGCGGCGCGGGACTGAGTCCGTTCGCCGGAGAGTGGGATCACGCAGATGAGTCAGCCGCCCGATGCTCGCCGCATCCCCTGGTGGGTGACGCTCGCCGACGTCATTTCAGTCGGGCTGGCCCGCCGGCTTCGGGGCTTCGCGGGTTCCGGCTCGCACGTGCGCCAATCCCTCTGGGTCGAACTGGTGGCGATGGCCGGGCTGCTGACTGCCATGACCGTCCTCATGCTCTACCCGTTCGCCCGGCATCTCGATCGGGTGTCCGACCTCTTTGATCCGCTGTTCTCAATCTGGCGCATCGCCTGGGTCGCGCATCAACTGCCGAGGGACCCGGTTCACCTCTACGACGCGAACATCTTCTGGCCGGAGCGGTACACGCTCGCCCAGAGCGATGGCATGCCGCTCATCGGCGCGGCCGCGGCGCCCTTGATTTGGATGGGGGCCCCGCCCGCCATCGTCTACAACGTGTTCGTGCTGGCCTCGTTCGTCCTCTGCGGCCTCACGATGTACGTGCTCGTCCGGTCGCTCGTCGGCAGCGGCCTCGCTGCGGTGGTTCCGGCTGTCGCCTTCGCGTTCTATCCATTCCGTTTCGAGCACTTCCTCCACATCGAGCTCCTGTCCGCTTTCTGGATGCCGCTGGCATTATGGGCGCTCCACAAAACGCTCGACGATCCAGGCCGACGCTGGCGCATGGGCCTGCTGACGGGCGCGGCGCTGGCCGCCCAGTACCTCTCGGGCATGTACTTCGGCGTGTTCCTCGCGTCCTTCATGTTCGTCATCTGGGGGGTCCTCGCGATCGCCCGGAAACTGCGGGGCGTCGCCATAGGGCCGCTGCTGGCGGGGGCCGCACTGGCTGGCGCCCTCATCCTGCCCACGCTCCCTCCGTACGCGCATGTGCGTTCCTCGATCGGCGATCGAAGCAGGGATGAAGTGCGGCGCTTCAGCGCCCAACCGGCGGACTACCTCGCGGTTCAGCATCCGGACGCGAGGTTCGGAGGGTGCAACGAACGGCAGGTCTTCCCGGGCTTCCTCATCGTCCTGCTTGCGCTCGCGGCCCTCTGGCCGCCGCTGTCCTCGGTCCGGGTGGCGTATTTGCTGGGCCTCGCCCTTGCCTTCGATGTGTCGCTCGGTACAAACGGCATCATCCACCCGTACCTGTATGAATGGTTCCTGCCGTTCCGGGGCCTGCGTGTGCCGGCCCGCGCCGCGATGCTGGTCGGGCTGTCGCTGTCCGTGCTGGCGGGGTTCGGCACGGCGCGCCTCTCCGGGCTGCTGCAGCGCCGCCGGTGGAAAGTCGCGCTGGTCGCGGTGCTCTGCGGCGTCATCCTTGCCGAGCCCAGGCCGAGGCTCGACGCGACGCCGCTGCCTCGCGTGCATCCGGTCTACGGCTGGTTCGACGGTCGTCCCACGGCGACGATCGTGGAGGTGCCGTTCTGGTACCCGACTGCGGCCCGCTATCTCTTCTACTCGACGTCTCACTGGCAGCGGATGGTGAACGGGTTCAGCGGCTCTCTTCCGGCTTCCTACCGGCCGCTTCATGTCGCCATGAGAACGTTTCCGGACGAAGCGTCGATGGAGGCCCTGCGCTCGCGCGGCGCCGCCTACGCGGTGATTCACGAGGAGTTCTACGGAGCGGCCCTTTACCGGGAGATGATCGGCAAGGTAGAGCGCTCGACCTCGCTGATGCTCGTCCACACCGCATCCGATGGAGAGTTCGAGGCGAGGGTTTATCAGATCCTCAGGTAGGTGACGGGAAGAACGCCGTGAGCGTGCCCGGCGGCGGTGTCTCCCCGACCGGCACCACCTTCCTCCACATCGCGAAGCGGTCAGCGCCCATTCGGCGTGGCCGTGCCGCGGCGAAAATGCCGTTGCGACCACAGGCGCCATCCCGAGTTCGCGATCTGCCCGATGCCGACGGCGATCCCGATGGATATGAAGACTACAGAGTACAGGTAGTAGCGACCCCAATTCAGCGGGGTGAACAACGGGGGCAGGGCGGTGACCGCTCCCACGGCAAGCAGGGCAACGCTCGTCGGATTCCCGTCCTGTTCGCTGCGCCACCACTGCCAGCCGCTGCGCCCCAGGGCATACAACCCGACCATCAACAACGCGGCGTTGAGCAGAGGCCTGTGCGTGACCGTGAAGGGCTTCAGAAGCAGCCAGGGGACGAGATTCACGCGGGTGGCCAGATCGGGAATGGCCCAGTCCGGATTGGCGACGTACTGTGCTGTTTCCCAGCGCAGGAACAACAGCATCGCCGCCAGGCGTAGCGGCGGGTTCGGGTAGAGGTACGGATTGACGATCGTGAAGACAGCGCCCACGGTGACCAACAGTACCGCCGTCCAGAGAAGGAACTGCCTGAAGGCGGCTTGCCGTCCCGCCTGCCGGTATGTCACCGCAGCGACCAGCGCCACACCCGCGCCCGCCAGCGCCAACCCGTTGAGCTTCGTCGCCCCGGCCAGCCCCGCCGCGACGCCCATCAAGATCAGCCACGCCACGGCGCGCCTCTTCCGGTTTGCCCGCAGGAAGCGCGCGCCGAACAACAGCGTCAGGCAGGTGAAGAACAGCAGCGGGGACTCCGTCATCGCGCGCCGCAGGTGTGTGAGCAGGAAATCGGAACTGGCGAACAGGACAACGAAGGCATACCCCGCAACCGCTCCGGCGCATTGGCGCACCAGCAGAAAGAGGATCAGGCCGCTGACGACCGCCAGCACCGCCATGAGTGCCCTGGAGTACCAGAGCATGCCCGCAAACGCGTGCGCATCCGGCTCCCGTTTGTGCAGATCGGACTTCCAGACGGTATTCAGGTCGGCGAGCCCATAGCCGCCGGCCGTGCGGCCCAGCGCGATGATGTACCGCGCCACGGGCGGCTGCGTGAGCGTCCAGTAGTGAGGGGCCCAGACGTGCTGGGAGCCTGGCGCGCGCAGCGTCCGGCTCACCCAGTCCGGCGCGAGGAACCCGGCGGGCGGAACCCCGTGCCTGGCCAGCCACTCCGGCTCGATGAAGTCCCGATCCAGCAACGCCTCCCAGTAGCAACTGAGCGCAATCCACTCAGGCTTGTCCTGATGGAGGGCAGGCGCTTCCAGGTGCCGCCCATAGGCGAACGCCAGGACACACAGCACGGCTGCGATCTCCAGGAGTCGGAACGCTCTCGTCACACGCGGCTTCATCAGGCTGGCAGCAACCGTGGGCGCTTCCGGCCCGAGTCAGCGTCTTTATACACCACTCAGGACGCGCCTGCGGTACTGGACTGGGCAGAGGTGAGGCAGCAGCAGGGGCCGCAGGGCCAGGGCGACGCCGTTGACCGCCCGGGTCGCCACCCGCCCCAGGACGTCGTACATATACGCGATCGTGTCGTTGGCCAACGGGCCGTCCACACTGGCCACCTGTCCGGCCCCGAGGGCCCCGGCCGGGTGGTACGTATACGCCGTCGTTCCCGTCCCGTCCGTCATCGATGTCACCCGCGGGTACACCGGGTCGTACGCATAACTCACCCCCGGCGTCGGCACCGCCGCCTGCGAGAACGTGATCGTACTGACGGCCTCGTCCAGCCCGTAGGTATACGTCGTCACCTGCCCCTTCGGGTCG
>JALOKU010000085.1 GCA_025456345.1 Vicinamibacterales bacterium | reverse complement strand
GTGGCCCTGCGTCAGCCGCTCATAGATGTAGACCACCATCGGGTACTGCTTGCCCTTCTCGTAGTTCGCGGGCAGCGACAGCGATCCCTGCAGCTTCTGCGGCCCCCTGGCCCTGTTGAGCGTGAACGGGTACTCGACCAGCATCTGGCCGGCCGACCACGTGAACGCTTTCACCTGCTCGTCGGCCGACGTGAGCTTCCGGCCCGGCTTCAGGGACGCGTCGGCGACGTGGACGTCGGGCGGGTCCTTGTAGGTCGACTTCGACACGAAGTACACGTCGGCCTTTCTCGCCTTCTGCACCCCGAAGCCCGCATCGTCCCACAGGAGCATCTGGGCGCCGGGCTTGCCCGGCTCCAGCCGCGCGTAGCCGCCCTTCTTCGTCCATTCGCCGAAGGCCGAGACGTAGCGCGGCTTCGAAAGGTCGATCCCTTCCTCCTCGGGGTCGAACCTCGCGATCATGCGATACCGGATGGCGTCCTTCTTCCCGTTGCCGGTCAGGTTGACGGCCGCGCCGCCCGACGCCGGCACCTGCCAGATGTCCCAGCCGTCCGAGAGCAGCAGCGCGGCGCTGTCGCTGGTCCAGCCAAGCGCCGGCCTGGGCGGCTTCACGACGTTGGTGTCATTCTCGGTGTCGATGAACGAGGCGGGCACGGGCTTCGTGATGTTGGACGACTGCCCGGAGGCCATGTCGTACACGAAGTAGCTGCCATCCTCGTAGTAGAAGAACTTCGTGCCGTCGACAGACGGCTGGCCCGGGTAGCGCGCCTTCTTGAGCGCCAGCTTCCGGTCGCCGGTCTGCATGTTGATCACGTAGACGTCGCGATACCGGCGGCCGTCGAGGTTGCCCATCCGCTCGTACTCGCGGTCGTCGAAGCCGATGGCGAACTTCCCCTTCGGCGCCGGCGTAACCGAGCGCACCGAGTCGTCGGCGAGGCGGATGAACGCATTCTCTTTCACGCGGTAGATCGACACGTAGCTGAAGTTCTTGTCGGCCTGCTCCTGCACCTGCTGCTGCGACTGCAGGCGCGGGTCCTTGTGGTGCCACAGCACGAGGTCGACCTTCTCATCGTCCGGCGTCTCGGGCGCGGCCGCTGCCGCCGGCGCTTCGGGCTTCGCCGTCGGGTCGCCGCCGGCCTCGCCAGGCTTCGCGGTGTCGGGTTTCGCGTCCGACTTCTTCAGGGTGCGGATGCCGAAGACGAGCGCCGAGGGGTCCTCGGTCCACGCCGGGCTGCGATTCGGGCTGATCGACATGCCCTCCGGGAACGTCTTGTCCAAGGCGGGGTCGTACGCCACGCGCTGCGGCGCGCGTCCCGCACCGAACCCGGTGAAGCCCACCACGGCGTACACCTTGTCCGTGTAGCGCTTGTCCTCCGTGCCCTTGAGCACGGCGAGGCCGTCGCCCTCGCGCGTCCACGCCAGCCGCTCGTACGAGGCCTTGTCGCTATCGAGCACCGACACGACGCCGGTCTCCATGTCGCGGAGCTGCACGCCGTTGCCGGCCTTGTCCGGCGCGTCGATGACGAGCGCCAGGTAGCGGCCCGACTTGTCGAACGCGAACTCGGCCACGTTGCCGATGTTGAAATCCCGGCCCGTCGCGAGGTCGCGCAGGATGAGATCCGATCCCTTCGGCCGATCCGCGGCCGCGGCAGCAGCACCGCCGCCTGCCGCCGGCGCAGACGGCGGCGCAGCCCCCGCACCCGGCCCGCCGGCGGACGCGGGCGCCTTGGCAACCGCCACCCAGCCGCCGCGCTCACCGGCGAAGGCGAAGCGGCGGACGTTCTCGATGCTCACGTCCTTGCCGGTGGCCAGGTCGACCAGCTGCATTTTCGCCTGCACGGGGCGGCGCTGACGGCGCAGGCGCTGCCCTTCCGCGCGGCTCGGGTACGCGGTGAACGCCGCCCACTTCGAGTCCGGCGAGAAGCCCAGCGACGATGAGGGGGGGCCGGCCTCGCCGGGGCCGCCGGGCGCGGGCCCGCCGGCCATCGAGGGCGCCTCGCCCGCCGGGAACCTGTAAACCGTGTCGGCGTCGGTCGCCCGGATGAACACCTCGCTGTCGCCCTCCATGGGCGACATGCGGTAGGCGAACCACGTGCCGTCGTTCGCGATGGCCGTCGCGCCGATGTTCTTCCACGCGATGATGTCGGCCAGTTCCATCGGGCGCGGCGCTGCGGGCGCAGCCGGAGCCGCGTCGGGCTTCTGTGCCGGCGCCGCGGCCGGGGCGGCTTGGGGCGAGGGCTTCGTCGCAGCCTGCTGCGCCGCCATTGGCACGAGCGCGAACACGCTCACGACGATGAAGAGGACGGTCATCCTGCGTCGCATCACGGTCTCCTTGTCAATCGGACGGGCTTCATGACCTGCGTACGGCGGCTGATCCCGTCCGCGAGAGCGGGTCATGAAACCGCGGCTCCGAAGTGGGCACGATCTCTGCGAAGACGTCCGCGGCCGGCCGCGCCACGAGCGGCGGACCGAACGCCTGCCGGAACATCTCTACGCCGAGCAGCCGCGTGACGTCCGGTTTCGAGAAGAAGATCCGGTTGAGACTCTGCATCTGCGTCCGGTGAGCGAGCAGTGCGGCCATCTTGCGCTCGGCGAAGGCCGACACATCGAGCACGAAGTCAGCGCCGGGTTCGAGCGCGGGGTCGGTTCGCCGCATCACGTCCCACGGTCGCACTGGCAGCGTCCAGAGCAGCCGGCCCACGGCGTGCGCCGCACCCAGTTCCGGGAACCACCGGCCATCGCCGGCCGCCGCCACCGCATCGGACGTGAATCGGCTGATGGCCACGTGATCGGGATGCAGGTTCGATCCGTTCGGATCGAAGGTGACGACGACGTGCGGGCGCGCGGCACGGATGATCTCAACAAGCTGGCGCCGGATGGTGTCCGTGGGTGCGAAGGCCAGCCCACGGTCCGGGTATCCGAGTACGCGCACGGTGCCGATCCCGAGCGTTGCGCACGCCGCCATCACCTCCGCCTGGCGCACGGCGCCCAGCCGCTCGCGTGGGCAGACCGGAGGGTCGCCCACCTTGCCCTTGTCGCCGGGGGTCGCGGTGCAGAGCGCCACACGGCCGCCTTCCGCGACGGTCATGCACGCAAGGCCCGCCGCGAACACGGACTCGTCGTCCGGATGCGCAAACACGAGGAGCAGGCGTCGCTGCACAGGCGGGATCATCGCGTATTCATGCGAGCTTACCACGGGCGCTCGCGTGACTCGGAAGGCGAGAGGGGGAAGGCGGGAGGCGAGAGGGCTCGCTGGCGTCTCGCCCCGCTTCCACGGCTTTCGTCACTTGTCATGTCCCTCTCCCCCTCTCCCCCTCTCGCCCCTCGCCGATCCCCTCTCGCCTGAGTAGTACACTGTCCCGATGATCCGCCTCGTCGCCATCGACATCGATGGCACGCTGCTCGATTCGCGCTGGCAGCTGCCCGACGCCAACCGGGACGCAATTTGCGCCGCCGTCGACGCGGGCGTGGAGGTGGCCATCGTCACCGGGCGCATGTACGGCTTCGCGCAACCGGTCATCGGCCTGCTTCCCTGCCCGGTCACCGCCATTGTCAGCAACGGCGCCGTCGTGAAGTCGCCGGACGGCGCGTCCGCGGTGCGGCACCTTCTGCCCCGCGCGGTGGCGAAGTCCCTGCTGGACGCTGCCTCCGAGTGGCCAGACCGCGCGGCACTGATCTTCGACAGGCCTCGTGACGGCCAGATGGTGATCGAGCGCATCGATCGATCGGATCCCCTCCGCCGCGCTTACGCGGAGCGCAACCGCGCGTTCGTGCGGGAGGTCGAGCCGCTCGAGTCGGCGCTGACCGAAGATCCCGTCGTGGTGATGTTCAACGGGCCCGTGGCCTCCATGCGGGAGCTGGTCGGGAGGCTTCGCAGCCTGCCGACGGCCAGCCGCTTCTCGGTGAACCTGACGGAGTACGAGTCCCGCGACGTCCTGTTCGTTGACGTGCTCGCGGCCGGCTGCACGAAGGGCGCGACGCTCGCTGAGTGGGCCCGGCGCCGGGGCTACGCCCGCGGCGACGTGATGGCGATCGGCGACAACCTGAACGACATGGAGATGCTCGAAGCCGCAGGCCTCCCGGTGGTGATGGGCAACGCGGTCCCGGCGCTCTTCGAGCGCGGGTGGGCCGTCACCGCGACAAATGACGAAGCGGGCGTGGCCGCCGCGATCCACCGGTTCGTCCTCGGCGGGTAGCCGCCATTAGATTTTCCCCGGCAAACACGCTATCGTACGCGCGCCGGATTGCCCGGCCTCAGCCGGAGAGAGGACTCCCCGATGCGCACGCGCCGAATCCCCGTCCTCGTGCTGGTCCTGCTGGCCGCCGTGCTGGTGGCACCCGCCGTCCACACGCAATCCAAGGTCACGCCGCCGCAGTTCACGGCCGGCGGCAAGACCTATACGGCCGGCGACGACTACTTCCTCGCCAACTACGCGCAGTTGCAGGAGTACCTCGCCAAGGTGGACCAGGAGTCCGACCGCGTGAAGGTGGTCGAGATCGGCAGGACCGCCGAGGGGCGGCCGATGCTGATGGCGATCATCACGTCGCCGGAGAACCACGCGAAGCTCGCCCGTTACAAGGAAATCGCGAACAGGCTCGCGCGGGCCGAGGGCCTTTCCGACGAGGAGGCGCGCAAGCTCGCGGCCGAAGGAAAGGCGGTGGTCTGGATCGACAGCGGCCTGCACGGCACCGAAGTCATCAACGCGCAGGGGATGTTCACCTTCGTGCACCAGATGGCGAGCCAGAACGACGCCGAAACGCTGCGGTTCCTGAACGACGTCATCACGCTCGTGGTGAACGTCAACCCGGACGGCATGGAACTCGTGTCGAACTGGTACATGCGCCAGCCTGACGAGAAACAGCGATCGACCGCTGGTCTCCCGGTCCTGTACGAGAAGTACGCGGGCCACGACAACAACCGCGATTCGTACATGAACAACCTGCCGGAGACCGAGGTCACCAGCCGCCAGCTCTACATCGAGTGGAACCCGCAGATCATGTACAACCAGCACCAGACCGGGCCGGCCGGCACGGTGCTGTTCGCCCCGCCGTTCCGCGACCCGTTCAACTACAACTACGACCCGCTGGTGCCCATGGGCATCGACCTGGTTTCGACGTCCATCCACAACCGCTTCGTCACGGAGGGCAAGCCAGGTGCGACGATGCGCTCGGGCGCGGGCTACTCGACGTGGTTCAACGGCGGCTCGCGCACGACGACGGGCTTCCACAACATGGTCGGGATCCTCACCGAGATCATCGGCAGCCCGACGCCGGGCACGGTGGGCCTCGTGCTCGACAATCAGCTGCCGCGCCAGGACCTGCCGATGCCGATCCCGCCGCAGACGGTCTGGCGCCAGCGCCAGTCGATCGACTACGTGATGACGGTGAACCGGGCGATCCTCGACGTCGCCTCGAAGCACCGCGAGGACTTCCTCTACCGCATCTACAAGATGGGACGCAATTCCATCGATCGCGGCAGCCGCGACAACTGGACCATACAGCCCGACTGGATTGACGAGGCGAAGGCGAAGGCCGCGGCGGATGCCGGGCCGGCTGCGGGTGCCGCGGCAGGCCGGGGCGGCGGGCGCGGCGGCGCGGATCCGAAGTACTACGCGGCGATGCTGACGCCGGAGCGGCGCGACCCCCGCGGGTACATCATCCCGGCCGACCAGGCTGATTTCAACACGGCCACCCGTTTCGTCAACGCTCTCATCAAGGGCGGGATCGACATCCACCGCGCCACGTCGGCGTTCACGGTCGCCGGCAAGGACTATCCCGCCGGCTCGTACGTCATCAAGGCGGCGCAGGCATTCCGGCCGCATCTGCGCGACATGCTCGAGCCGCAGGATCACCCGAACGACTTCCAGTACCCGGGCGGGCCGCCGCGGGCGCCGTACGACGTCACGGGCTACACGCTCGCCTACCAGATGGGCGTGACGGTCGACCGGGTCCTCGAGGGATTCGACGGCCCGTTCGAAAAGCTCCCGCGAACGCTCATCGCGCTCGGCGGCGGCAAGGTCGCCGCGCCGGCCAAGGGCGCGCCGGCCGGCTACCTGCTGAGCCACCGCCTCACGGACGCGTTCACCGCGACGACGAAACTGCTGGCCGCGAAGGAGGACGTGTACTGGCTGAAGGCGCCATTCACCGCGGGCGGCAGGACCTGGGAGGCGGGCACGATCTACATCCCGGCGAAGCCGGCGACGAAGGCCCTCGTGGAGAAGCTGGCGGCCGAGCTCGGCATCGGGTTCCAGGCGACGGCGGTCAAGCCGGCGGGTGAGGCGCTGAAGCTCAACCCGGTACGCATCGGGCTGTGGGACCAGTACGGCGGATCGATGCCGTCTGGCTGGATTCGGTACATCTTCGAGCAGACGCACCCGGTGAAGTTCGACGTGGTGTTCCCGCCCGCGCTCGATGCGGGCAACCTCGCCCAGAAGTACGACGTGCTCATCTTCCCGTCGGGCGCGATTCCCGCGGCCCCTGGTGACGCGGCGGGCGGGCGTGGCGACTTCGGTGGCGACGTGCCGGCGGCCGCAGCCGGCGGACGGGGCGGACAGGCCGGGCCGTCCAACATCCCGGCCGAGTACCAGGGCCGCCAGGGACGCGTCACGGCGGCGACCACGATTCCGGTTCTCAAGAGATTCGTCGAGGACGGGGGCACGATCATCACGCTCGGGTCGTCGGCCAGCATCGCCGCGCACTTCGGCTTGCCGGCGACGAGCGGCCTTGTCGAGATAGTCAACGGCGTGGAGCGCCGGCTGCCGAACGACAAGTTCTACGTTCCCGGCTCGGTGCTCTCCATGGATGTCGACACGGCGAGCCCGCTGGCGTACGGCTTCGACCCCAAAGTCGACGTGATGTGGGAGAACAGTCCGGCGCTGAAGCTCGGGCCGGACGCGGCGCTCAAGGGCGTCAAGACAGTTGGCTGGTTCAACACGGACAAGCCGCTCCGGAGCGGATGGGCGTGGGGCCAGCCGTATCTCAAGGGACTCGTCACCGCGCTCGACGTGAGCTACGGCAAAGGCAAAGTGTTTATCTTCACACCGGAGATCACCTTCCGCGCCCAGCCGCACGCCACGTTCAAGTTCCTGTTCAACGGGATCTACTACGGCAGCGCGAAGGCGGTGGCGCTGCCGAAGTGACAGGGACTAGGGGCGTGAGGCGAGTCGGACGCGGCTGTCGCCGCGTGGGTGGCCTGCCAGCGCCGCGGTGAGGCTGACCAGCGCCCAGTCCCTAGCCCCCTACTTCCGCGGGTACTTTGCCGCGACGTACTCGTCCACCAGCGCGCGGAAAGCGTGGGACAGCTCGTCGTAGCTGCCGCGCAGCGTCGTCGCATGCTGCCCGTCGATGTACACCGGGCACGTCGGCGCCTCGCCGGTGCCCGGCAGGCTGATGCCGATGTTGGCGGCCTTCGACTCGCCCGGGCCGTTCACGACGCAGCCCATCACGGCGAGCGTCATGGTCTCGACGCCCTCATGGCGCGCCTTCCACGCCGGCATCATCTCGCGGATGTAGTCCTGGATCCGCTCGGCCAGTTCCTGAAACGTGGTGCTCGTGGTCCGCCCGCAGCCGGGGCACGCCGTGACGCTCGGCGCAAACGCGCGCAGGCCGAGCGCCTGCAGCAACTCGCACGACGCATACACCTCTTCCCGGCGGTCCCCGCCGGGTTTCGGCGTCAGCGAGATCCGAATCGTGTCGCCGATGCCCTCGCTGAGCAGCACGCCCATGGCGGAGGCCGACCAGACGAGTCCCTTGATGCCCATGCCCGCCTCGGTCAGGCCGAGATGCAGCGGCTGCGCCGTCTTGCGGGCCAGATCGCGGTAGACGGCAATCAGGTCGTTCGGCCTGGAGACCTTACAGGAAATGATGATCTGGTCGGTCCTCAAGCCGGCTTCAAGGGCGAGTTCCGTCGACTCGAGCGCGGAGATCACCATGCAGTCGTTGATGATCTGCTCGGAGGTGAGGCCCAGGTCCTTGTCGGTGTTCTCCTGCATCTTGCGCATGACGAGGTCCTGGTTGAGCGACCCGCCATTGACGCCGATGCGCACCGGCTTGCCGTGATCGACCGCGATCCTGCAGATCGTCGAGAACTGCTCGTCACGCCGCTTCCCGGTCCCGACGTTGCCTGGGTTGATCCGGTACTTGTCGAGCGCCTCGGCGCACTTCGGATACTTCGTCAGGAGGATGTGGCCGTTGTAATGGAAATCGCCGATGAGGGGGGCCGTGCATCCCGCGAGCAGGAGCCGGCGCTTCAGTGACGGCACCGCCTCCGCGGCCTCCGGCAGGTTCACCGTGACGCGGAGCAACTCGGACCCGGCCTGCCACAATTCCAGGCATTGCTTCAGAGTCGAGTCGACATCCGCCGTGTCGGTGTTGCACATCGACTGCACGACAATGGGCGCGCCGCCGCCGACGCGGACGCCGCCGACGTTTGCGCTGGTCGTCTGGTGACGCGCTGCCGCTGCCATGACGGTGGTGGGTTCCTTCCTGATCGGTCCTGTCCTATCGATAGTATCATCCGGGGCTCGGGGCTGGGCACTGCGCTAGGGGCTCGGCGCTAGGCGCTAGTTCCTCGGTCCCTGAACGCTGACGCCGTTGGGGCGCGATGGAGGCAGGAATGAGAGCGATTTGCGTGCGGCGGACGGGCGGGCCGGAAGTGCTGACGCTCGAAGACTTGCCTGACCCGATTCCCGGCGAAGGCCAGGTCGTAGTGCGGCTCCATGCGGCCGGCGTGAACCCCGTTGACGTGTACATCAGGTCGGCTGCCCAGGGCCGGAACCCGGCCCTCCCCTATGTGCCGGGCATGGATGGCGCCGGCCTCGTCGAGGCTCTCGGCCCGGGCGCGTCCGGGTTCGCCGTTGGCGACCGCGTCTACCTGAGCGGGACCTCGCCCGCACCGCTGAACGGCACCTACGCCGAGCGCGCACTGTGCGCGACGGCCCACGTGCACCCGCTCCCGGCGCACCTGACATTCGCCCAAGGCGCCGCGGTCAACGTCGCCTATGCCACGGCGTATCGGTCACTCGTCGACCGGGCCCGCTCGCAGCCGGGCGAAACGGTCCTCGTGCATGGCGGGAGCGGCGGCGTCGGCGTCGCCGCCATCCAGATCGCCCGCGCCATGGGCATGACGGTGCTGGCCACGGCGGGCACGGAACGCGGCAGGGCGCTCGTCTTCGAACAAGGCGCGCACCACGCGTTCGATCATCGGGCGCCCGACTACCTCGCCGGCATTCTCGCCGCGACGGGCGGCCGCGGCGTCGACGTCGTCATCGAGATGATCGCCAACGTCAATCTCGACAAGGATCTTGGCCTGCTCGCCCGCCACGGCCGGGTCGTTGTCGTGGGGAACCGCGGACGCGTCGAGATCGACGCGCGCCAGACGATGGGGCGGGATGCGGCAATCCTGGGCATGACGCTGATGAACGCGACTGCGGAGGACCGGGTGCGCATCCACGCGGCCCTCGACGCGGGACTCGCAAACGGATCGCTTCGTCCCGTTGTCGGCCGCGAGTTCCCGCTCGCCGAGGCCGCCGCCGCCCACGTCGCGGTCATGGAAGCGGGGGCGTATGGGAAGGTTGTGCTGATCACGTGACAGGGGCGAGGGGCTGGGGACTAGGCGCTAGTCGGAAGAAGAGCGCACTTCAGTAGCGCTCCTGCCAAGGGACACAGAATGCGATTCGATGACCGCAGGCTGGGCCGGACGGGCGTCACGGTCGGGCCGCTGGGGATCAGCGCCTCGTACGGCGTGCCGGCCGCGGCGGTCGAACGGGCCGTCGAGGCCGGCATGACCTACGTCTACTGGGGATCGATGCGGACGCCGGCCTTCGCCGACGCGCTGCGCCATCTCGCGCCGAATCGCGAGGGCTTCACGCTGGTCGTCCAGTCGTATGCGCGCGTCGGGCCGGCCCTCACGTGGAGCGTCGAGCGGGCGCTCCGGCGCATCGGATACGAACACGCCGACGTCCTGCTCCTCGGCTTCTGGAACACGGGGATGCGTCCGCGGATCCTCGCGGCGGCGCGCGCACTGCAGAGGCGTGGCCTCGTGAACTTCGTTGCGGTGTCGAGCCACAACCGTCCCGTCGCAGCTGCGCTTGCGGCGAGCGGCGAGTTCGACATCGTGCACCTCCGCTACAACGCCGCCCACCCCGGCGCCGAGCGCGACTGCTTTCCGCACCTGCCAGCCGTGAACCGGCCCGGCATCGTCTCCTTTACCGGCACGAGTTGGGGCCAGCTCATGAACCCGAAGTACACGCCGGCCGGCGAGCGCACGCCGACGGCGAGCGACTGCTACAGGTTCGTGCTCTCTCATCCGGACGTGGACGTATGCGCCACCGGCCCGGCGTCGGCCGTCCACGTCCAGCACGCCATCGAAGCCCGCGAAATGGGGCCGATGCAGGACGAGGAACTGGCGTGGATGCGGCGGGTCGGCGTCGAGGTCCGACGAAGAGCGTGGCTGAAGCAGTAGCACTGGCCCCCGAAACAGAATTATTCTCCGATCTGAACAATCGGCGTTAAAATACCTCCGATCCCTAGTCCCGCGCGCGGCTCGCGCCCCTTGACCGGAGGACACATGCTCCCACCAGTGCCTTCGGGCCTGCGTTGGATGGCGTTCTGCGCTGCCGGCCTCCTGCTTGCTGCAGTGGCTGGCGGCCTGGCCCAGTCCGGCGCAGTTGCCCCCCCAACCGACGTCACACAGCTCTACGACACCTCCTGTGCCAGCTGCCACGGCACGGACGGGCGAGGCCACGGCCCGGCCTCCGACGCACTGACCCCGCGGCCGCGCGACTTCACCAGCGGCACGTTCAAGTTCCGGTCGACGGCATCAGGCTCGCTGCCGTCGGACGATGATCTGTATCGCGCGATCGCCCACGGCATGCCCGGCACCTCGATGCTCGGCTGGAAGGGCATTCTCACGGAAGACCAGATCCGCGCGCTCGCCGATTACGTGAAGCGCTTCTCGCCGCGCTTTGCCGCCGAGCGCCCCGCCTCCCTCGCAGCGACGCCGGCGGTTCCGTCGTCACCGGCGAGCATCGAGAAGGGGCGTGCCGCTTACGAGACGCTGGGCTGCGGCGCCTGCCATGGCGACGGCGGGGCCGGCGTGGACGCCGTGGCGATCGGCCTCAAGGACGACTGGGGGCACGATGCCTTCGCGCCGAGCCTCGACGAACCGTGGTCGTTCCGCGGCGGCCGGACCGCGGCGGACGTCTACATGCGTCTCAAGAGCGGCATCAATGGGACGCCCATGCCGTCGTTCGCCGACTCCGCGAGAGACGACGACCTCTGGCACGTGGCCAACTACGTGGTCTCGCTGGCGCGAAAGCCCGTGTGGGACATGACCGCGGAAGAACTCAAGGCCCACTACGCGCGGCAGGCGGAGAAGGACGCCGCCTCCCCGGTGCAGCGAGGCCGGTCCCTGGTCGCCACCATGGCCTGCGGGCACTGCCATACGCCCGTGGATCGTGAAGGCCGTGGACTCCCGGGCTTGAATTTCGCCGGCGGCATGACGATGCGTCTCCAGGTCTGGGGTGACGTCGTAACCGCGAACCTCACCTCCGACAACGAAACGGGGCTCGGCCGGTACGGCGACGAAGACATCAAGCGGGCGATCACGCGCGGGATCAAGCACGACGGGTCGCGCATGCTGCCGTTCCCGATGGGATGGCCCGCCTACGCCCATCTCACGCCCCAGGATCAGGACGCCATCGTGGCCTACCTGAGGACGCTTCCTCCCGTGAAGAACCAGATTCCGCCGCCGGCCAGGCCTGGCGTTTTCACCTACCTCACGACGAAGTTCCAGATGCTCGTCGGCGGCAAGGACTTCCCGATTGTCATCTTCGCCGGCAACGCCGGGTCGGCTGGGAATCCCGGCGCGGCCGCAGCCGCGGCCCAACGCTGAAGGAGATCATCATGAAGCGCATCATGAAGTGGATCGCGCTGGTGGTCGTCGTCCTTGCGGCGGCGGCGTTCGTCGCGTTCCTGTACCTCGCACCGCCACTGATGTCGACGGACCCCCAGGAGTTCGTCAACCTGGAGGCGGCCATGGCGCCGGCGGTCGACGGCATCGCGGACCCGGCTGTCCGGGCGCTCGCCGGGCGGGGCCGCTACGTCCTGCTGACGACCGATTGCACCGGCTGTCACGTCACGCCCGGACCCCAGGGCCCGCTGCCCGACATGTACCTGGCCGGCGGGCGGCCGTTCACCACGAACGCGCACGGCGTGGTCGTGTCGCGCAATCTCACGCCCGACAAAGAGACCGGGCTGGGCGCGCGCACCGACGACGACGTGAAGCGTGTCCTCAGGAGCGGGGTCTACCCGGACGGGCGCCCGATTCCGCACAACGCGATGCCGTGGGCGCAGTTCTCGAACTGGAGCGACGAAGATCTGCACGCGGTGGTGGTGTACCTGCGCCACATCACGCCGATCAGGCACGAGATCCCGCCGCGCGCTCCGGGAGTCGCGGACGCGCTCGTGCCGGGAGCCCTCGAGATCGCGGCCGGCGTGAACGCCGGCAAGCGGTAGATCCGCACGGCAGGTTGGCGAATGCGAACCCGGGGCGGTACACTATCCCGCGAAGATGGCCGCCCCGGAACTGCTTTCGATCCTCGTCCCGGTTTTCAATGAGTCGCGCACGGTCGCGTCGGTGATCGACCGGCTGATGACCGTCGACCTGCCCGTGCCGCGGGAAATCGTCGTGATCAACGACGGGTCGAGCGACGGCACGCGCGACGTCCTCGACGCGTATCCCGTCCAGGACGGCGCGGTCACGATCCTGCACGTCGAGCGGAACGCCGGCAAGGGCGCCGCGATTCGCCTCGGCCTGCGACATGCCCGCGGAACGATCATCGCGATACAGGACGCCGACCTCGAACTCGATCCGGCCCAGCTGGCCGCGCTGGTCACGCCGATCGTCGGCGGCGAAACGAAGGTCGTCTACGGCTCGCGTTTCCTCGCGGGCCGGCCGGACGCGCCATGGCTGACGGTGCTCGCGAACCGCACGCTCACCTGGCTGACCAACGTGTTGTTCGGCGCGCGCATCACCGACATGGAGACCTGCTACAAGATCATGCGGACCGATGTCGCGCGGGCGCTCGAGCTCGAGTCGAACCGCTTCGACATCGAGCCCGAAATCACCGCCAAGCTGCTCCTGTCCGGGCATCGCATCCAGGAACTCCCCGTGTATTTCAAGCCGCGCCAGCGGGCCGAGGGCAAGAAGATCGGCTGGCGCGACGGCTTCCACGCCTTGCGGGTGCTCGCCGGCTACCGGTTCGGCGGCTGGCGCCCCTCGTCATCCACCAGGGCCTGATCGCGTGGCGGCCGCCTCTTCCCCGCCGCATGACCGGCGCGTGCGTGTCGCCTGCCTGGTGGTCACCGCGGGCGCGTTGGCGCTGACGGCCGTCGTCAGCACGCGCTGGGGCGCCTTCGCGGTCGGCGGCTCGGACTCTCACTGCTACGCCGGGCAGGCCCGCATGTTCGCCGAGGGCCGCGTGTCGCTCGCGCCGCCCCTCGTGCGGCCGGTGCCGTGGCCGCATGCCGCCGCCACCTTCGCGCCATCCGGCTTCGCCGAGGGGCCCGATCCGGCCGGCGGTTCGGTGCCGCTGTGCGCCGCCGGGCTGGCCGTCGCCATGGCCGCCGCGATGCGCGTCGGCGGCGACGCCGCGATCTTCGCAGTCGTCCCGTTGATGGGTCTGCTCGCGGTGTGGAGCACCTGGCTGCTTGGCCGTCGCGTGGCCGGGCCGCTGGTGGGCGCCGCCTCGGCCGCGCTCGTCGCGTGCAGCCCGATCTTTCTCTACCAGCTCGTGCAGCCGATGAGCGACGTGCCGGCCGCCGCGCTCTGGACGGCCGCGATCGCGACAGCCCTCGGACCGCCGGGCGCGCAGCGGCCTGGCATTGGGCGCGGCCTCGCGGCTGGCCTGATCACGGGCGCGGCGATCATGATGCGGCCGAACCTGGCGCCGCTCGCGATCATCCCGGTGGTGCTCGCCTGGCCGTCGCGAACCGCAGCCATCGCGGCGGCCGGCGGCGCGATCCCGGGCATCGTCGCCGTCGCGATCCTGCAGACGGCGATCTATGGTTCGCCCCTGCGGTCCGGCTACGGCGACCTCAGCCAGCTCTTCAGCCTCGGCTACGTCAAGACCAACATCGTCAACTACCCGGCGTGGCTCGCCTACGCCCACACACCGGTGCTGGCCCTCGGCGTGCTCGCGCCCTTCGTGGCGCCCCGTCGCGGCGTGGCGTGGGCGCTGCTGGCGTTTGTCGCAGGCGTGGTCGCGGCCTACCTGCCGTACGTCACGTTTGCCGACTGGTGGTACGCGCGCTTCCTGCTTCCGGCGATGCCGGCGCTCGTCGTGCTGATGACGACCGTGTTGGAGCGTGCCGTGACCAGGCTGCCCGCGCGAGCCGGGATGGCCGCCCTGCTCGCGCTGACGGTTGCACTGGGCGGCTACTGGCTGAAGCGCGCGGACGACCTTTCGGTCTTCCGCTTGCAGGCACTCGAGCAGAAGTACGTCGAACTCGGCCGGCTTGCCTCGTCGCGGTTGCCGGGCAACGCCATCGTCGTAACCGCGCAACCCGCGGGAAGCGTCCGCTTCTACGCCCGCAAGCCCACCTTGTCCTGGGACGCCATCGAGCCGGAGTGGCTCGACCGCGTATTCGCCGAGTGCCGGGCCCGAGGCCTCACGCCCTATCTCGCGGTTGAGTCCTGGGAGGCGGACACATTCAGGTCGCGCTTTCGCGGGCACAGCCCATCAGCCGATCTCGACTGGCCTCCGCGCGCCACGCTGGGGAACGTGATCTTCCTCTACGATCCCGCCGATCGGGATCGCTATCTGGCCGGGGCACGTATCCCTACCGAGTTCATCACCTGGGGGAAGCGGTA
>JALOKU010000194.1 GCA_025456345.1 Vicinamibacterales bacterium | reverse complement strand
CAAGCGATCGCGTCGGCGGTGGCGCTGACGTTCATGGGCGCCCGCACCGACGCGTGGCCGAAGGAGCGCCTGGCCGGCATGGCCGCGTTCTTCTCGCAGATCGGCTACAAGTCCACCGGGGAGTGGAAAGAGGAAATCGTCTACTTCGATCCCGACAAGAAGGCGCCCGCCTTCGCCCCGGCTTCCGCCGGGGCTTCGGCGAGGCAGGCGAGTCCGGCAGGAGCCTTCACCGCCGTGTTGCCAGACGGCACCAGCGTGCGCCTGGAGCCCGGCGAGGATCCGCGGGCGGCGTTCGCGGCATGGCTGACGTCGCCGTCGAACCCGTGGTTCGCGCGCGCCGCGGTGAACCGCGCGTGGTTCTGGATCGTCGGCCGCGGCATCGTGCACGAGCCCGACGATATCCGGCCCGACAACCCGCCGAGCCACCCGGACCTGCTGGCGCTGCTCGAGCGCGAGCTCGTCGCGTCCCGGTTCGACATGAAGCACGTGCACCGGCTGATTTTCAACTCGAGCACCTATCAACTGTCGTCGATTCCTGCATCCGCGCCGGCCGCGCCGGAGAGCAGCTTCGCCTATGCGCTGATACGGCCGCTCGACGCCGAGGTGCTCATCGACGCGCTGAACCAGATCACCGGGATGAGCGAGCAGTACTCGAGCGCGATCCCCGAGCCGTATACGTTCATCCCGCCCGACCAGCGCTCCATTGCGCTGGCCGACGGCAGCATCAGGAGCGCCTTCCTGGAGACCTTCGGGCGGCCCCCGCGCGACACGGGGCTCGCGTCGGAACGCACCGCGCAGCCGACGGCGGCGCAACGGCTCTACCTGCTGAACTCGGGCGACGTGCAGCGCAAGCTCCAGCAGGGCCCGAAGCTGCAGGCGCTGCTCCAGGGGCAGGGCGGCCCGCGCGAGGTGACCAACGCGCTGTTCCTGACCATCCTGTCGCGCTATCCGACAGACGAAGAACTGCGGGCGATCTCGGAGTACTCGCAGGCGGGCGGCGCGAACCGGCGCGGCGTGGCGCAGGACCTGGCCTGGGCGCTCGTCAACAGTGCGGAGTTTGGGGTTAGACACTGAGACAGGGTCTAGGGACTAGGCGCTGGGCGCTAGTCGGACACGGGCGGATAGACCGATGCCAATCACGAGACGCGATGCGCTGAAGGCGGGGATCATCGGCAGCGCGGGGCTGTTCTTCGCAGACCGTCTCGGCAGCCGGCTGGCCGCCGCCGCGCCGACAGGGCGCGCGAAGGCCGTGATTCAGATCTGGATGTGGGGCGGGCCGTCACATATCGACACGTTCGACCCGAAGCCGGATGCGGGCTACGACTACTGCGGCCCGCTGGCGAAGGCCATCCCCACCAACGCCGACGGCATCCAGGTCGGCGAGCTGCTGCCGCTGCTGGCGAAGCAGGCCGACAAGTTCTCGATCATCCGGAGCATGACGCACGGCATCAACGCGCACGAAACGGCGTCCTACGCGGTGCAGACCGGCCGCAATCCCGGCGATCGCCTCGTGTACCCCGGCGCCGGCGCCATCGTGTCGCTGCTGCGCGGCTACAACGCCGGCTACACGGGCCTCATCCCGCCCTACATCGTCCTGACGGAGCTGCAGGGGCGCTTCTCGGAATCCGGCTTCCTCGGGCCGCGCTACGCGCCGTTCGCCACCGGCGGCGATCCGGCCCAGACGCCGTTCGCCGTTCAGGGCGTCATCACGCCCGGCATCACGGAGGAACGCCAGCGCAGCCGGCGCGACCTGCTGCGCGCCCTCAACACGCTTGGCGGCGCGGTGAAGGGGAGCGCGTCGCTCGAGGCGTTCGCGAAGGCGGAAGACCAGGCCTACGAGCTGATCCTGGGTGAATCGGGAAAGGTGTTCGACCTCGCGCAGGAAAGCGACGAGATGCGCGAGCGCTATGGGAAGAACACGTTCGGGCAGTCCTGCCTCGCGGCCCGGCGCCTCGTCGAGCGCGGCGTGCCGTACATCACGATCAACTACAAGGGCTGGGACACGCACAAGCAGCACTTCCAGATCATGCGGCAGCGGCTGCCCCAGCTCGACAAGGGGTTCGCGGCGCTTCTGCAGGACCTTTCCGAGCGCGGCCTGCTCGACGGCACGATCGTGTGGTGGGGCGGCGAGTTCGGGCGCACGCCGCGCGTGCAATGGGAAGCGCCGTGGAACGGCGGGCGCGGCCACTGGGGCTCGGCGTTCTCGACGGTGCTCGCCGGCGGCGGCTTCAAGGGCGGACGCGTGGTTGGCGCGTCCGACGCCCGCGGCGAAGAAGTGAAGGACCACCCGGTGTCGCCCGCCGACGTCATTGGCAGCATCTTCTCGCAGCTCGGCCTGGACCTCGACGCGAAGCTCCCGAACCCGGACGGCCTCGACCTCCGGATCGCGCCGGCCGCCCCGGGTGGGGCGCCGGAGGCCGGGCCCCTGAAGGAGATCATGTAAGCCATGGCGGCCCAACACTCGCGCCGGCCGTCATTCCGCGCGTGCGGCGCACTGGCCGCGCTGGCGCTGGCGTGTGCCGCGCCGGCGGCGCGCGGGCAGGCGCCGAACAGCCCGCACGCCGGCTTCGCGTTTCCTGCCGGCGGGCAGCAGGGAACCTCCGTGCGGGTGGCCGTCGGGGGGCGCTTTCTCGAGGGCACGTCGGGCGCCGTATTCACCGCCAGGGGCCTTCGCGCCGAGATCGCCGGGTACGACAAGCCGCTCAACCCGCGCGAGCTCACCGAACTGCGCGACAAGCTCCAGCAGATGCAGAAGGGCGTGATGACGCCGGAGCTGCGCAGGGAGATGACCGGGATACGCGCGCGCATCGGCGACTCGGTCCGCCGCAACGCCAGCCCGGGGCTCTCCGAAATCGTCACCCTCACCGTCGCGATCGACGCCGACGCCGAACCCGGTCCGTGGCAACTACGGCTCATCACGCCGCTCGGCCTCACCAACCCGGTAGGCTTCAGCGTCGGCCAGGTCCCGGAAGTCGTCGAAGAGGAACCTGCAGTGGCAACCCCGGCCCTGGCCGTCCCAGGGGGCGGGCGCGGCGGCGCGGCTGCCGCCGTACCGCCTGCTGCGGCCCTGGCGCCTCCCCAACGAATCACGCTGCCCGCCGTGGTCAACGGCCGGATCATCCCCGCCGACAGCCGGCCCGGCCGGGGCGGCGCGCCGCGTCAGCCGAACCAGTACCAGCCCGGCGATGCCGACCGCTTCGTGTTCGAGGCGCGCAAGGGCCAGGACCTGGTCATCGCCGTCAGCGCCCGCGACGTGATGCCCTACCTCGCCGACGCGGTGCCCGGCTGGTTCCAGGCGACTGTCGCCCTCTTCGACGCCGCCGGGCGCGAGGTGGCATACGACGACGACTACCGCTTCCAGCCCGACCCGGTGCTGCATTACCGCATCCCCGCCGACGGCGAGTACACCGTCGAGATCAAGGACGCGCTCTACAGGGGCCGCGAGGACTTCGTCTACCGTCTCTCCGCCGGCGAGTTGCCGTTTGTCACCAGCGTGTTCCCGCTGGGCGGGCCGGCGCGCGCGAAAACGGCCGTGCAGGTGTCGGGGTGGAACCTGCCGACCGGCACCGTGACGCTGGACGCGTCCGGCGCGGGGCCAGGAACGGCGATGCTCACCGTGCGCCGCGGCACGCTCGTGTCCAACCGCGTGCCCTTCGCCGTCGACAGCGTCCGTGACGTTCTCGAGCGCGAGCCGAACGACAGCATCGGCAGCGCGGCGACGCTGACGCTGCCGGTCATTGTCAACGGCCGGATCCAGGCCGCGGGCGACGTGGACGTGTTCACCGTGACGGGCCGCGCGGGCGAGCAGGTTGTCGCGGAAATCACCGCGCGGCGGCTCGGGTCGCCGCTCGATTCGGTGCTCGAGCTGACAGATGCAACCGGCGCGCGCCTCGCCGTGAGCGACGACGTCTCCGACAAGGGTTCGGGACTCCTTACGCACCAGGCCGACTCCCGGATTACGTTGTCGTTCCCCGCGAACGGGACCTACCACCTTCGCGTCGGCGACCTGCAGCGCAAGGGCGGTCCCGAGTACGGCTACCGCCTGCGCGTGAGCAGGCCGCAGCCCGACTTCGAGCTGCGGGTGACGCCGTCGGAAATCAACGCGGGCGCGGGCACGAGCGCGGTGATCACGGCACACGCGATCCGGACGGACGGCTTCGCGGGCGACATCGTCCTGTCGCTGAAGGGCGCGCCTCCCGGATTCACGTTGAGCGGGGGCCTGGTGCCGGCCGGGCAGGATCATGTGCGGCTGACGGTGAACGTGCCGCCCATGCGTCCCGCAGAGCCAGTCGTGCTGGGCCTGGAAGGGCGCGCCGCCATCCAGAGATGATGCAGGCGTTCGCGTACCGCCACCTCGTGCCTGCCGACAGCCTGAAGGTGACGGTCCTCGCCCGCGGTGGGACGCGGGTGCCGGCGCGCATCATGGGCAGCGAGATCGCCAGGATGCCGGCCGGCGGGTCGGCGCGGATGCGCGTGACCCTTCCGGCGGTCCGCGCGTTCGAGAACATCCAGCTTGAATTGAGCGAGCCGCCGGAGGGCGTCGCGCTGCGCGACGTCGTGGTCGGGGGCGGGGCGCGGGCGCGGAGTTCGTGCTCGAGGCCGACGCGTCGAAGATCAAGCCCGGTCTGCGCGGCAATCTGATCGTGACCGTGTCGGGCGAGCGCGTGCCACAGCAGCGCGGGGAAAAGCAGGCGCCCGCGGCGCGCCGCCGCGTGCCGCTTGGCGTGCTGCCGGCCATCCCGTTCGAGATTATCCCTCCGCGCTGAGCGGGATCCGCGGCGCGGGCTTCCCCGTCAGGGCCGCGTGGATCAGCACGAACTCGCCGATGTTGTCCATCGTGACAAGGCCGACGAGCCGTCCCTCATGCTGCAGCCGCTCCATCGCCGCCTCCAGCATGTCGCTCGAGTCGGCCACCTGGAACTCGCGCTGCATCACCTCGGCGACGGGCCTCTGAGTATTCTGCGCCGACAGGGCGCCGATGAGATCGGCGCGCGTCAGCACGCCGGTCACGCGTCCGCCGTCGACGACGGGAAAATCGTGCTGGGAGCCGGCGAGGATGAGCTCCGCGGCGCGGGCCAGCGAGTCGCCGGGCGCCAGCGTGCGGAAGTCGGTCAGCATCGCGCGGGCCACCGGGATGCCGCCAAGCGCGGACTTCATCTGCACGGCCGTTGATTCCTGCGCGGCGCCAATCTGCGTGGCGCGCGTGTATTCCATGCGCTGCGCGAGGACGGCCCGCAACACGCGGCCGCCGTCCATCGGGAACGCGGGCAGCATGTTGAACGCCGCCAGGAAGAGGTTGACGATCATCAGCCGTTCGAGGAGCGATCCGCGCCCGACCGCCATCTGGTCGAGGGGCACGAGCCCGCCCGTCACGACCAGCCAGGCCAGGAGCGCCCCGGCGATCACCACGTTGACGGCCGGGCCGGCCAGCGCCACCCACATCTCCTGGCGCGGGTCGTCGGGCATACGCTCGAGGCGCGCCACACCGCCGATGGGCAGCAGGGTGATCTCGCGCGTCTTGATGCCGTAGCGCCGCGCCGTCAGCGCGTGGCCGTACTCGTGCGCCACCACGCAGAGAAACAGCGCCAGGATGAAGACCAGGCCCGACACCACCGCGCCAAAGCTCTGGCTGTCCTGCCAGTGCACGAGAGCCACCCAGCCGAGCAGCAGCAGGAACGTGGCGTGCATGTAGACGCCGATGCCCGCGAACTCGCCGATCTTCCAGGACCA
>JALOKU010000020.1 GCA_025456345.1 Vicinamibacterales bacterium | reverse complement strand
TAGCTTAAGATGCCGTCGTGCGGCGCTGCGCGTGACGCGAGGTGAACTCATGAGCCTGTCTCGATGGTGGCGGGAGTGGCAGTTCGAACGATCCTACCGCCGGTCGATTCGCGCAGACCTGGCGCGCGTCGGCAGGGAGTACGAGGCGAAGTTCAAGCTTCTGGCGACCGGGAACGACTTCGACGCGGCCATGTCGGCCTACCTCAAGGCGTGCCGGCTGCCGGACCTGCGCCTCGAAACCCTTCGCAGCCGCCGCTTGAGGCGAAAGGCCGACGCCTGCGGCGTCGAGCTGCCCAAGGAATGGTGGGAGCACGATGAGGAACACGACTTGTGGTTCCTGACTCCCGACGGCCGCCGGCAGGCGAAGCGGCGCATCACGCAAGAGCGCGTCTGGACGGTCAGGCAGTGGCTCCAACTGCTCACCCCGGCCGTGGCGCTCATCCTCGGCCTCGCCGGCGTGGCGATCGGGCTGCTGAGCATGTGGAGGTGGCCGTAGCTGGGGGCTAGGGGCTAGGGGCTAGGGGCTAGGGGCTAGGGGCTAGGGGCTAGGGAAGATGATGAGACGATTCGCTGCGCACAACGTCCCTCTTCGCCCTTTGGTCGGTGCGTGCGCCGCCGTCACACTCCTCCTGTTCACCACCGCTGATGCCCAAGCGCCGCGCCCGCGCGCGCGTGAGCTGGGTGTCGAGCCGGGGGTCTTTCCTCCGGGCCCGCTCAACGCGATTACCGACGTCGCCGGCGTGCGCGTGGGTCACACGACGATCATCGACGGCGACCGCGTGCGCACGGGCGTCACCGCCGTGATGCCGCATCCGGGCAACCTGTTTCAGGAGAAGGTGCCCGGCGCGGTGTTCGTCGGCAACGCCTTCGGCAAGCTCGCGGGATCGACGCAGGTCGACGAACTCGGCACGATTGAAACGCCGATCCTCCTCACCAACACGCTGAGCGTGGGTGTCGCGGTGGCCGCGGCTGCCGCCTGGACGCTCGCGCAGCCGGGCAACAGCGACGTCCGGTCGGTCAACGCCGTTGTTGGCGAGACGAACGACGGCGGCCTGAACGACATCCGCGGGCAGCACGTCACGAAGGACCACGTGCTGGCCGCCATCGCGGCCGCGCGCGAAGGCCCGGTCGAGGAAGGCTCGGTCGGGGCGGGCACCGGCACGCAGTGTTTCGGCTGGAAAGGCGGCATTGGCACCGCCTCACGAACGGTGCCCGCCGGCGGGTCGCGCTACGCGCTCGGCGTGCTCGTGCAGACGAACTTCGGCGGGGTGCTCACGATTGACGGCGTGCCGGTGGGCAAGCTCCTGCGGCGCTACGCCTTCGGACCGTCTGCTCCCGGTCAGGCCGGCGCGGACCCGGCCGACGGCTCGTGCATGATCGTCGTCGCTACCGACGCCCCGCTCGACGCCCGCGACTTGAAGCGGCTGGCCGCGAGAGCCGTCTTCGGCCTCGCGCGCACGGGGTCGTCCTTCAGCCACGGCAGCGGCGACTACGCGATCGCCTTCTCGACCGCGCCGGGCTTGCGGACGCGCATGGGCGACGCGTCGCCGGCCGCCAGAACGATCCTGCCCTCCGATGGGGTCTCGCCGCTGTTCCAGGCGGCGCTCGAAGCCACGGAGGAAGCCGTTTACAACTCGCTCTTCCGCGCGACGACGATGACGGGAAACGGCCGCACCGTCGACGCAATCCCCGTGGATCGCGTCCGTGACCTGCTGGCGCGGCGCTAATCCTGCGCCGGGCGATTCGGAAAGAGCGGCTCGCAGTCGAGCGACTGCGGCCCTTGCTCCGTGCAGACGGCGTACTTCGACGGGAACAGCGACACGCCCGCGAACTCGCCTTTCGCGTTCAGGACGTAGAACTGGAGCTGGAAGAGCGGCTCGCCCGTCTTCGCGAGCAACCGCTTCTCGACGGTGTTGGCCCTGACGCGCTTCAGCGCCTCCATCCCCGCGTCCTTCGGCGCCATCCCGCGCCTCATGTTCTCGACGATGAGG
Organism: Vicinamibacterales bacterium; assembly: GCA_025456345.1. Taxonomy (GTDB): domain Bacteria; phylum Acidobacteriota; class Vicinamibacteria; order Vicinamibacterales; family JAKQTR01; genus JAKQTR01. Next base: position 40,684 of record JALOKU010000020.1, on the reverse strand, counting down.
AACGAGCTGAGGTTGTAGAGGTTCGCCTCGCCGCGCCCGGTCGAGCCCGCCGCGCCGATCGCCCCGTCGACATAGAGTCCCGCGCCCAGGATCGGCGAGTCGCCGACACGGCCCGGGATCTTCCATGCGAGGCCGCTGGTCGTGGTCACACCGCAGATCTCGCCCTTCGGGCTCACGCCGTCGCAGTTGATGGTGCCCCAGAAATGGTCGAACTCGATGAGCCCGTCCTTCACCATCTGGAGGCCGGCGTCGTAGTACGCGGCCGACCGTTTGATCGGGTCCAGGTAGTGCTCGGGATCGGCGCGGCGCTTCCACTCGAGCCACAGCTTGCGCGAGCGCTCGGTGTTGAGATCGGCCTCGATGGGGAACCCCATGTTGCGCGCGAAGTCCTGCGCCCCCTTGCCGACGAGGAGGTGATGGTCGGTGGACTCCATCACGGCCTTCGCGACAAGCGAGGGTGTCCGCACGCCTTCGAGGCACGCCACCGCGCCGGCACGCTTCTTCGGCCCGTGCATACACGAGGAATCCAGCTGGACCACGCCGTCCGCGTTCGGCATGCCGCCGAAGCCGACGCTCGTGTCGGCCGGGTCCAGTTCGCAGAGGTTGACGCCCGCAATCAGCGCGTCGAGCACGTCCGACCCGCCAATCATCAGGTTGAAGGCTTTCGCGACGCCGGTGATGTCACCGCCGTTCTTGTAGATGTTCCCGTTGTTCGACGAGATGACCACGGGCTTCACCGACTTCTTCACCATCATGACCGGGGCCTGGCCCGGCGGCGGCGCCCCGGCCGCGACGGCCTTGAGCGAGGCGGCACCCACGACGGCGGCGGTACCTGACAGCACGAACTCGCGGCGGTTCACTCTCTTGGTCATGCGTCTCTCCAGCGTTGAACGGACGCGCCGATTGTACTCGGGCCGGCCGGCGGTCACAACGCGGCCCCTCGCCTGCCGTTGACGGCGGGCGGCGCCCGCCGGTACGATGGCAGTTTGCGTCACCCGATACCGGAGACCCCACTGGCATGACCGCTTCGTTTCCAGGACTGCCCGACAGAATCAAGGACCTCGGCGAGCTCGCGTCGGACTTGTGGTGGAGCTGGCACTATCGCGCCCGCGACCTCTTCCGCCGGCTGGACTATACGCTCTGGCGCTCGACGGCCCACAACCCGGTGTCGATGCTTCGGCAAATCTCGCAGGAGCGGCTCGACGCGATCAGCCACGACCGGGCGTTTCTCGCGCTGTATGACGACGCCCTCAGGGACCATCGTGCGGCGCGCGCGTCGCACGACTCCTGGTGGAGCCAGACGCACGCCGACGCGGCGAAGTCGACGATCGCCTACTTCTCGGCCGAGTTCGCGCTGCACCAGTCGCTGCCCATCTACGCAGGCGGCCTCGGGGTCCTGGCCGGGGATTTCTGCAAGGAAGCCAGCGACCTCGGCATGCCGTTTGTCGGCGTCGGGTTCATGTATCCGCAGGGGTATTTCCACCAGCGAGTCACGGCCGACGGCTGGCAGGAAGAAACCTACGAGATTCTGAACTGGAACGACACCCCGACGAGGCCCGCCATCCATCCCGACGGATCGCGGTGCATCGTCTCGGTGCCGCTCGGCACGCGGACCGTGCACGCGGCGGTATGGCAGGTCCGCGCCGGCAAAGTGCGGCTCTTCCTGCTCGACACCGACATCGAGGAGAACGCGCCGTGGGACCGGGGCCTGTCGGCGCGGCTGTACGGCGGCAACCAGGATCTGCGCCTCCAGCAGGAGATCGTCCTCGGCCTTGGAGGCGTCAGGGCGCTCAAGGCGATGGGCATCGAGCCCTCGGTGTGGCACCTGAACGAAGGGCACGCGGCCTTCGTCACGCTGCAGCGCATCTGGGACCACATCGAGCAGGGCGCCTCCTTCGACAGCGCGCTGGCGTATGTCCGCGCCTCCACGGTGTTCACGACGCACACGCCGGTACCGGCCGGCCATGACGCCTTCCCGTTCCCGCTGGTCGAGACGCACATGGCCGGAGCCTGGGGCGGCTTGGGCGAGCACCGCGAGCGCTTCATGGCGCTCGGCGCGCACGACAACGGCATGGGGACCCAGTTCAACATGACCGCCCTCGCCATGCGCACGGCCGCCGGCGTCAACGCCGTGAGCCAGCTCCACGGCGAGGTGACGCGGAGCATGTTCACCTCGCTCTGGCCGGGCACGCCCAGGGAGGCCCTGCCGATCAAGGCGGTCACCAACGGCGTCCATGCCAACACGTGGATTGCCGCCCACATGGGCAAACTCTTCGACCAGTTCCTCGGAACCGAGTGGCGCGCCCGGATCGACGAGCCTGAATTCTGGGACCGCGTGCTCGACATCCCGGACGAGGATCTCTGGAACGTCCGGATGGCCATGCGCAACGACCTGTTCCGCGTCATCCGGGACCGCGCGCGCGAGCGCTGGACGACGGACCGTGTGAGCGGCGCCCAGGCGGTCGCCATCGGGACGCTGCTCGACCCGACGGCGCTGACCATCGGGTTCGCCCGCCGCTTCACCGCGTACAAGCGGCCGGACTTGATCTTCCGGAACCCCGCGCGCCTCGCGGCCATCCTCTCGGCGTTGCGGCGCCCGGTCCAGATTGTGTTCGCCGGCAAGGCGCACCCGGCAGATGAGGATGGCAAGCGCCACCTGCAGCAGGTCTACCGCCGCGCGAGCGACCCGGCGTACGGCGGCCGGGTGGCGTTTGTCGACGACTACGACCTGCACGTGGCGCAGTACCTCGTGCACGGCTGCGACGTCTGGCTGAACAATCCGCGCAAGCCGCTCGAGGCGAGCGGCACCAGCGGCATGAAGGCCTCCATCAACGGCGTGCCGCACCTGAGCATCGGCGACGGCTGGTGGGCCGAGGGGTTCAGCGGCTCCAACGGCTGGCTGATCGACGGCGGGCGGTCAGGCGGCAACCACGACGAGGTCGACGACGCCGACGCGGATGCGCTCTATGCCCTGCTCGAGCAGCAGGTCGTCCCGATGTTCTACGACCGCGACGCTCACGACGTCCCGCGCGTGTGGCTCCGCACGGTGAAGGAAGCGATCCGGACCGTCATGCCCATGTTCACGACGCGGCGCATGATGAAACAGTACGTGGACGAGTTGTACTCCCCGGCAATCGCGGCAGCGACGCGCGTCGGACTGGGCGACTGACGGCGGGGGGCACCCCTCGTCTCCGGGCGGCATGCTGACGAATGGGGTCAGACACCACTCAGCGATGGTGTCTGACCCCACTCCATTCACAGCCGGTTGCTGATGGGCGGGTGGTGGATGATCTGGACGCGGTTGCCGTCCGGATCGCGGAAGTAGCAGGAGCGCGCGCCGTCGCGGTGCGTCTTCGGCCGCATGTCGAGGGCGACGCCCGTCGACTCGAGAAACGCCGCCCACTGGTCCACCAGTTCCGCCGAGGCGACAATCATCCCGAGGTGGTCCAACGCGCCCTGCCCCGCCTGCGCGTTCCCCTGCACGGCGTCCGCCTCGTGCAGCGCCAGATTGTCGCGCCCCGACGTCAGATAGACGTTCTGCGGATCGGGCTCCCACTCCACCCGGAAACCGAGCACGTCCACGTAGAACGCCTTCATCTCCGCCATGCGGCGGACGTTGAGGGCCAGATGCCGGAGGCCGAGATGGGCTGGGCGGGGCATACGTACATAGTACTAGGGGCTAGGCGCTAGGGGCTAGGCGCCAGGGGCTAGGCGCCTGGGGCTAGGCGCCTGGGGCTAGGCGCTAGTCAGCCCACAGGTCGCGCCAGTCGGCCCCTTCACGCCGCGAGAGCCGCGTCCGACGAGCGCCTAGCCCCCAGCGCCTGGGTGGATGCGGAGATGATAGGATCTCCGTGATGTCGTCGAAGAAGAATGCTGATCGTCCGAAGTGCGCGCTGTGCGGGTCCAAAGACGTGTCCGAACCTCGCGGCGACGAGCGGTACTGCCCGGACTGCTGGGACAAGAAGATCGCCGTCGAGGAAATCGTCGCCAAGGAATTCGCGCTGAAGCGCTACATTCGCGCCCAGAGCGCTGAGAAGTACCTCATCTACCACTCGACGCTCAAGCGCCCCTGCGGCCAGCTCATCGTCATCGACGACGGGTACGACCTGTTCCTCACGCTGTCGCTCTACCCCTCCTTCTCGTGGGACGACCAGGCCTATCATCTCGAGAGCGACCCCGAGGTCCGGTCGTTCGCCGAACTCCTGGTGGATGTCATCGTCACCGAGGTCATCGAGCCCTGGGGCGGGGGCAAGTGGCACCTCGAGGTACACCGGTCGGCAACTCCGGAGCCCGAAGAATGGAATGGTGAGGTATAATCCTGCCGGTTATCGCGGACCTGCACGGTCTTATTGGCCCCCTGGAGGGTGTATGACGCGCCTAGTCAAGGTTGTAATGACGATTGTTGCAGTCGTGGCCATCGGTGCCGCCTCACTCCTGGCCCAGACGAAGATGGCCACGCCGATTCGCGGCGACGCCGAGATCGGGTACCTGAAGCCCGTCACGGCGGTTGACCACAAGGCCGGCATTGTCCGGACGACCATCAAGGTGAAGAACCTGTCGACGACGGGTTCGATTGCCGGCCTGAAGGTGGAGGAGTTCTGGTACGACAAGGACGGCAATCCGGTGACCGGGTCGAAGGACCGGCTCCAGAAGCCGCTGCAGCCGGGCGAGGTGGCCGAGCTGAAGCTCGAGACGCCCAAAGACCCCAAGATGAACCGGAACAGTTACACCTTCAGCCATGCGAACGGGAAGATCCGAACGAAGGCGATGAAGGCGTTCTAGTCCGGCCGGTCCCCCCAAAACGACGGGCGCCGGTCCCCTAGCGGGGCCGGCGCTTCCCTCTCGCACGCCTCAGGGCACAATTCGAAGCTGCACGTCGCGGGAGACCTTGGCGGTCCCGCCCAAGGTGGACCTGGCCTCGATGGTGAGGACGTAGAGGCCCGGCGCGAGTCCTTTCAGCGGGATGCGGTTCGTGTAGCCGTACCCCCCGCTGGCGCCGCCGAGCTCCTTGCTCGAGCGCGTCTCGGAATTCGAGAAGACCTGCACCCGGCCTTCCGCCTTGAGCGTGGCCGCGATGTCCACCGAGTGCGACAGCGCGCCCTGGTTGTCGTACACCTCGGCGAGCACCGCCAGCTCGTCGGCGCTCGAGAAGACGCGCGACGTCGTAGGCGGCGTCTTCAGCGCGTCGCCGAGCTCGGCAATGGCGCCGGCGGTGGGCACCGCGCCGGCAGCCGTCGATGTCACGACGATGCCGCTGATGCTGAGCGGGTCCTTCGCGAAATCGGGCACGAACAGGTCGTAGAAGACCGAACCGGTCCTGCCGCCGCTCTCCCGCACCGCGACCCGCAACTGGTAGCTTCCCGGCGGCAGTTCCAGCCGCGACTGCACGCGCATGCCGGACTCGAGCACGCGCCTGTAGGTCTCGGGCTTGAACGACAGCGCCACGGCGTCGCGCTTGCCGTCGGCCACCTTCCCCTGCTTGTCGAGGGCCATGTAAGACATTTCGAGCGTGTTGAGGTACTTGCCGTCCTTCTCGGTGAAGGCGAACTCCCTGCCCAGGAACTCGGTCACCAGCGCGATGGCGGCCTTGCGGGACGGTCCTTTCATCGGCGCGGCGAAGAAGGCGAGCTTCAGGCCCGACATCTGGAGGGGGCTGTTGAGCGCATCGCGCAGCTCCTTCGACGTCGCAGCGCTGGTCTCGGCCTTCTTCTCGGCCGCCGCCTTGCCCTTGGGGGCACCGTACCCCTTTCGGGCGACCACGGCGAGCCCGGGCCGCTTCAGCCGCACCTCGATTCGCCGGAAGCGCCCGTCGCGCCGGTCGTTGGTCGGGTAGTAGCCCAGCACGTAGTACGAGCTGTTCTCGTCGACGATCCGCCGGAAGGCGTTCGAGAAGTCATTGCTCGACACCGACGCGAACCCGCCCGTTTCCTCGGCGAGCGTGCGCAGGCTCTGCTGCTGGTCCCGGAGTTCGTCCTGGAGCGCGGAGGCACCGAGGCCCACCGATTCTGCGTCAATGGGCAACCCGCTCATCTCGATCGAGTCTTCGGCGCCCGTGCTGAGCCCGCGCGGATCGATGGCGTAGATGTTGACGTTGGCCCGGGTGGCGGCGGCAATGGCATCCTGCGCGCGGCTGAACAGAATCGTGCCGTCGCCGCGCCGGACGCTGTCGGGCGCGATCCCCGATGTCCCGGCGGAGCCCATCATGTCCCAGATGTTGTAGTCGATGCCTTCACTGAAGAACACGACAGCCTTCCGCCGGCCATGGATGCCCGCCAGCCAGTCGGCGAGGCTCCCGATGGTCAGCAGTACCGACTCGGCCTTGTACAGGCGCTCCGCCTGCTCCGGGTCGGCCACGCTCGTGCCCATGCCCGATCCCCTCGTCATGTTGTAGCTGTCGAGCTTGTTCAGGGCGGCGGACCGCAGCTTGCGCCCCATGAACTTGTCGACGGCCTGTGTGAGCAGGCGGCGGCTGTTCGTGAAGTCCTGGGTGGCGTCGGTGCGGCCGCTGGTCTGCACGACCGCCGCCAGATCGTTCGCGCCCATGTTGCGCTCGATGAACTGCCTGGCGGCGACCCGCACGCGATTCGTGCGCATCGGGCCCGTGTTGATGTCGTCGAGCAGCAGCACGTACAGCCGCCCGTCGGGCCCGGTGGCATTCGACCGGACGTCGGGCTCGATGTCGGCGGGCAGGAACAGCGCCCGCTCCGAAAGGGTGACCGGAATGTCGATGAGCGAGAAGGCCGTGACCGCCTGCGGCACGCCGTCCTCGAGGACCTGGAAGTCTCCCTGGCGAAGGTCGCGGACGAAGTTCCCCTGCGCGTCCTTGACGACCGCATCCACCTCGACGTAGTTCACCTCCGACCGGAACGTGATCGGCGGCATCTGGGGATCGGGCTGCCCGGTCGGGGCAGACGGCACCGGGGGCGGCGCCTGCTGGCCAGCGAGCATCACCGACGACAGCAGGAGCGCAACGGCGACGGAAGATTTTCGGTACACGGCGGCTCTCTTCAGCGAAGGGCGCGGAGCAGGACCCGCGGCTCTTCCATGGCAACTGGGACAGGCTCGGCGCTGGCAGCGGAGCGACTCTCTCGATTATACGGTCGAAGCGCCGGCCTCACGCTCTTTAGACGCCGATGGGCCGCGCCCGGTCCTCGGCCCGCTCCACGAGCTCCTGGCCGGAGTCCAGCCGGATGGGGCACGCATCCGGCCGGACGATCTCGACCCGCGTGGAGAGGTCGAGCGCCGGCGGGAATCCCTGACGACCGAGGCCTCCGCGAGACTTGAAGGGCGTCTGCGGCGTCAAAGGAGTGCAGGTGGGTTCATGACCCGTTCTCGCGGCCCTGCCGGGCCCCTTCACGCAGGTTATGATACCGATCCTGCAGTGCCTCGTCTGGCGCGTATACTGATAGATTGGCAGGCAGCCCCGGAGGTCGCCGCCGTGCCGGGGCAGGCTCGCCCCCCCGGCCTGCTGTGTGTTGGAGGAAGGCAATGTCCAGTCGTAAGACCACCTTGTTCTATGCCGTGCTCATCGCCGTGGCGTCGCTCGCGGTGGGAATGGTGCTCGCGTCCCGTCTCGACCTCTCGCCGCGTTCGGAGGCCGTGACCCTGACCCCTCAGGTGGGGACGAGCGCCCCGATGACGGGAGCCATCGACGCCGCGACGTTCAGGAACGTCGCGAAGGCCGTGACGCCCACCGTCGTCAACATTCGGACGACGTCGAAGCGCCGGGCGCAGGATTTGTCGGAGTTCTTCGGCGGCCAGGACGATCCCCTCGGCCGGTTCTTCGGGCCGCCTCAGCCGCGAGGCCGCCAGCCCCGCGAGGAGATCACCCAGGCGGCGGGGACCGGGTTCGTGATCAGCAAGGACGGGTACATCATCACGAACAACCACGTGGTTGAAGGCGCGACGAAAATCGAGGTCGCCTTCTACGGCGACGAGCCCGACGAGGTGTACGAGGCCAAGGTCGTCGGCCGCGATCAGTTGACCGACAGCGCCCTCATCAAGCTGACCCAGATGCCGAAGCATCCCCTGCAGGAAGCCAAGCTCGGCGATTCCTCGCAGATGGCGCCGGGCGACTGGGTAATGGCGATTGGCAACCCCTTCGGCCTCGCCCACACGGTCAGTGTCGGCGTCATCAGCGGCCTCGGGCGGCCGCTGCCGGTGGCTGACCTTCGCACCCAGGACGTCATCCAGACGGACGCGGCCATCAACCCGGGCAATTCGGGCGGGCCGCTGTTGAACCTGCGCGGCGAGGTGATCGGGATCAACACGGCGATCTACACGAACGGCCAGTCTCAGACGAGCATCGGCATCGGGTTCGCGGTGCCGATCAAGGCGGTGCGCGACATCCTGCCGCAGCTCGAAGCGGGCAAGGTCGTGCGCGGCCGCATCGGTGTCATCGTGCGGGACATCCCGCGCGACGCGGTGGCGGAGTTCGGCCTGAAGGAGCGCAAGGGCGCGCTGGTGACCAGCGTCCCGGCCAACGGCCCCTGCGCGAAGGCCGGTGTCGAACCCGGCGACGTCATTCTCGAGGTCAACGGCAAGGCGGTGGCGGGCCGGAACGCGCTGGTCGAGATGATCATGGCGACCAAGCCCGGCACCACCATCCCCCTCAAAGTGCTGCGTGACAAGGCCGAGAAGAACCTGTCGGTGACCGTTGAGGAGCTCAACCTCGAGACCGAGGGCGGCGCCGCCGCCGAGGAGGCGCAGCAGGAGGAAGCCGGAAGCGGGTTCGGCCTCACGCTCGGGCCGCTCGGCTCGGAGATGGCGCGGCGCCTCCGCGTGCCCGCCGGGACGCGGGGCGTGCTCATCACCGACGTGGATCCGGCGTCAACCGCGGCCCGCGAGGGCGTGCGCCCGGGCGACGTCATCCTGAAGGTGAACGGCCAGGCGCTCGAGACCGTCCGCGACGCCAGCCAGGCCCTGCAGGCGATCAAGCAGGGCGGCGCGGCGCGGATGCTGCTCTGGAAGCAGGGCCAGGAGACCTTCGTGGTCGTCACGAAAGAGTAACCGGCTCCGGCCGGCCCTGATGGACGTCGACTGCCGCGCGCTCGTCGCCGAACGCATCCGTCAGCGGGGCCCCATCACGGTGGCCGAATTCATGGACCTCGCGCTCTACGCGCCCGAGGTCGGCTACTACGCCCGCGCGGCCCGACGATCGGGCCGCGCGGGCGATTTTGTGACGAGCGTCGACGTCGGCGCCGTCTTCGGCGCGCTGCTCGCGGAGCGGTTCGCCGGATGGTGGCGCGCGATGGGCACCGGGGCGCGCGGCCCCGCGCGCATCGATCTTGTCGAGGCGGCCGCCGGCAACGGCCGCCTCACGCGTGACATCCTCGACGCCGCGGCGCGGCGCGACCCCGCCTTTTACCAGGCCCTCGCGGCACACCTGGTCGAGCGCAGCGCACCGGCCCGCGCGGCGCATCCCGGCGTGCTCGCGTCCCACGGCCCCCGGCTCGCCTCCTCCGGGGATGCGTTGCCGGCCGGCATCGACGGCATCGTGTTCGCCAACGAGCTGCTGGATGCGCTCCCCGTTCACCTCGTTGAGATGGGGGCGGCCGGCCTGTCCGAGGTCTACGTCGATCTCGCGTCCGGCCGCTTGATCGACCGGCCGGGCCCGCTGTCGAGCCCGGCTCTTGCGGCATATCTTGCCGACGCCGGGGTCACGCTCGGCGCGGGCGCGCGCGCGGAGATCAACCTCGCAGCGGTGGACTGGGTCTCCGGCGTCGCCGCGCGTCTCCGCCGCGGGTTCCTCGCACTGGTCGACTACGGCTACCAGGCCGCCGAGCTGTACTCGGAGGCGCGAAGGCAGGGCACGCTGGCCACCTACCATCGGCATCTGGTCGATGCGCCGGACGCCGGCGCCCCGGCGGGGCCGGCGTGGCTCGCCGATCCAGGCAGCCGCGATCTGACGTCGCACGTCGATTTCACCTCCGTCCGCCGCGCCGCCGAGCGCGCCGGCCTCGAGACGGTGACCGTCACCTCCCAGACGCGGTTCCTGCTGGAGATCCTCGAGGGCAGCCCGCTGGTCGCCGAGCTCTCGGCCCCGGATCGGCTCGCCGAGCGCCTGGCGCTCAAGACGCTGCTGATGCCGGGGGGGCTCGGCAGCACGCTCACGGTGCTGGTCTTCGCAAAGAAGTAAACTGGGGTCCGCCATGCTCGAACGGGAAATCAAGCTGCGCTTCGGGAGCGCGCAGGAGGCGCGCGCGGCGGTGCGGGCCATCGGCGCCACGCCTCTGCGGGGCCGCCGCTTCCAGGACGACGCGCTGTTCGACAACGAACGCGAGGAGCTTCGCCAGCGCCGCTGCGCGTTGCGGCTGCGCCGCGAGGAGGCGCGCAGCTACCTGACCTTCAAGGGCCCGGTTCAGCCGGGCCCGATGAAGCTCCGCGAAGAGCTCGAGACCGCCGTCTCCGACGCCGGCGTGCTCCAGGGCGTCCTCGAGCACCTCGGCCTGCGCGCCTGGTTCCGGTACCAGAAGTACCGGGAGGAATACATGCTCGACAGCGTCGTGGTGGCCGTCGACGAGACGCCCATCGGGACCTTCGTCGAGCTGGAAGGCCCGGAGGCGGGCATCACGGCGGCGGCCGACGCCCTGGGCCGCACAAGGGCCGACTATCTCCTGGACTCCTACTACGGGCTGTTCATGAAGCACCGCGAGGCCCTGGGATTCTGCGGCAGCCACATGATCTTCGACGAACCCGACCGCATCACGTGAGCGACACGCCGACGCCCCGCCCCGCCGCCTCATCGCCGTGGCCGGCCATGATCCTCACGGCCGGCCTGGGCACGCGCCTGGCGCCGCTCTCCGACCTGAGGGCCAAGCCCGCGCTTCCCGTCGCCGGCGTGCCCCTGGCGGGGCGCATTCTGCGCTGGCTCGCGGGCGGCGGCGTCACTGATGCGGTGCTGAATCTGCATCACCTGCCGGCGTCCATCACGGCGGCCATCGGGGACGGCAGCGCCTTCGGCGTGCGCGTGCGCTACTCATGGGAACCGCGCGTCCTCGGCAGCGCCGGCGGGCCGGCCCGTGCCCTGCCCCTGCTCGACGCGGACCGGTTCTTCCTCGTCAACGGCGACACGCTCACCGACCTCGACCTTGCCGCCCTCGCGGCGCGCCATCGCGCGACCGGCGCGTCGGTGACGCTGGCCCTCGTCGCGAACCCGGATCCGCTGCACTACGGAGGCGTGTCGGTGGACGGCGAAGGCCGTGTCACCGGCTTCACCGCGCCTGGCCCGGACAACCGCGGCTGGCACTTCATCGGCGTGCAGGCCGTGGACGCCTCGGTGTTCGCCGGGCTGACGCCGGACGAACCGGCCACGACGGTGTCCGGGATCTACCGCGAGATGATCGCCGGGCGGCCTGGAGCGATTCGGGCGATGGTGGCCGCGGCGTCGTTCTTCGACATCGGCACCGCCGCTGACTACCTCGAGACATGCCTCGCCATCGGCCGTGCCGAGGGCCGAGGCGACGTCCTCGCCGGTGCCCGCGCGTCGGTGGAGGCCGGCGCGTGCGTCAGCCGCTCCGTGCTATGGGATGATGTGGTCGTCGCCGCCGGCGCCTCGCTCGACGAGTGCGTGGTGGCCGGCGGGGTGCACGTGCCCGCCGGCCTGCGTCTCGCGCGGCGCGTGGTCCTGCCGCGCGGGGAGCGCGTGCCCGGCGGCACCGACACGTGCATCGGCGATCTGCTGGTGTCTCCGCTCGACGCGACCCGGCGCCGGGCTCCTTGAAGGGATCAGGTCCGATGGCCACCTTGAAGTCGACGCCCGATGCGGCCCTGCCGGAGCCGGTGCTGCAGTATCTTGACCGTGCAAGCCTCCAGGCGCCGCACGCGCTCGTGCTGCCCCTCACCGGCGACGCGTCGGACCGCCGCTACTTCCGCGTGTTGCCGCGCGGCGGGGGCAGCTTTGTGCTCGCGCTGCACGCCGCGCCCTTCTCCTTCGACGCGCTCCCGTTTGTGAACGTCGCGGGCCTGCTCGGCAAGATCCCGGTGCCCATTCCCGCCATCCTCGGCCATGCCGAGGACCTCGGCATCCTCGAGCTCCAGGATCTGGGCGACGTCACGCTGCAGGCCCATCTCGGCTCGGCCGCGATCTCCGAACACACGGCGCTCTACCGCGAGGCCATCCGGCTCGTCGCCGCCATCCAGCGGCGCGGACGCGAGCTCGAGTCGGGCCAGTTCATCCCCTACGGGATCGCGTTCGACGCGGCAAAGCTCACCTGGGAGCTCGAGTTCTTCCTGAAGCACTTCGTGGTCGCCTATCGAGGGGCCGAGATTACGCCCGGCGACCGCGAGGCCCTCACCGCGGAGTTCGCCGCCGTCGCCAACGAGCTCGCCGGCGAGGAGCGGGTCCTGTGCCACCGCGACTACCACAGCCGAAACCTGATGCGCCGCGACGGCCGGCTGTTCATCATCGACTTCCAGGACGCCCGGATGGGGCCCGACACCTACGACCTGGCGTCGCTGCTCCGGGACTCGTACGTCGACATCAACGAAGACGCCCTCGCGGACTACATCGCGTACTTCCTGGCGTGCCGGGGCGGGACCCCGTCGCCGGCCGAGACCGAGGAGTTCCGCCGGCGGTTCGACCTGATGGCCCTGCAGCGGAACCTCAAGGCGCTGGGCACCTTCGGCTACCAGACCGCGACGCGCCGGAACCCGGTCTACATCCAGTACATGCCGCGAACGCTGCACTACGCCCGCGTCAACATCGCGAAGTACCCGCGGTTCCAGGGCTTGCGCAAGGTCCTGGGCCGCTACGTGGAGGAGCTGGGCGGGTGAGGGCCTGGTCCCTGGGGTAGAATAGAAGATTCACCCCGAACCGGGAGCATCGACGTGCAGTTCGGCGTCTCCACCCAGCTCTACCACGCGCACCGGCTGCGCCACGACCACCTCGCCGAGGTGGCGGCGCACGGATTTGACGCGGTCGAGATCATCGCCACCAGGTCGCACCTCGACTACCACGATGCCGCCGCCCTCGACGCGGCCGCCGGTTGGCTGACGCGCGAAGGCCTGCGCCTGCACAGCCTGCACGCGCCGGTCATGGAACGCTTCGACGGCAGGTGGATCAACCCCTTGTCAATCGCCTCCACGGACAACGCCGCGCGGGCGCTGGCGGTGCGGGAAACCGGGGCGGCACTGGACCTCGCCCGCCGGGTGCCGGTGTCCGTGCTGGTGGTCCACCCCGGGCTGCAGGACTCGCTCCTGTCCGCCTCCGTGCAGAACAGCCGCGACGCGGCCCTCCGGAGCGTCGAGGAGATTGTGGCCCTGGCGTCTCCGCTCGGCGTCCGCGTGGCCCTCGAAGTGATCCCGAACGCGATGGCGACCGCCGACGCGCTGGTGGCACTGCTGGACGAACTGGACATGCCCGAGGTGGGCGTCTGCCTCGACTTCGGCCACGCTCACCTGCAGGGCGACGTCGTGGAGGCCATCGAAACGCTGTCCGGGTTGCTGGCCGCCACGCACGTGCACGACAATCACGGCCGGCGCGACGAGCACCTGGCGCCGTTCGAAGGGACGATCGGCTGGACGGGCGCCCTCATGGCGCTGCAGAAGGTCGGGTACGCAGGCACGATGATGCTGGAACTGGCCGGCGCGGACCCGTCCGCCCCGGCGCTCGAACGGGCGCGCCGGGCCATGGAGCGCCTGGACGACGCGGCACGGAGCTGCTCATGACACACGAGGGGACCCTCGCCTACATCGAAGACATCGCCCGGCACGAAGGCCAGCGGGTGATTGTCCGGGGCTGGCTGCACGCGCGGCGATCGAGCGGCAAGATCCACTTCCTGACCGTCCGCGACGGCAGCGGCTTCATCCAGGGCGTGATGTCGAAGGCGGCCGTCGACGAGGAGACGTTCCGGCTCGCCGATCACCTGACGCAGGAATCGTCGGTCATCGCGTCGGGAACGGTTCGTGCCGACGCGCGCGCGCCCGGGGGCTTCGAGCTCGACCTGGCGACCCTCGAGGTCGTGGGCGGGTCGGCGGACTACCCGATTACGCCGAAAGAGCACGGCGTCGACTACCTGATGGACCGCCGGCACCTGTGGATCCGCAGCGAGCGCCAGAGCGCCGTCCTCCGGGTGCGAGCCGAGGTCATCGCGGCGGTGCGGTCGTTCTTCGACGACCGCGGCTTCATCCTGGCCGACACGCCCATCTTCACGCCCGCGGCCTGCGAAGGCACCAGCACCCTGTTTCCGGTCCAGTACTTCGATGAGACCACGGCGTACCTCACCCAGAGCGGCCAGCTCTACAACGAGGCCAACGCGATGGCCCTCGGCCGCGTCTACTGCTTCGGCCCGACGTTCCGGGCGGAGAAGTCGAAGACGCGCCGCCACCTGTCCGAGTTCTGGATGGTCGAGCCCGAAGTCGCCTTCGCCAGGCTCGACGACGTGATCGATCTGGCCGAGGACCTGGTGGTCTCGGTCGTGACGCGCGTGCTCGAGCGCCGCCAGACGGAGCTGAAGCGGCTCGATCGCGACGTCTCCAAGCTGGAGCTGGTGAAGAAGCCCTTTCCCCGAATCACCTATGACGACGCGGTGAAGATGCTCAACGACAAGGGCCAGCCCTTCGAGTGGGGCGGCGACTTCGGCGCGCCCGACGAGACGCTGCTGGCCAACAGCTTCGACCGGCCGGTGGCGGTCACCAGGTACCCGTCGAAGGTGAAGGCGTTCTACATGGAGCCCGACCCGCAACGGCCCGACGTAGCGCTCTGCGTGGACGTGCTGGCGCCCGAAGGCTACGGCGAGATCATCGGCGGCAGCCAGCGCATCGCGGACTACGACCTGCTCCTGCGCCGAATCAAGGAGCACGACCTCCCGAAGGAAGCCTTCGAGTGGTACCTCGACCTGCGCCGCTACGGCACCGTCCCGCACGGCGGCTTCGGCATGGGCATCGAGCGCGTCGTCACCTGGATCTGCGGCCTGGATCACCTCCGTGAGGCGATCCCGTACGCGCGCACCTTGAACAGGCTTTACCCCTAGGCGCTAGGCGCTAGGGGCTAGGGGCTAGGGGCTAGGGGCTAGGGGCTAGGGGCTAGTGAGTCACGGTGGCACGGCGCACCCACGCGGCAACAGCCGCGTCGGACTAGCGCCTAGCGCCCAGTCCCTAGCGCCTGGAGGCGGCAGGCACACGCGACCCATGAAGATTGGCTTCGTCTCCCTCGGCTGCCCGAAGAACCTCGTCGACTCCGAGGTGATGATCGGCCTGGTCCAGCAGGCCGGCCACGACGTCACCGCCGACGCGTCGTCTGCCGACGTGCTCGTGGTCAACACCTGCGCGTTCATCGACTCGGCCAAGCAGGAGTCGGTGGACACCATCCTGGAGCTGGCCGAACTGAAGAAGACGGGGCGCTGCCGGAAACTGATCGTCACCGGCTGCCTGGCGGAGCGCTACCGCGGTGAACTGCAACAGCAGATCGGCGAGATCGACGCCGTGCTCGGGACCGGCGAAGTGCCCGACATCGTGGGGGCGGTCACCTCGCCGGCGGCCGGACAGCCCGGCGCCGGCGTGCCGATGCGCCTCTACCGGAACCCGGCCGCCGCCCCGCCGCCCGCGGGCGAGGCCGTCGCGCTGCCCGACTACCTGTACGACGCCGATACGCCCCGCACGCTGGTGACCCCGAAGCACTACGCCTACGTCAAGGTGGCCGAGGGCTGCGACTACACCTGCTCGTTCTGCATCATCCCGACCCTGCGCGGCCATTACCGCAGCCGGACTCCGCAGTCGATTGTCGCCGAAGCCCGCCGCCTGGCGGGCCAGGGCGTGCGCGAACTGCTCCTGATTTCACAGGACACGACGTTTTTCGGCGTGGACCGGGGCGAGCGGGGGGCCCTGGCCAGGCTGCTCCGCGACCTGAACCGCGTCGACGGCCTCGAGTGGATCCGTCTCCTGTACCTCTACCCCACCACGATCACCGACGACATGCTCGACGCGATGGCGGACAGCGAGAAGGTCTGCAAGTACGTCGACCTGCCGCTGCAGCACGCCGCGCCAGGGGTCCTCAAACGCATGAAGCGCCCCGGCACGGGCACCACCTACCGGCGCCTCCTCGAACGGATCAGGGCGCGCGTGCCGGGCGTGGCCCTGAGGACGACGCTCATCGTCGGGTTCCCCGGTGAGACGGCCGAGGAGTTCGAGACGCTCAAGGCGTTCGTGGCGGACGTCGGGTTCGACCATCTCGGCGTGTTCACCTACTCCCACGAGGAGGGGACCAGCGCCTTCGCGCTCCCCGACGACGTGCCCGCGGGCGTGAAGCGCCGGCGGCGCACGGCCCTGATGAGCACGCAGAAGCGCCTCGTGCGGAAGGCCCAGCGGGCCCGCATCGGCGAGCGGGTGCGCGTGATGGTGGATGGCCCGTCGCCGGAGCACGGGCTGGTGCTCAGGGGCCGCCTCGCCAGCCAGGCGCCGGACATCGACTCCTGCGTGTACCTCACGGGCGCGGACCCGGAAACGGTCCTCCCGGGCGGCCTTCTCGACGGCACCATCGTCGGATCCCGCGAGTACGATCTGGTCGTCGAGCCGTTGCCCGCCGCCGATTGCGGGTGATATACTGAATTACTTCGGAAGTCCCATCTGAGACCTATGAAGTGGGTTCAGGCCCACTTTTTCCGTTTCAGGGGAGGGCCCGCGTTGGATTCGACCGGGGAAATCGGACGTCTCGAGCAGATTCGGGCGATCGCGGGCCGCGTTGCGCAGTCGCGCAGGCTCGAGCTGTTCGACGTGCAGTTCCGCCGCGAGGCGCACGGGTGGATGCTTCGCATCTACCTGGACAAGCCCGATGCGCCCGTGCGCGCCGGGCGGGCGGGGACGGTCGAAGGCGAAGGCGTCACCATCGAGGATTGTCAGTTCGTGAGCACCGAGGTGGGCACGCTGCTCGACGTGGAAGACGTGGTCGGGCACCGTTACACGCTGGAGGTCTCGTCGCCCGGCCTCGACCGGCCGCTGCGGGGCCCCGCGGATTATCGGCGCTTCGCGGGGTGTCTCGCCCGCTTCGTCCTCGGCGAGCCGGTCGACGGGCAGACCCACGTGCGCGGCCGGCTGCGGGGCATGGACGGCGACGACGTGCTGGTGGAAGTCGGGAACGACCAGGTCAGGCGCATACCGGCCCCGCGGATTTCGCGGGCCCGGCTGGAAGTGGAGTTCTGAGCATGGCAGGCAGCAGCAATCCGGTGCAGCAGACGATCGAGGCGCTCGCCAAGGAGCGCGGCATCGATCCCCAGGTCGTGGTCGCCGCGATCGAGGACGCGGTGCTGACGGCGTCCCGCAAGGTCTTCAAGGGCGGCGAGAACCTCAAGGCTCGCTTCAACGCCGAGACCGGGCACGTCGACCTGGTGGCCGTGCGGACCGTCGTCGAAACGGTCGAGACCCCGGCGACCGAGATCTCGCTGGCCGAAGCGCGGGAGACCTACACCGAGGCCTACGGCGAAGAGGTGGCGGCGGGCATCGAACTCGGCGACGAGATGGAGTTCCCCAAGCCGACCGAGGGGTTCGGCCGCATCGCCGCCCAGACCGCCAAGCAGGTGATCTTCCAGAAAGTGCGCGAGGCCGAGCGCGAGAACATCTTCGCCGAATACAACGATCGCGTCGGCGAAGTGGTCACCGGGATGGTGAAGCGGTTCGAGAACGGCGACATCATCGTCGAGGTCGGCCGCATCGAAACGGTCCTGTCCCGCAAGGAGCAGTCGCGCGCCGAGAGCTACGCCCCGGGCGACCGCGTCCGCGCCGTCATCAAGGCGGCGACGCGCAATACCAAGGGCCCGCAGATCGTCCTCTCCAGGACCGACCCCGCGCTCCTCACCAAGCTGTTCGAGCAGGAAGTCCCCGAGATCTACGACAACACCGTCTTGATCAAGGGCGCCGTCCGCGAGGCCGGAGACCGGGCGAAGGTGGCCGTCTACTCGCGCGAACGCGACGTGGACCCGGTCGGCGCCTGCGTCGGCATGAAGGGCACGCGCGTGCAGGCGATCATCCGCGAGCTGCGCGGCGAGAAGATCGACATCGTCGAGTGGTCGGAAGACCCGGTGCTGTTCGTGACCAACGCCCTGAGCCCGGCCAAGGCGCAGCGCGTGACGATCGTCGACGAGGAGGAGCGCGTGATGGAGGTGGTCGTCGAGGACCGCCAGCTCTCGCTCGCGATCGGCAAGAAGGGCCAGAACGTCCGCCTGGCGGCCAAGCTGACCGGCTGGCGCATCGACATCAAGAGCGAAGAAGAGAAGCGGAAGGAAGTCGAGCTGCAGTTCGAGGGCTTCGAGACGCCGGGCGGCGAGGATGCCGCTGGCGGCGACGGGGTGCTGATCCTGCCCGACATCCACGACGAGGTCGTCGGCGTGCTCAGCAGCGCGGGATACCAGTCGGCGGCCCAGGTGGCGGCTGCGGATCCCACGGTGCTGATGGAGTGCGGCCTCGATGAGGAGACCGTGCAGGCCGTGCTCGAGTCCGCCCGCGCGGTTGTCGAGGCAGGCCAGGCCGAGGCGGCGCAGGAGCCCGAGGCGGCGCAGGAGCCCGAGGCCGCACCGGCGCCCGAGGCGGCGGAACCTGGGACGGATACACAATCGCATTCGTAGAGGTCAGGCGTTGTCCACTGTTCGGATTTACAAGATCGCGGAGTTGCTCGACACGTCGAGCCCGGAAATCGTGGCGCTGCTGAAGCGCGACCACGGGATCGACGTCAAGAGCGCGTCCAGCACCGTCGAGGAGATGGTCGCCCGGCAGTTCGTCGAGCGGCTGGCCAAGAAGCGCGGGGTCACGCTCCCGACCGGCGACATCTTCGCCGAGGGTGCAGCCGCCAAGGTCAAGAAGGCCGCTGGCGGCAAGAAGGCCGAGCCGCCGCCTCCGCCGCCGAAGCCGTCGCTGCCGCCGCCGCGCCTGGTGAAGACCGTTAAGGCGGCGCCCGTGGCCGAGCCCGTGGCCGAACCCGAGGTCCCGGCAGCCGAAGCGGCCGCCGAGGCGCCTCCGGTCGAGACGACGGCCGCGGCGCACCTGCATGGAGAGGCCGAGGCGCCTGCCGCAGCCGAGGTCGAAGCCGAGCCGGCAGAGCATGTGGCCGTCGAGGAAGCGGCGCCAGCGGCGCCGCGCGAGGAAGCCGCCGCGCAGCCCGTGCACGAAGGCGCCGAGATCGGGGCCGCCCCATCCGCCGCCGAACCGGCTGCGGCCGAGGCCGCCCCGATCCAGCCGGCGACCGCCCCGCCGGCGGAAGCGCACGCTCGTCAGACCGGTGTGCCTGCGCCGACAGGCCGCCTCGTCCCGCCGACGCTCAGGCTCAGAGTCGAGGAACCGCGAAAGGCCGGGCTGCCACCGGGCGAGGCCGTCCCCGGCCGGACCATCGTCCTGCCCAAGCCCGTCTTGAGGCCGAAGGCCCCGGCAGGCCGGCCGCCCGCCGGTGCACCCGGCGCCGCTGAAAGGCCCGGGATTGCCGCGCGCCCCGGGGTCCCCGGACAGCGCCCGACGGCGCCCTCGATGCTCCGGCCTCCCGTCACAGGCGGACCCCGGCCCCTGCCATCGCAGCCGGTGAGACCGCAGCCCGGAACCACCTACCGTCCGGGCGCCCCGACCGCACCGCCGAGGCCCGCCGTCGGCAGGCCTGCGCCGCCGCCGAGGCCGATGGGCCGGCCCGGCGCCCGCGGGCCGCGCCGGGACTACGGCCGGGACGTGTCACCCGGACCGGCGGCCGTTGAAGCGCCGCCGCCGGTCACGCGCACGATCACGATGTCGGAAGGCATGACGGTGAAGGAGTTGTCCGAGAAGCTCGACGTGCGGGCGAAGGACATCCTGAAGAAGCTCCTCGACCGCCGCATCATGATGACGATCAACACGACGCTCGACACCGAGATGGCGACGTCGCTGGCGCGGGAGTTCGGCGCGGAAGTCAAGCTGCGGAGCTTCGAAGAGGAGCTGGTCGACGTCGGCACCGACGACACCAGGCCGGAGGATCAGTCGCCGCGCGCGCCCGTGGTCACGGTGATGGGCCACGTCGACCACGGCAAGACCACGCTGCTCGACGCCATCCGCACCACGAAGGTGGCCGAGCGCGAGGCCGGCGGCATCACGCAGCACATCGGGGCGTACCAGGTCACGGTGAACAACCGCCCGGTGGTGTTCCTCGACACGCCCGGCCACGAGGCGTTCACCCTCATGCGCGCCCGCGGCGCCCGCGTCACCGACATTGTCATCCTCGTGGTGGCGGCCGACGACGGCGTCATGCCGCAGACCAAGGAAGCGATCGACCACGCTCGCGCCGCAGGGGTGCCGATCATCGTGGCGATCAACAAGATCGACAAGCCGGAGGCCAACCTGGACCGGGTCATGAAGGACCTGAGCGATCTCGGCCTCATGCCCGAGCAGTGGGGCGGCCAGACCGTCACCGTGCCCGTCTCCGCGAAGAAGAAGCAGAACCTCGAGCTGCTGCTCGAGATGATCCTGCTCGTGACCGACATCGGGGAGCTGAAGGCGAACCCGAAGGCCCCCGGCCATGGCGCCGTCCTCGAGGCGAAACTCGACAAGGGCCGCGGACCGGTGGCGACGGTGCTCGTGCAGAACGGCACGCTGCACGTCGGCGACACCGTCATCGCGGGCTCGATCATCGGCAAGGTGCGCGCCCTTATCGACGACCGCGGCCACGGCGTGAAACAGGCCGGCCCCTCGACGCCGGTCGAGGTGCTCGGCCTCACCGGCCTGCCGGCCCCCGGCGACACCTTCCAGGTGATCGCCGACCAGGCGAAGGCGCGGCAGGTCGCCTCGTTCCGGCAGACCCAGGCGCGCGACCTCGCGCTCGGGGCCAAGGGCCCGCGGCTCACGCTGGAAGGCCTCAAGGACAAGATCGCCGAAGGCAGCGTCAAGGAGCTGCCGATTCTCGTCAAGGCCGACGTGCAGGGCTCCGCCGAGGTGCTGGCCACGACGCTCGCCAAGCTCTCGGACGAGAAGGTCAAGATCCGGATCATCCATTCCGGCGTCGGCGCCATCAACCTGTCGGACGTGCTGCTGGCGTCTGCCTCGGCCGCCATCATCATCGGCTTCAACGTGCGGCCGGACCGCAGCGCCTCCGAGCTCGCCGAGCGTGACGGCGTCGAGATCCGGCAGCACTCGGTCATCTACCACGTGACCGACGAAATGAAGAAGGCGATGGCCGGGCTGCTCGAGCCGACCTTCCGCGAAGTGCGGGTAGGCTCGGCGGAGGTGCGCGAGACGTTCCGCACGCCGAAGTTCGGCACGATTGCCGGCTGCATGGTCATCGAGGGCCGCATGGCCCGCGCCGGCGAGATCCACGCCCGCCTCATCCGCGACCACATCGTGGTGCACGCGGGCAAGATCGGCTCGCTGCGCCGGTTCAAGGACGATGTGAGCGAAGTGAAGGCCGGCACCGAGTGCGGCATCAGCCTCGAACGGTTCAACGACATCAAGGTCGGGGACGTGATCGAGGTCTACACGATCGAGAAGCTGGCGGCGGTGCCGACGGCCTGAGCCGCCGGCGCCGCCGCGTCTTCCGCGTAACGCGAGCAGGACCGAGCGTCCGATGCCACAAGGACACCGCCCCGATCGCCTGGGCGACCAGATCAGGACCGAGGTGAGCGGCATCCTCGCGCGCGAGGTGCACGACCCCGGCGTGGGGTTCGTGACCATCACGCGCGTGAGCCTCACCGCCGATCTCCAGATCGCGCGCGTCTACTACACCACGATGGCCGCCGGGCCGGCGCGCACGGACACCGCCCGGGCGCTTGAGCGCGCCACGCCGTTCGTGCGCCGGCAGCTGGCCGGCCGGCTCGGCCTGCGCCGCATGCCGGAGCTCGAGTTCCGATTCGATCAGTCGATCGAGCAGCACGCGCGGATCGAGGAACTCATTCACGAGATCCACGAGCAGGACGCGGCCCGGGAGGCCGAGAACCCGGACGCCGGCGCCGACTCCGACAAGCCGCGCGAGCCATGACGCACCACGAGGCCGATCCGGGGGCCTGCCGCCGCGTCTGCGAAGCCCTGCTGCGCTACCGCCGCGTCGTGGTGACGTCCCACCTGCGGCCTGACGGCGACTCCATCGGGTCGTCGCTCGCCCTGGCGTGGGCCCTCCGGGAGATCGGGACCGACGCCCGCGTCGTGCACCGCGACCGCCCCCCGATCCAGCTGGCGGACTTTCCCGGCATCTCCGACATCGACATCGGCGACACGATCCCGGCCGGCACCGAGGCCGTCGTGGTCCTCGAGTGCGGGGATCTCGCGCGGACCGGGCTCTCGGGCTTCGACGGGCTGCCGGTCATCAACATCGATCATCACCCGGGCAACAGCGGCTACGGCGAGGTGCAGTGGTTCGACGGCTCCGCGTCGGCGTGCGCAGAGCTGGTGTTCGAGATCATCGCCGAGCTCGGCGTCCCGCTCACCGCCGACATGGCCACGCAGTTGTTCGTCGCGGTGGTCACCGACACGGGCTCATTCCGCTATCCGGGCGTCTCGCCGCGCACCTTCTCGTACTGCGCGCGGCTGCTCGAGGCAGGCGCCGATCCGGTCAGTGTCGCCCGCAAGCTGTTCGACAGCCACACGCTGGGGCGGCTTCGCCTCCAGGGAGCCGTCCTGCAGACGCTCGAGATCGACCCGGGCGGCCGCCTCGCGATGCTCACCCTCACCGACGCGGACCTGGCGGCGTCGGGCGGCGTCCCCGAGGAAACCGACGGCCTGATCAACCTGCCCCTGGGCGTGAAGGCGATCCAGGCGGCGGTGTTCTTCAAGGAGGCCGGGAACGGCCACTGGCGCGTAAGCTTGCGTTCGAAGGGCGAAGTCGACGTCGGCCGCGTGGCCCGCGGGTTCGGCGGCGGCGGCCACAAGAACGCGTCGGGCTGCACGCTGGAGGGCCCGCTGGAGAGCGTGCGCGCGAGGATCCTCGAACGAATGGCGCCCGAAGTGGCCGCCCACGCGGGGCCCGTCGCCGTGCCGGCGTCCGGAGCCTGACGTGCCGGCGCCCTCGCGTCGGGAGGAGGATGCCGGGCCGGCCGGCCGCGGCGGCGTCCTCGTCGTCGACAAGCCCGCAGGCCCCACCTCGCACGACATCGTGGCGGTGGTCCGCCGGAGGTTCCGCGCAAGCAAGGTCGGCCACACCGGGACGCTCGACCCGTTCGCGACCGGGGTGCTGCCGATCGTCATCGGGCGGGCAACGCGCCTGGCGCGCTATCTGAGCGGCGCCGACAAGGAGTACGCCGCCACCATCCGGCTCGGGCAGGCGACCGACACCCACGACGCCACCGGCGCGGTGGTGTTCGAGGCTCCCGCCGGATTCCCTCCCCCGGCGCCGGACACGGTGGCCACCGTGCTCGGCCGCTACCGCGGCACCTGGATGCAGACGCCGCCGGCGTACTCCGCGAAACGTGCGGGCGGCGTGCGGGCGTACGACCAGGCCAGGCGCGGAGAAGCCGTCGAACTCGCCCCGGTCAGCGTCACCGTGCGCGAACTCGAGCTGCTGTCGATGGAAGGCCCCGTTGTCCGGATCAGGCTCGTCGCGTCGGCCGGTTTCTACGTGCGGGCCCTCGCGCACGAGATCGGCCTGACGCTCGGCACGGGCGCGACGCTCGATGGCCTGCGGAGGCTGCGCAGCGGGCCGTTCGGCCTCGGCGACGCCGTCACGCTGGACGTGGTGGCGCAGTCGGAGATCGCGTCGCGGGTTGTCCCCCTCGACGCGCTCCTGACGGATTGGCCGGCCGTCGGCCTGACGCGGGAAGGCGCCGACTGGGCCGCCCATGGCCGGCATGTCGGACCCGCCCAGTGCGCGGACGGGGCGGCCGGGGTGCCGGAGGGGGCCCGCGTCCGGTTGCTCGGGCCAGACCGCCGCCTGGTGGCCGTGGGGGAAGCCGGCGCCGGCGGCGTTTTGCATCCGGCGGTCGTGCTGGTGTAACATTAACGTTTTGCAGGGGTTGTGAATTTCGTGACGGCGGACCCGGGCCGCAATAGGGCGGTGCTGGACCGTGCGTGGAGGCAAGAAGACGTGGCACTCAACAAAGACCGGAAGACGGAACTGATCAAGTCGTTCGAACGGCACGAAGGCGACACCGGGTCGCCGGAAGTCCAGATCGCCATCCTCAGCGAGCGCATCAGCTACCTGACGGAACATTTCAAGGTCCACGCCAAGGACCACCACTCGCGCCGCGGCCTGCTGATGCTCGTCGGGCAGCGCCGGCGTCTGCTCGACTACGTCAAGAGCAAGGATCACCAGCGGTACGCCGTCATCATCGAGCGCCTGGGCATCCGCAAGTAGCAGCCCGTCGGACGCGACGACCGGGCCATAGAGGCAGGACCATGCACAAGCGAGAAATCAGTCTGGGCGGGAGCACGTTGTCGATTGAGACCGGCCGCCTGGCCAAGCAGGCCAGCGGGTCGGCATTCATGCGCTTCGGCGATACGGTGGTGCTCGTGACGGCCTGCTACGCGCAGTCCGAACGGGCGGGCATCGACTTCCTCCCCCTCACGGTCGACTACCGCGAGTACGCGTACGCGTCGGGGCGCATCCCCGGCGGCTTCTTCAAGCGCGAGGGCAAGGCCACCGAGAAGGAAGTTCTGACGAGCCGGTGCATCGACCGGCCGCTCCGGCCGCTGTTCCCGGCGGGCTGGCACCACGAAACGCAGGTGATCGCGCTGACCCTGTCAGCCGACGAGAACTACGATCCTGACGTGATCGCCATCACCGGCGCGTCGGCGGCCCTCGCCTTCTCGGCGATTCCGTTCCAGAAGACGCTGGCGGGCGTCCGCGTCGGCTACGTCGACGGCGCGTTCGTGATCAATCCGAGCTACGCGCAGCGCAAGGTTTCGGCGCTGGACATCGTCGTCGCGGGCAGCAAGGACAGCCTGGTGATGGTCGAGGCCGGTGCGAAGGAAGTCGGCGAAGACGTCATCGTGAAGGCCCTCGAGGCCGGGCACGACGCGATCCGGTCGATCGTCGCCATGATCGACGGGATGGCCGCCACGATCGGCAAGGCGAAGGTGCAGGTCGCGGCGAAGACCATCGATCCGGCCCTCGTGAGCGAGGTCGAGTCGAAGATGTACGCGCCGCTCGCCGCGGCGATGCGCATCAAGGACAAGCTGGAGAATTACCAGCAGGTGGATGGCGTGATTGACGGCTACCTGTCCTCGTTCACCGAGGAGGAGGCCGAGAAGAAGGCGGCGGCGAAGAGCGTCATCAAGGAACTCAAGGAGAAGGTGCTGCGCGACGAGATCCTCGAGCGCGGCCTGCGCCTCGACGGACGCAAGTTCGACGAGATCCGCCCGATCTGGACCGAGGTCGGCGTGGTGCCGCGGACGCACGGCTCGGCGGTGTTCACACGCGGCGAGACCCAGGCGCTGGTGTCCACCACGCTGGGCACCTCCGACGATCAGCAGAAGATCGAGACCGTCGACGGCGAGACCTACAAGCGGTTCATGCTGCACTACAACTTCCCGCCGTTCTCGGTCGGCGAAGTGGCGTTCATGCGGGGCCCCGGCCGCCGCGAGATCGGCCACGGCGCCCTGGCCGAACGCGCGCTCGCGCCGATGATGCCGGCCGAGGAGCAGTTCCCGTACACCGTCCGCGTGGTGTCGGACATCCTCGAGTCGAACGGCTCGTCGTCGATGGCCAGCGTCTGCGGCGGGTCGCTCTCGATGATGGACGCCGGGGTGCCGATGAAGGCCCCCGTGGCCGGTATCGCAATGGGCCTCGTCATGAACGAGCAGACGGGCAAGTACGCGGTGCTGACCGACATCGCCGGCGCCGAGGACCACTACGGCGACATGGACTTCAAGGTGGCCGGCACGCGTGAGGGCGTGACGGCGCTCCAGATGGACATCAAGGTGACCGGCGTGACGGCGGAGGTCCTGCAGAAGGCCCTCGCCCAGGCGCGCCAGGGCCGGCTGCAGATCCTCGACACGATGGCCTCGACCCTGGCCGAATCGCGCGCCGACGTCTCGGCCTACGCGCCGCGCATCGTGACGATCAAGATCCCGGTCGACAAGATCCGCGACGTCATCGGGCCCGGCGGCAAGATGATCCGCAGCATCATCGAGCGCACGGGCGTCAAGATCGACGTCGAGGACGACGGGCGGGTCAACGTGGCCTCGGCCGACGAAGACTCCGCCAAGAAGGCGATCGCCATCATCATGGAGCTGACCGCCACGGCCGAGCTCAACAAGACCTACATGGGCAAGGTCCAGCGGATCACCGATTTCGGCGCGTTCGTCGAGATCATCCCGGGCACCGATGGCCTGCTGCACGTGTCCGAAATCGCCCGGCACCGGGTGCAGGACGTCCGCGACGAGATCAAGGAAGGCGAGCAGCTGCTCGTCAAGGTCATCAGCATCGACCCGTCGGGCAAGATCCGGTTGAGCCGCAAGGCGCTGCTGGCCGAGGAAGAGGGCGGCGAGGCTGGCGGCGAGACGCCGCAGGAGCCTGGCGACCAGGCGCCGCGGCCCCCTCGGCCCCACGGGCAGGACCGAGGACCCGGCGGCCCGGGCGGCCGTGGCGGCAGGCCGGGCGGCCCCGGAGGCCGGGACCGCCGCCGGTAAGATCGTAGCGCATCCACACGCGGGGCGGTAGAATCGTGTCAGCGATTCACGCCCCGCGTACTTGTCTTCAGGAGTCCTGGGATGCCTTCACCTGCACACAACCGGCGGACACTCATGGCGGCGGCGCTGCTGCTCGGGGCCGTCGTCTGCGGCGGCGGCGCGCCGCTGGCGCAGGAGCAGGGGCGGCACGAAATCACCGTGACAGCGAAGCGATTCGCGTTCTCCCCGGCGCGCATCGAGGTGGCCGCGAACGACGTGGTGAAGATTACCCTCGTGGCGGAAGACATCCCCCACACCTTCACCATCGACGAGTACCGCATCTCGAAGCGCGCGGCGCCGGGACGGCCCGTGACGTTCGAGTTCCGGGCCGACAAGGCGGGTACGTTCCCCTTCTACTGCAGTCTGACCATCGACGAGGGTTGCCGCGAGATGCGCGGCGAACTGGTGGTTACGCCCCGCCGCCCTTGACGCGGCCGGCCGCCGGAGACTCGGCGGCCGTGCGCCCGTTCCGTTCCGCCTCCCAGGCCGCGGCAAACGCAATGCGCTCATCAATGGGGGGATGCGTGTGAAAGAGCAGCCTGGTCAGCAGCGCGGGTGATTCCTCCGCCAGGTTCCGGGCGCCGAGGCGGCGCATGGCGCTGACGAAGGCGTGGGGGTTGCCGGTAAGCTCGAGCGCGGCGCGGTCGGCCGCCCGCTCGTGCGCGCGCGATACCGCGTTCTGCAGCGGCAACGCCAGCCAGCCCACCGCCGTCAGCGCGAGACCGGCCACCGGGAGCCCTGCCGGGTCCGCCAGGCCCTGGAGTCCTGCCGGTCCGGCGGCGGCCCGCAGCGCCGCGTCGGCCGCCAGAAGGGCCCCCAGGACGGCCGCCGCGTCCACGGCGAGCCCCTTCCAGATGTCGTGGTTCATGTGGTGGGCCACCTCGTGGGCCAGCACGGCCTCGATTTCCTCGAGCTTGTAGTCGCCAAGGAGGGTGTCCGACAGGATGATCCTCCTGGTGCGGCCGATCCCGGTGAACGCCGCATTGGCGCGGGACGTCCGGTCGCTCGTGCGCCACTCGAACACGCCGAGGGCCGGCACACCCGCTTTCGCCGCGAGCGCCAGCAGCCGCTCGCGCAAGGCACCGTCCGGCAGCGGGACGAAGCGGAAGAAGAGCGGCAGGAGCACGACCGGAGCCGCCCAGGCCGTCACGATCCCCGCCGCAACCAGGCCCGCCCAGGCCGGGATCCACCAGCCGTCAGGAGCCGCCGCCAGCCAGGCGTACATCCACACGGCCGACGCGCCAACGAACGCGAGGTTGACGGCCGCGGCCTTGCCGTGGTCCCGACACCATGAAGCGGTCCGCTGATGCGAGAGGCCGTACCGACGCTCGAGGGTGAGCCCCGCGAACACGGTCATGGGCAACGCCCCCAGCTCGAGCATCACGGCCACCACGGTGACCAGCGCCAGCACCGTCAGCGGGAACTGGAGGAAGAGGGGGAGCGCGCCGAAGGCCGACGCGAACGTCTCGCGGAGAGCCTGCGCCAGGCCGGACACGATGAGGAACGCCAGCAGGAAGACCCGCCAGGCCGCCGAGAGCAGGACGGCGCGCCGCCGGAGCCGGTGATAGCAGGTGGCCTTGTCTTCGTTCATGCGTCAGGAACCCGGGCCCTGGGTCGCCGAGCGCCTGGCCCGGATGCCTGTGCAGCCGTGTCTACGTGGTCCCGCCGACGCGGATGCTGCCGTTGACCGTCTCGAGCTTGACCGCCGCGCCGCCGCCGTTGATCGCGCCATCGAGCTTCCGGCGGGAGCCTTCGCCCGACTTCTCGAACGGCAGATCGGCCACCTTGATGCCGCCGTTCACGCAGCGCGCCGACAGTGTGGCCTTCGCGCCCGCCGGCAGTTTGAGGTCAATCCCTCCGTTGGTCGTCTCGAGGGCCACGCCTTCGCCGCCCATCGAGGCCATGCGAATCTTGATCTCCCCGTTGGTGGTCGTGGCGACGACGGTGTTGCCGAGCCCCTCGCCGCGAACGGCGCCGTTGGTCGTCTCGGCCTGCACCGCCGCGAAGGCGCCGTCGACCTGCACGTGGCCGTTGACGGTCTCCAGCGCCAGCCTTGCCGATCGCGGCGCGCGAATCGTGTAGGAGACCTCGATGCCCCGGCGGCCCAGCTCGCGCGGGTACTTCGCCTGCAGCCGCACCCTGGAGGCGCCCGCCTCTTCGGCCAGCTCCACCTGGTCGAGCGCCTTCTTGGCGTCCTCAGGCGTCGCGCCCCGCGCCGCCATGACGACGCGTACATCGAGCGTGTTGCCGTCGGCCGCTTCGACGTTGATCGGGCCGTTGACGTTGACGATCTCGACCGCCGCCCCGCCGGCGTCGAGCGTGTACGAGCGGGTCCATGTCCGTTCGGCCCGCTCCTTCCCGCCGCCGTGCATCGTGCTGACCATGACGTCGCAGGCCGACAGGCCGGCGGCCGCCGCCAGCACCGCCACCGCGCGGGCCACGAACCGGGTGCGCTGAAGGTAACGCATGCGAGCCTCCCCACGAGAGTTGGACGGCGGCGGCGGGGCGGAAGTTCCGCGTACCGCGGCCACGCAGCTCCCGGGTCAGTTCAACCGGACGGAGATGAGCTTCGACACCCCGGGCTCCTCCATCGTCACGCCGTAGAGCCGGTCGGCGATCTCCATCGTCTTCCGGTTGTGGGTGATGAGGATGAACTGGGTCTGCGCCTGCAGCTCGCGGAGCATATCCAGGAACCGGCCGGTGTTCGCGTCATCGAGCGGGGCGTCGATTTCGTCGAGCAGGCAGAACGGGCTCGGCTTGTACTTGAAGATGCCGAACATCAGCGAGATGGCCGTGAGGGCCTTCTCGCCGCCGGACAGCAGCTGGACGTTCTGGAGGCGCTTCCCCGGGGGCTGGGCGATGATCTCGATGCCGCTCTCGAGGATGTCCTCCTCGTCGATCAGCGTGAGGCCGGCCCGACCGCCGCCGAACAGCGTGCCGAACATCTCCTGGAAGTTCAGGTTGATGGCGTCGAACGCCTCGCGGAACCGCTGCCGCGTGGTCAGGTCGATCTTCTTGATCGCCTCGCCGGTGGCCGCAATCGACTCGACGAGGTCCTTGCGCTGGCCGGTGAGGAACCCGTGGCGGACGTCGAGTTCGTCGTACTGCTCGATGGCCATCATGTTGACCGGCCCGAGACGCTCGATCTTGCGCTTCAGCTCCTCGATGGCTTCTTCCGGCGTGACCGCTCCGGGCGCGGCTCCCGATTCCGCGGCGGCGGCTGCGCCGGCCGGCGCCTCCGCCTGCCCTCCCGCCTCGGGCGCTTCCGCCTCGCCGGCCGAGGCCTCTTCGTCCGGCTCCTCGGCGTAGATCGTGCGCCAGTCCGGGCTCACGTCCCCGTCGCGCTCCATCTGCTCGACCTCGGTGATGACCGCATCCAGGCCGCACGAAAGCGTGTCGAGGCAGGTGTCCTCGAGATGCGAGAGGTCGCTGGACGCCTTGGCCCGGGTGACCTCCGCCTCGGCGCGGGCCTCGCGGATCGCGTCCAGCGCTCGCCGGGCCTCGCGGATGGCCGCCTCGATCTGGTCGCCCGCCGCCCGCAGTTCGTTGGTCGCTTCGTCGACGAGGCGAACCTGCTCCCGGGCGCGGTCGAGCGCCTCGACCTCCGCGTCGAGCGCACGGCGGGCGTCGGCCACGGCCTGCTCGAGCCTCGCCCGCTCGGCTGAGATCTGCCCCTGCTCGTCCTCGCGGGCCGACAGGCGCGCCTCGATCTCGCGCTGCGCTTCCTCGGCCCGGGCGGCGTCGAGCGCGAGTGCGGCGGCACGCTCCAGCAGCCGGGCGTGCTCGGTCATCGCGTCGCGGACACGGTCGCTGCGCACGCGCGCGTCCTCGCGCGCGTCGAACAACCGCCGCTGGGCGGCGGCGAGCCGTCCGTCGACCGAGCGCTGGTCCTCGGCCAGGCGGAGCACCGACGCTCTCGCGTCGGCCTGCCGCACGTCGAGGCCCGCGATCTCCTCCTCGGCCCGCCGGGCGTCGAGCGCCACCAGATCCTGTTTCTGCCCGATTCGGGCGATGTCGTCGTCGGCCTGCGCGATGCGCAGTTCAAAGCCGACCGCGGCCATCTCCTGCCGGTGGAT
This sequence comes from Vicinamibacterales bacterium, assembly GCA_025456345.1. GTDB lineage: Bacteria > Acidobacteriota > Vicinamibacteria > Vicinamibacterales > JAKQTR01 > JAKQTR01. The sequence goes on along the minus strand of JALOKU010000020.1, from coordinate 10,076 downwards.
CTCCGCTGTCATCGACTCGATCGCCGAGCCGCCGACGGCCAGGCGATGCTCGATGTCGGCCGCGGTGTCGACCAGCCGGCTCACCCTCGAGCGCTCCGCCGCCAGCCGCTCACGGAGGTCTTTCAAGTCGCGCTTGGTGCGAAGGATGCCCCCGCTCTCCTCGCGGCCCGATCCGCCGAGCACGACGCGCGGGCCGTGGCACACGTCACCGTCCGGCGTGGCGATCGGCGCGCCGGTCACCGCGGCGGCCGCGACGGCCTCCGCGTACGACGGCGCCAGCCAGGCTCCGGCCACCAGGGGCCGGATGGCATCCGCGTACGGCCCGATGACGGACACCACCGAGGCCAGCGGCGTCAACCCGGGCACCGGCGCCTGCGCGCCCGGGCCGGCGCCCGCCCCCTGGCCGCCGGCGACAACGAATCCGCAGCGGCCGGCGTTGCGGCCGCGCACGAAGGCGAGGCCGCGGGCGGCTTCGTCGTGGCTCGAGACGATCACGTACTGCAGCGCGTCTCCGAGGCATGCCTCAACGGCGCGCTCGTAGCCGGGGGAGACCTCGAGGTAGTCCGCCACGGACCCGGCCTGCTGCACCGCGCCGGCCGATTCGGAGAGCACGAGCCTGGCGGCATCGCCGTAGGCCGTCCGGGCGGTCTCGAACTCCTCCAGCGACTTCAGCCGGGCGGCGGCGTCGGCGAGGTCCTGCTCGTGCTCGCGCAGGGTCAGGGCCAGGCGGTCGCGTTCGCCGCGCAGCGAGGTCACCTCGGCCTCGCGGCCGGTGCGCTCGCGCATGACGGCGTCCAGTTGCCCGCGGGCCTGTTCGAGGGCCGCCGACGCGGCTTGCCGTTCGTCCTGGGCGCGGGCGGCCTCGACCTGGAGGTCGGCGGCTTCTGCCGACCACCGTGCCAGGTCGCGCGACACGCGGTCACGCGCGCTGACGGCATTCTCGATGGCGTGCTGGATGGCGGTGGCCGCGCTGGCCGCCGCGTATTGCTCGGCGCGCACCGCCTCGACGTCGGCCTCGAAGCCGTCGAGCGTGGTCTGCAGGGCGGCTTGCGCGTCGTTGGCGGCGGCGAGCGCCGTCGCCGCGCCGTCGCGTTCCTGCGCCGCGAGGCCGGCCTCGCGCTGCTTCGCCGCCAGTTCCTCGGCCGCCGGCCCGCGCCGGGCCGCCAGCGCCTCGATCTCGCCGCCGATGTCGGCCGCGCGGCGCGTGAGCGCCGCCTGCTGCGCCTGGTCCCCCTGGATGCGCTGATCGAGGCGCCCGATCTCGACCTCGTACGCGTGAGCCGCCTCGCGCTTCTCGCGGCCGTCGCTCTCGCACCGCGCGATCTCGATGCGCACGCGCTCGATGTCGGCCTCGCGCTCGGCCACGCGGCCGGCGGCGGCGGCTTCCTCCGCCTGCACCTGGACGATGCGCGCCTCGGCGGTGGAGATGGCCTGCGACAGCACGCGCTGGCGGCGGGCGAGCAGGACCTTTTCCCATCGGCGCAGCTCGTCGCGCAGGCGCTGGTAGCGCCGGGCCTTCGCGGCCTGCCGCTTCAGCGTGCCGCGCTGCTTTTCGACCTCGAACACGATGTCGTCGATGCGCGTGAGGTTCTGCTGCGCCGCGTCGAGCTTCAGCTCGGCGGTGCGCCGGCGGGCGCGGTACTTCGTCACGCCGGCGGCCTCCTCGATCAGCTGGCGCCGATCGGTGGGGCGCGAACTGAGGATCATCCCGATCTTGCCCTGCTCGATGATCGCGTAGGCCTTGGCCCCGAGCCCCGTGTCCATCAGCAGCTCGTGGACGTCGCGCAGCCGGCTGACCTCGCCGTTGATGAGGTACTCGCTCTCGCCGGACCGGTACAGGCGCCGCGTCACCTCCACCTCGCGCACCATCGGGCGCCCCTCGTCGTCGACCAGTTCCGCGCCCGGCCCGGCCTGCACCGACACCGGCACGCCCGCGAGCATCAGGCGCACCTCGGCGGCGGCGTTGGGCTTGCGGGCGTCGCTGCCGCTGAAGATGACGTCCTCCATGCGGTCGCCGCGGAGGCTCTTGGCGCTCTGCTCGCCGAGGACCCACACGATGGCGTCGGCCACGTTGCTCTTGCCGCACCCGTTGGGCCCGACAATCGCCGTGACGCCGCGGTCGAACGCGAGCTCCGACCGGTCGCTGAATGACTTGAACCCGGTGATTTCCAGCCGCTGCAGACGCATCGTTTCGAACCGTGTCAGCACACCATGATTCCCCGGGCACCAGTGCGGGCCGGGAGGGGCAGAGCTAGCGGTTGCCGCGCGAGGCGCGCCCCCGGGCCGCCTCGACCAGCGCCTCCGCTTCCCCGAAGAAGGTGAGGGCGAGCTGGGCCTGCGGATCGGCCATGATCAGGCGGCGCCGCGCGTCTTCCACCGTCCACAGATTGAGGTCGATCTCGTAGCGGATCATCGCCGTGATGAACGGGAGGTCCTGCGCGAACGCCTCCTCGTCGATCTTCACGCCTTCCGCCGTGGCGTGCTCGCGGAACGCCTGGAGCATCGCCGCATCCACAGTGAAGTCCTTCGCCACGAACTTGCGGTCGCGGCCCTCGACGGCGATGCGCGTGTCTCCGACCGCCGAGAACCTCTGAGCGAACGACGCGAACACCTGGCGCCCGAGCAGGAGGCGGCTGAAGCGGTTCGGATTGAAGCCCTCGACCGGCCCTTCCAGCCGGTGGTCGGGCTCGACGCCGCCGCCGCCGTACACCTTCCGCCCGGCGTCTGTGTACTTGAGATCGGCCGCCGGGCGCTCAGGCGGGGCGTCCTGCGCACGGGCGGTGTACATCAGGTACTCGTCGAAGTTCCCGTCCCAGGGCCGCTGAATCATGCGGCCGCTCGGCGTGTGGTACCGGGCGGTGGTCAGCGCGAGCGCGGCGTCGTCGCTGACCCGGTAGACCGACTGGACCAGCGCCTTGCCGAACGTGGTCTCGCCCACGATGACGGCGCGGTCGTGATCCTGGAGCGCGCCGCTCACGATCTCGGACGCGCTCGCGCTGTTGCGGTTGACCAGCACCACGAGCGGCAAGTCCGTGAAGTTGCCCCGTTCCGTCGCGCGGTAGTCCTGGTCGGAGTTGGGAATCCGGCCCCGCGTGTAGACGATCATCTGCCCCTTCTGCAGGAATTCGTTCGACACGCGGATCGCCTGGTCGAGCGGCCCGCCCGGGTTGCCCCGGAGGTCGAGCAGCAGCCGGCGCATCCCTTTCGCCGACAGGCGCTTGAGCGCCGCCAGCAGGTCGTTCCCCGTCTGCTCGGCGAAATCCTGCAGCCGGATGTAAGCCGTCGTGTCGTCGATCATCACGGCGGCGGCGATGGTCGGAATGCTGATCTCGTCGCGCGGCACCTCCAGTTCGATCAACTGGTCGTACCCGCGGCGCCGCAGCGACACCCGCACCATCGTGCCCTTGGGCCCGCGAAGCCGCCGGGCGGCCTGCTCGCTGGTCCAGCCCTTGGCGTCCTCACCGTCGATCCTGGCGATGACGTCGCCGCGGCGCACGCCCTTGCGGTACGCCGGCGACCCCTCGAAGAGGCTCACCGCGGTGATGTCGCCGTCGATGACCTGGATGGTAATCCCGAGGCCGTAGTAGCGGCCCTGCTGCCGCTCGCGCATCTGCCCGTAGGTCTTGGGGTCGAGGAAGCTGGAATGCGGATCGAGCGTCTGCAGCATGCCCGAGATCGCGCTGTACACGACGCGATCGCTTTCCGTTTTCTCGACATACTGGGTCTCGACCAGGCGCAAGGCGGCCGTGAACGCCCGGTACCGCTCCGGCAGGCGCTCCTGGCTCGACGCCGTGCCCCGGCCGAAGATGCCGCCCACGATGGCCGACACGACGAGCACCGCGGCGATGACGAGGACAAAACGGGCAGACCGCATGAGGACTATCGTACCAGATAACCTCTGGAGCGGCAACGAGTTCGCGGCACCTCAGACCCGCCCATCCTTGACCCTGCGCGCCCCGAAGCCTATGATGCAAGAGGCCCCCTCCGGGCCACGGGAGTCACAGACATGTTCGGTTCCATCGGCATGCCCGAGCTGGTCATCATCCTGGTGATCGCGCTCATCATCTTCGGGCCGCGCAAGCTGCCCGAACTCGGCCGCTCGCTCGGCCGCAGCATCGGCGAGTTCCGCCGCGCGTCGAACGAGCTGCGCAGCACGCTCGAAGAGGAAATCCGGGTGGAGGAGCAGAAGAGCACGGCCCCGAAGCCTGCCTCGGCCTCGTCCGAGACCCAGACCGACCCGCCAGCCGAGCCCACGGCCGGCTCCTCGTCCGGCACGTGGCGTTAGGGCCCCTCGCGAAACTCGCCGCGTTCCGGAACCGCACGCCCCCGGGTTCCGCCGAGGTCGGCCCCGCCAGGCCAGACCCGCCCGATCGGATCGGCGACGACGACCTCGAAGGCGACGACGGCGGACGGATGTCGTTCCTCGACCATCTCGACGAGCTGCGCCGGAGGCTCGTCGCCGCCGCGTTGTCGCTGGCGGCCGGGACGCTGGTCGCGTTCGTCTTCATCAACCGCATCTTCGACTTCATCATGCGGCCGCTCTACGACAAGCTGCCGGCCGGCTCGAAGCTCATCTACACGGAGCCGACCGAAGCCTTCATGCTGAACGTGAAGATCGCGCTGCTGGCGGGCATCGTGATCGCCGCGCCGCTCATCATGTGGCAGCTGTGGCTGTTCATCTCCCCCGGGCTGTACGCCCACGAGAAGCGGTTCGCGCTGCCCTTCACCCTGATGGCGTCCGTCTTCTTCGTCGGCGGAGCAGCCTTCAACCACTACATCCTGTTCCCGCTCGCGTGGATTTTCCTCGCCGGGTTCACGACCGACTACATGATGTTCATGCCGAGGATCGCGCCGGTCTTCTCGCTCTACGCCATGCTGATGCTGGCCATGGGCCTGATCTTCGAGATGCCGGCCGTCGTTCTCGTGCTCGCCCGCATGGGACTGGTCACGGCGGGGTTTCTGTGGCGCCACATCAAGTACGCCATCCTCATCATCTTCGTCGCGTCCGCCGTCATCACACCGACCGGCGACATGGTGACGCAGTCGCTCATGGCCGGGCCGATGGTCGTCCTGTACCTCTTCAGCATCGGGCTGGCCTGGGTCTTCGGGAAGAAACGGCGCCGGACCGGGGAGTAGCGAGGTGGCGATCCGGAAGTCGGCGGCGGCCGAGATCGAGGTCCTCCTCGCCGATCTGTCCGGAGACGATGCCGTCGGCCGGGAAACGGCTGCCGCCAGGCTGACCGTCATCGGGGTTCGCGCGGTTCCCCACCTGATTGTCGCCTTCGACCGCTCGCCGTCGGCCGCGGCCAGGGTGGCCATCCTGAAAGTGCTCGAGGCCACTCCCGACCGGCGCAGCGCCGAACTGGGCGCGGAACAGCTGGAGGCGGTCCAGGCCGTGCCCGCGGTGCAGGCCGCGGCAGTGAGCCTCCTGGGGGCCTACCTCGAGAGCCCGGAGAGCACGCGCGTCCTCGACACGCTGACCGCCTTCATCCTGGACGCCGAGCGGCCCGACGCGTTGCGCCTGCGCGCCTTGGACGCCATCGAGCGGACGCTGCCGCACGTGCTGAAGCCGATCCGCGTCCGGCTGTCCGAGGACCCGAGTTCAGCCGTCCGTGCCTGGGCGTCGGCCAGCACCTCGACCGGGACGCCCCTGATCGATCCGCACCTCGCGATCGAGGCGGCGGCGGCCGGCGACCCGGCCGACCCGCGGTTCCTGCGCGAACTGGTGCCGGCCGGGTCGGCCGACGCTCCCCTTCCGACGCTGCACCGCCTGGTCGAAGTGGCCCGGGATCGCGAAGCGACCGCCACGGGCGCCGCCGAACGCGGCGCCTGGCTCGCCGTGCGCGGCGTGGTCCACCTCGCCCTTGCGCGGCGCGCGAGCCGGGTAGCGGTCTACGACCTGCGCGAGGCGATCGCGCGCGCGGTTGAGCCGTTGCCTGACGGGTTCGCGGAAGCCGCGGGGCTGGTGGGTGACGCGGCGTGTCTGGAGTCGATCGCCGAGTGGCTCGCGCGGTCACGCGCCGGGACCGACGCCCCGCTGCGCGAGTGGCAGCGCGATCTCGTGAAGGCCGGCCGTTCGATTGTCGAGCGGGAGCGGCTCACGCGCCGCCACGCCGTGGTCAGGAAGATCGCCCGTTCTTCGCCAGATATCGCGGCGGCCCTTGTCGGGCCAGGCGCCGCGCATGGCGCGGGCTCGGCGTCAGAAGCAAGCATCAAGAAGCAAGAATAGCCAACTGATGATGGTCAGAATACAGAAGGCGCCACGAAACTAGCGGGACCCTTCTGGCTTCTTACTTCTTGCTTCTTGCTTCTGTCTTTCCTCAGTAGGCCTTCGCAAACCACGCATCCGACACCGACGGGCGGCTGCACTTCACGCACGGCGCGCCGGGTCCGGCGGCCGCTTCCATGGGCAGGTTCCGGATCGTGGCCTGCGTGGCCGCCTTGATGTCGGCTTCGCACACGGCATCGCCGCACCACGGCGCCACGACGAAGCCCGGGCGTCCCTCCATGGTCTTCGTGAACTCGTCCCACGTGGCCGCGCGGCTGGTGTGATCCAACTGGAACGCCAGTGCCCGGTCGAAGAGGCTCTGCTGGATCGCCGCGAGCAGTTCCTGCACGCGGCCCGGCAGGCCGGCCACCGGTGTCGGGAGCTTCTCGCGCGTATCCCGGCGGGCCAGCATCACCTGCTGCTTCTCGATATCCTTCGGCCCGATTTCGAGGCGCAGCGGCACGCCGCGCAGTTCCCATTCCGAGAACTTCCAGCCCGGCGTGTACGCGTCGCGATCGTCAAGCATCACCCGCACACCAGCCGCCACGAGCGAATCTCTGATCTGCCGGGCATGCGGCAGGACGGTTTCGCGCCAGTTCCCGCGTGGAATCGGGACGATGACCACCTGATACGGAGCGACGCGGGGCGGAAGCACGAGGCCAGATTCGTCGCCGTGCACCATGATGACGGCGCCGATGAGGCGGGTCGTCATCCCCCACGACGTGCCCCAGATGTACTGGAGCGACTTGTCGCGGGCCTGGAACTTGATGTCGAACGCTTTGGCGAAGTTCTGGCCGAGGTTGTGCGACGTGCCCGCCTGCAGCGCGCGGCCGTCGCCCATCAGCGCCTCGATCGAGTACGTGCGGCCGGCCCCCGCGAACTTCTCGCTCTCGGACTTCCGCCCCGCGATGACGGGAATGGCGAGTTCCGTCTCGACGAACTCCTTGTACAGCGCCAGAATCTTGAGCGTCTCCTCTTCGGCCTCCTCCGCCGTCTCGTGCGCCGTGTGCCCTTCCTGCCAGAGGAACTCCGTCGTCCGCAGGAACAGGCGCGTCACCTTCTCCCAGCGGACGATATTGGCCCACTGGTTGATGAGCACCGGGAGATCGCGCCACGACTGGATCCACTTGGCGTACATCGTCCCGATGATCGCTTCCGACGTCGGCCGCACCACCAGGGGTTCCTCGAGTTCCTCGGTGCCGCCCCTGGTGACCCACGCCACCTGGGGCGCGAATCCTTCGACGTGCTCCGCCTCCTTGGTGAGGAGGCTCTTGGGGATGAAGAGCGGGAAGTAGGCGTTCACGTGCCCGGTGGCCTTGATGCGATCGTCAAGGCCGCGCTGGATGAATTCCCAGATGGCGTACCCGTACGGCCGGATCACCATGCAGCCCTTGACCGGCGAATAGTCCGCCAGTTCCGCGCGGCGCACCAGGTCGGTATACCAGCGCGAGAAGTCTTCCGACTTGGGCGTGATCTCGGTGATGGCGGGTTCCTTGTTCTCGTCTTTCTCGGCCATGTTCTCTTCCTGCTGCCACGCAAATGGCCGGCGATGCGGCCGGCGCCAATCTGTTATCGTATCATCGACAGAAGGCCCCACGGCCGGACCCGCATCGACGCGCAACCTCATGACCCACGACCAGCCGCTCCGCATCGAGATCGCCACGCCGTCACGTCCCTACCCGGTCCTGGTCGGCGCCGGCTCGCTCACCCGCGTGGGGACCGCCCTGGACGAGGCGGGCCTCGGGCCGTCGCAATTCGTCGTGTCGAGCCCGACGGTCTGGGGGTTCTGGGGCGAGTCGTTCCACGAGGCGCAGCCCGAGGCGGCGCCCATCATCGTGCCGGACGGGGAACGCCACAAGACGCCCGGGGGCGTCAGCCGCATCTACGATGCGCTGCTCAAGGGCGGGGCCGACAGGTCGGCGGCGCTGGTCACCTTCGGCGGAGGCGTCATTGGCGACATGGGCGGCTTCGCGGCCGCCACCTACATGCGCGGCATCCGCCTGGCGCACGTGCCGACGACGCTGCTGGCGCAGGTCGACGCCGCCATCGGGGGCAAGGTCGGCGTCAATCTCCCCGGAGGCAAGAACCTCGTCGGCGCCTTCTATCAGCCGTCGGTCGTCGTGATCGACCCTGGCGTGCTGTCAACGCTTCCCCGCCGCGAGTTCAGGGCCGGGCTGTACGAGGTCATCAAGTACGGCGTCGCCTGCGACGCCTCACTGTTCGAGCAGGTCAGCCGTGAACTCGGCCCGCTCACCCGGCGTGACCCGGCCGCGCTGGTGCCTGTCATCGCCGCCTGCTGCCGGGTCAAGGGCGCCATTGTCGCCGGCGACGAGCGCGAGGCGGGTGGCCGGCGGGTGCTGAACTTCGGCCACACCGTCGGTCACGCGCTCGAGGCGGGCACGAAATACCGGAGGTTGCTCCACGGCGAGTCGGTGGGGTACGGAATGCTGGCAGCCTGCGCGCTGGCGTCGGCGCGAGGCGCGCTGGCCTCATCGGACCGCGACACGATTGCCGGCGCGATCGCGCAGCTCGGCCCCCTGCCGCCGGTGAACGACCTCTCCGCCGCCGCGCAGCTGGAGTTCATGCGCCACGACAAGAAGGTGCACGAGGGCCGGCTGCACTTCGTGCTGCCGACCGGCATCGGCGCGTCGCAGATTGTGACCGACGTCTCGGAGGCAGAACTCCTCCGGGCGCTGCGCGACCTGGGCCTGCGCGAATAGGTACGGGGGATGAAGCCTGCGGGCTCCATCCCGGCGCGTCACCAACGGAACCGGGCGCCGGGTCTAGCGCAGCCAGCCTGCCGGCACGTTCGCACGGCGGGCTTCCTCTTCGATGTCAGCGATCGCCTTCTCGAGCGCCACCTGGTCCGCCTTCATGCGCTCCAACTCCTCGAGCGTGTTCCGGCGTTCGACGCCAATCTGTGCGCGCCGGTACGGGTCGTCTCTCGCATAGAAGTCCGTGGTCAGGGAGTTGATCCGGGTCTGGACGGCTTCGAGCAGCATGGCATTGCGGTCGCGCGCCTGCCGCGCGTCGCCGATGCGCTTGCGCCAGTAGTCTTCGTCCTTGGCGGTCTCGGTCGACTCCGGCGGCTTCCCGGGGGCCGCCTCGCCCTGGGCGGCCTCCGTCGGCGCCGCTGGCTGGGCTCCCGGCTCGCCCGGGGCGGCGGGAGGTGCCGCGGGCGGGACGCTTTTCAGATTGTCGTTCGTGAAGGTTTTCACCGGCGCCTTCACGTCTTTCCGCCGTGCGGCTTCCTGGCGCGCCAGGTCGCCAAGCGACTGGGCGCTCGCCGACAGGACCGACGCTATGATGGCCGCCGCGGCGATGAGGACGACTCGCGCTCGCTGGTTGTTCGTCATGGCTACCGGCACCCTTGAAGCCGAGGGCGTACTCCCCCGGCTCCTCGTTGTATCGGCCGTCCCCTGAACGGACTTTAGGCCTAGCTCAAGTCCCTAAGGGAGACGAGCCTGGCGCCAAGGCCGCAGCCCGGGGCCGGGCGGGCCACCGTCGCCACAACGGTGCGGTGTGCAAACCTCGGGCCGAATGCCTCGGCCCGCACCGCGAGGACGCACCCGCCGGGACGCCACTCCCCGCCCGGACCGACGCCGCTGTCGGCCAGCGGGTCGCCATCCACGTCGGCGGGGTCGTCGCCAACCCACACCACAACGACGATTGGCGGCAGACCGGCGCCCTCCGGGACCAGGCGGTCCAGCCGCCCGTGCCCGAAGACCCTCCATCGGGGGTTGTTCGGGCCCCAGGGCCTGCCGGCGGTGAAGGCGCGGCGATCGACGTCCGAGCAGACACCCGGGCG
>JALOKU010000084.1 GCA_025456345.1 Vicinamibacterales bacterium | reverse complement strand
CGGCGACGGCATCTTCCACTTCCACGCGAAGGACTGCAAGCTCGACGCGGCCAACATCGCGGTGAACGGCGTGCTCGACGCGAAGCCGTACACGCAGGAGATGCAGCGGTCCTGGGTCTTCCGGACCGTCGGCTACGGCAACGGCGCGCCCGTGTGGAAGGCGATGGTCAGCAACCTGCGGCTCGTCGGCTACGACCACGTGCTCAGCATCGAGCACGAGGACAGCCTGATGTCGGGCACCGAAGGCCTCAAGAAGGCGATCGCGTTCCTGAAGGAAGTCGTGATCACCGAGCCGGCGGGGGAGGCGTACTGGGCATAGGGACAGGCGAGAGGGGAGAGGCGAGAGGCGAGAGGCGAGAGGCGAGAGGGAAGGGGGCGAGGCGCGTGCGGGAGCGCGCGCCTCGCCTTTTCTTCTACGACTTCATGAAGCCCGACAAGAGGCTGCCGAGCGACGACTCGAGGTCGTTCGACTCCGGCACCTTGCCCTGCGGCGTCAACTGATCGATGAGCGACGGCAGCAGGCTCGCCAGGAGGCCGCCCGCCTCGCCCTGAGGAACGCCGGCCTTGGCCGCGAACTGCGACAGGGTGTCCTGGCCGAGCGCCTTGGTGACGTGGTCCGCGCTGGCCGGCGGATTCGGGCCCGTCGAGATCCACGACGAGATCATGTCGCCCATGCCCTGGCCCTGAAAGGCCTGCACGAGACCGGCGAGGCCGCCCGGCCCGCCGATCGATCCCTGCTTGGAGCTGAGCAGGCTGAGGATCGCAGACATGACCTGCGGGTTCTTCATCGCGGTTTGGGCGACGGCGCCGAGATTCTGTCCGAGCAAGTCGTCTAGCGTTCCCATAGTCTTCTCCTGCGCGCGCTAGTCCGGGATGCGCAGCGTCTGTCCGGGCTTGATGAGGTCCGGGTTCTTCAGTTGGTCTGTGTTCGCCTCGAAGATCTTCATGTACTTGTTCGCGTCGCCGTAGAAGTGCTTGGCGATCTTGGAAAGGCTGTCGCCGCCGACGACCGTGTACGTCGTTTCCGGCGCCTTCAGCGAGGCATCAATCGTGATGTCGGCTGTCAGATCCTCGTAAAGGGGATCGATGTCCTTGATCTTGATCCACACCTCGTTCTTGATCGCGTCGTTCGGTGCCGCCCCGCGGATGAGCAGCTTGTTGTTCTCGATGTGGATGTTCTTCCAGCTGACGCCGCGCTTCTGGCCGTAATCGATGACGGCCTGGTACTTCTTCTTCTGCGTGTCGAGGTCGACCATGCTAATCACTCCTCCTTCGGGCCGGGATGGTGCCGCACGGACCCATCCTTCACGTTAGCACCTCGGCGGGCCTGCCAGTATCCAGATCACGCCAACAACCGCTTCAGCCCGGCCAGAGACTCCCGCGTGCAGTCCATCGGCGACTTGCCGTCCGGATACACTTCCTGTTCGAGGACGATCCATTCGGTGCCGCCCACCGTCAGGCAGGCGTCGTAGACCGGTTTCCAGTCCACCGAATCCTGGCCGAAGATGGCCTTCTTGCCGGTGTCGCCCTCGCGGACCGTCGGCTTGAAGTGCGTGGTCCTCGTCCGGCCGGGGTACTTCCGGATGTAGGCCGCCGGGTCCTGTCCTGCGGCCATCGTCCACCCGCAGTCCTGCTGCAGGATGACGTCCTTCGTCGTCCGCTCGGCGAAGAGATCCCAGAACGTCTTGTCGCCGTCTTTCTTGAACTCGTTGACGTGGTTGTGGTACCCGGTGGCCATCCCGAGGGGCTTGAGCGTGGCGGCGATCGCGTTCATCTCGTCGGCGAGCACCTTGCTCTTCTCGGGATCGGTGAAGGCCTGGTCGCCCGGCACGACGAGGAAGCGGCACCCGATCCCCTGGTGGAAGTCGATGGTGGCCTTCAGCGCGTCGCCCCGCAGCGCGTCCATGCGCACGTGGGTGCCGGCCGCCTTCAGGTTCAGCGCCTTGAGTCTCGCGGCCAGCCCGGCCGCATTGGCCGCGTAGTTGTAGTACCCGGCGAACTCGACGCCCTCGAAGCCCATCGCGGCCACCTTCTCGAGCGCGGCGTCGAAGTTCTCCTTGCAGTCGTTGCGCACCGAGTAGAGCTGGAGCGCGACCGGGATGCGCGCCACGGCCCACGCCGGCAGCGCGTGGCCGAGCGTCCAGGCGAAGGGCAGCGTGCCGGCGATTCCGAGAAAGGATCGGCGGGTCAGGGAGTGTCTGTCATCCATCGTGAAGCTCCATCAGTGCAATGTCCGGATTGTATGGATTATGGCACGAAGACCGCGCTCTCGAGCATCGTGATCGTGCCGGCAACGGCGTCGATCTCGACCTGCACGCCGATCGGCAGCGTGAACTGGCGGTCGACGTGGCCAATCATGGCGCCCGAGAACGCGGGCACCCCGAGCGACTGCACGTGATCGTCCAGGACGTCGGGAATCGTCAGTGAGCCGAACCCCTCGCCCGGGCTGCACTTGTCACAGGTTCCCCACACCACGCCCTTCGCCTGTCCGAGAATGCCGGCCAACTTCAGCTGCGTGAACATGTCGGGCAGATAGCCCGACCCGATGATGGTGGTGAAGACCGTCAGGTTGCCGCCGAGCAGCCGTCCGCGCGCCTTGCCCGGCGTGATGGTGCGCGTCCGGTTCTTCACGGGCACGAGCGTGTCGCTGGCTTCCTTCACGTTGGCGAAGGTGGCCGCCTCGCCGTTCCACAGCACCCGCTTCATCCAATCCAGGTTGAACGCGTTCCACGTGGACGCCCCGACAGGTCCGTGGAAGGTGACCAGGCCGGTCCTGGCGTAAAACGACAGCAGCAACGCGGTGATGTCGCTGTAGCCGACGAGAATCTTGGGGTTCCGGGCAATGGTGTTCCAGTCGACGAGCGGCAGCAGGCGCGCCGCCCCCCAGCCGCCGCGCACGCAGTGCACGGCCTTCACCTCGGGGTCGGCGAACATGGCGTTCAGATCGGCCGCGCGGTCCTCGTCTCGCCCCGCGAAGTAGCCGCGCCGGTCGAAGACGTGCTTCCCGACGCGGGCCTTGAGCCCGAGCACCGTCAGCGTGTCGAGCAGGATGTCGAGCGGCACGGGGTCCCACTGGGCGAACGACGGCATCACGAGGCCGACCGTGTCGCCTTCCTTCAACCTGGCCGGCTTGACCGGGCCTCGCGCGGCCGGTCCACCCGACTGCGACGGCGACGGAAGGGCGGCGGCCGCCCCCGCCCCGGCCATCAACGACCCGAACAGGGCCAGCGAAGACGATGTCAGCAGTTCACGGCGCGTAGGCATGCGCCGCATGCTACGTCGCGGCAGGAATCCCTGTAAAGCCGCTGGCCGCGGCCTCCGTCCCTGACTCGCTGGGCGATGGGGTCAGACACCGTCTTACACCGTCTTACATGGGGGTCAGACACCGCCTCCGCATCGCCTTGCTCCGTCACCAACCACAAACCAGGCCCCAACCGCGCCGAACAGGATCGCGGTTCTCTGCCAATGGTGTCTGACCCCGTTCTCCCGTCCTTGTGGCAGGTGTCTGACCCCAGTCCCGCACGCCCGACGGGGTCGACCGGACGGTCGGCCTCCGTCGACGGGATGGTCGACCAGAGCCCAGCCTCGAGCGGTTCCAGGCGCTCATAAGCCGCTGAGGAATGAGGAATTCAGGTCGCAAGCGCTCGCCGTCAGCCGATGGCAGGCGACTTGCAGGGCTCCATGTCGAGGTGCACCATGAGGAACCACACGCCCGGACTTCTGTCGATAGCCGCGATACTCGCGGTTGTCGTCGCTGCCGGCAGCGGATGCGGCGGGCAGGACGTCTCCGCCGCGTCTCCCGCCGCGCCATCCTCCTCGACAGCCGTTCCATCGACAATGCCTCCCGCGACAACCAGCGCCGGCGCCTTCGTGCTCACCGAAGCGTTGAGCGCCGCCATCCAGGACGAGTACCACGCGGAGGCGGTCTACCGGCGCGTACTGATCGACTTCGGCAACGTGATGCCGTTTGCGAACATCATCCGCGCGGAACAGAACCACGCGGCCGCACTGGCCGCGCTCTTCCGGTCGCGCGGGCTGGCGGTACCTGAAACCGCATGGCACGTGGATAACGTCCCTCGGTTCGCAAGCATTCGGGACGCGTGCGGCGCGGCCGCGCAAGCGGAGATCGACAACGTCGCGGTCTACGACAGGTATCTGGGCGCCGACCTGCCCGCGGATGTTCGCCAGGTGTTCACCAACAATCGCGCCGCATCCCTCGACAACCACCTCCCCGCCTTCAATCGCTGCAAGTAGCGGAACCGGGGTCAGACTCGGATCTGACCCCATTCCCGCCCTCCCCCAGGGTTGGCCCTGGGGTCAGACCCGGGTCTGACCCCAATGGAGGCCGGGTAGGGTAGAATCGCCTCGGTCATCTGGCAAGTCCCTGCCCCCTCGCGGGAGAACGGCATCATGAGCAGACTGCGCGGGTACACCCGCCGCACCTTCCTGACCACGGCCCCGGCCGCCATTGCCGGCGCGGTCGCCTTCCCCTCCATCGTGAAGGCCTCGGCCCTGGGCCTCAACGGCGCCGTGCCGCCCAGCGACCGGGTGGTCATGGCCGGCATCGGCTTCGGGATGCAGGGGCCGGGTAACATGCGCAACTTCCTCGGCACCCCCGGCGTGCAATGGGTGGCGGTGTGCGACCTCGACGACGAGCCGCTGAAGAAGGCGAAGGACATCGTCGACACGAAGTACGGGACGACCGACTGCAAGACGTACAAGGATTACCGCGAACTCTTCGCCCGGGGCGACCTCGATGCGGTCTCCATCGCGGTGCCGGACCACTGGCACGCCATCCTGTCGATCGAGGCGGTGCGCGCGGGCCTGGACGTCTTCGGCGAGAAGCCCTTCACGCACAGCCTCCGCGAGGGGCGTGCGCTGTGCAACGCGGTGAAGCGCTACGGCCGCGTGTGGCAGACCGGAAGCTGGCAGCGGTCGGAGGACAACTTCCACCGCGGCGCCGAGCTGGTCGCCAACGGCCGCGTCGGCAGGATCCTGCGCGTCGAGGTCGGCCTGCCGTCCGGGTTCACGGACTTCGCCCGCACCTTCGGCCAGGAGAAGATCGAGAACCCGCCGGCCGGCCTCGACTACGACCGGTGGCTGGGCCCGGCGCCGTACTCGCCGTACTGCCGGGCGCGGGTGCACATGAACTGGCGCTGGAACTTCGACTACGCGGGCGGCCAGCTCATGGACTGGGTGGGTCACCACCTCGACATCGCCCACTGGGGGCTTGGCTTCGATCGCACCGGCCCGGTCGAAGTGAAGGGCACCGGCGAGTTCCCGACCTCGGGCATCTACAACACGGCGAAGCGCTTCTGGGTCGAGACCAGGTACGCCGACGGCACGCCGATCATCGTGGCAGGCGGGTATCCCGAGATCCAGAGCGGCACCAAGTGGATCGGCGAGACCGGCTGGGTCTGGGTGGACCGCGGCGGCTTCGAGAGCCAGCCGGCCCACCTCGTGCAGGAGATCATCGGGCCGAACGAGAAGCGGCTCTATCGCAGCCGTGACCACTTCCAGAACTTCGTGGACTGCGTCCGCAGCCGCGCGGTCACGATCGCGCCGGCCGAGGTCGCGCACCGCTCGGCGAGCGTCGGCCACCTCGGCGTGATCGCCATCGCGACGGGGCGGACCATCAAATGGAATCCCGACACCGAGACGATCATCGGCGACCCGGGGGCCGAACGCCTCCTCTCGCGCGCCTATCGCGCGCCCTATCAACTTCCCGCCTGAGGCGAGGTGCATCATGAAAACCCTTCGCATCCTCGCTCTGGCGTGCATCCTGACGATGACCAGCGGCGCGGCGGGCGCGCAAACCGCCCAGCCGGGGTCGCTGGACGCCATCCTGATGCAGGTGGCCACCTGGGACGGCGGCATCGCCTCTGAGGCCGTGTGGCAGCTCCGCGATTACGTCTTCGCGCGCATAGGCGACGAAGCCGGGCGCGCGGAGTGTGAGACGAAGCTGTTGCAGTTTCTGAGAGGTCCGGGAACGCGGTCCGCCAAGATGGCTGCCACCCGGCTCCTGCGGGAGATCGCCGCCGGCCCGGCCATCCCGGCGCTTCAGGTGATGGCGGCGGACCCGCGGCTCTCGGACTACGCGATCTACGTGCTCCAGCCGATGACCGGCTCCGCCGCGGAAAACGCGCTTGTCGGAGCCCTCACGGCGGCGCGCGGCGCGCAGAAAGCGGCCATCGTCGCGGCCCTGGGGCAGCGGCGCGCGTCGAGCGCGTTGCCGCTGCTCGAGCCGTTGCTCGGCGACCCGGCGCTCGCCGCGCCGGCAGCGGTCGCCATCGGCCGGATCGGCGGACTGGCCGCCTCGGCCGCCCTGGCAACCGCCTACGGCGCCGCGTCGGGCGAATCGAAGCGCGTGCTGGCGGCGTCGTTGCTCGAAGCCGGTGACGGACTGCTCGCGGCGAAGGACAACGAGGCGGCCGCCAGGCTCTTCGGCGTGCTCGCCGCCGATCGTTCGCTCCCTGCGCCGATGCGCACGGCGGCGTTCATCGGCGACATCTCGGCGGCTGGCCCTCGCGCCTCGGCCGTCCTCGTGACGATGCTTGGCGGGGACGATGCGGATGCCAGGGCGGCGGCCATTGCCCGGATCGGTGACATCATCCCGCCTGACGGCATCGGGCCGGTGTGCGACCTGCTGCCGCGCCTGCCTGACGCCGCCCAGATCCAGGTGCTGGCCGCGATCGCCCGCCACCCGGCCAGCCGCGTGCGGCCGGCTGCCCTCAGCGCGGCGAAGAGCGGCTCGCCGGACGTGCGCGTGGCCGCCCTGCGGACGCTGGAGTCGGCGGGGGATGCGTCGACGGTGGCCTTTCTGGCCGACACCGCCGGATCCGAGCCGAAGGGCCCGGTGCAGGACGCGGCGCGCCGCACGCTCGCCTCGTTGAAGGGGCGGGACGTCGACGACGCGATCGTCGCCATGCTCGGGCAGCCGGCGCCGGCCGCCTTCACCGCGGAACTACTGCGGGCCGTGGCAGACCGGCGCATCTTTCTCGCGAAGCCGGCGGTCTCGGCGGCGCTCTCGGCGGCCTCTCCGGACGTGCGCATCGAGGGCCTGAAGACGCTGCGGGTGATCGGCACGCCGTCAGATGCCTCGTCCGTGCTGGACCTTCTCCTGAAGTCGGGCGACGATGCGGAGAGGGCGGAGGCCGAGAAGACGGTCGCGGCGCTGCTCCAGAAGATCGGCAGCCCCGATGGCCGCTCACGCCTGCTCAGGATGCGCCTCGCGTCGGCGAAGGACGCTGCCGCCCGGGCAACACTCATCGGCCTGCTCCCGCCGACGGCGGATGGGGCGGCCCTGCCCGTGCTCCGCACGGCGCTGCAGGATGCCGACCCGGGCGTGGTCGATGCCGCCGCGCGGGCCATTGCCGGGTGGCCGACCGCGACGGCCCGAGACGACATGCTGGAGATTCTCCGCGAGTCGAAGGACGAAACCCATCGCCTGCTCGCGTTCGCCGGGCTGGTCCGCCTCGTCTCGCTCGACGCCAACCGCCTGCCCGAGGCGGCCGTGGCAGATCTCAAGGGGCTGTCGGGCTTGGCCTGGAGGCCGGAAGAGCAGAAACTGATACTTGGCGCCCTGGCCGCGTTTCCGTGCCAGGACGCGTTGACCCTGGCCGGGGTATTGTTGCAGAACGACGCGCTCAAGGCCGAGGCCCAGGCGGCGATCGACAAGATCACGCCGAAGCTGCCGAAGGACGGGAAGCGCTGAAAGGGTGAGGACTCACGTGAACAAGAGAATCGTCGTCTTGGCCTTCCTGCTGGCTGCGATGCTGGCGCCCCTCGCGGCGCAGCAGGCGACCGAGAAAGTGGAGCTGAAGCTGCAGTTGCCGAAGCCGATGTTCATCGGCACGCCGACCAACATCAAGAGCGCGAACCTGGAAGCGGTGACGGGCAAGTCCCGCGGGCCGTTCATGGTGCCGGCAGGCACGAAACTGCTCTCGCTGAAGAGGGTGGTGAAGTCCAGCGACGCCCAGCCGGTGATCGGCGAGCTCGACATGGTCACCGACGGCGAGAAGGAAGGCGGCGACGGCTACTTCGTCGAGTTGGGCCCGGGCAAGCAGTGGGTCCAGGTCGATCTGGGCGCATCGTACGCGCTCCAGGCGATCCTGGCCTGGCACTACCACAGCCAGGCGCGCGTCTACCGCGACGTCGTCGTCCAGGTGTCCGACGACAAGGACTTCCTGAAGGGCGTGCAGACGATCTTCAACAATGACCACGACAACAGCTCAGGCCTGGGCGTGGGCAAGGACAAGGAGTACATCGAGGTGGCCGAGGGCCGGCTCTTCGACCCGAAGGGCATCAAGGGCCGCTACGTCCGGATGTACTCGGGCGGGAACACGACCAACGACCTGAACCACTACGTCGAGATCGAGGTCTACGGCACGCCCGCGAAATGACCGGAAGCGGTTTCATCACCCGTTCTCGCGGCCGGCTTCGGCCGCCGTCCGCAGGTGATGAAACCGTTCCTTGGGCCGTCTTCGGCGGTGTGGTCCTGGCGGCGCTGGCCCTCGCGCTGGCGTTCCGCCTGGCCCGCACCGACCTGCGGCCCATGCACCACGACGAGGCCAACCAGGCCGTCAAGTTCGGCGAACTGCTCGAAACCGGCGACTACCGCTACGATCGACACGACCATCACGGGCCGACGCTCTACTACCTGACGCTGCCCGCCGCGTGGCTGCGCGGGCAGCACACGCTGGCGTCGCTCGACGAACGGACGCTGCGCGCGGTGCCCGCGGTGTTCGGCGCGGGCCTGCTGCTGCTCTTTCTGCCGCTTGTCCGCGGCTTCGGCCGGCCCGCCATCGCCGCGGCTGCGCTCCTCGCCGCGGTCTCGCCGGTGATGACCTTCTACAGCCGGTTCTTCATCCAGGAATCGCTCCTCGTCTTCTTCACGCTGGGGTTCCTCGTCGCCCTTGGGCGGTTCGTGGAGCGCCCGCGCACCTCCTGGGCAGTCTCGGCAGGGGCCTTCGCGGGCCTGGCCTATGCCACCAAGGAGACGTCGGTCATCGTGCTTCCGGCGGCGCTGGCGGCCGTGGCGCTGGCGCGCCTGACGACGCCGGCCCTCCGGCCGGAGGACGCAGACGCAGGCCGCGGGCAACCGCCCTCGATCGGCATCGGCGCCCTCGCCGCCGGGGCCGCTACGGCGCTGCTCGTCGCCGTCGTGTTCTACTCCTCATTCTTCAGGTACCCCGGCGGCCCGATCGAGTCGATTCGCGCCTTCGACACCTACCTGGGCCGCGGTGTCGGCGCCGGCCCTCACACGCAGCCATTCGGCTACTACCTGAGCCTGCTCTCGTACTCGTCGTCGGGCGGTCTGGTGTGGTCGGAAGGCATCGTCGTCGCGCTCGCCGTCGTCGGGCTGGTGGCCGCCGCCCTGGCCAGGAACGCGTTCTGGCCGCGGTACGTGGGCCTCTACACCCTGATTGCGTGTGCCGCCTTCTCGGCCATTCGCTACAAGACACCCTGGAACCTTCTGCCGTTCTACGCTGGCGCGGTCCTCATGGCGGGGTACGGGACCGCCGCACTTCTTCGCGGCATCGCCTCGCGCGCGGCCCGCGCGCTTGTTGCCGGGGTGCTGCTGCTCGCGGTCTCACACCTGGCCGTGCAGGGCTGGCGTGCGAACTTCCGTTACCCGGCCGACCCGCGCAACCCGTACGTCTACGCGCACACCGTGCCGGACGTGCTCAGGCTCTCGCGGCGCGTGGCCGACGTTGCCGCGCGTCATCCGGACGGCTCGGGCATGCTGGTGAAGGTGGTCGCCGGCCCGTACGAGCAGTGGCCCATCCCGTGGTACTTGCGTGGCATGCCGCACGTCGGCTACTGGGCCACGGCCGCCGAGGCCGGCCGTGTCGACGATGCCGCGGTGGTCATCGCTGCAGAGGACCAGGCCGGCGCGATTGGCGCCGCTCTCGGGGATCGCTACGTGCAGGAGTTCTACGGCCTCCGGCCGGACGTGATTCTGACGGTGTTCATCGAACGCGCGTCGTGGGACCGCTTCATCGCCTCACGCTCGGACCAGAGCTAGCCTCGGGGCTCTCGGCCGGCACCACCCACATGCACGGACCCATCGGACGCGTGGAACGGCTGGCGGTGCTCCTCGTGATCACGGCGGCGATGTTCGCCGGCCTGTCCGCCGTGCGCTTCCATCCGGATGAAAGCCACTGGATCGGATTGAGCGCGCCCTTCGAAACGTTCTTCACCGGCCGCGTCCTGGACCCGAGCTGGCAGACGCGCGAGGACAGATACATGATGGCGCCGATGACGTACTACGTGGTCGGCGCCGCGCGTCGCCTCGGCGGATGGACACCCGATGCCCTCAACGCGCCGTACGATTTCAACCGGTCCTACTCCCAGAACCTCGCCGACGGAAGAGTCCCGGTGCCAGGCCTGCTGGAATGGGGACGCCGGGGCGTGACGGCCGCCGCCGTGATCGGCCTCTACGCGAGCTTCATTGTCTTCGCCAGGGCCGCCGGCCGGCCCGCCGCGTACGTGTGGCTCGGTCTTGTCCTTGCCAGCCCGTATCTCCGGGAGGTGCTCCGGCGCGCCATGAACGAAGGCGTGCTGCTGGCGGCGCTGGCGATGGTGATCTGGGCGGCGTTCCGGCTCCTGGCTGAGCTCGATCGACCGCGCGCGCAGTGGCGACAATGGCGGCTGGCCGGGTGGCTGGTCCTGGCCGGCGGTGCCGCTGGCCTTGCGGCGCAGACGAAGCTGAATGGCGCCATCGCGGGGTTCGGCGTGCTGGCCGTCATGGTCCTGGCCGCGGTGCGCTATCAGATGTCCGCCAGGCGCCGCGCAGGATACCTGATGCTCGGCGCCGTCATCCTGGCGGGATCCGAGACTGCGGCCTTCTTCGCCTCGAATCCGGCGCTCTGGCCGTATCCCCCCCGGGAGATCGTCAGAGTCGTCCGGGCGCGCCGGCAACTGATGACGGCCCAGACCATGCGCGCCGGGGACGCCGTCATGCCGACGCTGGCCGACCGCGGCAGGGTGGTTCCGAGGCGCGTGTTTCACGATTTCGCGCTGGTGCCGGGCGCGTGGGCCAGCACGTGGCTCGTGGCCGCCGGAGGCCTGATCACCATCCGGCACCTCCGCCGGTGGTTGAATCGCCGGAATGACAACCATGCCATCGTGGCTCTGGCCGTCATCGGCGCGGTCGTCAGCGCCCCGGCGCTTCTGACCCCGCTCGACTGGCGCCGGTACTACCTTCTGCCGGTGTACTTCCTGGGATTTCCGACCGTGATGGCGGCGGATTGGCTCGCGCGGCGGGCCTGGCAGTCCTTGAGCGCGGTGCGCGCCCGCCTGTAGACTGCGATCGCACATTGTCCGGAGGACAGAGATGCGGGTGAGGGGCTGGCAGAGCGTTGTCGTATCGTTCGCCTGCGCGCTGGCGGCCTCGCCGTTCGCCGACGGTGGCGTGCCGCGTGCGGCGCAGGACCCCGGCGTCACGCAGCAGGCGACGCAGCCGGCCCGGGACGATCAGGTGCTCGGCCCCGAGCGGACACTCGCCGCTTCCGTCAAAGAACCGCGGATGGTCGAGACTGTGGGGCGCCTCGTGGCGTTCGGGCCGCGGCAGTACGGCACGCCGTCGAACCACGAGGCCGCCGCGTGGCTGTCGACCGCGTTCCGCGAGGCGGGCCTCGAGGTCAGCGTGCGCGAGGATCCTCCGCGCAACTGGTACCAGCCCGTCTCGTGGGAGATTCGCGCCACGCCAGACAGCCCCGGCGCGACAGGCATCGTGCTCAAGACGGCGTGGCCGAGTTCGGGAGCGCCGTCGGGGACAGGATCGGGCGCCCTCTCGCTCGAGACCTCGCCGGGTGCCGTCTGCCTGACGTCCGCCAATCCGACTCCGGCATCGACGGCCGGGTGCGCGGCGGTCCTCGTTGACGGCCGCGCGTCAGCCTCCGGGTGGCCCGTGGTGAACCGCCTGCGCGGGACATGGACCGTTCCCGTCTTCGCCGTGTCGCCGAACGAGACGGCGCTGCTGCGCGCGAAGCTCGCCGCCGCCGGCAAGGTCCAGGTGGCATTCGCGCTCGAGGCGAAATCGGGGAACTCGGGGGCGCAGACCGTCGTGGCGACGCTGCCCGGGCGCGACCGCTCGAAGTACATCCTGTTCTGCGCGCACGGCGATTCGGACTCCGGCGGGCCCGGCGCCAACGACAACGCGTCGGGCGTCGCCATCGTCCTCGAAGTCGCGCGCACGCTGGCGGAAGCCGTCAGGTCCGGCGCGCTTCCGCAGCCGGCGTGGGACGTGCGATTCGCGTCGTGGGGCGGCGAGATCTCCTCCTCACGGGAGTACCTGGCCGCTATGGACAAGGACGCCGCGCGGCTGCAGGCGGTATTCAACTACGACCAGTCGGGGTTCGGCTCGTCGAAGGACGCGCTCTACGTGGAGCCGGACGATGTGCCGGCGAACAAGGAGATCGTGACGCTGGTGCGGTCGGTGATGACCGATCACGTCGGGACCCGCGGGTTCCCTGAACACGCGGCCAGCATCAAGTCGCAGGGCGGAACCGACTCGTACGTCTTCCAGCCGAGGGCGCAGGGAGCGACGGTGTATCCATCGGTCACCCTGTACACCTCCGCCTGGGACAGGGAGCGTGCTGTGCCCGTCACCGAGGGGTATCCGCCCATCAAGTGGTACGCCGGCGAGCAGCCCGGCATGGTGACGGTCGACGGCGACGCGTTCTACCACTCGGTGGGCGACACGCCGGCGAACACCACCGACACCGAGCCGTCGAACATGGGCTGGTGCGCGCGCGTCGGCCTCCTGAGCGCGCTGAGGATGATGGCGGGGAAGTAGGAAGCGATTCTGCTCCTTGGCCCATGCCCCATGCCCCTGGACCTGCCGCCTTGGCGTGCTCCGCGACGCTCATGCCATAATGGGGTTCATGCAGACAATCCCCCGTTTCGCGTGCACCTTTGGTGTCATCGCTCTCGGCGCCGTGTCGCTTCTAGGCGCGTCGCCGGCGAGCGGGCAAGCCCCCGCGCCCGCCCAGCAGCAGGCGCCTCCCGCCGCGCAGCAGCCTCCCGACCCGGCAGCGGACGCTCTGCGCGCGGGGCAGCAGCTGATGCGCGATGGCAAGGCCGACGAGGCCCTGGCGGCGTACCTCAAGGCCGCCGAGCAGTTTCCGGCGTCGGTGCCGGCGCGCATCCGGGTCGGCCAGCAGCTCGACTTGATGGGCCGTTACGCCGAGGCCCGCACCCACTTCGAGAAGGCGCTCGCCATGCCGCTGACGCCAGCCCTGGAGGCCAGCGCTCTCCGGTCCATGGCCATGGCCTATGCCTTCGAGGGCAACTGCAAGGCCGCCATCCCCTACGAGAGCCGCCTCTACGAGCGCTACCTGACCAAGGACAAGGACTTCTACATGGCGGGGGAGATCGCGAACGAGCTCGCTCGCGTGTGCCTTGAAACCGGCGACTACGCGACGGCCGAGGCCTGGTACAAGCGCGGCTACGAGGCCGGTCTCCAGGAGCCGAACATCTCGGCGGCCCGCAAGGATCTGTGGGAGTTCCGGCAGCAGCATGCGCAGGCGCGGGTCGCCGCGCGGCGCGGGAACAAGGCGCTGGCCGAGAAGCACGTGGCCGCCGCCAAGGCTGCCCTCGATACCGGCACCAACCCCGACCAGGCGCCCTTCTTTCCCTACCTTGTGGGCTACGTGGCCTTCTATGCCGGCGACTACAAGACCGCCCTGGCCGAGTTCGCGAAGGGCAACCAGAACGATCCGTTCGTCCTCAGCCTGATTGCCCAGTCGCACGAGAAGCTCGGCGACCAGGCATCGGCGATGGACTATTACCGAAAGGTGATGGCGTTCACCACCCACAACCCGAACAACGCCTTCGCCAGGCCCCTCGCGCGAAAGAAGCTGGGGCTGTAGAATCCCGGCGTGGTGACCATTCGTTCGCGATGCACTCGTCACGGGCGCGGCCTTGTCGCCGCGCTCGTCCTGCTTCTGGCAGCGGCGGGCGCGGCGGCCTGCGGGGCCTCGGGACGCCCGCCGGCAACCGCGCCGGCCCAGCCCCATCCCGCGGCCGACATCGTGGTCCAGGGCGCCGTGGACACAGAACTGCAGCCGCTGCTCGGCGCGCTGGCAGGCAAGGAGCAGATTCAGATCGGGGCGTGGACCTTCTGGCGCGGCCGGATCGCCGGGAAGACCGTGGTCGTGTCGCGGACCGAGGTGGGGTCAGTCAATGCATCGACGGCGACGACGCTCGCCATCGTGAACTTCCGCCCGCGCCTGATCATCAATCAGGGCACCGCCGGCGCAGCCATCCCGGACCTGAAGCTGTTCGACATCGTGGTGGGGGAGGCGACCGTCGACTACGGCGCGTTCCGCTCGACTCACGCCGACGCGGGTGCCGGCGTGGACCTGTCGAGGTGGACGCCCATGCCCCACCGGCTCCGGCTGGACGGGAAGGAACGTGTTGCGTTCGACCGGTTTCCGGGTGATCCGGCCGCCGTCGACGCCGCGCTCAAGGTCGCCAACCCGCGCGGGCGGGTCGTGAAGGGCATCATCGGCACCGCGTTCGAGTTCAACCGCGAGGTCGATCGGCTCGTCTGGATGAACAAGACCTACGGCGTGGTGTCGGAGGACATGGAGAGCGCCTACGCCGCCGGCACCGCGACCGGCTTCAAGACGCCGTTCGTGGCCATCCGCATCATCTCCGACTCGGACTTCCTCGGCACCGAGTTCCAGCCCGTCGCCGGCGAGTACTGTGCGGCGTTCGTCCTCGAGCTGATCAGGCGCCTGTAGCGTGTCGCGCCTCGATCATCGCGGCCACAGCCAGCCAGACGTGCCGCCCGTGAGCAGGCCGTAGATCAAGCCGTCGATCGCGTTCTTGATCGTGGTGCTCCACTTGTTGGTAGTCTCCAGGCGACACGCCGGCCTTGCGCATCGCCTCGATGACGGCCCCTTCGTTCTGCAGCTTGCCGTAGTCGCTCTTGCGAAACGGCAGCACCATGTGCAGCAGTGAACTCACGACGAACACGATGACTGCCGCACGCAGAATGGGCAGCCAGCGGGCGAGGACTGGCACCATGGGGGTTCCTCCGGATGGGTTGTGGTGAACGCGCGCATGGCACCACAGCGAGTGGCCTGCGTTCTGTGCCAGTCGTCTCGGCGCGTTGTCTGGCGATCAGTGCGGGAATGCGCGCCAGCCGACCCGCACGCGGAAGGCGGCGGCGGCGCCCGACACCTGACGGGCGACGAGCAACCGCCCATCATGGGCCACGTCATACGTCAGCAGGCCGGCCGTTTCGATGGCCTCGACCGATTCAGGCCGTCCGGGCACGATGTCGCGGCCGGCCCGCGCCAGCGGCGCTCGGAAGATCGAATCGCCGGGTGCGACGAAATAGAGCCCACGGCCATCCGGCTGGAATCTGGGGCTGCTGCCGCCGTCGGTTGACACCTGGATGGCTTCGCCCCCAGCGACCCGCCGGAGGTAGACCTCGAAGCGTCCCGTTCTGTTCGATTGAAAGGCAATCCAGTCGCCGTCCGGAGAGAACCGAGCCGTATTCTCGTCGAATTTCGTTTCGAGCCAGGCGGAGCGGGTATCCGGCTTGTCGAGGGGAACCAGCCAGATGTCGGACGCGCTGGGTGCCGTCGCCCGGCCGGCGAGCAGCGTGCGGCCGTCGGGGGACACGTCGTAAGGATCCCAGTCTTTGCCCGCCTCGTGGAGCACCTCCACGGGATCCGAGAACCCGTCGACGCCACGGCGCGCGAGCGCGTACGGGCCCGTGAAGTCGCTCGAATAGACGACCTGCGCCGACCCGGGGATCCACGCCCCGATGTCCTCGTCGGCGGCCGATGTCGTAATGCGCGAGCGCGCCGAGCGCGCCGGATCGAACAACCAGAGGTCGTCGGCTCCGCGCTCGGGATCGAAGCGTGTCACGGCGATGCCCTGGCCGTCTCGAGACAGGCGAAGCCCGGTGACATCGAATTCGTCGAAGGCCTGGCCTGTGCCGCGACCGCTCGCGTCGTGCCACGAGCCGTTGATCCGACGCGGCGCGTATTCGATGTAGCTGAGCGTGTCGCCCGACACATGCGCGCCCGCCGTCATCCACGACTCGCGGTAATACAGGCCGCGTGCGACCACGCGAGGCTCGCCTTCGAGGCGCCGCGCCCCCGGACCGAACGCCTGGGCCAGCAGCGTGCCGTCTCGCACGAACAGCAGCGCTGGCGGGCTGCAGCCAACCAGCGCATCCGCCTCGGTGATCACCGTGCGCGGGCCGCCATCGATGGAGGCCATCTCGATACGGTTCCGCTCGCCGGCCGTCGTGCGCGACAGGAACAGGAACTGCCGCCCGCCGGGCAGGAAGAGCGGCCAGGCATGCCCGGACTCCTTGCGCGCCGCATCGAGGACCGTAGCCGGCTCGGCGCGGCCGCCGGCTGCCGCAACCTTCTGCAGGCCGACGCCGAAGGCGCTGGCAAACAGAATCACGCCCTGCTCGCCCCAGGCGCCGCCGATGCCGTAGGACGCATCGGTGATGACCCGCGGTTGCCCGCCAGCCGCGGGTACCGCCAGAAGCTTGCCACGTGAGAAATAGGCGACCTCGCGCCCGTCCGGGCTCCAGAACGGCAGCAACCCTCCGTCGGTGCCTGGGAGAGCCCTCGGCGTGGCGTCGCCAACCGAACGCACGTGGAGCAGGGGCCCGTTGTCCTTCTCACCAAGATCTGCATAGACCACGGCCGTGCCGTCCGGCGATACCGTCGGCACGATCACGAGACTTCCTGCCGAGCCTCCGCGCAGCGACACTGCCATTTCGACCGGCATGAGGGCCGGCGGTGGCGCACCCGCGTAACCGCGCAGGCCGAGGACCACGGCCGCTGTCATGCCGGCAGCCGCGATGATCCAAGGGGCGACTGCGGCGACCGTACGCCGACGAGGGACGGCCGGGCGCCCCGGTGACAACAGTGGCGCTGCGGACGCCTGGTCGGCGATCCCGCGCAGTTCACTCGCCACGTCGTGGGCGCTTTGCCTGCGTTCTTCGGGATCTTTGTGGAGGCACCCGCGCACCAGGGCGTCGAGCGCCGGGGGAGCGACGGGCACGAGCGTCGACAGCGCCACGGGCTCCCGTTCGAGGATCGCCGCGATGACGCTGGCCTGGCTGGATCCGTCGAACGCACGGCGGCCCGTCAGCATCTCGTAGAGGACGGCGCCGAAGGCGAAGATGTCGGCGCGGTGATCCGCGCGCCGTCCCTCCAACTGCTCCGGCGCCATGTACTGCAGCGTGCCGGCGATGTGGCCCTCGCGCGTCAGCGCGGGCATCGTCGGCCCCGGCACGGCATCTGCGCCGGGCCGGGAGGGCCCTGCGGTCATGCCGGTCAGTTGGGCCAGGCCGAAGTCGAGCACCTTGGCGCCGCCACGCGTCAGCATGATGTTGCCCGGCTTCAGATCGCGATGGACGATGCCCGCGCGGTGGGCGCCGTCGAGCGCCGTGGCGACCTGGATGGCGAGCCGCAGGCCGTCGTCGAGCTTGAGCGGCCCGCGTTCGAGCCTCGAGGCGAGGGTTTCGCCTTCCACGAACTCCATCACCAGGTAATCCGTGCCGTCGTGGGTGCCGACGTCGTGCAGCGTGCAGATACCCGGGTGATTGAGCGCGGAGATCGCCCGGGCCTCCCGCATGAAGCGCTCACGCGATTCTGCATTCGCGGCCGCCGCAGCCGGCAGCACCTTGACCGCGACGTCCCGTCCCAGCCGCGTGTCGCGCGCGCGGTAGACCTCGCCCATTCCGCCCGAACCGAGCGGGGTACCGATTTCATACGGACCGAGCCGT
>JALOKU010000083.1 GCA_025456345.1 Vicinamibacterales bacterium | reverse complement strand
CCCAAGACCGGCAAATCTCGAAGTGCAGGAGGACGCGCAACGCATGGCGAACGAAGACAGCGGTAACAGCCCAGACCTGGCCACACAGGCGGGACGTCCCACCGGCCAGGCCCACGGGACTGGGCCGGTGCGCTCAATCAAACCCGCAGCAGGCTACGCCGAGGACATGGACCCGGCGGAATTTGCCTCGCTGCTGGACCTGTACGACAACTCCTTCCGGAACATCTCGGAGGGGGAGGTCGTGAAGGGCACCGTGCTCAAGGTGACCGCCTCGGAAGTGGTCGTCGACGTTGGGTACAAGTCGGAAGGCGTGATCCAGGTCAACGAGTTCCTGGACGAGAACGGCCAGATCACCGTGCAGCCCGGCGACACGGTGGACGTGCTTCTCGAGCGGACGGAAGACCGCGACGGCTACGTCGTGCTGTCCCGCGAGAAGGCCGAGAAGATGAAGATCTGGGACGAGATCGAGAAGGCCTATGCGGATCGCAAGGTCGTCATCGGCCGCGTCATCGAGCGGATCAAGGGCGGGCTGGCGGTGGACATCGGCGTGCGGGCGTTCCTGCCCGGCTCGCAGGTGGACGTGCGCCCCGTGCGGAACCTGGACGCGCTGAAGAACCAGGAACTGCGGATGCGCGTCATCAAGGTGAACAAGAAGCGCGGCAACATCGTGCTGTCCCGCAAGGTGCTCCTCGAAGAGGAGAATGCCGAGAAGAAGAAGTTCACGCTGGCGACGCTGGCCGAGGGCAAGGTGCTGCGCGGCGTGGTGAAGAACATCACCGACTACGGCGCCTTCATCGATCTCGGCGGCATCGACGGCCTGCTGCACATCACCGACATGTCGTGGGGCCGCGTCGGCCACCCGTCGGAGGTCTTCAAGGTCAACGACGAGATCGACGTGGTGGTGCTGAAGTACGACCCGGCGACCGAGCGCGTGTCGCTGGGCCACAAGCAGCTGGTCGCCGACCCGTGGAGCAACGTGACCGACCGGTACCCGATCGGCGCGCGCGTGGCGGGCAAGGTGGTGAGCCTGACCGACTACGGCGCCTTCATCGAGCTCGAGGCGGGCGTCGAGGGCCTCATCCACGTCTCCGAGATGACGTGGAGCAAGCGCGTGAAGCACCCGTCGAAAATCCTCAACCAGGGCGACGCGGTGGACGCGCAGGTCCTCGGCGTCGACCCGTCGGCGCGGCGCATCTCGCTCGGCCTGAAGCAGATCGAGTCGAACCCGTGGCACGACCTCGCGTCGAAGTACCCCATCGGCGCGCGCATTGTCGGCAAGGTGCGCAACCTGACGGAGTTCGGCGCGTTCGTCGAGGTGGAGGAGGACATCGACGGCCTCATCCACATCTCGGACATGTCCTGGAGCAAGCGGATCAAGCACCCGTCGGAGGTGCTGAAGAAGGGCGACAAGGTCGAGGCGATCGTGCTGAACATCGACGCCGAGAACCAGCGGCTGTCGCTGGGCCTGAAGCAGCTCGCCACGGACATCTGGGACGAGTTCTTCTCGCAGCACCAGGTGGGCGACACGGTCGAGGGCAAAGTGGTCCGGCTGACCAACTTCGGGGCCTTCGTCGAGCTGGCCGAGGGCATCGAAGGCCTGATCCACGTGTCGGAGTTCGACGACTCGCAGGAAGAGAAGATCGAGCTCGAAGTGGAGAAGACCTACCCGATGAAGGTGATCAAGCTCAGCCCGTCTGAGCGGAAGATCGGGCTGAGCATCCGCGCGATGCGGGTGGACCAGGACCGCGCCGACTGGCAGTCCTACGCCGATGGCGGCACGGGCCGGCCGCAGGCGACGCTGGCCGACCACTTCCGGCAGCAGCAGCGCGACGACCAGTAGGGCGGGTGTCATCACCTGCGTGCGGCGGGCGGTTCAGGCCGCACGCGACGGGTGATGCCACCGCAGACACGGAGGCGGCGGCCTGGTTCCCCGGGAACCGGGCCCCGCCAGTCTCTCAGGCGGGGCCACCATGACGAAAGCCGAACTCGTCGAAGAAGTCTCGCGCGTCTCCGACCTCACCAAGAAGCACTCCGAGGTCATCGTCGACACCGTCTTCCGAAGCATCGTCGTCGCGCTCCAGCGGGGCGAGAAGATCGAACTGCGCGGGTTCGGCAGTTTCCGCCTTCGCAAGCGCGAGCCGCGCAAGGGCCGCAACCCGAAAACCGGCGCCCGCGTGGAGGTGCCGCCGAAGCAGGTGCCCTACTTCAAGCCCGGCAAGGAACTGAAGGACCTCATCAACGGGGCGGAGGGCGAGGCGCCGGGGGCGGCCGCACCTGCGCCGGTGACCCCGGAAGAGCCGGCGCTGGGATAGGATCCCGGCGCCGCCGGCTTGTCAGAATCAAGAAGCCAGAAGGGCCCGCTGGCGCTCGTCAGAAGCCAGAAGGGGGCACATCAGCGGGACAGGCCTTTCTTCTGGCTTCTGGATTCTTGCTTCTGGCTTCTGGATTCTGTCAGAGTTCACCCATGGATCGTCTCTGGTCTCCCTGGCGCCTGCCGTATGTGACCAGCACGGGTGAGGGGCGCGGCTGCGTGTTCTGCGAGGCCGTCTCGTCGGACCAGGCCGCGGCGCTCGTGGTGCATCGCGGGCGCGGCTGCTACGTCATCCTCAACCTCTTCCCGTACAATTCGGGCCACCTGATGGTGGTGCCCAACCGCCATATCGCCTCGCTCTCCGCCGCGACCCGCGAGGAGCGCTGCGAGATGATGGACCTCACCCAGCTGGCCGAGCAGGCGCTCACCGCCGCCTACGCACCGCAGGGGCTGAACGTCGGCATGAACCTCGGCCGTTCGGCCGGCGCCGGCATCGTGGACCACATCCACGTGCACGTCGTGCCGCGATGGAGCGGCGACACCAACTTCATGACGGTGGTCGGCGAGGTGCGGGTGCTGCCGGAAGACATCGGGGAGACCGCCCGCCGGCTGCGAGAGACATTCGCAGGGCTCGCGCAGCCATGAACCTCGACCTCACCCCCGACCAGCGCGCCTTCCAGCGGGAGGTGGCCGCCTTCGCGAAAGCCCACGTGGAGCCGGCCTCGGCGCGGATTGACGAGACCGGCGAGTTCCCCTGGGCGCTCGTGAAGCTGGCCGGCGCGAACGGGCTCGCGGGCATGACGATCCCGGAGCCGTGGGGCGGAGGCGGCTGCGACTACGTCAGCTACGCGCTGGCGATCGAAACCGTAGCCCGATCGAGCGCGACGCTGGCGACCATTCTCATCGTGAACAACTCGCTCGTGGGCGAGGTGCTGGCGCGATTCGGCAGCGACCCGCAGAAGGCGCAGTGGCAGCGGCCCCTCGCGTCCGGGCAGGCGACCGGGGCCTTCGCGCTGTCGGAGGAGCACGCGGGCACGGACGCCGCGAACGTGGAGATGCAGGCCGCGGAGGCCGACGGCGGCGCGGCCTACATCCTGACCGGCCGCAAGACGTGGGTGGCCAGCGCCGAGGGCGCCAATGTCCTGCTGGTGTTCGCCGCCACGCGGCCGGGCATGCGCGCCCACGGCATCACGGCGTTTCTCGTGCCGATGAGCGCGCCGGGCATCGAGCGCACGGCCAGAGCCGACTCGCTCGGCGTGCGCGGCCTCGGGTGCATGGACCTCACCTTCACCGGCGTCCGGGTGCCCGCCGACCAGGTCGTCGGCGCGGTGAACGAGGGCTTCAAGGTGGCGATGTGGGCGCTCGAGGGCGGCCGCGTGGCCATCGCCGCACAGGCCCTCGGGATCGGGCAGGCGGCGCTTGATGAAGCGCTCGGCCACGCACGGGCGAGACAGGTGTTCGGCAGGCCCATTGCCGAGTATCAGGCCATCCAGTTCATGCTCGCCGACATGGCCACGGAACTCGATGCGGCCCGCATGCTCACGCACAAGGCCGCCGCGCTCAAGCCCTTCCAGGTGAGCATCGCGCAGGAAGCCGCGCAGGCCAAGCTCGCCGCGTCCATCGCCGCCCACAAGGCCGCCGACACGGCGATGCAGATCCTGGCGTCGGTGGGCTACCGCCGGGGGTCGAAAGTCGAGCGCCTGTTCCGGGATGCGCGCGCGACGGAGATCTACCAGGGCACGTCCGAAACTCAGCGCATGGTCATCGCCGACCACATCCTCCAGCTGCGCCGGCACGCGTGACCGCGCGGGGCCGGCCCGGCGGCGGCGAGGTCAGTACCGTTCCCGCGGGCAGGGCGGACGGAAGTTGAACAGGTTCGAAATCGTCCGCGCCGGGTTCAGGAAGATGTGGAGGATCGTGTAGGGCACCTGGCCGTCCACGCGGCGCAGCAGCTGCTGGTGAACGACGTCTTCCAGGACCATCCACCCGGCGCCGAGGACCGGCGTCATGACCGGGTCGACCCATCCCTGCTTGTCCGGGTTCTTCATCCCCAGATTGCCGAGTGACGCCTCGCTGACGGGGCCGATCTCGTACATCAGGCTCGCCGCCGCGGCGAAGGCCATCGAACGGAGCACGCCCGTGCCGTATCCGCGGTCGCCGGGGAGCAGCGCCGCGTACTTCGGGTCGTTCATCCTGGCGTTGTTGGCGTAGACGGCGCCGCCGATCGGATGGGCGATGTAGTTGGTCTGGATCTTGTTCCCATCGTCCCAATTGCTGTCGAAGAGCGCCCCGGCAGACGTGAACCAGTCTTTGAGGAACGGGCCTTCGAGCTCGTCGTGGAACCGCGACGACGTGAGGTTGGCCAGGTTCTGCGTGAGAATGACCAGCAGCGTCGAGCCGATGGCGGGCTTCCAGCGGAACGAGGTGTCAGCGGCCTCGGCGGGACCCTCCCAGCCGCGCGAAGCCGTTTCCGCCGCCGGCAGAAAGACCGCGCCGGTGGACGGCAGGCGGAAGACCGACTCGCTCGCCAGCGGCGCCTCCGGGCCGGCCATGGCGGGCCCGGCCCGCAGGCCGGGCTCCGACGATGCCTCGCCCGGTCCCGGATCCGGGCTCGGGCTGAGCGTGTGAACCATCGCAACCGCCGGCCGCTGAGACAGTTCAGGCGGAGCCGGCTGTGGCACGGACAGCGAAAGCAGCAGGACGGTCAGGAGCGGAACCGAGTCAACCATTTGTTCAGCCGGAGATGCCATTTTACATCGCCTGCCCGGCGGACCCAAGCGAACACGGGCGCCTATGGTGGCTGCCGTTGCCGGCGGTTGCTCATGCGCCTCGCGAACTCCGGCACCATGGCCAACGCGGTCACCGGCAGGTACAGCACCGCGAGAAACGCGCCCGCGATGGAGGTGCCCAGGCCCCCGGGCGCGATGAGCGACACCCAGAACGACGCGAACGGGTTGTCGTTGACCAGGTACGTCCAGGTCGACGCCGGGCCCCGCAGGCCGAGCCGCTCGAGATCGATCCGCCCGCCCTCGGCGCGAAGCGAACCGAATCGATCCACGACGTCGGCGCGAAGCTCCTCCATCATCGCGGCATAGGCGTCGATGATCTGCCGCTGGAACTCAGTCAACGGGTCGCGCCCGCCGTACCGCTGCAGGTGGATGCCCTCGCGGATGTCCTCGATGAGCCGCAGATGGTCGCTCCACCGCCGGTCGAGCACGAGCATCGTCAGCCGGTTTTCCGCCCGCGCCACCTCGCCGGCGCCGGTCGCGCGCACGAGGGCCTCGTGGTGCTCGGGGGCCGCCTCGGCGCAGGCCGTCGGCTCCGAGACGTCGTGCAGCAGTTCCTCGCGGCGCGCGCAGATCAGCGCGCGCTGCTCCTCGACCATCGCCGAGTATCGCCAGAGGGTCCGCCGGATGTCGAAGTGCTGGCCTTCGATAATCCGCTGCGCGCGCGCGATTTCGCGGGCGACGACCGGGTCGGCGACCGGCCCGTCCTGCCTCGCCGGGCGGCGCGCGCGCGGAATCAGGCCCATCACGCCGTAACGGCCGATGAGGTCGTCCTCCAGGCTGACGAAGAACCGGCTCGAGCCGGGGTCCCCCTGGCGCCCGGCCCGGCCGCGCAACTGATCGTCCACCCGCCGGCTCTCGTGCCGGTTCGTGCCGATGACGTAGAGGCCGCCGAGCGACGCCACCCGTTCCCGGAGCGCCGGGTCGCCCCCGCCCAGCACGATGTCGGTGCCGCGGCCCGCCATATTGGTGGAGATCGTGATCGCGCCGGGCATGCCGGCTTTGGCGATGATGGCCGCCTCGCGCGCGTCGTGTCGGGCATTGAGCACGCGGCACTTGATCCGGCGGTCGCGCAGGGCGCGGAACAGCGCCTCCGACTCCGCCACACTTGCTGTGCCGACCAGCACGGGCCGCCCCGCCGCGTGCACCCGCGCGATCTCGCCGGCGAGGGCCTTCAGCTTGGCGTCGCGGTGCGTGAAGACGGCGTCCGGTTCATCGACGCGACGGCACGGCCGGTGCGGAGGGAAGACCACCGTCGTCAGCCCGTAGAATTGGCGGAACTCCTCGGCCGCGGGCACGGCGGTGGCGGTCATGCCGGCGATCCGGGGCCAGAGCCGCACGAAGTGCTGGATCGGGATCGAGCCGAGCACGGCGCCTTCGCGCTGGATCTCGACGCCCTCCTTGGCCTCGACCGCGGGCTGGATGCCGTGCGGCCATCGCCGGTTGCCGGCCACGCGCCCGGTGAACTCGTCGATGAGCTCGATGCGGCCGCCGCGGACGATGTAGTCGCGGTCGCGCCTGAGCAGCACCTCGGCGTGGAGCGCCACGTGGATGGCGGCGAGCGTCAGGTGCTGACGCGGCTCGTGGAGCGGACCGCAGCCCAGCACCGCCTGCGCGCGGCGGAATCCGGCGTCGGTGAGCGTGACGTTGCGCTCGTGCTGGTCGAGGCGGAAGTCGGTCCCGGGCGTCAGCGCGCGGACCGCCGCGGCGATGCGCAGATGGGGAACCGGGGGCGCCGGCGTCTCGCCCGCGATCACCAGCGGCACGCGCGCTTCGTCGATCAGGATGAAGTCGGCCTCGTCGACAATGGCGAAGTGGAAGGCGCGCTGGACGAGGTGGGCCGGGTCGATGACCGTGTGATCCCTGAGGAAGTCGAAACCGGCTTCTTTGGCGGTGACGTACGTGATGTCGGCGGCATAGGCCGCCTGCCGCTCGCCGCGGTCGAGGCGGTCGGTGACCGCCGCGGCGGTGAGCCCGAGGAGGGCATAGGCCGCGCCCATCCACGCCGCGTCGCGCCGGGCGAGGTAGTCGTTCGCCGTCAGGACGTGCACGCCGCGGCCGGCCAGCGCATGCAGCGCCGCCGGCATCACCGCCACCAGCGTCTTGCCCTCGCCGGTCGCGAGCTGGGCGAGCTTGCCGTGGTGCAGGGCGATGGCCGCCAGCATCTGCACGTCGAACGGCCGCATGCCGAGGGCCCGGGCGCCCGCCTCCCGGGTGAGGGCGTAGACCTCGGGCAACAGCTCGCCGAGCGCGCGGCCGCCGGCCGCGGCGCGCCGGGCGGCGTCGAAGCGCGACCTCAGTTGCGCATCGGAGCAGGCGTGCGCGGCGACGGCGTCGATGCGTGCGAGCTCGGTACGATACCGGCCCAGGTCGTACTCGACGGGCAGGCCAGACAGGCGCTGATAGCGCTCCCGGAAGGCCAGGCGCCACGGCGGACCCGCTGCCATGAACGCACCGTCAGGAGACGACGCTGTAGCCCATCGCGCCGATGCGGGCCTTGATCTCGTCGGGCGAGACACGGCCGGGGTCGAACGTCACGGCCACCTGCGCCCCCGCATGCGACGCGGTCACCTCGCTGACGCCGTCAAGTCTGGCCAGGCCGCGCTTCACGGCGTTCTCGCACCCGCCGCACGTCATCCCCGTCACCTTGAGCGTGAGTGTGTCCATCATGGGTGGATCACCGACAGCAGCAAGAATCAAGACGCAAGAAGCAAGAAGGATGGCAGACGACGCTGAACTCCCGCCTTCTGGATTCTGACAATCGTCAGAGAGCCCTTCTGGCTTCTTGCTGCTCACACGCGACGCTAACCGAGCAACTGCTTCGCAATCGTGACCAGCTGCATGTTGGACGTCCCTTCGTAGATCTGGCCAATCTTGGCATCGCGCCAGAGTTTCTCGACCGGGTAGTCCTTCACGTAGCCGTAGCCGCCGTAGAGGTTGATGGCGAGCGACGTGACGCGCTCGGCCACCTCCGACGAGTAGAGCTTGGCCATCGCGGCCTCGGTGAGGAACGGCCTGCCCGCATCGCGCAGCCGGGCGGCGTTGTACACGAGCAGCCGCGCGGCCTCGACCTCGGTGGCCATGCGCGCGATCTGGCCCTGCACCAGCTGGAACTCCGCGATGGCCTTTCCGAACTGCGTGCGTTCCTTCGCGTACTGCACCGCGTGGCCGAGGGCGCCCTTCGCGAGGCCGATCATCTGCGCGCCGATGCCGATGCGCCCTTCGTTGAGCGTCTCGATGGCCACTTTGTAGCCTTTGCCGACCTCGCCGAGGACCTGGGATTCGTGGACGCGGCAGTCCTCGAGGATGAGTTCGCACGTGCTGCTGGCGCGGATGCCGAGCTTGTCTTCCTTCTTGCCGACGGCGAAGCCCGTGACGCCGCGCTCCACCACGAAGGCGGTGATGCCCCGGTAGCCGGCGTCCGGCTTGACGTTGGCGAACACGATGAACACGCCGGCCTCGTTGCCGTTGGTGATCCACAGCTTGCGGCCGTTGATCACGTAGTGGTCGCCGTCCCGGACCGCGCGCGCGGCCATCGCGAACGCGTCGCTGCCGGATCCGGCCTCGGAGAGCGCGTACGCGCCCACCGTGTCGGCGGCAAGGCGCGTCAGGTAACGCTGCTTGATGCCGTCCGATCCCCAGCGCAAGAGGGCGTTCACAACCAGCGTGTTCTGCACGTCGACCAGGACGCCGACCGACGGGTCGACGGCCGACAGCGCCTCGACGGCGAGTACCGAGTGGAAGAAGCGCGCGCCGCCGCCGCCGTACTGCTCGGGGATCTCGATACCCATCACGCCGAGGTCGAAGAGCTTCGCGAGCAGCTCCTTCGGAAACGTCGCGTGCTCGTCCATCTCGCGGACCAGGGGCCGGATCTGCGCCTCGGCAAACTCGGCCACGCTGTCGCGCAGCAGGACTTCGTCTTCGGCGAGGGTGGTGAGGGCCGGCGGGGTGTCGGTATGTTCCACGGTGAACTCCTGGAAGTGGGCGGGCTCGCGGGCCGCGGTCCGGCGCCTGATGTTATCATCGAACCATGGGGAACCTCTTCGGGCACGCGCGCCTGGCGGCGTTCGCGGCCGCCTTCGCCCTCGGCGCCGTTGTCTTTGCCGACCAGCAGACGGGCCAGCAGGCGCCGCCCACACCTCCGGCGGCCGGCCAGGCGACTCCGCAGGGCCAGGATCCGCAGCAGCGGCCGCCGGTGTTCCGGGCGGGCGTCAACGCGGTCCGTGTGGACGTCATCGTCACGGACAAGAGCGGCGCTCCCGTCAACGACCTGACGGCGGCCGATTTCGAAGTCCAGGAAGACGGGAAGCCCCAGGCGATCGACCTCTTCAAGCTGGTCAACTCGGACGGCAACGTCGCGCCCGGCGCCGAACCCGCTCGTCCCATCAGGTCGAACTCCGACCTGGAACTGGAAGCCGCGCGGGACGACGTCCGGCTGTTCGTCATCTTCCTCGACGACTACCACGTGCGCCGCATCAACGCGATGCGGATTCGGGAGGTGCTGAGCCAGTTCATCAAGACGCAACTGGGGCCGCTCGACATGGTGGCGGTGATGTCGCCGCTGATGTCGGTGCAGCAGGTGACCTTCACGCGGGACCTCGACGCCGCGGCCGCCTCGGTGCGGGCCTTCGAGGGGCGCAAGTACGACTATCGCCCCCGGAACTCGTTCGAAGAGCAGTACGCGAACTACCCGGCGCAGGTGGTCGAGACCGTCCGGAACGAGGTCGTGATGACGGCGCTGCGCGGGCTCTCCGTGAAACTGGGATCGCTGCGCGAGGGGCGGAAGGCGATCATCTTCGTCAGCGAGGGCTTCTCGTCGCTGCTGCCGCCGCAGATGCGCGATCCGAACGCCCAGTTCCCCGGGATGGCGAACCCGGCGGCCAACAACCCGAACGCGGGCAGCAGCATCGCCGAGGATCGGGCGCGCTTCCGGTCCGACGCCGAACTCATGAGCGACCTGCGCATGGTCTTCGACACGGCCAATCGGCACAACACGGCAATCTACCCGATCGACCCGCGCGGGCTGGCGACAGGCGAGTTCGACATGTCCGAGAACGTGGGCGGCAAGCTGGATCAGGACCTGTTGCGCGCGACGCAGGACACGCTGCAGGTGCTGGCGATCAACACCGACGGCCGGGCCATCGTCAACCGCAACGACCTCGACAAGGGCCTGAAACAGGTCGTGCGCGATGCGAGCGCCTACTATCTGCTCGGCTACAACTCGTCCGCGCCGGCCGACGGCAAGTTCCACGAGATCAAGATCCGCTTGAAGCGGCCGGGCGTGCAGGTGCGCTCGCGCAGGGGCTACACCGCGCCGACTGCGGCCGAGGCGGCCAAGGCGAGCGCGCCGCCCAAGCCGGTTCCGCCGCCGGCGGTCGAAAAGGCGCTCAGCAACGTCGAGACGCGCCAGCGCGACGCCTACATTTCGACGTGGCTCGGCACCGGGCGCGGTACCGACACCACGACGCGGGTGACCTTTGTCTGGGAGCCGATTCCGCCGATCCCCGGCGAGAAGCGCCAGGACGCCGCACGCGTGCAGGTGCTGGCCACCGGCCGCAGCGGCCAGGAGTACTACCGGGGCTTCGTGCCCGCCGAGGGCGCCGCCCCGGCGCCCGACGCGGCGGCGGCTGCTGCCGCGGCCCCGGCGCAGCCCGCGCTCCGAAGCGGATCGAAGGTCAGCTTCGACGCGCCACCCGGCCGGATGCAGGTGCGCATCATCGTCCTGAACGACAAGGGGCAGGTGCTCGACACGTTCCAGCAGGACGTCCCGCTCCCGGACTTCGCGGGCACGGACGTGCGCCTCTCGACGCCCGCCGTCCTGCGCGCCCGCACGCCCCGCGAGTTCCAGGCGATCACGCGCGACCCGGACCCGGTGCCGACCGCGCTGCGGGAGTTCCGACGCACGGATCGGCTGCTCATCCGCTTCTTCGCGAACGTGCCCGGCGGCGCCTCGTCGGCCGAGGTGGCGACGAGCCTGCTCAACCGCGTGGGCCAGAAGATGGTGGACCTGACCGCGGCCGCGCCCGCCGAGCCGTCGCAGCCGTATCAGATCGATCTGCCGCTGGCGGGCCTGTCTCCGGGCGAGTACGTGATCGAGATCCGGGCGAAGGGCGTCGCGGGCGAGTCCACCGAGCTGGTGGCGATCAAAGTGATCAGCTAGAAGTCCGTAGTAGTAAGTAGCCAGTAGTCAGTATTCAGTAGAAATACAAGGACACCGCACGGTGTCCAACTGCTACTGGCTACTGGCTACTGGCTACTGGCTACTCTCTAGGCGAGGTATCCCAGCGCCTCGTCGTCGTCGGCATTCATCGCCACCTTCAGCAGCGGGCCTCCGGTGACGGCGGCGACGTCGATCACACGAATCGCGCGGGCGAGGTGCGCGTACTCCGGGACCAGCGCTTCGAACCGGCTCTCTGAGCCCATGAGGAACTCCCGGTTCAGCAGGCCCCCGCCTTCGCCGGGGTACAGCGGCAGGTAGCGGATCGACGACTCGACCAGGTCCTGGAAGAAATGCGTGCCGAAGGAGAGCTCCGGCATGGACCCTCCGCTGCGCGAGGCGATCTCGATGAGCAGCGACGTGTTGCTGATGTCCGAGTAGGTCACCGGCACGCCGAGCTTGATGTCGCCGCGGCTGCCCCAGCGGCCCGGGCCCATCAGCACGAAGGTGCGCTTCGGCAGCAGCTTGTTGAGCCGGCCCACGGCCCGGCCGACGTCGCGCAGGGCTTCCTCGCTGTCCAGGGCCGCGTAGCCCTCCGGATCGACGAACACGACATGCGTGAGGTCGGGCACGCGGCCGTTCGAGACGAACCGCCTGGCCGCGAAGATCACGCGGTCGTTCGGCACGTCCCTGGGGATGGCCACCGGCGAGGCGTCGTCCTGGGCCGACTGCGGCCGGCACTGCAGCAAGTACAGGTCGGTGCCGTCGTGGGCGAATTCGAGGTCCACCGGGCCGCCGATCTTCTCGCGCAGCACGCGCAGCAGCGACCGCATCTGCGCCAGGAACGGCGTGTTGGCGGCCAGGCCCTCGAAGGTGGCCACGACGTTGTCGGTGGTGCCGTCCCAGTCGAACCCGCCCACCGGGTGCAGGCCGTCCCGGTCGACCGCCGAGAACACCTGCTTGAACATGGGGTACTTCGACCCGTACTGCTTGAGCAGGTCGGCGATGAGCACCGTGGCGAACCGGTTCGCGTCCAGGTTGATCAGATCGACGCGCGTCGGCGCGTATCGCAACTGCTCGTCGGGCGTGACCTTGGCCCGGAGCCCCGGCTGGCCCGGCGAGAACAGGACGGGGTAGTCGTCGCTGAGCCGGTCGACGGCGCGCGTGCCGAGGCCGGGCACGAGGCGCACCAGGCCGTCTTCGCGGCTGATCCGGGGCGACCATCGGAACTCGTTGTTGCTGAACGCCACGCCGCCGAACGCCGGCAGGAAGTAGCGGCCCACCTGCGTGCCGACCACTTCCTGGATCATGATCCCCATCTCCTCGTGGAGGTCGAGCAGGCCGCGCTCGGCGCGATACTCGATGGGGTCGGGGCTGAACGTGCTCGCGTACACCTCCGCCACCGCGTCGGAGACGGCGGCCAGCCGGTCGCGCTTGCTCCCGCGGTTGGCCAGGAAGAGGCTCTTGTACTTCCCCGAGAAGGCCGAGCCGATCCGGTCTTCGAGCAGGCTGGAACTGCGGACGATGAGCGGCTTGTCGCCGATGTCGTCGAGGGCCACGGCGAGGCCCTTCATGACCTCCTTCGGCAGCTCCGAGTTCTTGAACGCCTGGACGATGTGCGGGTATTCCTTCCGGACCTGCTCGACCTCGAGGTACTTGCGATTGTGGATGTCCTGCAGGTGGTTACGATCGAGGAACGCCAGAAGCCCGTCCGACGTGATGTACCACGTCTTCGGCATCTTGAAGGCGCCGATGGCGTCGGCGTACTCCTCCGAGCGGCGCACGATGTGGTACGCGAGGAGGAGGCCCGAGCTCTTGCCGCCCAGCTTGCCGCGCGAGCCCGCCGGCGACACGACGCGCTGCACGATGTCGCAGAAGTCGTGGACGTGGAGGTAGTTCTTGGCCGTGTTGATGTACTCGAGGTCGTCGGTGAGGAAGCGCCGCACGAGCGACACCCGCAGGCCGAGCTGCACCGAGCGCGAGAGCTCCTTGTCGCCGAAGCCCATCTGCTCGAAGCGCTCCAGGGCGTCGGCAATCTCGGTGAGCGACGTGCGCTGGTTCTCGACCGCCTCGACCAGGAACCCGCTCTTGTCGTCCTTGACCCACTGCTCGATGACGTGGACGATCTCCTCCTCGGTGAGGTTGTTGGCGGCGACGCGGAACGCCGCGTTCGTCACCCGCATCAGTTCGTCGACGCTGGCCCGCTCGATGGGGCGGTTTTCGTCCGACGCCTCCCGGCTCCGCTGGTTCGCGCTGAGGTGCTCCAGCAGGTTCTCGGCCTCGTCGATGCCGCTCCAGACGAGGTAGTTGATCATCCGCCGTGACACCCGCGTCAGCAGGTGCGGGTCGGTGCGGCGGAGGAACTCGATGATCACGCGCCAGTCGCGGCGCTCGTCGGCGGGCGCCTGCTCGATCGCGTCCTTCCAGTTCCGCGCCATGCTGCGCAGGCGGCGCTCGGTCAGAAACTGGCCGAGGCGCACCGCGACGTGGTCGAGCAGCCGGCGCTCCTCCTTGAGGAACGGCCCCTCGTCGGCCTTCGCGAAGTACTGCTCGTAGAACACCTCGATGGCGCCCGCCGGCTTGCCCATGACGATGAGCGGCGCGCGCATCGCCCACGGCGTCTCGGTCCGTTCGGCCGGTTCGTAGACCGACGAGTCGTAGCTGATTCTCGCCCAGCACGCGTCGGGATGCATCCACCCGGGCGGGATCACGTCGACCAGGTCGCGGCACACTTCGTCGGGCGTGCGTTCCGGGTCTGCCGTGCTGTCCAGCACCTGGTAGAGGCAGACCAGTTCCTTGGCCCGCTCGAAGAGCAGCGCCATCAGGTCGAGCGGGCTGTCGTCCCGTGTGGGCATGGGTACAGGTTACTAGGGGAGAGGGGAGAGGGGATAGGGGAGAGGGGCTAGGGGCTAGGCAGACAGGCGCCAGGGACTAGGCGCTTATCGGGCAGGCACCAGGGGCTGGGGGCTGACGGCAGCGGAACCGGCCCTCGAGACAGCGAGGGCCCGGCGAGGCGTGAGCTCCCCGCCAGGCCCTTCAGTGTCTGACTAGCGCCTAGCGCCCAGTCCCTAGCCCCTAATTCCCAGTCCCCTGTGTCTAGACCCACCCCCGCAGCTGGCACGCGCTGGCGACGCGCTTGATCGCAATCACGTAGGCCGCATCGCGGGTGTAGAGGTTCTTCGCCTTCGCCAGATCCGCCACGGCATGGAATGCCTTGGTCATCTGGGCATCGAGCTTGCCCAGCACTTCTTCCTTGGGCCAGTAGAAGTTCATGTTGCCCTGCACCTGCTCGAAGTAGCTGCAGGTGACGCCGCCGGCGTTGCACAGGAAGTCGGGGATGAGGTAGATGCCGCGCTCCTGCATCACCTTGTCGGCCTCGGGCGTGCTCGGCCCGTTGGCGCCCTCGGCGACGATTTTCACCTTCTTGTGGATGCGGTTCACGTTGTCCGCGGTCACCTGGTTCTCGATGGCGGCCGGGATCAGGATGTCGGCCTCCTGCTCGATCCAGGCGTCGCCCGGCAGGATCTCGTAGCCCAGGGCCTTCGCCTTGATCTTGTCGACGGTGCCGAACTTGTCGGTGATGCCGATCAATTCCTCGAAGGTCACGCCGGACGTCTTGCGGAAGGTGAAGGTCTTCTGGTCGGCGTTGTCCCAGCACGACACGCAAATCACCCGGCCGCCGTACTGCGTGAACAGCTGCACCGCGTACTGGGCCACGTTGCCGAAGCCCTGCACGGAGGCCGTGGTGCCCGTCGGCTCGAGGCCCAGCAGCTTGAGGGCCTCGCGCACGGTGTAGATGACGCCGTAGCCGGTGGCTTCCGTGCGGCCGAGCGACCCCCCGATGCCCACGGGCTTGCCGGTGATGAAGCCAGGTTCCTTCTGGCCGTGGATGACCTCGAGTTCATCCATCATCCAGATCATGTGCTGCGGGCTGGTCATCACGTCGGGCGCCGGCACGTCCTGCAGGTAGCCCACGTTCTTCGACATCTGGCGCGCCCAGCCG
>JALOKU010000082.1 GCA_025456345.1 Vicinamibacterales bacterium | reverse complement strand
CACGGGCGTGTCGATGGTCTGCCGCCACATCTCCATCGGGGCGAGTTGCAGCCTGGTCGAGAAGACGACCCGGTCGCCGTCGAGCACCTCGATCGGGTCGTCGATGCGTTCAAGTGCCGAGAGCCGAACTTCAAGGGCCTGGGCCTTCGTGGGCGGCGCCCCCGGCGACGGGCCCGGGCGCACCGCTCCCGGCAGGATGACGTTCAAGACTCCGCGCGGGCGCGCGTCGACGAACCCTCCGGTGCCCTTCACGGGGAACCAGTATTCCGTCCAGGTATCCGTCGAGTGCGGCTCAAATCCCCGGTGTTTGAAAGGCGTGAAGGTGCTCGCCTCCGCCGCCTGGTTGAACAACCGCCCGGACTGGACCTCGACGTACTGGCCGTCGGTGTCGGTCAGCAGCTTCTCCCAGATCATCCCCTGGCGTGACAGGCCCCAGATCCACGCCTTCTTCCCCAGCTTGTCGTCCCGCGTCGAATACCGCCCCATCCCGAACTCATCGTCGTGCCAATAGGCGCCGAAGAAGTCCGTGTACCGGCCGACGACGTGGTACGACTTGTAGGGCCCGAAGTTGTTCTGCTCGTAGAAGGCGAGGTTCCGGCCTGTGGCTGGATCGACGGGCCAGGGCGCGACTTCGCCGCCGTGTCCGATGTGATGCGTGCCCGGGTAGATGAGTTCGAGGTTGCCCGCCGCCTTGATGCCGGTGTTCATCCACGTGTAGTACGGCTGTTCGATCGGCGTCGCGTTGTGCCAGATCGACCGCGTGGTGAAGTACGCCGCGTCGGAGGGCAGCGTGATTTCGAGGCGCCACGGCGTGCGGGTCAGCAGGTCGAGCACGCCGACGACGACCCGCGCGCCGAAGCCTCCCGTGCTTGTCTCGTAGTCCACCGGCGTGGCGCAGTTGGGCGTGTGGCCGATGATGCCGTAGTTCGGCTCGATGCCGCCGCTGGTCCACGGCCCCCGCATGGCGATGTCGCGGAACTTCACCACGCGGTTGTCGTAGATGAACGAGCGGCCGGTTGACTTCTCGACCGCGCTCCAGATCTTTCCGCCAATCTCCGGGAACACGGTGACGCGAAGGTAGTCGTTTTCCAGCTCAACGACCGTCCATGCCTTGTCCACCGGCGTGTCGGTGTAGCCATCGAAACGGAAGTAGGGATAGATCCGGTCGACGACGGGAATCGGGTTGGGGTCGGAGAAGGGGTACGTCCTGATCACCTTCTTGTAGGTGCGGACCGTCGCCGCACCCGGCGCGGCCTCCGCGAGGGCGGGGATCAGAAGAAGCAGCCACAGCGCACACGCGGTCCGTTTCGTCGATGTCATGAGTTCCCCCTGACGCGCAGCAGCACCTTAACGGGAAACGGCACGGCGGGCAACCCTCGGCGTTCCCCGCGCTGAACGAGCGCCTCGCCTGGTTCCACCGCGACCGCCAGGCGGCTCCCGGCGTGCAACGCGGGTGCGCCTCCGTCTCGCGAGCGCCGCGCCGGCCAGTGCCAGGGAAGTCCTGCGGTATCATCTCTTACGGGGCGGGCGCTCCGGTTCACCCGGAGGCTCCCGCCGATGCCATCCATGTGCGTCTTCCCTTGCGGCGGCCGCGCTGATGCGGGCGGCCCGAAGCCATCGGGGGCCAGCATGCGGGCGATGCTCGCGCTGGCCGCCGTACTGCTCGTCGTGCGGCCGGCCGCATCCGCCGCGCAGGGCGTGAAGATCCACGGCCTGCTGTCGCTCCTCGGATCGGGCCGTGTGGACGTCACCTTCGAACCGTCGGTCAGCCTGCGCGCCATTCCCGTGCTGGATTTCTCCCTTGCGCCGGCGGGCGGTGTCACAGTCGACGGCGAGGCGTCTTTCAACGCCCTTGGCACGGT
Organism: Vicinamibacterales bacterium; assembly: GCA_025456345.1. Classification (GTDB taxonomy): domain Bacteria; phylum Acidobacteriota; class Vicinamibacteria; order Vicinamibacterales; family JAKQTR01; genus JAKQTR01. The sequence goes on along the minus strand of JALOKU010000082.1, from coordinate 24,489 downwards.
GTGGTTCTCCGCCGACGACTCCACGCAGACTTCCGGCGACATCGACCCGTACCGCGCCTGGCTCCGGTTCGCGACCCCGCGCGTCGAGGCCCGGGCCGGCCTGCAGGAGATCAGTTTCGGCTCCGCCACGCTGTTCCGGCCGCTGATGTGGTTCGATAGCCTCGACCCGCGCGACCCGCTGCAACTCACGGAGGGCGTCTACGCGCTGCTGCTCCGGTACTACACCAAGGGCAACGCGGCGTTTTCGGCCTGGGCGATGTACGGCAACCACGCCCAGCGCGGCTGGGACATCGCGCCGCCCGACGCCGACACGCCCGAGTTCGGCGGCCGCGTCCAGGTTCCGCTCTTCAAAGGCGAGTTCGGCGCCGCCTATCACCACCGCAACGCCGACATCAGCGCCCTCGCGCCTCCCATGGACCCGGCGGCGCCGGTCACCGTCAAGCCGGTGCCCGAGAACCGCTTCGGGTTCGACGGCAAATGGGATGTCGGTGTCGGCGTGTGGCTGGAGGCGGCGGTCGTCCACCAGGACTCTCCGCTCCTGCCGGCACCCTTCCAGCGGGCCGTGACTGTGGGTGTGGACTACACGTTCGGCGTGGGGAACGGCCTGACGGCTCTGGCCGAGCACTTCCGCCTCGATTCGAGTGCGAAGGCCTTCACACGCGGCGATGCCCAGAACTTCTCGGCCCTGTTTCTCCGCTATCCCCTGGGTCTGCTCGACGAGCTGACGGGCATCCTCTACTACGACTGGAGGAGCGGCGACGTCAGCCGCTTCGTCACATGGAAGCGGACCTACGACTCGCTGGCATTCAACGTCATCCTGTTCAACAATCCCGATCAGGTCACCGTGTTCCCGGGCCAGGTCAGCTCGTCGTCATTCGCGGGGACGGGCTTCCAGGTCCTGCTTTCCTACGACTTCTAGGACGGGTGCCGAGGCCGCCATGACGGAGACGCCGCTCATCGTCACGAAGGACCTGACGAAGACCTACCCCATGGGGCTGCACACGATCGCGGCCCTGGACAGCGTCAGCCTGAGCTTCGACAAGGGCGAGTTTGCCGGCCTGGTCGGCCCCAGCGGCTCGGGAAAAACCACGCTGCTCAACATCATCGGCTCCCTCGACACGCCTACCGCGGGCAGCGCGGTCGTCATGGGGCAGCGCATCGAGGCCCTGACGCACAAGGAAGCCGCGCGCCTGCGCAACCGCCACGTCGGCTTCATCTTCCAGACCTTCAATCTGCTGCCCGTGTACACCGTCTACGAAAACGTGGAGTTCGCACTGCTGCTGCTCGGCCTGCCGCCCGCGGAGCGCCGCCGAAAGGTGCTGGCCGCCCTCGAGTGGGTGCACCTGGCCGACCGCGCGAAATCCAGGCCCGCCCAGCTCTCGGGAGGGGAAAGCCAGCGGGTGGCCATCGCACGCGCCATCGTCAAGGAGCCCGACATCATCCTGGCGGACGAGCCGACGGCCAACCTCGACGCCCAGAACTCCCACAACATCCTGCGGACCATGGCGCGGCTGAACGGCGAGCTCGGCACGACGTTCATTTTCGCCACCCACGACTTCAAGGTGATGCAGTACTTGCGGCGCACGGTCACGCTCATCGACGGGCGGGTGGACACCGACCAGCAAACCGACGGCCGCCCCGGAACCAGCGGGGCGGGAGAGCAGCCATGATCATCCCGAAGCTGGCCCTCAAGAATATCCTCGGGGCGGGCCTGCGGACCTGGCTCAACGCGTTCGTCCTGTCGCTCTCGTTCGTCCTCATCATCTTCAGCCAGGGCCTGCTGGAGGGGATGAACACGCAGGCCGAGGAGGCGATGATCGCGGCCGAGATCGGCGGCGGCCACTACCAGCACGCTGCCTACGACCCGTACGACCCGCTCAGCCTCGCGGACGCCCACGGCGCCCTCCCCGCGCCGCTCGCCGTCATGGTCAGCGCGGGCAAGGCCGCGCCCGTCCTCGTCATCCAGGGCACGATCTACCCGCAGGGCCGCCTGATTGCGGTCCAGGTCAAAGGCATCGATCCCGATCAAACCGTGCTCAACCTCCCGACCGCGTTTCTCTCCGCCGCGCAGGCCGGTGACGAGATCCCGGTCCTCATCGGCGAGCGCATGGCGGCGCTGAGCGGCCTCAAACGCGGCGACACCGTGACGCTTCAGTGGCGCGATGCCCGCGGCACCTTCGACGCGCGCGACACGGTTGTCGTCCAGGTGATGAAGACGTCGGTTCAGTCGATCGATCGCGGCCAGATCTGGGTCCCGCTCGAGCGGCTCCGCGAGATGACCGGCATGCCTGGCGAAGCGACGTTCGTGGTCCTGGCCCAGGGCGCCGTGCGCCCGGCCGATTCCGCGGCGGGCGGCTGGCGGTTCAGCGGCCAGGACGACTTCCTTGCCGACATCCGGGCCATGGTGGAATCGAAGTCGGTCGGCAGTTCCGTCTTCTACGCCATTCTCCTCGCGCTGGCCATGCTGGCGATCTTCGACACCCAGGTGCTCGCGATCTTCCACCGGCGGCGCGAGATGGGCACGCTCATGGCCCTGGGCTTCACGCGCGGCAAGGTCATCGCGCTGTTCACCCTCGAGGGCATGCTGAATGGGGTGCTCGCCGCGCTGGTCGCGGCCGTCTATGGCATCCCGCTCCTGTCATGGGTGGCCCGGACCGGCTGGGCGCTGCCCGGCGACACGGACAGCTATGGCTTCGCCATCGGCGAGCGGCTGTTCCCCTCCTACAGCCTCGGGCTGGTCACCGGGACCACGCTTCTCGTCCTGCTGACGACGACCGTCGTCTCGTTCCTCCCGACCCGCCGGATTGCCAGGCTCAAGCCGACTGACGCGCTGAGGGGGAGGATGACATGATCCGTTTCCTCCTCAAGGGCCTGCTCCGCGACCGCTCGCGCAGCCTTCTGCCGTTCATCACGGTCATGCTCGGCTCCGCGCTGACGGTCATCGGCTTCAGCTGGACCAACGGCGCCATGTCGTCGATGATCGAGTCCGGCGCCCGGTTCTCGACGGGGCACGTGAAGGTGATGTCCCGCGCCTACGCGAAGGAAGCGGACCAGGCGCCGAACGACCTGGCGCTCGCGGGTGCGGGCTCGCTCCTCGCCGGACTCGCGCGCGAGTACCCCAATCTCGACTGGACCCCCCGGATCGCGTTCGGCGGGCTGATCGACGTCCCCGACGCGCAGGGCGAGACGCGCGTCCAGGGCCCGGTTGCGGGTCTGGCCGTCAATCTCAGGGATCCCGGGAGTCCCGAGCGCGGCCTCCTCAACCTGGACAAGGCCGTCGTGCGCGGCCGCCTGCCCGAGCGGCCCGGCGAGATACTCCTCAGCGACGGTTTCGCCGCCCGCCTCGGCATCGGCCCTGGCGCGACCGCGACCCTCATCAGCGCGACGATGTACGGCAGTCTCGTCGTCCAGAACTTCGTCGTCGCGGGCACGGTCCGGTTCGGCATCGCGGTGATGGACCGCGGGGCGATGATTGCCGACATCGACGACATGAGGGGCGCGCTGGACATGGCGGACTCGGCCGGCGAGATCCTCGGCTTCTTCCGCGATTCCCCCTACAGGCGCGACGAGGCCGCCAGCCTGGCCGCCGGGTTCAACAGCGCGCGCCACGGCGACGGCGGCGAGTTCGCGCCGCGGATGGTCTCGCTCCACGAGCAGAGCGGGCTGGCGCAGACCCTGGATTTCGCCGCCCAGGTCTACTCGCTGATGCTCGTCTTCTTCATCCTGGTCATGTCGATCGTGCTCTGGAACGCCGGGTTGATGTCGAGCCTGCGCCGCTACGGCGAGTTCGGCATTCGCCTGGCCCTCGGAGAGGACCACGGCCGGCTGTACCGCTCGCTCATCGCCGAAGGGACGATCGTCGGCTTCCTCGGCTCGGCCGCGGGGACGGCGCTGGGGCTCGCCGTGTCCTACTACCTGCAGAATACGGGCTTCGACCTCGGCTCGATGCTCAAGAACGCCTCGGTCATCGTCACCGACGTGCTGCGCGCCAGGGTGACGCCCGCGAGCTACGTGATCGGGTTCGTGCCGGGCCTGGCCGCGACGTTCCTCGGCAAGGCCGTGTCCGGGATCGGCATCTACAGGCGGGAAACGTCCCGGCTGGCGAAGGAGTTCGAAGGATGAGACATCGTATCCCGCTCTGCCTCCCGGCCGTGGCCGCGATCGGCTTGGCCGCCGCCGTCCTCGCCGCCCCGGCGCAGGCTCCTGACGGCGCAGCCGTGCTGCGCCGCGTCGACCAGAACATGGGCGCCGACAACAAGGTCACGACGAGCGAGATGATCATCCGCGGGCGGCGCGGCTCCCGCACGGTCACGTCGAAGTCGTGGATCCAGGGCCGCGCCAAGTCCTTCACCGAGTACCTCGACCCGCCTCGGGAGAGGGGCACCAAGATGCTCAAGCTCGAGGATCAGCTCTGGACCTATACACCCGCGTCGGACCGGACGATTCTCATTTCCGGGCACATGCTCCGTCAGTCGGTGATGGGCTCGGACCTCTCCTACGAGGACATGATGGAGGATCAGCGCCTCGTGGCGCTGTACGACGCCGTGGTCGCCGGCGAAGAGCGGGTCGGCGACCGGCCGTGCTGGGTGCTCGACCTCTCGTCGCGAGGCGCCGAAATCGCGTACTACAAGCGCAAGATCTGGGTCGACCAGGAGCGCGACGTCATTCTGCGTGAAGCGCGCTTCGCCAAGAGCGGCAAGCTCCTGAAGACCACCGACGTCCGGAACGTCGAGCGCATGAAGGATCGGTGGGTCTCGACGCGGGTCGTGTTCAAGGACGCTCTCAAGGACGGGGAGGGCACCGAGTTCATCGTAAAGGCCATGGAGTTCAACGCCGCGATTCCCGATCACCTCTTCACCAAGGCCTCACTTCGATGACCAGACACCTGACGCCGCGGTTCCACGGAGTGCTCACGCTGACCCTGCTTGTCCTGGCGCTGCTGACGGGCCTCGTCGGGATCGCCCTGACAGCCACGCTGCCGGCGGTCCTCTACGGACTGATGATCGTCGCGGGCCTGCCCCTTGTCGTCTACCTCTTCTGCGGGAGGTGCGTGTGCCGCGGGGAACGGTGCCTGATGGTCTATCCCGGCCGCCTCAGCTTGAAGATGCCGACCCGCACGGCCGAGGCCTACACGAAGGTCGATGCCGCCGGCATCCTCGGCACGCTCGTGCTCCTTGCGGCCTTTCCCCTGTACTGGCTCTGGCAGACGCCGCCGCTCTTCCTCCTGTTCGGCGTGCTCGCCATGGCCGCGCACGGCGAGGTGCTGCTCGTCGTGTGCAGGGCCTGCGAGAATTGCCGCTGCCCGGTCAACAAGTGGTTTCGGGTCAAAGGCCTGATGTCCGGCGCGTGAACGGCGGGCTCGCGGGCTACCAGACACCCGGGATCAGGCGGTCGCGCACGCGCGAGGCGTAGTCGGCGTACCCCTCCAGCTCCCTGCGCAGGACGCGGTCCTCGAGGCCGGCCCGGACCACGAGCACCGCCGCCACCAGTCCCGACGGGATGAGGCCCCAGAGCGATCCCAGGACCAGGGGGATCGCGAATTCCATCACCATGATGCCGAGATAGCCCGGGTGCCGCACGATCGCGTAGGGCCCCCGGTCGACGGTCCGGTGCCCGCGATCGATCTGCACGGCGACGGTGCTCACGTAGAACTCGTTGGACAGAATGGCCCACAGGTGGAAGACCGCCGCCGCGCAGAAGGCGAGCACGGCTGGCGGGTACACCCACAGCGGCAGCCCCGCCGTCCAGTGAAACCGTCCGCCGTCGAGCGCCGACACGACGATGACCGCCCCGGCGAGGGGCATGAAGACGGCCATGAGGTACTTGTCCCATGGCTTGGCATTCGGGACCGGCTTCATCCGCTCGGCGATCACACCGACACGGTCGCCGAACCCGACGGCCAGGACGACGAGCACGAGCAAGCTCGCCCCGCCGAGCACCGCCGCCTGGACGTAGCGAAGATGCCCGGCCAGCCCGAAGAGGCCGGCCGTGAACACGCCGATCGCCGCCGTTCCCCTGACGAGCAGCGACAGGCGCGGGCGGCCCCGGCCTGGCGACGCGTTCACCTCCCACGCTCCCCGGACGGGCCGTTCTTCTTTCCGTATCCGAACCTGGCCAGTACCTTCAGGATGCCCCGTCCCATGGCCGAGATCTTCCAGGCCTGGGTGGGGTCGTTCCAGCGAGGGTCCGTCCGCCTGAGCGCGTAGAAGCGCTTTGCCGCGGAGTACGAGGCGATGAGGAAGAGGAGGTTGACTGCGACGGCGTACGCGAGCACGGAGACGCTCCCGGTGCGGAACCACAGCCAGGGGATGAGGAGCAGCAGGCCCGCGTAGTAGATCAGGTAGAAGTCGCGGAGCACGAACAGGCCGAGCACCATCCCGCCCAGGGCCGCGACGAACACGCCAGGCCAGTCGATCACGAAGACGCCGCCGTAGATCGCCGAGATCCCGCCTCCGCCCTTGAACCTGTGGTAGAGCGGCCAGACGTGGCCGACCACGCCCGCCGTGGCCGTGAGCAGGTAGTAGGGCTGGTCGGGGAAGATCTGCCTGAGGGCGAAGACGGGGATGAACACCTTCAGCACGTCCAGCACATAGGTCAGAAACCCGAGCCTCGGGCCCGCTTTGAGTGAGACCGAGGTCGCCGAAACCGTATCCAGCCGGAGTCCCTGCTCGCTGCCCTCGACGCGCGCCTCGGCATTCTCCGTGAACCCCTTGCCGTACCCGGCGAGGGCCGTGACGATGCGCGCGAACGAGAGGCTGCCGATGAGGTATCCCCCAAGCGCCGCGAGCAGGGCGACAGAGATGTTCATCCGAGATTCCTTTCAAGTGGCGGTTCCGGATGGAGGTAGACGCGGCCCGCGGTCCCGTCGATCGTGATGATTTGCCCGTCGATGATGAGCCGGGTCGCGTGTGGGACGCTGACCACGGCCGGGATGCCGAACTCCCGGGCGATGATGGACGTGTGGGAAAGCTGGCCTCCCGTGTCGGCGACGACACCTCCGACACCGGCAAGCAGGGGTATCCAGCCGATGTCGGTGAACGGCACGACCAGGATGTCCGAGGGGCCGAACCGGCCGTTGTCGGAGCCGGGATCGGAGACCACGTGCGCCCGGCCCTGCAGCACGCCGGCACTCGCCCCGATGCCTGAAAGGAACTCGAGCGCGTCGTCGGGCGGCGGCTCGAGGCCCGGGCGCTGACCGCTGCACAACGTCTCGGGCGGTTCCAGGGCTGCGTGTTCCGCGATCTCGGCCTTCCTCGCGGCGATGCGGCTCCTGGCCGCAGCGGCCTCGGACGGATCGTGGAGGAGGGAGTCGAGTTCGATGTCGAAGAGGAAGAAGACGTCCTCGGCCTGCTCGACGACCCCACGCTCGGCGAGCCGCCGCCCCAGGGCCAGCAGGCACCGCCGCATCAGGTACGTCTCCTCGGTCATCAGGAGGCTGAGGCGTTCCCGGCAGTCCATGTAGCGGACGGTCGACGCGTGCAGCCGATCGAAGAGGCGGCGCCGGAGCGGACCGAGGCCGGCCCGGACACGCGCCAGCACCTCCTCGCGCCCGGTTTCGATGTCGCCGGGCGGGGCCGCGTCCCGGGAGCCGGCCAGGCGGGCGATTGTGTTCCAGATGAGGTGCGGGGTCTCGACCCACGGCGGCTCTGAGAAATCGCTGCCGCTGGCGCTGAGGAAGCCGAAGCGGTCCATGAACGTGTTGAAGCCCTGCAGGAGCCGGCGGCCGTCGTCCGACGCGGCGAGGGCGGCGGAGACGTTCGCTCCCGGCTCGCTCGCCATGCGATCGAGCAGCCCGCGATCGAGGGACCTCGCCTGCGCAGCCAGCCTCCCGATGTCATCGAAGGCGGCGAGGGTCGACCGCCGGCCGTAGCCTTTGATGACCTCGCGCGGGTCGGTGCCGGGCCAGCGCCTGGTGATCATCCGGCCGAGCATGCGGTTTCGCACGTGCATGTTGAGGGAGACGAGCACGATGTGCCACTGCGATCGCCCGTGCAGCGTCTTGAGCTGCCCGAAGCGGGCGACGAGAGCCTCCGGGGGCAGGGAGGTCCAGTCGACCGTGCGGAACACCTCCAACCGGCGCTGCTGCGACTCCATGAATGGCTGAATCCGATGGTCGATGCCCGACTCGCGCCGCACGAACCGCCCCAGCCGGAAGAGGGCGAGGATCGTGGCGGCATTCAGCCTGAATCTCCTGCGGGCAGCCCGATCCTCGCGGGCCAGCATGTCGAAGAAATTGGGCGGCAGCCCGATACGCTTGAGGATCTCGCCCACCGCCGTGACGTTCACGTACACGCGCGAGTAGAGCCTGGTCGAGATCCTGGACGGATCGACGGTTCCGGGTCCCATGACGCTTTCGAAGATCGGCGCGAAGACGTTCTCGTTGATCGGCGCGTACTTGGCCGACCAGACGAGCGGCTTGACGAGACCGGGAGCCATGTCGGAGACCATCCGCCGCGAATAGACCTGTTTCCCGGACAACGACGTGATGGGACGGGCCTGAAGGACGTAAATGCTCTGGCCGTCATACGACCATTCGACATCCTGCGGTGCCTCCGCGGCGTCGGCGATCGAGGCCACCAGTTCGGCGAGCCGCCGCGCCAGAGGCTCGTCGAGCAGCGGCGCCCCGTGGTGGGCCGGAAGCGCTTCCTGCAAATCGCCGCGGGGGCCGAGACGATAACGGTCGGGCCGGACACGGCCCTGGGCGAGGTCTTCGCCAAGGCCGGGGACCGCCTCGATGACGACGCCCGGACGGCAAGTGACGGGGTCGACGCTGAAGGCCACGCCGGAGACGGCCGCCTTGACCATGGCCTGGACAACCACCGCGAGGCAGACGGACGCCGAGTGTGCATCGGCACCGCCCTTGCCGAGGTAAGCCCACAGCCGATCACCGAAGGCCGAGGCGAGAATCCGGCGGACGGCGTCCAGAAGGGCTGTCTCGCCGTCCACGTCGAGCGCGGTGTCGAGGAGGCCTGCGCACGATCCCGAAGCCGAGTCTTCGCATACCAGCGACGAACGGACGGCGACCGGGCCATGATCGAGCCGCCGGTACGCGCCGAGGACGGCCCGGCTGAGGCGTTCGGGCATTTCCCACTCGAGGCAGCGGCGGCGCGCCGCCTCGAGACCACTGCTGCCGATGAGTTGCCGGGCCAAGATCAGGGGCTCGCGGAACGCGGGAGTCGTGATGACGAAGCCCGGGGGAACAGGGAAGCCCGCCCTCACGAGCCGCGCCAGGCTGGCGCCCTTGCCTCCCGTCCGCAACGGATCGGCGGCTTGCCGGCTGGCGAGGAAGACGACCGGCCCCCCCACGGCAATTCCTCCCTGGGCCCGCAGAGTGCGGGACGGAAGGAATAGCACCGGCGCCGGCAGATGTCAACGAAACGCCTTCATGTCGCGTGCCGTATGCACGGACAGCACCCGCTCGAGAGGTCATTCGGATGCTGCCAGGACGCGAATGGCCCGTGCGATGGCCCCGATCTTCTGAGGCTGTGCGCGGCCCCGGCGAGGGCGGGAATGAGGGTCAGCAGCCACAGGGCGCACCATGCAATCCGTTTCGTCGATGTCATGAGTTCCCCCTGACGCGCAGCAGCACCATAACGGGAAGCGCTGCGGCGGGCAACCCGGGCGAGGTGTACAAATCCCTGGCTCACCGGCTCCCGGCAGGCGCGATAATGAGCCCCGTGGCAAGGTGGCATGCGATGACGTCCACGCCCTGCTCCGCCGGCATCTCGCACGCCGGCGGGCGACAGGAGGCCGATGTGAAGCGGACCAGGTTACGGAATCACCTCCTGGCCATCGCGGTGGCGGCGGCCGTCGCCGCGGCGCAGGGCCAGTCCGCCTACGAGGGGAATCTCGAGATTCGGACGTCGAGGATTCCGCACGCAGGGAATGGCGTCTTCACGAAAGTGGCGATCCCCAAGGGCGCCTACCTCGGGGCCTACACGGGGGAGTTCATCACGGAAGACGAATTCCTGCGGCGCTCGAAGGCGCACCGGTGGCAGTACATGATGGGGCTGCTCGACTGCGCGAAACCGCGCACCGGAGGCATCACCACCATCGACGGCATCCAGGGCAACGTCTTCACGCGCATGAACTACGCGCCGGCCGAGTTCCAGAACGTGAAGTTCGAGAAGACCTGCGAAGCGCCCTTCGTGAGGATCGTGGCCCTGAGGGACATCGCTGCCGGCGAGGAGCTCTGGGTCGACTACGGCCCGAACTACCGCTACGACTTCATGCAGGACCCGGACGTGATCAGGTTCTTCGCCGGCCTGCCGCGCCGGCATCCGTAGAGGGCAGCGCGGGCCCGCCGCCGACCGCCAAGCGCGTGAAGTCGCGGTATCCGCTCAACCTTGCCGCCGCACCCTGGCGCTTCCGGGTCGACCACGTGAGCGGGGTCGATCCGCCTGGTGAGGAAGCGGACGCGCGAGTCGATCTGCACACGAACGGCCCGGATGCCCAGAACACCCGCCGCTCGGGCGTCGCCCGGAGCGTCGTCACGGGCGTCCGCTGTCAGCCCGCGCGGTCGCGCCCCGCCCGATGTTGTCGAACCGGGATACACAGATGCGTGCAAACAGCTCAGGGCTCTCGGAACCACGGCCAATGCGGCTGGCCACACCGACCACGGAGAACGTGCCGCATGTTGCCATTCGCGGAGTCATGGTTCCTCCCGATCGGCGGGCTGACCAGCGGATGCTGCGGGCGACGAGATCACGGAAGTTCGGGTTGTCGAACGCATGACGGTCGTGACCAAGCTGCAGGAACACGACACGCGACTTCCCCTCGGTACGGGTCCACATCAGCGGCTTCCCGGCCTTTGGGTGTGTCGTGCCGAGCAGCGGATGCACGTCGCCGCCGACTCGGAATCCCCAGTAGATCTCGTCGCGGATGGTGAAGTCCTTCATGCCGGCCGTGACGGGATGCCGGGTATCCAGGATCGTGACGGGCACATCCACGTCGTGCTGGTAGCCAACCGCGTCCGAGACCTGCGGATGGCCGGCGGGCGGCTGGGGGTAGCGACCCCCGATGATCCGCTCATAGTCGGGCCAGTCCTGGAACGACACGAGCGCGTGATGGAGGACAAGCAGTCCGGCGCCGCGCTCGAACAGCGAGCGCATCTTCCCTTGCTGCGCCGGCGTGATGCTCCGCGGCATGTCGTACAGCACGACGGCGTCGAAGGTTGCGAGGTCGTCGCGCTCCCACGCCGTGGCGCTGGCCCCGTCGTGCTCGGCCGCCACGAAAGCGATGTCGGGGTTGTCGCGGAAGAGCTGGAAGAACGGCCCTTCCTCGAACGCGTGGCCGCCTGTGACGATCAGCACTCTGGTCGTCCCCTCGGCACCGAATGAGACCGCTGCGAGAGCAACGGCGCCGACGATGGCGTACAAGCAGGCGAGTCGCTTCATGGCCAACCGCGCGAGGCGCATGGTAGCGGGGTTCGTGCGGTCACGCAAGGACGCCATCCATGCGCGCGCCGTCGGGCCGGCCCACGCTCAGAACGCCGGGACGATCCGCAGCATCAGGAGGTCGAAGATGCGCTGCCACTGGGCCATGGCGGCCGTGCCCGACAGCCCCGTGGTGAGGGCCGCCGTCGTGACGACCAGGCGCTTGGCGGGAACGACCAGGATGAACTGGCCGCCCCAGCCGTTGGCGAGCGTGTAGGCCGAACCGCCGCCGGTCTGCCCCGCCCACCACCCGAATCCGTAGAGCGGCGTCGCCATGCCGCTGCCGGTGGCGATCTGCGCGCTCGTCATCGCCGCGACGTAGGAGGCGGACACGACCTGGCGCTGCCGGTGGGCACCGCCGTTCAGCACGAGGTGGCCGAGCGCCTGCATGTCGCGAGGCGTGAGATAGAGCCCCGCGCCGCCGTTGCTGTAGCCTTGGTGATCGACTTCCCAGCGGCGCGGTGCCAGGCCGAGCGGCCCGAACAGGTCGCTGTCGGCAAGCTCGCTGGTCCTCATGCCGCACGCCCGCGTGAGTGCGACCGACGCGAGGTGTATCGTCCCCGACCCGTACTCGAACCGCGCGCCGGGCGCCGCTGTCATGGGGCGGGCGAGTACCCACGCCACCTGGTCGGGCGCCGTAACCCACGCCTGATACAGGCTCGCCCCGGTCCCGTAGAAGGCCGTTTCCGGGAAATCCAGTCCGCTGCTCATGGTCAGCAGGTGCCGGAGCGTGATGGCGGCCTTCTCCGGGTCGGAGACGGTCGCCGGGCCGAGCAGTTCCCCGATCGTCCGGTCAAGCGACCGGAGGCAGCCGCGATCGAGCGCAAGGCCGACTGTCAGCGCGAGCATGCTCTTGGTGACCGACCAGACGTACTCGTCCGAGTCTGGACCGCCACCGTTGAAAAAGGCCTCCCGCACGATGGCGCCGTCTCGCGCGACGACGAGGCTTCGGAGCCTGGGTTCCTGCGCGGCGGCTGAAAAGGCCGCGTCGATCTGCGCGCCATCGGTGCCCCCGGTCCCGGGTGCGGCCGGCGACGATTGGCACGCCTGACCGGCGACCACGAGCACGGTCACGAGAACCTTCGCCCATCGGCGTGGTCGGCCGAGCGATGTCATGCGTGCCTCCGGCCGGGAATCCGTCGATCCGCGAGGACCGCCGCGGGAACATGGGCTGCATCGCTGCGCCAGCCCCGGGTCGGGTCCGTTCGTGGCGGACACAACCTGCCGTGTGGGACGTTACGCCGGGGGATCCGGTTCCGGACTATCGCCATCGCCAGCGCCGGGCACTTACCGCCTGCCGCCGATCGCCGCGAGGCGCGTCCTGGCGTCGTCGATGTCCGGGTTGCGCGGATCGGCCCTGGCCATCAGCCTGAGATACCGGCTGTAGTGGTCGTGCGCTCTCGCGGCGTCCCCCGCCCGGTCGTAGAGACGGCCAGCCACGTAGTCGATACGTGACCGCTCGTAGAAGTACGTCAGACGGCTCGCGGGCATGTTCCGCGACAGTGTGACGTCCTTCCGCACTCTCTCGAGGATGGCCACCGCGCCGGCGGTGTCGCCGCCGAGCGCAGATGTGGCTGCCGTCAACCGCCAGTAGACCGGCGAACTGTGACGGTGCCACACCGACAGTCGCGCGAGCGCGGCTGCCAGGGCGCGCTTATCACCTCGGGACACAGCAGCCTCGGCGACCAGGAGTTCGCTGTAGTCCAGGAGCGTCGCGCTGAGCCCGCCCTGCCCGACCAACCCACGCACGGCGTCCGCCTGCTTCAAGGCTTCCGTCTGGTTCCCGCTCCAATGGTGCGCCACCCCGACGAGGTACCGGCTTGCAACGGCGTACGGGTCGAGGCGTCCCGCCAGCACGAGTCCAAGCTCGAATCGGGCGTTCCGCATCGCGGCAGGGCCTGTCCCGTCGCCGGGCGGCGCGGTCCTCCGAACCGCCGCGGCAAGCTCGACGGCCCTTCGTAGCGATCGCTCGGCCTCTTTGAACCGTCCCTCCGCCACGTACGCATGGCTGACATCCTGGGCCCGGGTGACTTGTGACGCCAGCGTCGGGTCGGGCATGGACAGGAATTCCTGCCTCGCACGCTCCGGGTCGTCGCGCATCAGGAACGTCTCCCCGCGCAGTTGCCACGGCGCGTACGCCTGGGGTCGCAGCTCGCGGTATCGGTCCGCGTACGCCAGCGCCTCGTCGAAGCGTCCGGCCTGGACGTGGATCTCCCACGCGGAGTCGTAGACGTCCGCGACATCGGGCTGGAGGGCCACGCACTTCTTGATTGTCGACGACGCAGCCTGGTGGTCTCCCTGCTGGGACTGGATGTAGGCGAGCAGGTTGTACGTGGTGGCATCGGTCGGGTCGATCTCGAGGTACCGTTCGGCGGCGGCGCGGGCTCTGTCGAGGTCCGTTCCGTCCAGCCGGGTTGTGGTGATCAGGTAGATGTTCCCCCACCAGTCGTCAGGGAACCTCGCCACCAGCGCTTCCGAGCGCATGAGCACGCCGGGCCAATCGCCGCCCATGGCCGACTCCAGCAGGCCCATCTGGAGTTTCTCGCGCTCGGTCGCCCGGCTCTCGTGCGCCCTCGCCCGCTGAAGCGCCTCGATTCCTTCGCTGATGTCGCTGAAGGCGTTGGCGAATGTCCCGGGTCCCACGCGGGCTTGCGCAAGCGAGACCCAGGCGCCGGCGAAGGCCGGATCGATGGCCACCGCCTGCTCGAGCTCCTTCCTGGCAGCCGCGGTGTTCCACCGAAGCAGGAAATCCAGGCCTTTCTGGTAGTGCTGGTAGGCGTCGAGCGACGCGGTCGAGACGTCGGCAATCCGCAGCGCCCGGGCCGGCGACGCTTCCGGCATCCCGAGCCTGGTCCGGATGCGCTCCGTCAGCCGATCCACCATCGGAAACAGGTCGTCGAGCCGCTGCCCGCTTTCCTCCAGGGTTGCGATGATGGCCCCGTTCTTCACTCTGACCAGCTCGGCCGTGATGCGCACCTGATCGCCGGGCGTGATGAGGCTGCCCGTCACCATCGTGCCGGCGCCGGCCCGGCTGGCGATGTCCCTGGCCGTCGTGCGGTCGATCGCTGCGGCGTCCGCGTTCCCGAGCTGTTTCTGGATGTCGAACATCCGTTGCGTGCTGACAACCTCGAGGGCGCCGTCTCGGCTCAGGTTGGTCGTGAGAAGGTTCACCAGCGCGCGATCGAGACCAGGACGTTCCGACTGGTTGTCGAACCACGTCACGGCCACCGTCGGCTTGCCGGATGTCGGCGACACCGGCACCCCGCGCGACCACGGGTGCCAGAGGAACAGGCCGGCTGCCGCGACGACGAGGACTGCTGCCGCCGCCAGGAGCCAGCGCGGCCCCGTCGGGATTGCGATCCGCGTGGACGTCGTGCGCCTCGCCGGGACGGGACGCGCCGTCGTGGGCGGCCCCTGTTCGATTCTGTCGAGCTCGGCTCGGATGTCGGCCGCGCTCTGGTACCTCGCCGCCCTGTCCTTCGCGAGGCATTTCAGGATGAGTGCGCCGAGGTCCGTCGGCATCTCCGTCTTGAGCGTCCTCGGGTCGGCCGGCATCTCGTGCTTCTGCTTGTGCGTAACCGAGAGCGGTGTGTCGCCGTCGAACGGCAGCTTGCCCGTCGCCATCTCGTAGAGGATGATGCCGAGCGAGTAGAGATCCGTCCGGGGATCGGATTCTTCTCCATCGACCTGCTCGGGCGACATGTACTGCGGCGTGCCGATGAGCATGCCGCGATCTGTGATCCCCGCGGCCCTGGCCGACCGGGCGATTCCGACACCCAGGATTTTGGCGTGGCCGTCCTCATCGACCATGATGTGCTGCGACTTCAGGTCGCTGTGAACGACACCAAGCCGGTGGGCTTCGGCGAGGCCGTCACAGAGCTGGCGACCGATGCGGACGACCTGTCCCGGGCTGAGCGCGCCGAGCCTCCCGACGAGGTGCTTCACATCCTCGCCCGGCACGAGTTCCATCGTCAGGTAGTCCACGCCGTCGGATCGGCCGAGATCGAAGAATCGACAGACATTGCGGTGCGTGATGCTCCTGGAGCGCTGCATCTCGCGCGAGAACCGCTCGAGTGCTTCGTGGTCCGCAACCAATTCGGGCAGGAGGGCCTTGAGCGCGATCTCGTGCTGTCCGTTCGTGTCGACCACCTTGTAGACGCGGCCCATGGCGCCACGCGCCAGTTCCTCGACCACCAGGTAGCGGCCGGCGAAGAACGACCCTCTCGCCAGAGAACCTGGCCGATTCTCAGAGGTCGCTGTGGCGTCCCTTGCCTCCGGAAGTTCAGACGGGAGCGGCGAGCCGCAGGTGCCGCAGAACGACTGGCGGGCCGTGTTCTCCGTGTGGCAGGATGCGCACTTCATGGCAGTCGCTCCCGGGATGACGGACGGGCGACCGCCCAAGGCCATCTGAAGTCGGGGGACGCCTGCCGACAGTCTACTTCTCCAGGGGCAGCCCTGCCCACCCTGCAGCCTTCGTCTTCTCCCTGCCGGCCCATTTCTTCCCCACCGCCGGCCCGTCAGCGTGGCCGACCACGTGATCCAGTCCAGTTTCGTATACAGGCGCCGGCTGTCGAGCGGCCGCCTGGGGGGTCACCGCGGCCGTGCTGTGGGGATGGCATGTCTGGATCCGGCGGCGGCTCGCCATGCGCACAGAATGTCCACCTCGCCCGGCCGGTGCGTGGGCGCGGGTTGGCAGAGAAGGGATAGCCGGGGGGCCCTGCGCGTGACATCGTACGACGCGTGAGTGCGCGCGCCGTGCATGCCGCCGTGGCGGCCCGGATACTGAGCCTCGTGCTGGCGGTCTTGGCGTCCGGGTGCGACCGGTCCGCCGTTTCCGAGCGCGTCACGGCAGCCGCCCCCGCCGCCGACGCAGCCCTTCGTGAGCGCGACACGGCGCTTCTCCGCGAGATCGATGCCCTCACTGCTCGCTGTGCGACGGCGTGGCGAGCCAATCCGGAGTGCCCCAAGCAGGCCTGCCAGCTGCGCGCCCGCGAGGTCGAGTTGTTCGCCATCGTCCGCGCCCACAGCTTCACCGACCTCACGGAGTCGAACTACTGGCATCGCAGCCGGCTCAAGTTCCCCGGCGACCTCGAGCAGTTGCTGCGGCGCCTGGCGGAGGAATCGCCATCGAGCGATCCTCCCTGCGCGCCCGGTGGCCCGGCCGGCGCGCCGCCGGCCCGGCGCTGACCCCGCCTCGGTTGAGCGTCGGGCTGGCCCGGCACGCGCTGGACGGTGCCGCGCGTGTGGGACATACTGAATAGATGTCACGCGGGCGGAGCCGACGCACCACCGGGTCGCTGCCATCTCCCGCCAACAGGCGTCGCCGATTCGCCCGCGCCACCGCCTGGCCTGCCCGTGTGGTCTCGTTCGCGCTCCTGTTCCTGACGACCTGCCCTCCCGTCGTGGCCGCCGGCGACGACATCCTCTGGTACCGATCGCTCGGGGTCGAGGAGGGCCTCTCCCAGAACTTCGTGCCGGCGATGGCCTCCGACCGGGACGGGTTCATGTGGTTCGGCACGGCGAACGGTCTGAACCGCTGGAACGGTCACGAGTTCGAGCGGTACTACTATGACCGCGATCGCCCGGACAGCCTGAGCTCACCAACCGTGTATGCCCTGCACGTCGACCGGCGCGGGAACCTATGGGTAGGGACGCCCACCGGCCTGAATCGTTTCGATCCAATCTCGAATGGCTTCCAACGGTACGGGTCCGCCTTCATCTGGCGGAACCGGCGGCCCGCACCGGCGGAGGTGATCACGTCCGACATCGCAGGCCGCGTGTGGTTTGCCTGGTACGGAGAGCCGCGGCTCCGCCAGTTCGACCCCCGCACGGGACGGGGACACGACTACCTCATCCCCGGCACCGAGCAGTATCTGGTGACGGCGCTGTTCGCCGACGAGGCCGACCGCCTCTGGGTGGCCATGAGGCCCCGCGACGACGCTATGTCCACACCGGCCGCGGGCTACCGGCTCTTCGCCATCGAGCGCGCATCCGAGGTCGCCGGCCCGACGTCCGGCGGGCTGATGCGCCACGATCCGCACTCCAAGGCGACCGACCGTATCGTGGCGAACCCCGGCAGCCGCGAGGGCCTGGCGGGCAACGCCGTGCGCAGCCTGGCGGTGGGACCGACTGGCGAGATCTGGGTCCTGGCCTTCGGCGAGACCGAGGTGAGCGGCACCCGCCCTCGCGGGCTTCACCGCGTCGATCCCGAAACACTCGCCGTGCGCCGCGTGGAGTTGCGGGAGCGGGGAGATGCGCCCCTCAGCGACGCGCGACTGCAGTGCCTCGCGGTGGATCATTTCGGAGGACTGTGGGTCGGCACCAACGCCGGCGGCCTGCGTTACGCGGACGCGAGCACACGCGGGTTCACCCTCTACCGAAGAGAGGCCAGCGGTCCCCAGCTTCTTGCGAGCAGCTTCGTCCGCGCGGTCATCCGGGATCGCGACAGGACGCTGTGGGTGGGAACGCCGAAGGGGCTGAGCCGCATCGACGCGTCGGGGGCGGCAATCCCCCCGTGGCGCCCGCCGTCTGCCGAAGCGGCCCGGCTGCTCGACGGCTACATCCAGGCGCTCCACGAGGATCGCCGCGGCAACCTGTGGATCGGCACGACCTCCGGCCTCGTCGTGAAGGAGCTCTCCGGCGCCGCCCGGGTCTACCGACACCGGGCCGGCGACCCGCGAAGCCTGAGCGAGGATTTCGTCCAGGTCATCCACGAATCGCCTGACGGCCGGGTGTGGGTCGGTACGCTCGGCAGGGGCCTGAACGAGTTCGAGCCGCGGACCCGGTCGTTCAGGCGCTACCCCGTGGGCGCGGCGAACCCCCTCGGCCTGCCCGGCGGTGACGTCAACGCGCTCCATTCGGACGCGCGGAACGGACTGTGGGTTGGCACCGGCATGGGCCTGGTTCGGCTCGACACGTCGCCGGGTTCGGCGGGGCAATTTGAACGGATTGCTGCGGGCGCCGGAGCCATAGGCGAGGTGGGCGTGCTCTCGATCGGGGAGAGCCCGGCCTCGCCGGGCGTCCTGTGGGTGGGTACCGAGGAGCACGGGCTGTGCCGGCTCGAGGTCGAGAGCCAGGCCACACGCTGCTATACCTCGCGGAACAGCATCCTCGACGGTGACACGGTCTACGGCATCCTCACCGACGGCCGGGGGCGCCTCTGGCTGAGCACGAATCGCGGCATCGTCTGCTTCGACTTCGTCGCGGGTGAGTTCAAGAGTCACAGCGCCGATCCGGGCCTGCAGTCGATCGAGTTCAACAGCCGTGCGTACTTCACGGCGCCCGACGGTGAGATGGCCTTCGGCGGAGTCGGCGGGCTGAACACGTTCTACCCGGACCAGGTCACGGACAACCCCTATGCGCCGAGCGTCCTCGTGACGGCGGTGCACACCTCGGATCGCGACGCCAGGCGGCCGCCGGTGGGCGGCGTCGAGCTCTACCGCCACGGGATGCCGGCACGAGCCGTCGAGATCGCGTACGGCCAGCGGGACGTGACGTTCGACTACGTCGCCCTGCACTTCAGCAACGCGGCACGGAACGAGTACTTCTACCGGCTCGACAGCTACGACGGCGGCTGGCAGGGCCCTGTCACCGCGCGCAGCGCCCGCTACACGAACCTCGCGCCGGGTGCCTACACGTTCCGCGTGAAGGCCGTGAGCAGCCACGGCGTCGCGGGTCTCGATGAAGCGGTCTTCGCCTTCGTGATCCGGCCCCCGTTCTACGGCACCTGGTGGTTCCGGACGCTCGCGGGCCTGGGCGTCCTGCTTGCCCTGTTCGCCGGGTACCGCCTTCGCGTGCGCCGCCTGTACCGGCAGCGGGAGGAGCTCAGGCAGGAAGTTGCACGCCGCACCAGGGAGTTGCAGCACGCGGCTGAGACCCTCGAACGGCAGGCGCAGCAGCTGAAAGAGCTCGACTCCGCGAAGTCGCGCTTCTTCGCGAACATCTCGCACGAGTTCCGCACGCCGCTCACGCTCACGCTGGGGCCGCTGCGCGACGTGCGATCGGGCCTGCACGGCCAGATCCCCCGCGACGCCCTCGACGAGATTGATCTGGCCATCCGCAACACCGAGCGCCAGCTGGAGCTGGTCGACCAACTGATGGAGCTGGCGCGGCTCGATGCCGGCCAGATGGACTTCCGCCCGGCGCGCGCGCGGCTGGATGAGTGGCTGCGGCCGGCATCGGCGCCGTTTGAGTCGCTCGCGAAGCGCCAGCGCACGCGGTTCAACGTCGAGACGCCCGCCGAGCCGGTCTACGCGCTGGTCGACGAGGAGAAGCTCGACCGGGTGCTGGGAAACCTGCTGGGCAACGCCTTCAAGTTCACGCCGCCCGGCGGGACGGTCTCGGTGAGACTGTCGGGCCCGGCCGAGGGGTGGGCGTCGATCGAGATCGAAGACACGGGCCCGGGGATCCCGCCTGACGACCTGGCACACGTCTTCGAGAGGTTCTACAGGGGCGGGCAGGAAGCCGGTTCCATGCCTGGCGCCGGCATCGGTCTCGCTCTGGCAAAGGAGTGCGTCGACCTGCACGGCGGCCAGATTCGAGCAGAGAATCGGCCGGGGGGCGGGGCGCGTTTCACGGTCCGCCTGAGGACTACGCCAGCCGAGCCGGGTGCGGACCCCGCGACCGCCTCGCTCGTCGAGCCGGCTGTCGGCCCGGGCGAGCCTGCCGCCGAGCCCGTCGATGACGACCGCACGGGGCCGGGTGAGGCTGTGGGCTCCGATCGGGCCACGATCCTGATCGTCGACGACAATGCGGACATGCGCGCCTACCTGCGGAAGCATCTGGACCCGCACTACAGCGTCCTCGAGGCTGCGCGAGGAGACGAAGGCCTGGCGAAGGTCCGTGACGAACTCCCGGATGCGATCGTGTGTGACGTGATGATGCCGGGCATGGATGGCTACGCGTTCTGCCGCGCGGTCAGGTCGGACCCAGACACCGATTTCCTGCCGGTGGTCCTGCTGACGGCCAAGTCCGGCCCCGAAGGCCGGCTCGAAGGGCTCGAAGGGGGCGCCGACGACTACGTCACCAAGCCATTCGAGCCAGCTGAGCTTCTGGCCAGGGTCCGCAACCTGTTACACGGCCGCGAGCGGCTCAAGGCGCGTTTTTCGGGGCAGCCGTCGGGCCCGGTCGTGCTCGCGCGGCCGAAGCACGTACCCTCCGCCGACGCGGTGCTCCTCGACCGGCTGCGGGCGGTGCTGGACCAGTCCGCGGAAGACGAGGCGTTCGACGTGACGGCCCTGGCCGCGGGCGCGGGCATGAGCCGCGCGCAACTGCACCGGCGCGTCAAGGAGGCGTTTGGCTCGACGCCAGCCGAGATGATCATCCAGTACCGGCTCGAGCGGGCCGCGCAGATGCTCACCCAGCGGGCCGGCAACGTCGGCGAAATCGCCTACGCCGTCGGGTTCAAAAACGTCTCCCATTTCGTCAAGCGATTCCGCGAGCGCTACGGCCGCACCCCTTCCGCCTACCTGGCAAGCCATCAGGAATAGGCCGAGCCAGACAGGCCTGGCTGGCATTCACGCCGCCCCCTCCCCGGCCGTCTGCGACGCGCAGCACACGATCTGAGCCGCAGAGAGGCGGCAGGTTTCCTCGAACCTGCGGTCGGAATCCCGCCCGCAGTGCCTCGGGCGGGTCCCCCCGGCGGTTGCGACACACAGCACAGCATCTGAGCCGCGGAGAGTCACGGCCGTCCGGGCAGTCAGGCCATATTGGGTCCACACGACGCATCGCGCGCGGGGGGCCCGAACGGATTGAGGAGTCGATATGCAGGCCAGTGTCATGTCCGGCCCGGTTCAGACGGTCGAGAGCCCGCTCATCACCTGGAATGCGCCTGGAGTATCGCCGGCGCCAGTCAGCCAGACGGTCTCGCAGGGCGTGCGCCGCGCCGAGGCGCTCATCGCGGCGCACCCGGACACGCCGTTCACCGTCGACGGCCTCGCGCGGGCGGTCGGCGTGAGCACCCGGTCGTTGTCGCGGGGGTTCCAGCGCCTTCGCGGGTACGGCCCGATGGCAGCCGTCCGCCGGGCAAGACTCGACCGGGTCCGTCTCGAGCTGCTGACCTGGATGAAAGCGTGACGAACGTGGCGATGCGGTGGGGGTTCTACCACCTGGGCCGGTTCTCGGGACTCTACGCGGCCCATTTCGGCGAGCTGCCGTCGGCGACGCGGCGGAGCGCCCGCCCCCACATCCGACCGCTGCGGCCGGAGGCCCGAGATCGGGCACCACTCCCGCTTCCGGCCTCGCCGCAGCCGAAGGAACTCGTATGAAGAACAGTCTTCCGCTCGTCGTCAGACTCGCCATCGGCGCAAGCCTGCTGGTGGCCGTCGGCCTCACCGTCCGCGCACAGGGGGACCCACAGCCGGGACCTCGTCCGGCACAACTTCGGCTTCCCGCTCAGCTTTTCGATCGAGAAGATGGATCCGACGGCGGATCCCCGCAAGGACTTCACGCGCTATGCCGCGGGACGCTGGCTCGACGTCGCGACCATTCCCGGCGACGGCCTCCAGATCTCTGGTTTCATCGTCATGGTCAAGGCCGTCGAGGCCCAGCTGCAGGCCATCCTGAAGGACGCGGCCGGCTCGAGCGCCGGGGCCCCGAAGGGCAGCCCGCGGCAGCAGGTGGGCGACTTCTTCGCGTCCGGGATGGACGAGAAGCGGCTCGCCGACCTCGGCGTCGGTCCGCTCAAGGCGGAGCTCGACAGGATCGCGGCCATCGACAACTCGCAGGCGCTGGCCCAGGCGCTCGCGCGGTTCCAGCTGATGACCATGGAAGCGGCGCTGGTGGGCCTTGAAGTCGGCACCGATCCGGAAGACCGCAGCCGGTACACCATCTACGCCGGCGATGGTGACCTGCACATGGGCAGGGACAATTACCTCGGTCCGGAGTCTCAGCGGATCCGCGACGGCTACGTCACGCTCGTGACTGACAGCCTCGTGCTCGCCGGACGCACGCCGGAGGACGCGCGGGCCGCGGCCGCGAAGATCCTCGCGTTCGACACCCGCATCGCCCGCAAGAAGCTCACGGCCGTCGAGCGGAGCGACCCGCACACGCGCTTCGTCAGGACGAGCTACGCGGACTTCAAGCGCCTGCTGTCGAATCTCGACGTGGACGCCCTGTTCCGCGCCCTCGGCCTGCCGGTCGGGCACGAGGTCATCGTCGTCGAGGGGGCGGCGCTCGGCGAGCGCAACGCGATGCTGGCGGAGCATCCCTGGCGGGACACGCACACGTATCTGCAGTGGGAGCTGTTGCGGCGCACGAGCGCGCACCTGACGCCGGCGCTTCTCGGGCCCAGCCTGGCATTCGCCCGCGTCCTGTACGGCAACGTGGACATGCCGCCTCGGACGCTGATCGTGGGCGGGGAGGTGCCGAAGGTGCTCGGCCACCCGCTCGCGCAACTCTACGTGGCGAAGCACTTCCCGGCAGAGACGCGGCGCGCCGTCGAGGACCTGGTCGGGCGCGTGCGGGCCGAGTTCCGGCGCCGCATCGAGACCAACGCCTGGCTGTCTCCGGCTACTCGCGACGAGGCGCTCCGCAAGCTGGACAAGGTCGCGATCACCGTCGGGCACCCGTCCGCCTGGATCGACTACTCACCGGTCGACATCCGGCGCGACGACTACTTCGGCAACGTCGCTCGGCTGCACGAACACAGGGTCCGCCGGTCGCTCGCGAAGCTCGGCCGCCCGGTGACGGAAGACCAGTTCGCGATCCCGGGGGCGACGCTGCCCATCGACGTCAACGCCGCGTACTCGCCCGGCACGAACGGCATCGAAATCCCGGCCGCATTCCTGCAGCCGCCGTTTTACGACGCGAAGGCGGATCCCGCGGTGAACTACTGCTCGATTGGCGCGGTCATCGGCCACGAGCTCACGCACGGCTTCGACTCGTCGGGGCGCATGTATGACGCGTCCGGCAACGTCCGCGACTGGTGGACCAGCGACGACGCGAAGCGGTTCGTCGGGGAGGCGGGGAAGCTGGTGGCGCAGGCCAACGGGTTCGAGGCGCTTCCGGGCCTGCGCCTGAACGGGGAGTTGGAGGTGGGGGAGAACCTCGCCGACGCCGGAGGCGTGGCCCTGGGTTACGCGGCGTTGCAGACCTACCTGCGCGACCATCCGTCCGCGAACCGACCCGTCGACGGCTTCACGCCGGCCCAGCGCTGTTTCCTGGCCTGGGGACAGCTCTGGGCGGACAAGACGAAGGAGGGCGCGCTTCGCCAGACGCTGCCGGTCGACGGCCATCCGCCGGGGATCTATCGCGCGTTTGCCCCGTCCCAGCACGAGCGCGGCTTCTACGAAGCCTTCGGCATCCGCGCGGGCGACCGGATGTGGCTCGACGAGGCGAAGCGCGTCGTCATCTGGTGAGCACGCGCGCACCAGGAGGCCGTGGTCGTGCGAGCACGGTGTCATCTCGAACAGTGTCGTAACCAGTCGTTGACGTGCATGGAGGTGCAGATGAATCGCAAGTTGGTGTTGTCTCTCGTTCTGGCCGTCTCCGCGTTGGCCGCGGCCTGTGCCCCGTCCGCGCCGCCGGCCGCGCCGGCTGCGCCCGCGCTGAACGCGCCCGCTGACATCGCGGCGCTGAATGCCGCGCGTGAAGGCTTCATGAAGGGGTACGAGGCCGGCGATGCCGAGGCCATCGGCAATCTCTATACGAAGGACGCCATCTCGGAGTCCAACAACCAGCCGTCGCTCAAGGGGCGGGACGCGATTGTCGCCAGCCTGAAGGGGATGTTCGAGCAGGTCACCGTCAAGACCGTGCTGACGGCCGAGGACACCAAGACGCTGGGCAATGTCGGCGTCGACACGGGCCGCTATGCCGTGATCGTCACGCCGAAGGCCGGCGCAACCCCCTACACGAACGAGGGCCGCTACATGGTGGTCTACGTCAAGGACGCCGACGGCCAGTGGCGCGTCTGGCGCGACATGGACAACGCCATCGGGAGCCCGAGGCCGGCGCCCGCGGCCGACGCGGCTGCCGGGAAGGCCAAGTAGGAGCCGCACCATGACGCAGCATGTCCGAATCGTCGTCATTGCGTGCGCGGCGGCGCTCCTCGCCGGCG
>JALOKU010000019.1 GCA_025456345.1 Vicinamibacterales bacterium | reverse complement strand
GTCGGCGATCCGAACTTCTTGTCGAGGACGACGTTGCGGCCCTTGGGGCCGAGGGTGACCTTCACCGCGTCGGCCAGCTTGTTCACGCCGCGCAGGATCGCCTGGCGCGACTGCTCTCCATACACAATCTGCTTTGCCATCGTTGAACTCCTTGCCCTCAGCGGCTTCAGCCTTCGATTACCCCAAGCACCTCGTCCTCACGCATGATGAGGAACTCCTCGCCGTCCAGCTTGATCTCCTGCCCGGAGTACTTGCCGAACAGAATCCTGTCGCCGTCCTTGACGTCGAGGGGCACGCGCTTGCCTTTGTCGTCGATCTTGCCGGCGCCGATCGCGACCACCTTGCCCTGCTGAGGCTTTTCCTTGGCGGTATCCGGGATGATGATGCCGCCGACGACCTGTTCGCCTTCCTCGATCCGCTTGACGAGGATCCGGTCATGAAGTGGCTTGACCTTCATAGTGCTCCTTGCTCCTGCCTGAAATGGAAGACCCTGGTTCAGCCAGCCAACAGTCCTACTGCGCGCTGGCACTCGCAGTCATCGACTGCCAATTATGACCGGGACCCCGGCGGACTGTCAAGGCGGCCGCCTTCGCCGGACGGCCTCGCGGCCGGCTACGGCGGGCCAGGCCCGGCAGCGGCGGGTCGTCAGGCGAGCTCGCGGCCGGTCAGGCGCCGGTAGGCTTCGACGTACTTCTCGCGCGTCTTCGCCACCACGTCGGGTGGCAGGCCGGGCGCCGGCGGCTGCTTGTTCCAGCCGATCTGCTCGAGGTAGTCGCGCACGTACTGCTTGTCGTAGCTGGGCTGCGCGCCGCCGGGGGCGTATTGGTCGGCGGGCCAGAAGCGTGACGAATCGGGGGTCAGGACCTCGTCGATCAGCATCAGGCCAGGCGGCTTGCCGGGCGTGTCCACCAGGCCGAACTCGAACTTGGTGTCGGCGACGATGATGCCGAGTTGCTCCGCGTGCGCTGCGCCGCGCCGGTAGACCTCGACCGACAGATCGCGCACGTCGCGAAAGACGTCCGCGCCGACGATGGCCGCTGCTTCCGCCTCGGTGATGTTGACGTCGTGGCCGCTCTCGGCCTTCGTCGACGGCGTGAAGATTGGGTGCGGGAGCCGGTCCGACTCCCGCAGACCGGCCGGCAGTTCGATGCCGCACACCCGCCCCGTCTTCAGGTACTCTTTCCAGCCGGATCCGGACAGGTAGCCTCGTACGACACACTCGATCGCGAGGGGCCGCGTGCGCTGGACGAGCATCGACCGGCCCTGCAGGATGGCCGCGTGACGCCGCGCCGGCTCGGGGTACTCGGCCGTGTCGGTGGTGATCACGTGATTGCGGACGACGTCCGCCGTCAGGCCGAACCAGAACGCGGAGAGCTGGTTCAGCACCGCGCCCTTGTCGGGGATTCCCGTGGCCAGGATGTAGTCGAATGCCGAGATCCGGTCCGTGGCGACGATGAGCAGGTGGTCGCCAACCTCGTAGAGGTCACGGACCTTGCCCTGGCGGAAGGGGATGAGCCCTTCGAGTCGGGTTTCGACGACGGCTTCCTTCATGGAGGCGACCCCGCGCAAGATGTGGGCCCATCTTACCGGCAGCGTGCCACCCGTTCAAGTACGGCGGTAACTGTCTGTCCAGGCTAGACTTGGCGAATCCGATGTAGTAGAGTCCCTTGCGGATGCGTGCGCACATTCGCACGGTAGTCGTTGTGGCGCTGTCGGTGGGGATGCTGGCCTGGTTCCTGCGCGGCGCCAACCTGCACGAGGTCTGGGCCGAGATTCAGAACGGGCGGGTCGGCCTGCTCGCGCTGGCGTTGGCCGTGACGGGCACGACGTACGTGTTCCGGTCTCTGCGCTGGCAGTACCTGCTGCAGCCGCTCGGGAGGCCTCCGTTCTCGGCCGTGTTCAAGGCGACGGTGATCGGGTTTGCCGCCTCGACGCTGCTCCCGGCCCGGGCCGGCGAGGTGGTACGCCCCTATCTGCTTGCGCGGCGGGCGGGCTTCAGCGCCACGTCGGCATTCGCCACCATCATCCTCGAGCGCCTGCTGGATCTGATCACGGTCCTGCTGTTGTTCGGGTTCTACCTGGCCTTCTACACACCCGCCGTCGCGGCCGGGCACTCGGCGACGTTTGCGGCGCTGAAGTCCGGCGGGCTGCTCGCCGCGCTCGCCTCGGTCGGCGGCCTCGCCTTCATGATGGTGGCGGCGGGGCACCCGGACCGACTGGCGAGGTGGGCCCTGCGGGTGGAGCGGGTGCTGCCGGCGAAAATGGCCAGCGCGGTGGCGCATCTGGTCCGCACCTTCCTCGAAGGGCTCGCCGTCGTGCGGCAGCCCCGGCGCCTCGCCGTGGCGTGCCTGCTGTCGCTGCCGCTCTGGCTGTCGATCGCGCTCGGGATCTGGGCCACCTCGCGGGCGTTTCACATCGAGATGAGCTATCCCGGCGCGTTCCTGATGATGGCCGTGCTCGTGGTCGGCGTGGCCGTCCCGACGCCCGGCGCGGTGGGGGGCTTCCACAAGGCCTACCAGATCGGCGCCGTGGCGTTCTTCGGCGTGGCGAACGATCGGGCGGTGGGCGCGGCGGTGGTGCTGCACGCGATCTCCTTCGTGCCGGTGACCATCGCCGGCGCGATCTTCCTCGCGCAGGAAGGCCTGAGCCTGAGCGGCATCCGCGGGCTCTCGGCGCCCGGCGCGCCGGGAGACGCGGCATGAAGTGCCCGTATTGCGGCCACATGGGCGACAAAGTCGTCGACTCGCGCGAGAGCAAGGAAGGCGACGTCATCCGGCGCCGCCGCGAGTGTCTCGAGTGCAGCCGCCGGTTCACCAGCTACGAGCGCGTCGACGACATCCCCTACATGGTGATCAAGAAGGACGGCCGGCGCGAGCGCTTCGAACGGCAGAAGCTCATTGCCGGCATGCTGCGCGCGTGCGAGAAGCGGCCGGTGACGGTGTCGGCGCTGGAGGCCATCGCGGACCGGATCGAGGGCCTCCTGCAGGACCGGCCCGAGAAAGAGATCGCCACCGGCGAGATCGGCGTCATCGTGATGCAGGACCTCAAGCGCCTCGACAAGGTGGCCTACGTCCGCTTCGCGTCGGTGTACCGCGACTTCCGCGACATCGGCGAGTTCATGGTCGAGTTGAAGGATCTCATCAACGCCAAGGAATGATGCCCGGCCGCCTGCTTGCCATCGTGCTCTGCGCGGTGCTCGCCGAATCGGGCGGGGATCGGGGCGTCGACGTCGGCGCCGTCGCCCGCGACGGGCGGGTGTACGTGTCCTCCTCCGCGTCCGAGGGCCTGATGCGCGACCTCGATCAGCCGATCCAGGCGGGGCTCTCCACCACGATCACCTACGACGCGGACCTGCGCGAGGAGGTGGGCATCTGGTTCGATCGCACGATCGCCAGCGCCACGGTGGACGCGAGCGTGCAGTACGACACCCTCACGCGGCGCTACCAGCTGAGCCGCAGCGTCGACGGGCGGATCGGCGACTCGAAGGTCACGGAGGACAAGGCGGAGGTGAAACGGTTCGCCTTGGGGTTCGATCGCCTCCCGCTGTTCAGCACCGGCGATCTGGCGCCCAACGGCGAATACTATGTGCGGGTCCGCGTGCGCACGCGGCCCCGCGTGACGTTCTTCTTCTGGCCCTGGGGGCGTGACGCGGCCAGCGGGATCGCCCGCTTCACGTTCATCCCGTAAGGGGCGGGCGGCACATGGCCACCAGGCCCGGATCGCCCGCGTCGCCGCGCCCCTCGGTGCCCGCCCCGGCCTCCCCGCGGCCGCGCCGGCCGTTCCGCGACAATCCGCTCCAGGTGCTGCTCGGCATCTTCGCCCTCGTGCTCGCGCTGGCCGGCATGATGCTGCTCCTCAACCGGTCCAGCCAGCTGGCGCCGGACTTCCTGAGCGAGTTCGTCCTCTACTCGCTGTCGGTGGTCGACCTGACGATGCTGGTCGGGCTGGTGTTCGTGCTGGCCCGCAGCGTGGTCAAGATGCTGGTCGAGCGGAAGCGCGGCCTGCCGTTC
Source organism: Vicinamibacterales bacterium (assembly GCA_025456345.1). Classification (GTDB taxonomy): domain Bacteria; phylum Acidobacteriota; class Vicinamibacteria; order Vicinamibacterales; family JAKQTR01; genus JAKQTR01. Next base: position 40,817 of record JALOKU010000019.1, on the reverse strand, counting down.
GCGCGATTCCGCGCGAAGCTGGTCTTCCTCCTGCTCGGGATGACCCTCATCCCCGCGGTGCTCGTGCTGCTGGTGGGCAGCCAGCTCATCTTCAACAGCGTCGATCGCTGGTTCAACCAGCCGATGGACGAGATGCTCGATTCCGCCCAGCGGATCGCGAGCGACTATTACCACGACCGCCAGCGCCAGGTGTCGGACGAGACGGCCCGCCTGGCCCGGAGCCTGGCGGCCACCGACCTGGCGACCTCGGATCTTCGCGTCGTGCGCGACGCGGTGGCCGGCTCGGTCACCGACCAGCGGCTCACGCTGGTGGAGGTGTACCGCCTGGCGCCTGGCGCGGACGGCCTTCCGCAGCCGGTGCCGGTGGTGGATGTGGCCTCGGCGGCGGCAGGCCCCGTGAAGACCCGCGACACGTCCGAGCGGCTCGCCGCGCGCGCGGCGAGCGGCCAGCCCGACGCCTGGATGCGGGAGCCCCTCGACAACGGCGGCGAGCTGATCCGCGCCGCGGCCGTGGTCCGCAAGGCCGACGGCCCCGCCACGGGCGTCGTTGTCGGCTCGGTGCAGCTCACCGGGGAGATGGCGGCGCGGGCGCGGCGCATGACCAAGGCGTACGAGTCGTACACGCAGCTGCGCGTGTTCAAGCCCGCGCTGACGGGCGTCTACCTCTCGTTCTTCCTGATGGTCACGCTGATGATTCTCGTCAGCGCGACCTGGATGGGCCTGTACCTCGCCAAGCGCATCACGCGGCCGGTCCAGCTGCTGGCGGCGGCGGCCCGCGAAATCGGCGCCGGCCACTTCGAGCACCGCGTCGAACGCGAGACGGTGGACGAGTTCGGGTCGCTGGTCGATTCGTTCAACACGATGGCCGACGAGCTCGAGGCCAGCCGCCGGGCGCTCGAGCAGTCGAGCGCGGACCTCGAGCGCAAGCACGCCGAGGTCGAGGACCGGCGGCGGTTCACCGAGGCGGTGCTCGACCGCGTCGCGACGGGCGTCATCACGATCGGCGCTGACGGGCGCATCGGGATCCTGAACCCGGCGGCCGCGAAGCTGCTGGGCCTCGATGCCGGCGCGGCGGGCCGGCCCGCCGAAGACGTGTTCGGGAGCGGAGAACTCAAGCCGCTGGCGGAGCTGGCCAGCGCCCCGTACGTCGCGGGCAAGGCGTGGCCGGCGCAGGACATCGTGCTCAACCGCGACGGCCGCGAAGTGCAGCTCGCGCTCGCGGCGACGCCGCTGCACGGCGACAGCCGCAGGCTTGAGGGCCGCGTGCTGGTCGTCGACGACGTCACGCCGCTCATCCGGGCCCAGAAGGTCGCCGCGTGGCGCGAGGTCGCGCGGCGGCTCGCCCATGAAATCAAGAACCCCCTCACGCCGATCCAGCTGTGCGCGCAGCGCCTGCAGCGCCAGTTTGCCGCGGCGCCGGCGCCGGTGCGCGAGCTGGTCGACGAGTGCACCGGCACGATCGTCGGCGAAGTGGAGGCGCTCAAGACGCTGGTCGACGAGTTCTCGCAGTTTGCGCGGATGCCGTCGCCCCGGCGCGTGCCGACCGACGTGCACCGGCTGATCTCCAGCACGCTCGGGCTCTACGAGGGGCTCTTCGCGCACATTCGGATCGAGACGCTGTACGCGGTGTCGCTGCCCGCGGTCCGCCTCGATCCCGATCAGATCCGCCGCGTCGTCATCAACCTCATCGACAATGCGATCGAGGCGCTGAACCAGCGGGGGCTGGTGGTGGTCGAGACCCAGCACGCCGCCGCCGGCGCCATCCGCATCATCATCGCGGACGACGGGCCGGGCATCGCCCCCGAGGAGCGGGACAAGCTGTTCATGCCGTACTACTCGACCAAGAAACGGGGCAGCGGCCTCGGATTGGCGATTGTCCGGCGCATCGTGGCGGAGCACGGCGGATCGGTGGAGGTCGGTGCCAACGAGCCGCGCGGGACCAGGTTCACCATCGAGCTGCCGTGCGGAGAGGGCGAGACGCCGGCCGGAACGGAGATCGTGTGAAGGCATCCGTCCTCATCGTCGACGACGAGCCGGGCGTCCGCGCGGCGCTGGCGGGCGTGCTGCGTGACGAGGGCTACGAGGTCGACGCCGTCGACAGCGGCGAAGCCGGCCTCGATCGGCTCACGCGGGCGGCCTACGACGTCATCCTGCTCGACATCTGGCTGCCCGGCATCGACGGGCTGACGACCCTGCAGCGCATGCGCGACCGGCAGGTGGACGCCCCGGTGGTGATGATCTCCGGGCACGGCAACATCGAGTCGGCGGTGAAGGCGATTAAGATCGGCGCCTTCGATTTCGTCGAGAAACCGCTGTCGCTCGAGAAGACGGTGCTCGTGGTGAGCAATGCGCTGCGCCAGCAGCGTCTCGAGGTCGAGAACCGCGCGCTGCGGGCCCGCGTGGACCAGGACCTCAAGATGGTCGGCGAGGGCTACGCGATGAGCCAGCTGCGCGAGCAGGTGGCGATGGCCGCCCCCACCAACGGCCGTGTGCTCATCTCGGGCGGGAACGGGACCGGCAAGGAACTGGTGGCGCGGTCGATCCATGCGCTCAGCCGGCGGCGGGGCGGCCCCTTCGTCGAGGTGAACTGCGCGGCCATCCCCGAGGAGCTGATCGAGTCGGAGCTGTTCGGCCACGTACGCGGCGCGTTCACGGGCGCCGTGTCCGACCGCCGGGGGAAGTTCGAGCTCGCCGACGGCGGCACGATCTTCCTCGACGAGATCGGAGACATGAGTCTGAAGACGCAGGCCAAGGTGTTGCGGGCCCTGCAAGAGCAAATCGTCGAGCCGGTCGGGGGCGCGGCGCGCATCCGGGTCGACACGCGCGTGCTTGCCGCCACCAACAAGGACCTGACCGAGGAGATCAAGGCGGGCCGCTTCCGCGAGGACCTGTACTTCCGCCTGAACGTCATCCCCATCTTCGTGCCGCCGCTGCGCGACCGCCAGGAGGACATCCCGCTGCTCTCGGAGCATTTCATGCGGCTGTTCGCGCGCGAGTACGGGCGCCGGTTCAAGAGCCTCGACCCGTCGGCCGCCGCCGTGCTCGCCCACTACGGGTGGCCGGGCAACGTCCGCGAGCTCCGCAACGTCATCGAGCGGCTGATGATCATGGTGCCCGGCGAGGTCATCACGGCGCAGGACCTCGCGTTTCTGGGCGGCGGCGTCCGGCCCGCCCCGGCGGAGGCGGTGGAGGAAATCCGCCAGCTGCACGACGCCCGCGACGCGTTCGAGCGCGATTACATCCTCAAGGCGCTGGCGCGGCAGCAGGGTAACATCTCCCGCACCGCCGAGGCGCTGGGTGTCGAGCGGAGCAACCTCTACCGCAAGATGCGCGCCCTCGGCATCGCCGCCCCGCGCGGGAGCGAACGCGACGAGGACGGCGGCTGAGTCTGTCGTATAATCGCTTCCCGAGCATACGCCGCATGGCCGACCCACGAAGCATCGACGCGCCGGGATCCGGCGACGATCCGCCGGACCTGGATCGCGACGCCAAGATCGACGAGCTGCTGCTCGCGGGTCTCGAACAGTACTTCGGCGGGGCGTACCAGGACGCGATCAACATCTGGGGCCGCGTGCTGTTCCTGGATCGCGGCCACCAGCGCGCGCGGGCATACATCGAGCGCGCCCGGAGCGCCCTGGCCGAACGCCAGCGCAAGACCGATGAACTCGTCCAGGAGGGCGTCGCCGCGCTCGATCGCGGAGACGGTCCCGCGGCCAGGCAGCTGCTCGCCACCGCGGTTGCCACGGGCGAGCCGCACGACCTCGCACACACGTACCTCGACCGGCTCGACCGGCTCCTGCCGCCGCGGGATCGCGAGCGGCCGCCGCGTGGCGAAGGCGACGGGCGGGCGGAGCCGGCAGGCCGGCGGCGCCTGTCGGCGGCGGCCAGACCGGTCCGGGCGCTCCCGATCATCGGCGCCGCCATTCTCCTGGGCGTGGTGATTCTTTACGCGGCCTCGCGCGATCTGCTCAGGCCCCTCGTGGCGCGTGAGTGGCGGCAGGTCCCCGCCGCCGGCGCCGCCATCAACCCGGACCCGCTGCCGGCGCCGCGGCCGTCGGAAATGGCGCTGGGCCGCGCACGCGACCTTTATCGGTCGGGTCACCTGAAGGCCGCCCTGGCGGCACTCGACGGCGTGTCGGCAGCCGACCCGCTGGCCTCCGAGGCGGCGCGGCTCGCGGCGGAACTGCAGCGCAGCCTGCTGGAATCGGCTGGCGCCGCCACAAGGGCCGCCGGCGCTCCGCCGCCCGCCTCGCCTGGCCCTGCAGCTGCCGAGGTGCGCCGGTGAAGTGCCCCAAGTGCGGCTACCTCGGGTTCGACAGCGGCGAGCGCTGCAGGAACTGCGGCTACGATTTTTCCCTCGCCAGCCCGCCGGCCGGGCAGCCCGGGGGCCGCGCCGGGCGGGTGACCCCGGGCGGGCCGCCACTGCGCGATCCTCGACTCGCCCGCGGAGCCCATTTCCGGCAGTCGGCGCGGACGCAGGGGACCGAGGGCGCCGACCGTTCCCTGGCCTCGCTGCCTGAAGGGGCGCCGGTCGACCTGCCCCTGTTCGGGGGCGACCTCCCGCAGCTGCCGCCGCCGCGTGCGCCGCTCGCGGTGCGCCGGGCCACGCCGACGCCGGCGCGCGTCCGCACCCGAACGCCGGCCGCGCCGCCTGACGCGATCCCGCTCCTCGGCCGCGACCCCGGCGAGATCGGCAGCGAGGCCGAGGCCGGCATCCCTCAGGCCGGCGACACGCGCGCCGCCCGGACAGAATGGCCCGCGGCGACGGCCGGGCGACGGGCGGCTGCGGCGGCCATCGACCTGGGCCTCGTCGTCGTCATCGACGTGGTCGTGCTCCACTTCACGCTGGCGCTGTGCGGCCTGACGTTCAACGACCTGCGCGTGCTGCCCGTGCTGCCGATGGCGGCGTTTCTGCTCGTGCTGAACCTCGGTTATGTCGTCCTGTTCACAGGCACGCTCGGTCAGACCTTCGGCAAGATGGCCACCGCGATCGAGGTGGTCTCGGATCGCCGGACGCAGATGGACCTGCGGCGCGCCGCGCTGCGCGGCGCGGCCCTGGTGATCTCGCTGCTGCCGGCCGGGCTCGGCTGGCTGGCCGGGCTCGTCGGCGATCGTCGCGGCCTGCACGATCGCCTCGCCGGCACGCGCGTGGTCCCCGTGACGGGCGCCTGACCGGCCGGCACCGATCAACCCGTGGATCGATCACCCATGACAGCAACGACTCGGCGCGCTCGACTCGCGGTGGCTTTCGCGTCGTTCGGATACGTCGGCTTCGCGCCGGTGGCGCCCGGCACGGCCGGCTCGGCGGCCGCCATCCCGTTGTTCCTGCTGCTGCGATCGGCCGGCTCCCCGTGGCTCGAGATCGCGGTGTGCGGCGTCCTCGTCGTCGCCGGCGCGTGGAGCGCGAGGCTCGCCGAACGCGCGCTCGGCGTCGAGGACCCTGGCCCGGTCGTGATCGACGAGGTCGCCGGGATGCTCGTCAGCCTGCTCTTCCTGCCCGGCACCTGGCCGGTCATCCTCGCCGCGTTCTTCGCCTTTCGCGTGTTTGACATCGTCAAGCCCTGGCCCGCAGGACGGCTCGAAGACGTGCCGGGGGGCTGGGGCGTGATGGCCGACGACGTGATGGCCGGTGTGTACGCGAATCTCACCATTCAGATCCTGCTGTGGGCGCGCCCGGGACTGCTGGCATGACCGGGGCGCTCCGGCCTCCGTCTCTCCGGTGGGCGGAGATTGTCGCGGTGGGCAGCGAACTGCTCGTGCCGCCGCGGCTCGACACCAACTCGCTGTTCATCACCGAGCGCCTGAACGAGTACGGCATCGAGGTCCGCGCGAAGGCGATCGTGGGAGACCGGCGCGAGGACCTCGAGGCGGTTGTGCGCGCCGCGCTGGCGCGGACCGAACTGGTGGTGGTGTGCGGCGGGCTCGGCCCGACCGACGACGATCTGACGCGCGACGCCGTGTCGGCCGTGACCGGGCGCACGCTGCGCGAGCAGTCCGGGATTCTCGACGGCATCCGCCAGCGGTTCGCGGCGCGCGGCGCGCGGATGCCGGAGATCAACCGCCGGCAGGCGATGGTGCCGGAGGGCGCCGACGTCATCCCGAACGGGCTCGGAACCGCCCCGGGCCTGTGGCTGGAGCACGAGGGGCGCGTGCTGCTGCTGCTGCCCGGACCGCCGGCCGAGTTGAAGCCGATGGTCGAGCGCGTCGTCGCCGAGCGGCTCGCGCCGCGTGCCGGCGGAGGCCGCCTGCACCGCCGGGTCCTTCGCATCTGCGGGCGCACCGAGTCGGAGGTCGACGAGCGGGCGGCGCCGGTGTACTCGCGGTGGGTGATTGGGCCGCTGCCGGTTTCGACGACGGTGCTCACCTCGCCGGCACAGGTCGAACTGCATCTCTCGGTGCGCGCGGCCTCCGCGGCCGAGGCCCACGCGCGGCTCGAGGCCGCGGCCGCGGACATGGCGTGTCTGTTCGGCGCCGACCTCTTCAGCATGGACGGCCGCGTGCTCGAGGAGGTCGTCGGCCAGCTGCTGCGCGATCGCGGCTGGCACATCGGCGTGGCCGAGTCCTGCACCGGCGGCCTCATCTCGGGCCGCCTGACCGAGGTTCCCGGCAGCTCCGACTACGTGGGCTTCAACGCCGTCTGCTACAGCAACCAGGCCAAGGCCTCGGTGCTCGGCGTGCCGCCGGCGCTGCTCGCCGGGCACGGCGCGGTGAGCGAGCCGGTGGCGCTCGCGATGGCGGACGGGATCCGGCAGCGCGCCGCGGCCGAGATCGGGATTGGCGTCACGGGGATCGCCGGGCCTGCCGGCGGCAGCGACGACAAGCCGCTCGGCACGGTCGTCATCGGGGTGACGACGGCTGATGTGAGGGTCGTCCGCACGTACCGGTTTCCAGCCGGCCGGGCGCGCGTGCGCCAGTTCGCCGCGCAGATCGCGCTCGACCTGGCGCGGCGGGTCTTGCTCGGCGTGGAGGCCGGGCGCGCCTTCGTCTTCATGCCAGGCACCGGCGTGCGGCGATGAGGTTGTTCATCGCGGCGGATCTCGACGACGGCGCGCGGGCGGCCGTCTCCGGCGCCGTCGCCCGCCTGCGCGCCGGATCGGAGCGAGACCGCCCGGGCTCGGCGCGCGGCGTCAGCTGGGTGGACGCCCGGAATCTCCATCTCACGCTGCACTTCCTCGGGGACGTGGAAGCGGATCGGCTGTCCGTGCTCGGCGACGCCCTGGCGCCCGCCCTCGAGCTCGATGCTCCGCGGGTCGGCCTTGCCGGATGGGGCGTCTTCCCCCCGCGCGGGCCGGTCCGGGTGATCTGGCTGGGCGTGACGGCGGGAGCGGAGACGCTCACAGCCGCGCACGCCGCGCTCGGCGACCGGCTCCGTTCGGCCGGCATCACGCCCGAATCGCGGCCGTTCACGCCGCACCTGACGGTCGGCCGCGCGAAGGTCCCCTCCGGTGAGCATTGGACCCGCCTTGTCGCCGGCGTGCCGCCCCGTCCGGTGGGCGAGTGGGACCTCCGCGCGTGCACGTTGTTCCAGAGTCTTCTGTCTCCGGCGGGCCCGACGTACCGGGCGCTGCTGAGCATTCCCTTCGCCGGCGGTTCGATCGCGGCGCCGGCCGACGCGATGGAGGTGCATCGTGCCGAGTGACGTTGCCATTCTCGGGGCCGGCAGCTGGGGAACCGCGCTGGCGGTCCACCTTGCCCGCCTCGGGCACGCGGTGAGGATCTGGTCGATCGAAGCGCCGATCATCGCCGAGATGCGCGAGCGCCGCGCGAATGCGGTGTACCTGCCGGATGTCGCACTTCCCGAGGCGATCCGGCCGACGACGGACATCGGCGAGGCCCTCGCCGGCGTCGAGATTGTCGTCGTCGTGGTCCCGTCGGACGCGATGCGGAGCGTCGCCCGGGCGGGCCGTCCGTCTTTCGCGCCGGGCGCGATCCTCGTCAGCGCGGCCAAGGGCCTCGAACTCGACACGCTCCGGCGGATGTCCGAAGTGCTCGTGGAGGAATCCGGCGGCGCGCACCCGGTGGTGGCGATGTCGGGGCCGAGCTTCGCCGTGGAGGTGGCACGCGAACTGCCGACGGCGCTCTGCGTGGCGAGTGACGACGTGGCGGCCGCCGAGCGGGTGCAGGCGGAGTTCCGCGGACGGTTTCTGCGCCTCTACGCGACGACCGACGTTGTGGGCGTCGAGGTCGGCGGCGCGCTGAAGAACGTGATTGCGATTGCCGCCGGTGTGGCAGAGGGCCTGGGGCTGGGCCACAACGCCCAGGCGGCGCTGATCACCCGCGGCCTTGTCGAGATCACGAGGCTCGCGGTGGCCGCCGGCGGCCACCGCGAGACGCTCGCGGGGCTGACCGGCCTTGGCGATCTGGTGCTCACCTGCACCGGCCCCTACAGCCGCAACCGGCACGTCGGCATCGAACTGGCCCGCGGCCGCCGCCTGCCGGAAGTGCTCGCCGGCATGAAGATGGTCGCCGAGGGCGTGAAGACCACGGAGGCCGCGCTCGCGCTCGGCGCGCGCCATGGTGTGGAGCTGCCGATCACGCAGCAGATGGCGGCCGTGCTGGACGGCCGCAAGACGCCCCGCGCCGCGCTCGAGGATCTGATGCTCCGGCCTCAGCGAAGCGAGCCCGAGGGCGGATGATAGAATCCCCTGATGGGCGTGTTCGGACGGGTGCGGGAAGGGCTGCGCCGCACGGCGCAGCAGCTGCTGGGCCGGTTTGACGAGATCGCGCAGCGCGCGGATGCGCCGGAGCGCCGCACGGCGAAGGTCGACGCGGAAACCGCCGGCGCCCTCGAAGAACTCCTGATCACCGCGGACGTCGGCGTGGCGGCCGCCGACCGCATCGTGTCGGCCGTCCAGGCCCGCGTGCGCCATGGCGAGTCCCTCCGCGAACTCGTGAAAGACGAGCTCCTCTCGATTCTGGAGGGGACCGGGGCCGCATCGCCCCGGAGCGGATCTCCGACGGTGGTGCTGGTGGTGGGCGTCAACGGCACCGGCAAGACGACCACCGTCGCCAAGCTGGCCCACCTCTGCAAGTCGCAGGGCGAGCACCCGCTGGTGTGCGCGGCGGACACGTTCCGCGCGGCGGCGGTCGAGCAACTCGAGATCTGGGCGCGGCGGGCCGGCGTCGACGTCATCCGGGCGCGCGAGGGCGCCGACCCGGCGTCGGTCGTGTTCGATGCGATGGCCGCGGGCAAGGCGCGGGGCCGAAGCCCGATCATCGTCGACACCGCCGGCCGCCTCCACACGCGGACCAACCTGATGCAGGAGCTGCAGAAGATCCGCCGCATCGCGGAGAGGGAAGTCGAGGGCGCGCCGCACGAGGTCCTGCTCGTGCTCGACGCGACGGTGGGGCAGAACGGATTGACCCAGGCCCGCGAGTTTATGGCGACGGCGGGCGTCACCGGCATCGTGCTCGCGAAGCTCGACGGCACCGCCAAGGGCGGCGTGGCCGTGGCGATCGCCCACGACCTGGGGCTGCCGATCCGGTATGTGGGCGTTGGGGAGGGCATCGCGGACCTGGTGCCGTTCTCGTCCCGCGAGTACGTCGACGGGCTCTTCGAGGAAAGCTGGTAACCGCGTGTTGAGCGACGCGGCCTACATGGAGCGCGCGCTTCTGCTCGCGGGCCGGGCCCGCGGCCGGACCACGCCGAATCCCCTGGTGGGCGCTGTCGTGGTCACGCCAGACGGCGTTGTCGCTGGCGCCGGCTGCCACGAGCGGGCTGGCGAGCCCCACGCCGAAATCCACGCGTTGCGCGAAGCGGGCGCGGCGGCCCGCGGCGCCACGCTTTACTGCACGCTCGAGCCCTGCAGCCACGTGGGGCGCACGCCGCCCTGCGTCGAGCGCATCCTGGAATCCGGCGTGGCGCGCGTCGTCGCGGCTGTCGAGGATCCGAACCCGCTCGTGGCGGGCCGCGGCTTCCTGCGGCTGCGCCAGGCGGGTGTCATCGTCGACGTCGGCGCCGGCGATGCGGCGGCGCGGCGGCTCAACCGCCCGTTCTTCAGCGCGATGCGGCGCGGCCGGCCGTACGTCATCGTCAAGGCCGTCACCAGCCTCGACGGACGGGTGGCGGCTGCGGGCGGCGGGCCCGCGCGGCTCAGTTCGTCTGCGACCGATCGCCGTACGCACGCGCTGCGCGCCGAGGTCGATGCGATCGCCGTCGGATCCGGAACCATGCTCGCCGACGACCCGCTGCTGACGGTGCGCGGCGTCTTCCGAGGCCGGCCGCTCACCCGCGTGGTCTTCGACCGCCGGTTGAGGACGCGTGCCTCGGCGAGGGTATTCTCGACGCTCGACGCGGGCCCGATTGTCATCGTGGCGGGTCCCGGAGCGCCCGCGGGGGCGGCGCGCGCGCTCGAGTCCGCCGGGGCTCATGTGGTGGCCGCGCCCGGGGGGCTGACCGACGCGCTGCGCCTGCTCCTGCCGATGGGCGTGCAATCGGTCCTGGTCGAGGGCGGGCCGGCCGTGCACGCCGCGCTCTGGCGCGAAGGCGCCGCCGACGCCGTGCGGCTTGTCGTGGCCCCTCGCGCGCTGGGCGAAGCCGGAGTACCATGGGTGGAACGGGCCGTGGCGCCGTGGGCCTCCTGGCGCCATCTTGCGGTGGAGCCCAGCGGGGGCGATGTCATCATCGAAGCCGATGTTCACTGGACTGATTGAGCACGCGGGCCGGGTCGAGGCCCTTGACCCCATCGAGGGCGGGTACCGGCTCTCCATCGACACCGCCGTCGCGGGCGAACTGCGCGACGGCGACAGCATCGCGGTCAACGGCGTGTGCCTGACCGTCGTCGGCCGCGACGAGCGCCGCTTCGTCACCGAGATCGGGCCGGAAACGGCGAGGGTCACCACCCTGGGCGATCTCACCGCCGGGGCCCTGGTGAACCTCGAGCGGCCCATGCGTCCTGACGGGCGGATGGGCGGCCACTTCGTCCTCGGACACGTCGACTGCAAGGGCGTGCTCAAGGCCATCCGCGTCGACGGCGAGTTCTGGTGGATCACCGTCGCGTTCGACGCCGGGCTGGCGCCCTACTTCATCCCGAAGGGCTCGGTGGCGGTTGACGGCATCAGCCTGACCGTGGCGACGTTGCGCGACGCCGAGTTCGACGTGCAGATCATCCCCTTCACCTGGGAGCACACCAATCTCCAGGCGATCCGTCCCGGCGACGGGGTCAACCTCGAGGTGGACGTCATCGGCAAGTACGTCGTCCGCGTCGCCCAGCTCACCGGCCTGTGGCCGGACGGCGCCCGCGCGCCGCTCGCGCTGCCATGAGCCGCCGGGTGCCCGCCGGCCCGCGCGCGGGCCGCACGCAGGCGGCGGCGCGGCCGGTCCACGCGTTCGCGCGGGTCGAAGACGCCATCGAGGCCATCCGCGACGGCAAGATGATCATCGTCGTCGACGATGAGGACCGCGAGAACGAAGGCGACCTGACCATTGCCGCGTCGGCGGTCACGCCGGACGTGATCAACTTCATGGCGCGCCACGGGCGCGGCCTCATCTGCATGCCGATGACCGGGGCGCGCCTCGACCAGCTCGAGGTGCCGCTGATGGTGACGCAGAACACCGCGCGGTTCGAGACGGCGTTCTGCGTGTCGATCGAGGCGAGGCACCGGACCAGCACCGGCATCTCCGCGGCGGACCGCGCGGCGACGGTGGCCGCGGCCATCGACCCCGCCACGACGCCGGGCGACCTGTCGCGCCCCGGCCACATGTTCCCGCTCCGGGCGCGCGACGGCGGCGTCCTGGTCCGCGCCGGCCAGACCGAGGCCGCGGTGGACCTGGCGCGCATCGCGGGGCTGTACCCTGCGGGTGTGATCTGCGAGATCATGAACGAAGACGGGTCCATGGCGCGGGTGCCGCAACTGGCCCGCTTCGCGAAGCGCCACGGAATCCTCCTGATCACCATCGCGGACCTCATCAAGTACCGCATGCGCACCGAGCGCATGGTGCGGCGGGTCGGTGAGGCCGACCTGCCGACGCGCCACGGCCAGTTCCGCGTGTTCGCGTACGAAAGCCTCACGGACCGGGAGACCCACGTGGCGCTGGTCCGCGGGGAGATCGGCGAGGGCCGCGACGTCCTGGTCCGCGTGCACTCGCGGTGCCTGACCGGAGACGTGTTCCACTCGGCGCGTTGCGACTGCGGCGACCAGCTCGAATCGGCGCTGCGCCGGATCGACGCGGAGAAGCGGGGCGTGCTTCTGTACCTGAACCAGGAAGGCCGGGGCATCGGCATCTCGAACAAGATTCTGGCCTACGCGCTGCAGGACCAGGGCTTCGACACGGTCGAGGCCAACGAGCGCCTCGGCTTCAAGCCCGACCAGCGCGACTACGGCATTGGCGCCCAGATCCTGGGCGATCTCGGCGTGCGCTCGATGCGGCTGCTGACGAACAACCCGAGGAAATTCGTGGGGTTGGAGGGCTACGGGCTCTCGGTCTCGCGGACCGTGCCCATCGAAATCCCGGCCACCGACTCGACCCGGCGCTACCTGAAGACCAAGAAGGACAAGCTCGGGCACCGGCTGACATCCGTGTAGGCGCGGCGGCGTTGACACTTCTGGCCAAATGACGCTAGAATAAGGGTTTGCGCCATAGCGCGTGATGCTGTCAAGCTATGGCTGACCGCCTGTGGCGGTCTGCCGGGCGGGGGCCGCATCCGGGCGCAATACGACTGTACTTATGTTCGACTCGCTCAGTGAACGACTTCAGGGTGTGTTCCGGACGCTTCGCGGCGAAGCGCGGCTGTCGGAGCCTGTCGTGGAGGCGGCGCTGCGCGAGATCCGCATGGCGCTGCTCGAGGCGGACGTCAACTTCAAGGTCGTGAAGGCGTTCGTTGACCGCGTGCGGGAACGCGCCGTCGGCCAGGACGTGCTGCGGAGCCTCACGCCGGCGCAGCAGGTGGTCAAGATCGTCCGCGACGAACTCATCGCGCTCTTCGGCGATGCGGAGGGCGGGCTGCGGCCCTCGAAGTCGAGCCCGCAGGTGGTGCTGCTGCTCGGCCTGCAAGGAGCCGGGAAGACGACGGCCGCCGCGAAGCTGGCGAAGTGGCTGGTGCGCCAGGGGCGGCACCCGCTGCTGGTCTCGACCGACGTGCGGCGCCCGGCCGCCATCGAACAGCTGAACGTGCTCGGCCGCCAGGCCGGCCTGCGGGTGTTCGATCCGGCGGGCGACCTCGACCCGGTGTCGCGCGCGACCGGCGCGCTCACCGACGCGAAGAACCTCGGCTTCGATCTGGTCATCGTCGATACCGCGGGCCGCCTGCACATCGACGAGACGCTGATGCAGGAACTGACGGCGATCCGCGACGCGGTGAAGCCGGACAACGCGCTCTACGTCGCCGACGCGATGACGGGGCAGGACGCGATCAAGAGCGCGGGCGAGTTCAACCGCCACGTCGGCGTGACCGGCGTCGTGCTGACCAAGCTCGATGGCGACGCGCGCGGCGGCGCGGCACTCTCGGTGGTGGCCGTGGTCGGCGTGCCCATCGCGTTTGTCGGCGTCGGCGAGCGGCTCGACGACCTCGAGCCGTTCCAGGCCGATCGGCTCGTGTCGCGGCTGCTCGGCATGGGCGACGTGCTGTCGCTCATCGAGCGCGCCGAGCAGGTGGTGGATCGCGACGAGGCCGTGCGGCTCGAGCAGAAGCTGCGCGGCGACGATTTCACGCTCGAGGACTTCCTCGCGCAGTTGAAGACGCTGCGCAAGATGGGCCCGCTCGAGCAGGTGCTGGGCATGCTGCCCGGGATGGGCGGCCTGAAACAGCTCGGCGACGCGCGGCCCGACGAAGCGCAGTTGAACGGCGTCGAGGCGATCATCAACTCGATGACGCGCGCCGAGCGGCGCAGTTTCAAGCTGATCGACGGGAGCCGCCGCCGCCGGATCGCCACCGGCAGCGGCACCACCGTCGAGGACGTCAACCGCCTGCTGCGGCAGTTCCAGCAGATGCGGAAGATGCTGAAAGTGGTCGGCGGCGCGGGGGCCGGCGGCGGCACCCGGAAGCGCGCGCGGCAAGCGATGGCCATGCTCAAGGGGCGCGGCCTGGGGGCCTGAGGGCCTGGAGGACGGGGCCTGGCGGCCCTGCGGTGAAGGAGTGACATGCTGGTAATCCGTCTGACGAGGATCGGAGCGAAGAAGCGGCCCACGTACCGCGTCGTGGTGACCGAGGCGCGCACGCCGCGCGACGGCCGCGAGATCGAGCGGCTTGGGTACTACAACCCGAAGACGCAGCCCGCGACGCTGAAAGTCGACCGCGAGCGCGTGGCGCACTGGCTGAAGTCCGGGGCGCAGCCGAGCGCCACCGTGAAGAGCCTGCTCAAGAAGTACAAGGAGGCGGCGGCCGACGCGAGCGCGCCAGTCCCCGCCGCGGCCCAGTGAGCCGCGCCAGGGACGTCGCCGAGGCCGTGACGCGCGCGCTCGCCGATCGGCCGCAGGCGGTTCGCGTGACCGAGTCGGCGCACGGCGACAGCGCCGTCATCGACGTGGCCGTGGCCGGTGACGACCTCGGGCGCGTCATCGGGCGCCAGGGCCGCACCGCCACCGCGATCCGCACGCTCGTGATGGCGACAGCCGAGCGGGAGGGGACGCGCGTGAGCGTCGAGTTCCACGACGAGCACGGCCAGCGCTAGATGGAGGGCTGGGACGACTTCGTCGTGGTGGCACGCGTGGCGCGCTCCCACGGCCGGCGCGGGGAAGTGATTCTCAACCTGGAGACCGACTTCCCCGATCAGCGCTTCGCCGTCGGCAACCGGTTGATGGTCCGCCGGGGCGCAACGACCGAGGAGCTGGTGGTCCGGTCGGTCTGGTTCATGAAAGCCAGGCCGGTGGTGGGCTTCGAGGGGTTCGAGTCGATTGACGACGCCGAGACCCTGGCGGGACAGGAGCTGCGGATCCCCGCCGGCGAACTGGCCGAGTTGCCGCCGGGCATGTTCTACCACCACGACCTCGTGGGCTGCCGGGTCGAGACGGCCAGCGGGGACGCGGTGGGTGACGTGGTGGCGGTCGATGGCAGCGGGGAGACGAGCCGGCTCGTGGTGGCGACGCCGCGGGGCGAGGCGTTGATCCCGATGGTCAGCGAGATGGTGCCGCTGGTCGACCCGCAGGCCCGGCGGATCGTGGTCGCCGCGCCGGAGGGGCTGCTGGGCCTGAACGAGACCGCCCGCTCGCGGCGCGTGCGGCACGGCGGGCAGGCGTGAGATTCGACCTGGTCACGATCTTCCCGCGCCTGTGCGACGGGCCGCTCGGCGAGGGCATCGTGCGGCGGGCGATCGAACGGGGCGTGGTGGACGTGCAGGTGCACGACCTGCGCGACTACACCACGGACCGGCACCGGTCGGTCGACGACGTGTCGTACGGCGGCGGTCCGGGCATGGTGTTCAAGCCGGAGCCGCTGTTCCGGGCGGTGGACGCGATCAGGGCGGGCGGCGACGTCGACGCGGTCATCCTCACGTCCCCGCAGGGCCGCCGCTTCACGCAGCGCGAGGCGGAACGGCTGGCGGGCTTGCGCCGCGTCGTGCTGCTGTGCGGCCGCTACGAAGGCGTGGACGACCGCGTGCGGTCGGGGCTGGCGACCGAGGAGCTCTCGATCGGCGACTACGTGCTCTCCGGCGGCGAACTGCCGGCGCTGGTGATCGTGGATGCCGTCGTGAGGCTGTTGCCGGGAGCGGTGGGCGACGACGCGTCGGTCGACGCGGACTCGTTCAGCCGCGGGTTGCTGGACTACCCGCACTTCACGCGGCCGGCCGAGTTCAGGGGGCTTCGCGTGCCGGACGTGCTGCTGTCGGGCAACCATGCCGACATCCGGCGTTGGAGAGCGCGGGAGTCGCTGGCGCGGACCCTGGCCTTGCGGCCGGACCTGCTGCCGTCGGCGGAACTGGATGACGAAGAGCGCGAATTGCTGCGCGCGTTGATGGACGAGAGAGGAGCGGAACATGGGCGCGATTGAGACGGTGGAGCGGGCTCAGCTGACCGAGCGGCCCGCCATGCGGACGGGCGACACGGTTCGGGTGCACGTCAAGGTGCGCGAGGGCGACAAGGAGCGTATCCAGGTATTCGAGGGCATCGTGATCGGCCAGCACCGCGGCTCCGCGCGCGCCACCTTCACCGTGCGGAAGGTGTCGTTCAGCCAGGGCGTGGAGCGCATCTTTCCGCTGCACTCCCCGATCATCGACCGCATCGAGGTCATCCGGTCGGCCAAGGTCCGCCGCTCGAAGCTCTACTTCCTGCGGAAGCTGAAAGGCAAGGCCGCCCGCATGAAGGAAGCCCGCCGCCCGGCGTAGCCTCGCGTCGAACGGCACGGCGCCCATGGGACGGGTGGAGGCCACGCGGCAGGTCGAGGACGCCCTCTGGCGGGTCGGCTTCGTGCACGTGGCTGGCGTGGACGAAGTCGGCCGCGGGTGCCTCGCCGGCCCGGTCGTGGCCGGTGCCGTCATCCTGCACCCGGACCGCCCGATCCGCGGCCTCGCCGACTCCAAGCTGGTGCCCCCGGCAGAGCGGGAGCGCCTCGCCGGCGTGATCCGCAGCGTCGCCCTCGCCTGGTCCGTCGCCGAGGTGGGGCCGGCGGACATCGATCGGATGGCCATTCACCGCGCGTCGCTCGAAGCCATGCGGCGCGCGGTGATGGCACTGACGCCGCAGCCAGACGCCGTGCTGGTCGATGCCTTCAGGATCCCCGCTCTTGCCGTTGCCCAGCGCGGGATCATCCACGGCGACCGCCTCTGCGCCTCGATTGCCGCCGCCTCGCTCGTCGCCAAGGTCCACCGTGATCGGCTGATGGCCGCGCTGGACGAACAGGACGGCCGGTACGGCCATGCGCGGCACAAGGGCTACGCGACGCCGGAACACCTCGCCGCGCTCGAGCGCTTCGGCTACTCGCCCCATCACCGCCTGTCGTTCCGGCCGGCATCGCTGTTTGATAAGATTGCGTCGGGCGGCGAACCGCCGGCCGCATCCTGAGTGCCCGAATCCATGGACCGCGACGAGACCCTGAGGAGAGCCGAGAAGCTGCTGCGGCAGGGCCGCCTCGACGCGGCCATCGTCGAGTACGCGCGCCTGGTCGAGGAACAGCCGAAGGACTGGACGACGGTGAACCTTCTGGGCGACCTCTACGTCAGGGCCGGCCAGGTCGACCAGGCGGTCGCCCAGTACACCCGGATCGCCGAGCACCTCGCCCGCGAGGGCTTCGTCGCGAAGGCCTCGGGGTTCTACAAGAAGATCGTCAAGATTCACCCGGACGACGACGCCGCGCTGCTGCGCACGGCGGAACTGTCGGCCCAGCAGGGGCTCGCGGCTGACGCGCGGATGCAGCTGCAGTCCCTCTTCCAGCAGCGGCTGCGACGCGGAGACCGGGCGAAGGCGGCCCAGGCGGCGCTCGCGTACGCGGCAGTCGACCCGGCCGACGCGGCCGGGCGGTTCGAGAGCGGCCGCATGTTGGCCGACTTGGGCGATCCCGTCGGGGCCGCCGCACAACTGCGCGCGGCCGGCGAGACGCTGATGGCGGCGGGCAAGGTCCCCGACGCCGTGCGCTGCTGGCAGTCGGCCGTCACCTACCATCCCGCCGACGGGGCCGCCCGCGACATGCTGGTGCAGGCGCTTGTCGACGCCGGCGATCACGACGCGGCGCGCGCGGCGGCCCTGAGCGGCCAGCAGTGGCGTGCCGTCGCCGGTGGCCTGGCCCGGGCCGGCCGCGACGCCGAGGCGCTCAACGCCCTCGAACAGGCGCTGGCCGCCGACCCGGGCGACCTCGCGGCGCGCGTGCATCTCGCCCGCTCGGCCATGGCCCACCAGGACCTGGCGCGCGCCCGCGAGGTGCTGGCGCCGGTCGTCTCGGACGGCGACCCCATGGTGCAGTTTGCCTTGGCCGAGGTTGAGTTCCGCGCCGGCGACTTCACGTCGGGCCGGGGCGCCCTCCGCCGGTGCCTCGCCAGCCGCGACGACCTGGTGGCGCCCGGCATCGAGCTCGGGTGCGCCATCGGGCCGGGGGCACCCGACATCGGGTTCGCCATCGTGGAGACCGTCGTCGGGTTCGTCGAAGCGGGAGGCGACACGGACCAGGCGCTGGTCGCCCTCGAACGGTTCCTGGCCGCCGTGCCCGGGCACGTGGCCGCCCTCGAAGCGCTGATCGACGTGTGCGGCCTGACGTTCTACGAACACCAGCGGTATCGCGCCCAGGTGCAACTCGCCGACGTGCACCTCGCGCTCGGGAACTTCGAGCGGGCGCGCCTGCTGTCGGAGCAGCTGATCGCGGCGCGCCCCGACGATGCCGGTCACGTGCAGCGCCTCGGCCGGGCCATGGCCGGCCTCGGCTTCGCCGACGGCGAGCGCGAGGCCCAATCGCGGGCCGAGCGGTTGACGGCCGTCGACGAACCCCGCGACTTCGCCGAGGTCAAGGCGCCTCCTGCGCTGCTCGTCGAAGACGTGTCGGAGGCGGATCTGCCAGCGGCGCCGTCGCCATGGGCGGTGCCGTCGGCATCGTCTCCGGACGCGCGCAGGACATCGCCGGAGTCGTTCCTCGCCGAGGCGGAGCCGGAGACAGCGGCCGGCGGGGGCCGCGCGGCCGCATCCGCCGTCCTGCCCGGCCCCGCTCCCGTCCACGCCGAAGCGGAGGCGGGCGCCGCAGACCGCGACGTGTTCGAAATCGATCTCAGCGGAGAGCTCGACGATCTGCTTGGCGCCGCCGCGGCGCCGGCGCGCGCGCCGGCGGCCGGGCCGGCGGCAGGAGAGCATCCAGGCGGACTCGACGGGTTCTTCGTGGGCCTGCGGGAAGCACGCGGGCGGGACGTGGAGGGCGCCGGCGCGGCGCTGGCGTACGACCAGGCCAGCGAGCACTTCAACCGCGGCGAGGTCGACCAGGCCGCGGCGTGCCTCAGGACGGCCGCGCGGGATCCGCTGTTCCGGTTCCGGGCGGCCTCCATGCTGGCCCGCATCGCGCGCGACCAGCGGCGCTACGGCGAGGCGGTCGAGTGGCTGGAGCGCGCCGTCGAGGCGCCGGCGCCGACACACGAGGCCTCGCACGGCCTCCTCTACGAACTCGGCGACCTGCTGGAGTTCTCGCAGGAAGCCGCCAGGGCCCTCGCGGTCTTCATCGAGCTGCAGGCGGCGGCGCCGGGCTACCGCGACGTCGCCGACCGTGTCGCCTCCCTGTCGCGCCGGGAGGCTGGCCTGGCCGGCCCCGGGAAGAGCGACTCGTGAGCGTGTTGAGCCGCCTGCTTTTCCTGGCGTACTTCGTTGAAGTGGGACTGGTCCTGCTGGTGGTGCCCTGGTCGCCGTTCTGGGATCGCAACTACTTCTTCGATCTCTGGCCGGCACTCGAGACGGCGACGCGCAGCAATCTGGTCCGCGGCGCGGTGTCGGGCCTCGGGCTCATCAACCTGTGGGCCGCCATGGCCGAACTGGCCACGCTGTTCGGCCTGCGAACCAAGTGACGGCGTGACGGCCTCCAACGCCTGCGCGTTTGACAGCCGCCCGAGCGGTTCCCTAACATGAGGCTCGATGTCACGGGAAGAGCGAGCGCACACCAGACTGGCGATGACCATGGCTGAGGACCGCCAGGTCGACTTCGGCACGTTCCTGCGCCAGGCGCGCGAGCAGCGAGGCGTGTCGCTGCAGGAACTCGCCGTCACGACGAAGATCTCCGCGCGGGTGCTCGAGGCCCTCGAGCGCAACGATCCGAGCAAGCTGCCGGGCGGGATCTTCTCGCGGTCGTTCGTCCGGGCCTTCGCCCGCGAGGTGGGCCTGGACCCCGACCTGGCCGTGGCCAATTTCGTCTCCGCCTTTCCGGACGAATCGGGTGCCGACGAGATGCCGGCGACGACCAGCGCGGTCGAGGCCGAGAGTTTCGAGCAGCGGCGCCGTGCCTTCAGAATCGTGGTGCGGTTGCTGGGTGTCGCGGTACTGGTGGCCATCTTCGCCTTCATCTACTACTCGAAGGTCAGGCCGGGGTTGCTGACCGGGGGGGACGACGGGCCCCGGCCGCTCCCCGCCGCGACGGCCGCGCAGGCCCCGTCGCGTCCCGAGAGCCAGCCGGCGGCTCCCGTGCCCGCGCCGTCGGTGGTGCCCGGGGCGGCCCTTCCGGACGCAGCGCCGGACGCCGCCGCGCCGCCGACCGCGCCGCCTGCAACCGCCGCGCCGCCCGCCGCGGCGGCGCCGCAGCAGGCGCCGCTGGTGGTGGTGTTGACGCTGACCGACCCGTGCTGGCTGTCGGTGACCGTGGACGGGACGCGCACGCCGTCCCGGACGGCCGGCCCGGGCGAGCGCCTCGAGTTTGCCGTGCAGCGATCGATCACGATGACCGTCGGCAACGCCGCGGCGCTCTCGGTCACCTTGAACGGGAAGCCTGCCCGCGCCCTCGGCGCGGCAGGGCAGGTGGTGACGACGACGATTCCCGCGTCCGGATACGAGACCTTCCTCCGCTAGCCCTCATGGAATCGCTGTATCGCACGCCGCTCCTCGACTGTTTCAGGAGGGGAGAAGTCGCGGCGGACATCCGGATGATGGCGGCCCAGGGCCTGCTGGCGCCGCGGGCTCAGGAACAGCTCGGCCTGCTGGCGCTGCTCTCGGCAGATGCGGACCCGGCCATCCGCGCCGCCGCCGAGGCCACCATCGCCGCGATCCCGCAGCTCGATCTGGCGCGATTCCTCGGACGGCCGGATGTCGCGCACGAGATTCTCGACTTCTTCGTGCGGCGAGGGATCGAGCCCGTGCCGTCGGAGGCCCCGGCGTCGGACGACCCGATGCTCGACGCGGCGGCGCTCGACGCACCGGCGGGCGAGGGCGAGAGCGATGAGGAAGCCGCGCCGGAGACCGGCGACACCAAGCGGCTGGCTACATTCCAGCGCCTGTCGCTGTTGACCGTGTCGGAGAAAATCAAGGCCGCGATGCGCGGTTCCCGCGAAGAGCGCACGATCCTCATACGCGATCCCAACAAGCTCGTCTCGCTGGCCGTGCTCAGCAGCCCCAAGGTGAACGAGCGGGAGATCGAGTCCTACGCCAAGATGGCGAACGTGTCGGAGGACGTGCTTCGCGTGATCGGCGCGACCCGGGCCTGGACGAAGAGCTACTCGGTGGTCCGCGCGCTGGCGTTCAATCCGAAGTCACCGATTCCCGTGTCGATGGCGCTGGTGAGCCGCCTGGTCGAGAAGGACGTGCGGACGCTGTCGATGGACCGGAACATCGCGGAACCCGTGAAGATCCTCGCCCGCAAGTTCCTCCAGGCCGGGCAAAGCCGGCGGGGCTAGCGCTTCGGCTTGCCGCCGCCCGCCGGCGGCGCCGTCCGGCGGTCCGGCTTCGCGCGCCCGGTGACCCGGCTGGAGGTGTTCGCCGGGCGCACGCCCCACTCGGACCGCATTTGCGACAGCCCGTCCATGAAAACCGAGGCGCGCTCGCGCTCCTCCTCGGTCTTCAGCGTCTTGAGCAGCGCAACGGCCTTCTCGAGGTCGCGCTGCACGGTGGTCCGCGTCGTCGCGTAGTAAAGGCGCTTGATCTCTGCGACAGGGTCCATGGCGCTCATTATAATGTCATTCGTATGTCTCCTTCTGGTTTCCGCCGCCGGCTCGGCCAGCTCGTCATGCTCGGCTTCGACGGGTTCCGGGTTCCGCCGGAGCTACGGTCGCTCGCCCGCGAGTTCGACCTCGGCGGCATCGTGCTGTTCAAGCGCAACGTCGAAAGCCCGGAGCAGGTGGCGGAGTTGGCCTTCGAGTCGTCGCGCCTCTGCGAGTCCATGCCGGCATGGGTCGCGGTGGACCAGGAGGGCGGCAGGGTGGCCCGGCTCAGGAGGCCATTCACTGAGTGGCCGGCGATGGCCTCGCTCGGACGGGCCGGCGACGAAGCGCTGGCCGCGAAGTTTGCCAGGGCGATGGCCCGGGAGCTCGCATCGGTGGGCATCACGTTCGATTTCGCGCCGGTGCTCGACGTGCTGACCAACGCCGCGAACCCCGCAATCGGCGACCGTGCGCTCGCGGAAGACGCCGGCCTGGTCGCCCGTCTTGGAGCCGTCATCGTCGATGCGATGCAGGGCGAAGGCCTGGCCGCCTGCGGCAAGCACTTTCCCGGCCATGGCGACGCCTCGGTCGACTCCCACCACGATCTGCCCGTGCTCGACCTGCCGCCGGATCGCTTCGAGGCGGTGGACTGGGTGCCGTTCCGCGCCGCCATCGCGAGGTCGGTGGCCGGCGTGATGGTGGCGCACGTCCTCGTGCCGGCCTTTGACGATCAGGAGCCGGCCAGCCTGTCCCGGGCGATCGTGACCGGCCTGCTGCGCGAGCGGCTCGGATTCGACAACCTCATCCTCACCGATGACCTGAGCATGAAAGGCTGTTCGGCGCGCTACGCCCTGCCGGCCGCGGCGGTCAAGGCAATCGCCGCCGGCCACGACAGCGCGCTGCTCTGCGAGCCGCACCACGACGCGCAGGCGGCGGCCCTCGAAGCGCTCGTGCACGCGTTCGAAGACGGCACGCTGCCGTTCGCGCAGGTCGAGGCGTCCGTCGCCCGTCACGCCCGCCTCAAAGCCCGCTACGCCGCGGCGCTGGCGCGCGCGGGGCGCCCCTCGGCGGCCTGGCGCGAGGTTGTCGGTTGCGAAGCCCACCAGGCGCTGTCGCTGGAGATGCGCCAGTATGCGTGACGGGCCGCTGCTGAAGCCGTGCGCGGTCCGGCCGGGCGATCGCGTGGCGCTCGTGGCGCCGGCGAGCCCGTTCCCCGGCGAGGCGTTCGAGGCCGGCGTCGCGGAGCTGCGCCGGCTGGGCTTCGAACCGGTGTTCGAGCCCGGGGTATTCGAGCGGCGGGGGTACGTCGCGGGCGAGGCGCCCGCGCGCGCCCGCGCGCTGATGGCGGCGTTCGAAGACCCTGCCATTGCGGCTGTCGTGGCGGCGCGCGGCGGCTATGGCAGCGTCGAGCTGCTGCCGTACCTCTCGATCGACGCGATACGCCGTCATCCGAAACTGCTCGTCGGCTACAGCGACATCACCGCGCTGCTCGCGTTCCTGACGACGCGGTGCGGCGTCGCCGCCCTGCACGGCCCCTGCGTGGCTGCTGGATTGGACGGCGGTCCTGCCGGCTACGACGCATCAACGCTCGTGCGCGCCCTCAGTTGCGCCGAACCGCTCGGCCCGCTTCCGGCGCCCGCGCTCGAAGCCCTGGTGCCAGGCGAGGCGGCCGGGCCCCTCTTCGGCGGCAACCTCACGCAGTTGGCGGCGTCGATGGGCACGCCCTACGCATTCGACCCGCCGGAGGGTTGCGTGCTGTTCCTCGAAGAGGTCGGTGAGCGCCCCTACCGCATCCATCGGCTGCTGACGCAGCTGCGGTTCGCCGGCGTGCTCGCGCGGGCCGGCGCGATCGTCTTCGGCGAATTCCCCGGATGCGACGAGCCGGACGCCTCGGTGACCGCACGTGGCGTCGTGACCGACGCGCTCGGCGGCTTCCCCAGGCCCGTGGTTGCCGGTCTGCCGGCGGGACACACCGCCGGCCCCGCGCTGACGCTGCCGCTCGGCGTGCGCGCCCGCGTCCTCGCCGGCCCGTCACCGTCGGTGGAGATCCTGGAATCCGCCGTGGTCAGTGAATAGCGGAGTCGCAGCGTGGCATCGCGTGTTGACTAGCGCCCAGCGCCTAGTCTCTAGCGCCTGAGTCAACAGGCGGCGAGGATTGGATGACTCGAGTTCACCTCATCGGCATCTGCGGCACCGCGATGGCCACGCTGGCGGCGATGCTGAAACGCAAGGGCATGGCGGTGCGTGGCTCCGACGAGCACGTCTATCCGCCCATGAGCACCTTTCTCGAGCGGGAGGGCATCCCGATTCTCAGCGGATACAACGCCGCGCACATCACCACCGACCTCGACCTGGTGATCGTCGGGAATGCGATTTCGAGAGGTAACCCCGAAGTAGAGGAGGTACTCGACCGCAAGATCCGCTACTGCTCGCTGCCAGAGGCCGTGCGGGAGCACTTTCTGTGGGGCGCGCGGTCGATTGTGATTGCGGGCACGCACGGCAAGACGACCACCACCGCGCTGGCCGGGTGGCTGCTGACGCACGCGGGCCTGGACCCCAGCGTGCTCGTCGGCGGAATCGCCGCCAACCTCGGCGGGCAGGGCGCCAGCTATCGCCTGGGTCACGGCCGGGACTTCGTCATCGAGGGCGACGAGTACGACAGCGCGTTCTTCGACAAGACCGCGAAGTTCCTGAAGTACCTGCCCGACATTGCGGTGGTTGCCAACATCGAGTTCGACCACGCGGATATCTACGAGGACCTCGAGGCGGTGCGGCTGGCGTTCCGGCGCCTGGCCAACCTGGTGCCGCGAAACGGCCTGCTGCTGCTCGGGGCCGACAGCCCTGATGCCGCGGCGCTCGGGCCGGCCGCGCGGTCGCGCGTCGAGACGTTCGGGCTGGCCGGCGGCGCCGACTGGTTCGCGTACGATCTCGATTCGACGGCAGACGCGATTGCGTTCCGCGCCCGGCACCGCGGCGAGGCGCTCGGCATCTTCACGCTGGCGATGGCGGGGGAGCACAACGTGAAGAACGCGCTGGCCGCGATGGCGATCGCCACCGAGGTGGGCGTCTCTCCCGATACCATGCGGGAGGGGCTGCGCGCCTTTTCCGGCGTGAAACGCCGCCTCGAGACGGTGGGGTCGGCGCGCGGCGTCACCGTCCTGGACGACTTCGCGCATCACCCGACGGCCGTGCGCGAGACGCTGGCGGCCGTCCGGGCGTCGCATCCGGGTGCGCGGATCTGGGCCATCTTCGAGCCGCGGTCCGCATCGTCGTGCCGCCGCGTGTTCCAGGAGGCGTTTGCCGCATCCTTCGCGGCGGCCGATGAAGTGGTGATTGCGCAGGTCTATCGCGCCGAGCTCCCGCCCGACGAGCGCCTGTCGCCGGAACGCCTGGTGAACGACCTCGTGTCGGCCGGGCGCAAGGCCCGATTCGTACCGGACGTCGGCCGCATCGTCGACCTGCTGGCGCGGGAAGTTGGCGAGGGGGACATCGTCGTGGCGATGTCGAACGGCGGATTCGGCGGGATCCACGCCAGGCTCCTGGCTGCGCTGCAGCCTTAGGGGCTAGGGACTAGGCGCTGGGCGCTAGTCAGAGAACCAGCCCCGCTGCCTTCGCTTCAACGCGGCGAGAGCCGTGTCCCACTAGCCCCTAGCGCCTAGTCCCTAGCCCCCAGCCCCTATTGCTTGATGATGGGCTTCGGCTGCGTGGCCGGCGGCTGGTCTCGTTGCGGCTCGAGCAGGTCGAGGATGGGCCCGCCGGTGTCGCGCCCGACGCGGAACGGCCGGAGATCGACCTCGGTCAGGTCGAGCACGCGCACGATGTGCGGCGTCAGCGTGATGATGATGTCCGACTCGATGCGCTCGGTCTTGTTGTGGGCGAACAGGCGGCCGATGAACGGGATGTCGCTCAGGCCGGGGATCCCCTCGAGCGACGTCCGCTCCTCGTCGCGGATGAGTCCCGCCAGCACGCTGGTTTCGCCGTCCCGCAGCCGGATGATCGTGTTGACCGACCGGTTGCCGAACGTCGGCAGCCCCCCGTAGCCTTCCCCCGAGATGGCGCTGACTTCCACCTTGAGCGCCAGCGAGACATCGTCGTTGTGGTGCGTGCGCGGCGTGATGTCGATGTTGACGCCGATGTTCTCGTACACGTACGACGTGACCGGCTGCTGGTTCACACCGCCGGTGGCGATCGGCTGGAAGACCGTGCTCGGGACTGGCACGCGCTCGCCGAACCTGGCCTGGGCCGCGGTGCCCTCGATCGCGCGCAGCTGCGGGTTGGCCAGCACGCGGGAATTCGAGTCGGACTTGAGCAGCCGGTAGAAGAGCGCCGGGAAACTCGTCAGGAAGACGTCGGCGGAGGTCAGCGTCTGCAGGTCGCGAACGGTGATGCCCGCCGGCCGGTTGATGGCGACCGCGCCGTCGAGGCCGGGCGATCCCGGGGACGCGATCTGGATGCCGTATTCCTTGAGTCGGCCCCGGTTGACTTCCATGACCTCCACGTCGATGACCACCTCGGGGCGGGCCTTGTCGATGGCGGCAATGAGCTTGCCGGCCGCCGCCACCCGCTCCGGGGTGTCCTTGAGCGCGATCGCATTGGTGCCGGCGACCGAGGAGATTCTCCGGGCGTCGATGACGATCCGGAGCAGGTCGATCGTCTCCTTGAGGTCCGCATTCGACAGGTAGAAGGTGCGGACCACTTCCTCCTCGTACTCCCGCCGTTTGGCCGGGGTGTCGGGCACGATTGTGATCGTGCGCGGCGCCGTAATGCGATAGAAGCTCCGCGTGCTTCCCGCCACCGAGGCCAGCGCCTGCTCCAGCGTCGAATTGCGCAAATCGATCGAGAGGGGGGCGTCGCGGAACGCCGGGTCGAAGACGATGCTGACCCCCGCGAAGCGCGCCAGCGCCGTGAACACGTCGCGCGAACTGGCGTCGCGGAAGACGAGCGAATCAGGCATCTTCGCGTCGGCCGGCAGATCGAGCCCGAGCGGCGGCAGGTCGCGCGTGCGCTCGATGAGCGACTGCAGCTGCGTCTTGCCGTCCTGGGCTACCGCGACGCGGGCGCGCAGCGCGGTCTTGAGACTTCGCAGCGCGTCGTCGATCTCCGTGCTGGCCGGGGAGAGCTGCGACGCGATCTGGTACTCCACGAGGGCCTCGTCGACCTTGCCGACCGAGGCCAGCCGGCGCCCGTTCACCACGTGGATCTGCGTGGCCCGCAGCTTGGCCCGCTCGAGATCCAGGCGCGCGTTCTTGTCCCGCGGGTTCTCGCGCACGGCGGCGGAGTATTCGACCACCGCCTGGTCCCAGTCCTCCAGGCGTTCCGCCTGCTGCCCCTGGCCCTTGGCGCCGCCTGTGGCACAGCCGGCGAGCCCGGCGGCGGCCAGGGCCACCGCGCACAGGCACCAGCGCCCGGGCCGGATCCGGCGCCACGACCTATCGGCGATCTTGTCCATGGGTCACCACATCAACGCCCCGGGGGATCGTAAACCGGAACGCGCTCGCCGGGATCCCCACATTCTCGCGGAGGTCCGAAAAGGTGAAGGTTGACTGCCCGCCCTGCGCGTCGGCCGTGATGAGCTTGCGCAGGCGGTACGTGCCGCGATCCACCACGAGGATCAGCCAGTCGTACTCGGCTTCCCGGCGGTGGGGCACCAGCTTGAGGGAGTACGTTCCGGGTGCCGGATCCGGATCGGCGGGAAACGACGCCTCGAAGTCCTGCGGGAGACTGCCATGCCCCGAGAGGAACAGCGCCGGTGTGGTGGCCTCGGCCTCCGGCGGGATGGGCGCCACGATGACCTGTCTGTCCTCGGGGATGTACGAGTAGAACTGCGTGCCGTCGGCGACGAACACCTTGCGCTCGGGGGACTCGTACGTCCAGCGCATGCGCGACGGCTTCATGACCTGCATCGTGCCGCGCTCGACGGCCTCCTTGCGCAGAACGCCGCCGCGATAGCGATGCTCGAACGACGCGGAGAAGTCCCTGACGGTGTCGTACTTCTTCTGGATCGCCCGGGCCAGTTCGGCTGGCGTCGGTGCAGGGGCGCCCTGCGGCGGCGCGGCGAACACCGCAGCGGCCGAGGCGGCGAGCAGGAACGCGCGCACGGGGATGAACACCATTACTCCCGCGGCGAGGGCACAGCCACCGGGGCTATGCCTTCGCCGCGGCCGTTTCGACGGCCGGCGCGGTTGGCGCGGGCGCCGGCGCGGCGGGAGGCGGCACGGCGCGGACGGCGTCCTTGGTCTCCGCCGGCAGGTTTGCCGCGATCCACCCGGCCAGGCCGCCCGTCAGGACGTGGACGCGGAATCCGGCCGCGGCCAGTCCGGCGGCGACCTCGACGGCGGTGATCTCGTCCGGGTCGGAGTCGTACACGACGAGGTCGCGTTCCTTCGACAGGCCCGCCGTCGACGGGGCCCTGGGATCCAGGCGCAGCGCGCCGGGCAGCTTCAGCGTGCTGTGGTCCCAGGCGTACTTCCGCCGGACGTCGGCGAGGGCGGGACGGCCCGCCTCATCTCCTTCGAGCCGCAGTGTGAGGTCTTCCTTACTGATGCGGGAAACGGCCATGGCTGACATTCTACACTGGGCGCTCCCGTGATGACGATCTCGGCGACTGCTTGGCCTCGAGCCTGTCGGTCCGCGTGGAAGCTCCTCCGCCGGCCGCCGTCTTGCCAGGCTGCGCGGCCGGCCTCTTGTGTCGAGTCGGATACACGAAAACGGAGTCCGTTGAGGCGGTCCGCCTCGATTGCAGTAGAATCGTGGCGTTTACGGACGACTGCCCAACGGAGCGTGTGAAGGGCGATGACCGTCGCTGCCGGTGTCCGCCTGGGGCCGTACGAGATCGAAGCTCCGCTCGGGGCGGGCGGCATGGGCGAGGTGTATAAGGCGCGCGACACGCGCCTGGGCCGAGCCGTCGCCATCAAGGTCCTGCCGCCAGGCTTCGCCTCGGACCCGTCACGCCGCCAGCGCTTCGAGCAGGAGGCGCGCGCGGTGTCGGCGCTCAACCACGCGCACATCTGCGCGCTGTTCGACGTGGGCGAGAGCACGCCGTCCGTGCCGGAGAACTCGGTCTCGGGCGCCCAACCCCAAGCGACCGGTCCCGTCCACTACCTCGTCCTCGAGTATCTCGACGGGCAGAGCCTGTCAGACGTGCTGCGTCGCAAGGGGCGCCTGCCCGTGGACCAGGCGATGGACTTCTCCGTGCAGATTGCGGATGCACTGGCGGCGGCACATCGCCAGGGCATCGTCCACCGCGACCTGAAGCCGGACAACGTGATGATCACGAAGTCCGGCGTGAAACTGCTCGACTTCGGCCTCGCGCGGCTGATCGGGCCGGCGGAGGTAACCAACGACACGGCGGCCGTGAGCGGCCCGGGAACGATACTCGGCACCGTGCCGTACATGGCCCCGGAGCAGGTGCAGGGGACGGCTGCCGATCCGCGCACGGACATCTTCGCCTTTGGAGCCGTGTTCTTCGAGATGCTGACCGGCACGCGCGCGTTCGAAGGCGGCAGCCCCGCCAAGGTGTTGGCCTCGATCCTCGAACACGATCCGCCGCCCGCCAGCTCGTTACAGCCGAAGGCGTCGCCCGCGCTCGATCACCTCGTGCGGCGCTGCCTGTCGAAGGACCCCGAGGCGCGGTGGCAGAGCGCAAACGACTTGGCCGACGAGTTGCGCTGGCTGCGGGAATCGAACGGCGGCTCGGGCTCGGGGGCCGGCGTGGGCGCAACGCGCGGACGCGGACGGCGGGTGGCAGGACTGGCCGCCCTGGGGCTGTCGATGGCGCTCGCCGGCGCGGGCGCGACGTGGCTGACGTATCCGCCGACAGCGCGCGGGGCTCTGAGCCGCCTGAGTCTCGACGTGGGGCCAGCCGAGGAACTGAACGCGGGCGGGGTGAATGCTTTCTGGCTCCCCACGCCAGGCGGGTCCCGCACGGCGTTCGCCTGGACTCCGGACGGGCAGGCGCTCGTTTTCGTCGGCCGCCAGAGCGGCGTGCGCCAGCTGTACGTACGGCGGCTTGATGCCGCCGAGGCACGCCGGCTTGCCAACACTGAGGGCGCGCAGGCGCCGGCGGTGTCCGCGGACGGGAAATGGGTGGCGTTCTGGGCGAAAGCGTCAATCTGGAAGGTCTCAGCCGACGGCGGCCCGGCGATGGAGTTGGCGCCGGGCCATCGATGGCCGCCTCGGGGGATTGCCTGGGATGACCGCGGCCGCCTTTACTTCGGCACCGAGCCTGAAGGGGCCATCTGGCAGATCCCCGCGGCCGACGGGGCGCCGTCGGTGGTGTCGACGGGCGGGGAGTCGGATGCCAAGCACAGTCTGCCTTGGCCGCTCCCGGGCGGGCGCGCGATCCTCTACACCGTGCGGTCACGGCAGTACTCGTGGGGCGACGAGGAAGTGGTCGCCTTCACGCTGGCGACCGGGGATCATAAGGTCCTGCTGAGGGACGCGAGCGATGCCCGCTACGTCGCCACCGGGCATCTGCTGTTCCTGCGCCGCGGGACGCTGTTCGCCGTGCCATTCGACGCCGAACGGCTCGAGATCCGAGGCACGCCGGTGGCCCTCCTCGAGACGATCGCGCAAGCCCTCAACGGTGGCCACGCCGGGGACTGCACCGGTGCGGGACAGTTTGCCGTCTCAGCGACAGGTTCTCTCGCGTGGATTCCCGGCCCGGGCTGGCAGACGCGGGGGACGCAGTTGGTGACCGTGGACCGGAGCGGGCGCGTGTCACCGCTTCCGGCCCCCGCGCGGCAGTACAGCGATGAGGTGCGGCTCTCTCCGGACGGCCGGCGCCTGGCCGTGTCGGTGCTCATGCCCACCGAGATCGGCCCGTGGCTCTACGACTTGGGCCGCGGGTCGTTGACGCCGCTGGCCAGCGGCGACGAGATGTATGCGCCGGTCTGGTCGCCCGATGGGGAGCACCTGGTGTACTCCTGGGCCGCGGGCCGCCGGCGATCGCTCGTGTCGCAACCGGCCGACGGCAGCTCCCCGCCGCAAGTCCTTGCGCCAGGTCGGATCTTTCCCTCCTCATTCACGCCTGACGGCCGGCACCTGGCTGCGCTGACGCGGAGCTTCGGCGACATCGTCATCGCTACGCTCCAGGAGGGGCGGGCGCGTGTAGACCCGCTGCTCCAGCTACCGCACGGCGAGTTGTGGCCCGCTTTCTCGCCTGACGGCCGTTGGCTCGCCTACGGGTCGAAAGTCTCTGGCCGCGACGAAGTGTACATCCGCTCGTATCCAGGTCCCGGCCCTGAGCAACAGGTCTCGATCGACGGGGGTTACAGTCCGGCGTGGCATTCGGGCGGGCGGGAGCTGGTGTACATCAGGCGCGTAACGGGCCCCCCCGTCGCCTACGAGATGATGGCCGTCACGCTCAAGCCAGGGTCCCCGCTCGCGATCGGCCAGCCCAGGCGGCTCTTCGCGTTCGACCCACGTGTGCTCCAGTTCTCCTGTGCGCCGGTGCGTTGCTTCGACGTCGCACCAGACGGTCAGCGGTTCTACGCGGTCCAGACACCGAAGCCTCCATCCAGACCCGTGGTGACCCACGTCAACCTCGTCATGAACTGGGTCGAGGAGCTGAAGGCGAAGGCGCCAGCTCAGAAGTAGAGACGATGCCCAATGAGCATGCCCGTGACCGCGCCTGATCCGGCGGCCCGCATCGCCCGCTTCAGTGTCTTTGATCTCGATCCGCGCACCGGCGAGTTGCGAAAGCGGGGTGTCCGCGTTCACCTGCAGGAACAGCCGTTTCAGATCCTCGCGATGCTCCTCGAGCACGAGGGCGACCTGGTCACCCGCGACGAACTCAAGCAGCGGCTCTGGTCGGGCCCGGTGTTCGTCGACTTCGAACAGGGCCTGAACAACGCGATCGCGAAGATCCGGGCGGCCCTGGGCGACTCGGCTGAGCGTCCGCGGTTCGTTGAAACGCTCGAACGCCGCGGGTACCGCTTCATCGCCGCCGTCGAGTGGGTAACGGCCGGGACTCCTCGATCACCGGCCGCACCCGGGGCGCCTGCTCGACCCGCCGCCGCGTTCGTCCGTCTGGTGACGGACGGGAGGACCATCGTCCTCACCGAGGGCGGGCACAGCGTCGGCCGCGATCCGGACGCCTCGCTGTGGATCGACTCGGCGGTCATCTCGCGCCACCACGCGCGCATCGTAGTGCGCGACGGACATGTCACCATCGAGGACGTCGGCAGCCGGAACGGCACGTTCGTGAATGGTGAGAGGCTCGGGACGGCATGTCCGCTCAAAGATGGCGACGAACTCAGGTTTGGAACCGTGCCGTTCTTTGTCCGCATCTCGTTCGGCCTGACTGGGACCGCACCGGTCGACGACCGGGAGTAGCCCCGACCTGCTGCGCGCGGGCGCTGTGATCGGAACTCGGCGGGGGCGCCCGCCAGGCACCCTCGCCGACTGAATCCCCCGGAGACACGAACCCGTAAGCTCAGCGCCGCCAGTCAATTGCCTGGTTAGGTGCGTTTCATCCGCGCTGGATTCCCGCTCCATTTCATACGCCGGCTGATCGTCGCAGATTGCCGCCATGCGCGGGGTTGCTGCGATGCCTGGCGTGGCCTGGTGGGGCCTGGTGGGATCCATGGCCCTGACAGCCGGGATAGCCTCTGCGCAGCCCTCCGCCAGCGAGTCCGTCGCGCCGCTTGCGGCGGTGGTCCACCGTGTTCGCGCCTCGGATCCGCTCGCGGCGGAAGTGCTGCGCCGGGCCGCCGTGGAATCGGAAACCGTCGCCCGCCTCATCGCGCAACTCGAGCGGAGCGACCTGGTCGTGAACATCGTCACAGGTCGTATCGCGGGACCGTTCAACGGCCATACGCGTGTGGCGGCCTCGACGCCCGCGGTTCGGTACGTACGTGTATCGCTCAGGATTCCCGCCGCTACGCCACGACTCATGGCGACGCTGGGGCACGAACTGAGGCATGCCGTCGAAATCGCCGGCATGCCCGAGGTTCGCAGTGATGCCCAGCTCGCGTCCGCTTACGCTCGCATCGGCTGGCCATCGTCAGGAGACGGCTTCTTCGAAACCGACGCCGCCGTCGAAACGGGCCAGCAAGTCGCGCGAGAGCTGGTCCGCAGACACTGAGACTCGACCCGGAATTCGGCATACGCGAACGACGCGCGTAGCCGCACGCCGGTCACCGGAGAGGTGTCGGCGCCTTGGCCGGCGCCGCCGGCTTCGCGGGCGCCTTGGCGGCTGCCGGGGGGTTCAACGACACGCCCATCTCGTCGAGGAGCCGCCTGGCACCGTCCACCTCGGCCATCGTCCACAGCATGTAGCGGCTGTCGACGTGGATCGACCTCGTTTTGACGCTGTCGAAGAGGTAGTCGGATGACACCGACTCGTACGTCCCGTCGAAGAGGAGGCCCACCAGCTCGCCCTTTGCGTTCAGCGTCGGCGAGCCCGAGTTGCCACCGGTCGTGTCGACGGTGGAGAGGAAGTTCACGGGCACGTCGTTGACACCCTTGTCGAAGAACGGCGTGGTCTTGCCGGCGCGGAGCGCCTTGATCGCGTCGAGCTGCTTCTGCGGGGCGTCGAACTCGCCGCTGCCGGTGTGCTTCTCGACGATGCCCTGCAGCGTCGTCTGCGGCTTGTAGAAGAGGCCGTCGCGCGGGCTCACGCCCTTCACCTGGCCGTACGTCACGCGCAAGGTGCTGTTCGCGTCGGGCGCGAGCAGGCCGCCGGCGTGTTCGAGCAGCGCCTCCATGTAGACGGGCCGGATCCGCGCGTACGCGCCGGCGCGGGTCTTCGCCGCCTCGCGGTTCGCCTCGGCCAGCGGTTCCAGGGCGGCGGCCAGCGCGATGAACGTGTCGCCCGAGGCCGTCAGCTCCGCCGTGCTCTTGTCGATGTACGCCAGCCGGACGTCGCGATCTGCCAGTTTCGTGCCCGCGTAGAGGCTGTCGAGGTACTTCTCGATGGCGGCCCCAGCCGCCGCCTTGTCCATGCCCGGCGTGAGTCCAACCAGACGGTCCAGCGGCTCGATGCGCTGGCCGGCGGGCAACGCCACCGCCTTGTCGAGCGCCCAACGGAGCAGCGCCCGATCCGCGGCGGGATCGATCGTGCGCTGCAAGCGATCCTGGCCTTCGCGGATCCGGCTCCAGTCACGCTCCTGGAAGCCAGGGTCCCTGGCGACGTCGTCTTTCGGGCGCTGCATCGACAGCCGGTACAACGTCTGAGCCGCGGCGAGATACGACGATGCGGAGGACAGCAGGCCGAGCGCGGCGTTGCGCTCGCGCGTCGACTCGCCCTGGGCCTGGAGCGCCTGCAACGCCGACAGGGCCTGGCCGTACTTCTCCTGGCGCGCCGGCGACGCGGCGATCCACGCCGCGAGATCCTGCTCGCGCGCCTGCTTCTTGGCGAGCGCACCGCCTTTGGCCATGCCCTCGAGCACGCCACGCGAGTTCGTGAGGCCGTTGTTCAGGCCCTGCACCCGGCCGGCCAGCTTGATGGCGAGCGCGGGGTTCTCCTTCGCCAAGGTGTCGATCAAGGCGAGCTGTTCCTCGGACAGGCGGATGGAACGGGGGAGCGCCCACTCGACCGTCTCTCTCACTTCGGCGTACGTCTGGTGCCGCTGCGTGCGTCCGGGGTAGCCGACCACGAACACCAGATCATCGGGCTTGACGCCCGAGGCCGCTACCTTCAGCCAACGCTTGGGCCGGTAGGGCACGTTGGCCTTGTCGTAGGCCGCCGGCTTGCCGTCCTTGCCGACGTAGGCGCGCAGGTAGCTCCAGTCGCCCGTGTGCCGCGGCCACCGCCAGTTGTCCGTCTCGCCGCCGAACACGCCGATGCCCTCCGCCGGCGCGTAGACCAGGCGGACGTCCTTGATCTCGAGCTGCTTGATTTCGAAGAACTGCCGGCCCTCGAAGAACGACGCGACCGTGCACCGCGACCCGTCCTTCTCGCACGCGGCGACGCGCGCCTTCACCCGGCGGTCGATTGTGTCAAAGCGCTCGCGGTCGGAGGCTTTGGGATCGATGCCGCCCACGATCTCCGCGGTCGCCTCGACGACGGAGGTTGTGACGAACACGCGCGACCCTGGGCCGTTCGACACCTCATCGGCCAAGGTGGGCGCGAAGAAGCCGTCCTTCAGCAGGTTGCGCTGCGGGGTCGAGTTGAACTGCAACCCCCCGGTCACACAGTGGTGATTGGTGACGATAAGGCCGTCCGGCGACACGAACGACGCCGTGCAGCCTCCGAGCGAGACGATGGCCCCCATCGGCTGGCCGGTCAGATCCGCGAACGACTTCGGATCACCCGCGAACCCCAGGGCGCGCAGCTTCGCGGCGAGGGCGGGGATCTGCTGGGGCATCCACATGCCCTCTTCGGCAGCGATGCCGATGGAGAGCACGACGACGAGGCCGAGCACGACGAAACGGAACGCTCTCATGATGAGTTCTCCTTGCCAGCGTCATAGTGTCGCACATTCGAGGGTCGCGCGAGCTGGATCCGGTGTTTAATACTCGGCGGGTCGTGATGAGGCAGCAGCAGAGCGGTCGTGGCTCGAATCCGTCGGCGGATCACGGTCCGCGGTCAGGTTCCGCGCGCGGCTCACGCGGGCCGGCCGGGCCCGCCGCGGGGGCGTTCGCCATCGTGGCGATAGCCGGGGCCCTGGTGTCGGGCAACGGACGGTACACGCACCTGGCCATCTTCCTCCTGCTCTCTGCCTTCGCCGCCCTGGTCCTCCTTGCTGCAGAAACGCTTCGACAGGCCGGGTCCGGGGCCGGACAGCGCCCGGTCTCGATCGTGGGTGACGAGGCGGGCTCCGGCCTCTGGGACTGGGAGCGCGTGCTGGCTGTCGCCCTCCTGCTGTTCCTCGCCCTCGGTCTCGCGACCCCGCCCGGCGAACACCTTCAAGGACCGTACTATCGCGTGGCCCTGGCTCTCGTGAGTCTGGTCCTTGCCGGCGGCGTGTGGGCCGCCTTCCTTCGCCGCAGGTCGCACTCGTCGGCGCGCCGGACCGTCTTCGTCGCGGCTGTCGTGGCCGGGTTTGGACTGAGGCTGGGAATGCTGTGGGCGTCGCCGGCGCCGGTCATCGACGTGTTCGTGGAGTTTCAGGAGTCCGCGCAGCACCTGCTGGCGGGATTGAACCCCTACACGGTGCCGGTGTCCGACGTGTATCGAGGCACGCAGGACTACGGCTACCGTCTCCTGGGATACGCGTACCTGCCGGCCAATCTGTACCTGCAAACCGTTGCGTACGCCCTGGCGGGGGACTTCCGCTACGCCTGCATTGCGGCCGAAGCTGTCGTGGCCTTCGCCTTGTGCCGCGTCGCGGGGCCGGGGCGCCGCGTGGCGATGCTCGCCGTCCTGCTGTTCCTGTTCCATCCGAGAGGCCTGTTCGTGATCGAGCAGGGGTGGACAGAACCGTTCATCGCCGGCGCGTTCGCGCTGTTCCTGTGGCTGCGTGCCCGCCGGACGGCGAGCCTCGGGGCTGCCGCTGCCTACGGTTACATGCTGTCGCTCAAGCAATATCTCGTCTATTTCGTCCTCCACCTGTTCATGATCGAGCGGCGGGGGAAGGCGCTGGCCGTAGCGGCCGTGACCGGGATCCTGACGAGCGTGCCGTTTCTCGTGTGGGACCCGCCGAGTTTCTTGACCTACGCGGTCAAGTTCCAGCTCGAGACCCCCTTCCGGCCGGACGGCCTGACCATTGTCTCTCTGCTGCATCGTCTCTTCGGTTTCACGGCGGGGAAGTGGCTGGCGGGCCTCGTCGGACTCGCTGTCGCTCTTTGTACCTATCGCCGTTTTCTGCCGCTCGGGCTGCTGGGATACCTGTTCGCGGTGACGCTGACGACGTTCTCGATCTTCCTCTTCGGTAGCCAGGCGTTCTGCAATTACTACTATCTGGTCTCGGTCCTCTGTCTCTTCCTGTTCGCCGCGTGCGCCCGGCCGAGCGAGGCGGCGGGATGCATCGAGGAGAGCTCGCCATGACGATGCCTGTGTTCTGGATCCTCCCGCTGGCGCTCGTGACGCTTCTCGACGGTTCGGCCGGGCCGTCAGGCGATGCTCAATCGCGGCCGAAAGAAATCCGCAACACCGCCGGCATGCGGCTCGTCGAGATCCCCGGCGGCAGTTTCGACATGGGTTCCACGGTGGGCCCAGGCGAGGCGCCTGTCCACCGGGTCTCTGTCCGGTCGTTCTTGATGGGCGTTACCGAGGTCACCCAGGCGCAGTGGCAGGCCATGATGGGGAACAATCCGTCGCACTTCAAGAAGGGAGGCCTGGACGCTCCTGTGGAGATGGTCAGCTGGGACGACGCGCAGGCCTTTGTCCGGAAGCTGAACGAGCGCGAGCCAGGCTGGAGGTACCGCCTCCCGAGCGAGGCCGAGTGGGAGTACGCGTGCCGCGCGCGCACCGCGGAGGACCCGTACGGCCCGGCGGAGGCGGTCGCGTGGATCAGGGAGAACTCAGGCGGCACGACGCACCCGGTCGGCTTGAAGCAACCGAACGCCTTCGGGCTCTACGACATGTTCGGCAACGTGCCGGAGTGGACCGAGGACACCTGGCATGACGACTACAAAGGCGCGCCGACTGACGGGAGCGCCTGGGAAGGCGGGGGAAGCCCCTATCACACGCTCCGCGGGGGCGGTTGGGATCTTCCCGCGTTCTTCCTGCACGCTGCGCTTCGCGGCCCCTACGGCGAGATTCACCGCCGGGGATTCCGAGTCGCGGCGGACGGCCGATAGACCTCGCAAGCTCCGAACCCGGTGTCGACGCGGGTGCGGACCTTGGTCAGGCCGGTCCGCGAGTCTGCCAGTTGCGCATCCATCACGGATGCCCGCACGTCGGAATTGTCGTCCGCAGACGCCTACTTGGCGGGCGCGGGCCGCGAGACCCAGGCCGTCTGCCACCCGAAGGAGAAGGTGCTGAAGTCGGCCCCGTAGCGCACGATGGCGCCTTTGCTCACCGCCAGTTTGATCGAGTGCCGTCGGCCGACCGGAAAGGCGATTGTCGCCCCCACCCGCGAGTTGGACTGCCGATCGTTGTTTACGATGCCATCGACGGTCGACCGGCCTCCGACGTAGTACGTGGCGTCGAAGGCCGCCCAGAGCAGACGCGTGAAGTTGTAGCTCAGGTGCGCCTGGAAGGCCCCCATGGGTTCCTGCGTGCGAGTCAGGGTGCCCGGGTAGTACGAGTCGTTGGCCGTGAACAACCAGAGCGCGGAGTACACATCAAGCAGCCATCTTTGTCCCATCGGATGCGAGACGGCGAACTCCGACTTGAACGCCCAGCGGTTGGTGCCGAGATTGATCAACCGTTCGTGAAAGACCTGGCCAGTCGGTGCGACGACGGTCAGGCTGGTCCCCAGGATGGTCCGGCGCGGAGCCCTGGCGAGCTGACCGACCGAGGCGGCCGGGGCGCCCCGGAGCAGCACCGAGAGGCGGAACCGCGCGTCGGAGAGGCCGGCGCGGGTGATCTCCCGCCCCTCCCCAAATACCTTGCCCGAGGCCTGCGCCCAGGAATAGGGCAGCGCACCGAACGCCTGGGCCGTCTTGCCGAACATGTCGAATGAGCGTGCGACGCCGATCGAGGGTGTCTCGACGGTAGCGTTGAGGTCCGTGACGGGCAGCGTCGGGTCCGACACGACGCCACCGTGCGACACCGCGAAGCCCCAGACGAGAAACGTGCCGTTCACAGGAACGTGGGCATAGGCCCTGGGATCGAGATCCTGCGCCGAAACCGGCGAAGCGAGCAGCAGCAGGCAGAGCCATCCCACGCCCCGGCAGCCCACCCGCGCGATGCGGTCGTGCGGTGTGCGCCAACTCGTCACCGATCCTCCTCGAATGCGGCCATGACTTCTCCCTTGCGAACTGCGCGCGCGAGGGCCGCGTGGTCCTTCTCGTTCTGGTCGGCGTACGCCACCGAGAAGGCCGCGAGGGCCCTGTCCATGACGTCGCTCTTGCCCATGTAGCCGCTGATCATGGCCGAGTTCCCGGATCGGGCATGGGAGAGGGCAAGCGCCTTTCCGCACCAGGTCGCGAAGAACTCCATCTCGATCTGGCCGAAGATCTCCACCATGGGGCCCAGTTTCATGTCTCTCAGCTGGCGGACGAAGAAGTCGCGCTTGGGCCCCCGGCTCCAGCCAAGGAACATGTCGCTGGCGGGCTGCATGCGCCGGTAGCCGTCCACGATGCGCTGGCCGTGGTTCGGGAAGACGGTCTCTCCGGCGTACGGCTCCAGCACCGAGGCGCGCGCTTCCTTGACTTGGAGGAAGAGGGGGTCGTCGTCCCCGGCGGTGAAGAGCAGTACCCAGCACACGGTCCCGACGCTGCCGACCCCGACGACCTTGATCGCGGCGTCCTGGAGCTCGTAGCGGTCCAGCAAGGCCTGGTAGGCCGCGGGCAGCGTCTCATGGTAGGCGGCGAGGGCGTCCCGCACGCCCTGCTGGACCTCACCCGGGGCATGACCCTCGGCGTGGAAGATGGTCGGGAGCTGGTCCTTGATCACGTGGATGTTCCCCCGCGTCTCCGCCAGCTTCGGGAACATCTCATCGCCGCGGCTCTTCGCCTGTTCCTTCTCGATGCGCTTGACGATCCGCTTCCGGAACCTCGGCGGCAGGCCCTGAAGCAGCTCCTCAGCCGACAGCGACCGGTACCACAACTCCAGCGACTTCAACTGGCTGAACTCGGTCATCGACTCGCGGTAGCTGCGGGCGCAGGTCATCGCCGCGTCCCTGGCCACGGCTTCGCTCAAGCCGTTGTCCCGGCAGGCCACGACGAAGCTTGCGGCCAGGCGCTTGATGTCCCACTCCCAGGGCGCCGGGAGCGTCTCGTCGAGGTCGTTGATGGAAAAGATAATCCGCCGCTCTGGGGTGGCAAAGCCGCCGAAGTTGCACAGGTGAGCGTCCCCGCAGCACTGGACCCGGATTCCAGTGGTCGGCGTCGTCGCCAGGTCGGCCGCCATCGTCAGGGCCGCGCCGCGATAGAACGTGAACGCGGACTTGACCATGCGCCCATGGCGGAGCGGGAGCAGGTTCTCCATGCGTCCCTTTTCCGACGCGAGAACCAGTTCGACCGCGTCCCGCCGGTCCGAGGGAGGCTTCCAGGCCGCATGTGACTGCCGTGGGCAGGACTCCCGCAGGGCCTTGCCCGCGGCGTAGTGCTCAGCCCGCGAGCCGAGCGCGCGGCCTACTTGATCTCGACCGTCACCTTCGGGATCCGGCCGGTGAAGCGCGACTTCGCTTCGGCGCCGATGGCTTCGACCACCGGCGTGCCGAGGTCGATGCCGACGTCGGCCGTCTCGTCCGCCGAGAAAATGCCGAACTGGGTGGCCGGAATCCGGCCCTCGGCCACCTTCTGGCCGTTCACGAACAGCGTGCCCGTGCCGCCCTTCCCCGGCCCGCCGCCGTCGTAGTCGAACTGGAAGCGCAGTTCGGCCTTGCCGGGGGCGAGTTTCTGTTTGGCCGAGATGGTCGTGCGTTGCAGGCCGAGGAAGTTGTAGTCGTAGGCCGGCACGCCGTTCTTCACGTAGAGCGACCAGCCCCCGAAACGCCCGGCCTGGGCGATGACGGTCCCATGGGCGCCGCCGGCCGGCACCTCGATCTCGGCCGTGATCACCTTCGACCGGTTCTTGATGTTGATGAAGACGCCCTCCGCCATGCCGATCATGCCCTCCGCCAGCGTCAGCGACGTGCGCCCGCCCATGATGTCCGGCCGCCCGACGAGCTTCGGATCCAGCCGCTCGAAGACGCGGTCATCGATGGGCAGCACGCCGTACTTGGCGGCCTCCTTGAGGAAGAGCGCCTGCATCTCCGCCAGCTTCGTCGGGTTCTGGGCCGCCACGTCGGTGGCCAGGCTGAAGTCCGAACGCACGTCGTAGAGCTGCCAGGCCGAGTTGTCCTGCAGCGTCC
Organism: Vicinamibacterales bacterium; assembly: GCA_025456345.1. Lineage (GTDB taxonomy): Bacteria > Acidobacteriota > Vicinamibacteria > Vicinamibacterales > JAKQTR01 > JAKQTR01. The sequence goes on along the minus strand of JALOKU010000019.1, from coordinate 507 downwards.
GGCGCGGCTTCTGCTCCCACGGCGCCTTGTGGATGGTGCGCGCGTACCAGCCGTCGTGGTAGATCGCCCGGTTGCCGGCGATCTCGAAGTACTGGGTGGTGTGCCGCTCCTTGGCCTTGGCGTCTTCGAAGCTGTAAGCGAGGCTCGTTCCCGCCATGGGGATCTGCGGCACGCCGTTGACCGACTTGGGTTCCGGCAGGGTGGCCGCCTCGAGGATCGTCGGCGCCACGTCGATCACGTGCCCGAACTGCGAGCGGATCTCGTTCTTCGCCTTGATGCCCTTCGGCCAGGAGACCACCATCCCGTTGCGCGTGCCGCCGAAGTCCGAGGGGACCTGCTTCATCCAGCCGAACGGGCTGTCGAGGGCGACCGCCCAGCCAGCCGCCATGTGCGGGTAGGTCTCGGGCCCGCCCCACTTGTCCATGAACTTGACCATGTCCTCGACCTTCTCCTGCACGCCGTTGAAGTAGGTCATCTCGCTGAACATGCCGTTCATGCCGCCTTCGC